>CAMVLT010000051.1 GCA_947168395.1 uncultured Prevotellaceae bacterium | reverse complement strand
ATTGACTATCGGATGGCAAGTTGATAGGGGACTTTTTAACCGTACAGGTCGAAATCCTTTCTTATTTCTGCATTTATTCTATATTTATCTTGAATTCTATACATAGGAGTGCCACATATGGTTTTATTCATTTTCCATTGAAAATATAATTCATATGCAAATGCCCTTTCTACATACTGAAGGTTTTCTTTCTCAATCTCTCCACTTATCGACCAAAACAAATACTCTTCTTTTACTTCTATGATTGAGTCAAAAAGAGACCTCAATAATAGCTCCATATCGGGACTTACATTCTCGATAATCTGCCCTCGATGATATTCTCTCCACATAAATAGATAAATTTATGCCTACAAACACCCCAAAATCGGCCATTATTCTATAGTTCCAGGTTCCCTCAGATATACAAAAAAGGCGTAGGTGTCTGTTTCTTTTGCCTATCCTGGAACAACAGGCCTTCGCATTGCCTAACTCACACAGGATAGACAATGCAGGTAGCCCACGCCAGTAGGTACATATATAAAATAGGTATATATACAACCTACCACGCAGACGTTTCATTGTCATCTGCCTGTTGTGAGTTTACGGATTTGCGAAGTTCGTTGTTCACAACGACAGACGTCCGAAAACGTCTTTCTCATATATAAGACCGCCCGCCGCCCACAAGTGGACTAACAAGCGATGGCGCAAAGATAGAAAGAAAAATTGAAACAAACAAGAAAAATCCCAGAATTCTTTCACAGAAAGTTTTGAATGGTGGGTTGGATGGCGTTTTGACAAGAGAAAGATAGCTATTTTATAAATATTCAGGTTCGCGCGCGTGAAGATTGGTTATCTGCTACATCATGAAAGGTCGTGTTTCTCAAACTCAGCACAAAATCCCCCCATATTTTATGCTTTTATCCCAAATCGGTCGTTAGACTCAAAAGGACCCTAAATCTGCCTTAAATCTTACACAAATAGGAGAATCCGAAAAGATTTCTGTAAGATTTTGTGTAGATTTAGGGTCCAATGACCTTTCTGGGTTTAAGGATACCCAAATTTATGAGATTAGCCGCTGGATAATAGAATTGATCTCGCCTTGCTATAAAATCGATCAAGATGTTGGTGTCAATAAAGACCTTCATAACAAATACTTCTCTTTGTAGTACGACATTCTTTCTTTTTCAGCATTGATATCGTCGGCATCAATAGTACCGGCTCCGCTTGCTCTTGGTAGATAGGGAACTCCCTGAACTCCTTGTCTCCTCATACATGCGAAACTTGTATACCTTTATTCTAATACTCGAATGACGAGCCACCGAGGAACTCGCGGAGAAGCGAGGTAGGAGGAATCTGGGTCTCGGGAATGGGCTTGATGTAGTGCAGGAACTTCAACAGACGGTAGGCCTCGGCATATTCGGGAACGTTCTCAGGCACCTGTTCCAGGAGTGGTTCAGCCTGTCGCTTGATGACGGCCAACTCGAAAAGCATGGCGGTGTTGAACATGGCATCGGCATTCTCCTGATAGGGGAAAATCCAGCGATTCTCGCCGGCACGTACCGAGGACCAGCGGCGGATGGTGTCGACCGCCGACACGCCGCGATACTTAAAGTCGCGGATGATGCGTCGCAACAGCCGGTTGTCGGTGGTGGGTATATAGTTGTGCTTGTCGAGCAGCAGGGTGGTCAGTGCCGAGGCGTAAACGCGGTACGTCTGTTCACTTGGAACCTGCGACATCAGTTCGGGGTTCAGGGCGTGAATGCCTTCCACCACTAATATCTCGTCGTCGTGCAGCCTCAGTTTGCGTCCGCTCATTTCGCTCTTGCCCGTCTGGAAATTATAGCGTGGCAGCTCCACCTCCTCCCCCCGGAAGAGGGCGTTCATCTGCTCGTTGAGCAGCGGCAGGTTCAGGGCATGCAGGTGTTCGAAGTCATATTCGCCTTTCTCGTCGCGAGGCGTCTGTTCCCGGTCCAGGAAGTAGTCGTCGAGTGAGACAGGGATAGGCTTGATGCCATTGACTGCTAACTGGACGCTGAGCCGTTTGCAGGTGGTAGTCTTGCCGCTGCTGCTGGGTCCGGCTATGAGCACCAGTTTGATGCCGCGACGATTAGCTATCTCGTCGGCTATCCTGCCGATTTTCTTCTCTTGCAAGGCCTCGCTCACCTGTATGAGCTGTGACGAGTGCCCATTGTCAATGACCTCGTTCAGGTCGCCAATGGTACGCAGGCCGAGAATGTCCTGCCAGTGGTGGTGTTCCTTGAAGATGCCGAACATCTTATCCTGATGCGTCATCTCGCCCAGCTCGTCGGGTTGGGCAGCCGAGGGGATGCGTAGCAGCAGTCCGTCGAAATACTTCTCCAGTCCGAAGAGGTAGAGCTGTGAGGTGTTGGTGAGCAGGCCACCATAATAATAGTCTATGTAGCCGTCAATCTCGTAATAGGTGGTATAGATGCGCCCTACACTCTTCAGCAGCTTCACCTTCGAGAAGGTGTGGAGGGCTTCGAACATGCGAATGGCCTCTTCGGTGGTGGTCTGGTAGCGGTGGACGGGCAGGGCGGCGTCGATAATTTCCTGCATGCGGCGACGGATGCGGCCGGCATCATCCAAGGTGACGGGGTGGCCGACGTTGAGGTCGACGTAGTAGCCGTTGGACACGGGGATGTCGATAGACACCTTGCACCGTTCGTAGAGGTCGTGGACAGCCTTGCAGAGCACGAAGAAGAGCGTGCGGGTGTAGGCCCGTAACCCTGACGGCGAGGTAATGTCGAGGAACTCCACCTCCTTGGCTCCGAACACCCGGAAGTGCATGCCTTCCACCTTATTATTAACATGAGCCATCATTGGGCCATACGCCATCTGCAGCCCTGCCAGTCCGTAGACCTCCTCAAGCGTTGCTCCCATAGGTACGCTGAGCTTCTGCCCCGTATTGCGGCAGTATATTTGTACTTGTTCGACCATAAATTATAGTGTTAAGGTAATAATTTTGCTGCAAAGATACAAAATAATTCATAATTCATAACTCATAATTCAAAATTATTTTCTAACTTTGTGGCCGAATAATCAATAAAACCGTCCTATATGTCTATTTTGGTTCTTTTCAAACTGCTCGGTTCGCTCGCCCTTCTCATGTTTGGTATGAAGGCTATGAGTGAAGCCCTGCAGAAGATGGCCGGACCGCAATTGCGCCATGTCCTTGGAGCCATGACCACCAACCGCTTTACTGGAATGTTGACGGGTATGCTGGTAACAGCGTCCGTCCAGTCGTCAACCGCAACGACCGTCATGACCGTGTCGTTCGTCAACGCCGGCCTGCTCACACTGGCTCAGGCCATTTCGGTCATCATGGGTGCCAACATCGGTACCACGCTGACGGCCTGGATTATGTCGGCCGGTATGTCGTTCGACATCAGCATCGTGTCCTACATTGGCTTCTTCTTCGGCATTATCCTTATTTATATGAAGAAGCATCGCTACATCGGTGACTTCTTATTCGGATTAGGACTGCTGCTGTTGGGACTGACAACCCTGCGACTGACGGGCAACGAGATGGACCTGGGACACAATGAGACCGTATTAAGTTTCTTCGCCTCGTTCGACCCCACATCGTTCCTCACGACGCTCGTCTTTCTGCTCTTGGGTGGCGTATTGACGTTCTGTGTGCAGTCGTCAGCAGCCGTGATGGCCATTACCATGATTCTGTGCTCCAGTGGCGCACTGCCCATCTATCAGGGTATCGCACTGGTGATGGGTGAGAATATTGGAACGACCGTCACATCGAACCTTGCCGCGATGTCGGCCAACACACAGGCACGCCGTGCTGCTTTGGCGCACATGTTCTTCAATGTATTCGGTGTCTTCTGGATACTCTTCATCTTCCGTCCGTTCATCGACATGGTATGCGGATGGGTAGGCTACGATGTAGCGATGACCAAGGACAGCACCGACAACGCCGCATTCCTGGCCAACTCCGCCAAGCTGACCTTTGTGCTCGCTGCTTTCCACACAACGTTCAATGTGGCCAACACATTTATTCTCATCTGGTTCATCCCGCAGATTGAGCGCTTTGTGTGCTGGGTCATCAAGCCGAAGAAGGTGGACGAGGAAGAGGACTTCCGCCTGCATTTCATCACGGCTGGTTTCATGAAGACCCCAGAACTCTCGGTGCTCGAAGCCCAGAAGGAAATACGCGCTTTCTCAGAACGTATGCAGCGTATGTTCGGCATGGTGACAGAACTGCTCACCCTCTCGAGCTCCAACGCCAGCAAAAAAGGGGCCAATGAGGCTACATTCAACAAACTATACACTCGTATTGAAAAGTACGAAGGCATCAGCGACAACATGGAGCTGGAGATTGCCAAGTATCTCGACACCGTCAGCGATGCCCACCTCTCGGACGACACGAAGGCCAAGATACGCGCCATGCTCCGCGAAATATCCGAACTGGAAAGTATCGGCGATGCCTGCTTCAACATGGCCCGCACCATCAGCCGCAAGTACAACGGCAAGCAGGACCACTTCACCGACCGCCAGTATGAGCACATCCACCAGATGATGGGACTCACCGACCAGTCGCTGACAGAGATGAACCGGCTGATGGGAGGCCGCAAGGAGTCGTACGACGTGAACCGCACGTTCAACATCGAGAACGAAATCAACAATTACCGCAACCAGTTGAAGGCACAGAACATCGTCGACATCAACAACCACGAATACACCTACGCCGTCGGTACCATCTACATGGACCTTATCAACGAGTGCGAGAAGTTAGGCGACTACGTGGTGAATGTGGTCGAGGCCCGTATGGGTACCCGCCAGCGTAGCTACTAAGTGAGAGAGGAGAAGGGGAAAGTGAGAAGTAGGAAGAATTACAGGAGCCTGATTATCTTCATCACGATTGCCGTGCTGTTAGAGGTGGTTTCGGCTGTACAATACTACTCCACCCATAACATGCTGGAAGCCAAGTTGGAGGAATATGTGCTGAGAGAGGTGATGGTAAAATCCCTACGTATCCGCGCACTCCTGGCTGATGCTGAAAGCACGATTAAGAACCATCAGTGGTATGCTGAACAGCACCTGCAAGAGCCTGATACCATGCCCAACATTGCCAGGAGGATGGCCACGTTGAACACAAACATTGACGGGGCTTATCTCTTCTTCCGTCCAAACTACTATCCGAGCAAGGGCCAGCTCTATGAGCCATACGTCCGGCAGAGCGATGACAGCATCATCTACGTGCAGTTAGCCTCAGCAGAACACCATGACTACACCAAGACCAACTTCTACCAGATGTGCATGAGGGGCGATACCGTTAACTGGACCACGCCGTATTTAGACCGCGAAGGTGCCAAATGTGTGGTAGTCTCGAATTGTATGCCGCTGCACGACAAGAAAGGCGATTTCGTAGGCGGCATAGGAGTAGACTTGTCTATCGAATGGCTTAACAATATCATCAATCAGCGCCACTTCTACCCCTCATCCTACAACTTGTTCCTGTCACCAGAAGGCGAGCTGATAGTAAGTCCTGACGAAGAGAGCGTGAGCTCCGAAAAGGTCAACCAGGTCATTGAACTAATCAACGACAGCACGGTAGCACGCGAGAAGACCAAGACTGGGCGCTGCAAGTGCATCACCTTCAAGGATACTGATGGCAAACTGGCCTATATCTACTATTCCACCATGAGGACCAGCCCCCATTGGCAGATAGTGTTGGTATGCTACGACCATGAAGTCTACGGCGACCTCGTCAGTCTGCGAATCAACATCATGCTGCTCTCGCTGTTAGGACTGATTCTGCTGGGCTTCCTCATCTGGCGTGCCTTCAGGAACATGAACCGCCTGCACCAAGTCGAAATGGAACGCGAACGCATAGGCAGTGAACTGCGCATAGCCAAGGGCATACAGATGGAGATGCTGCCCACTATGGGTACCGTCTACCAACAGCGCGACGACGTCAGCGTCTGTGCCTCGCTGGAACCTGCCAAGGAGGTGGGTGGCGACTTGTTCGACCATTTCATCCGTGACGAGAAACTATTTTTCTGCATCGGCGACGTATCTGGCAAGGGGGTACCTGCGGCCATGGTCATGGCCGTCATCCATTCTCTGTTCCGCATGGCAACAGCGAACGAGAGCAGTCCCTCTCGTATCATGCAGATTATCAACGAAGTGTCATGCCATAACAACAAGACGAATATGTTCGTCACCATGTTCGTTGGTGTGCTCGACCTGCCTACTGGCCGTCTGCGCTACTGCAATGCCGGCCATGACCGTCCCGTCATCGTGGGCCGTGACGAACTGCCCGTCATAGCCAACCTGCCGATAGGACTGTTCAATGACTTCCGCTACGAACAGCAGGAGACGACTTTAGGGGCAGGCGACATGTTATTCCTCTATACCGATGGACTGACCGAGGCCATGAACTCTACCCGGCAGCAGTTCACCCAAAACCGCATGATGACTATTCTGAACACCAGTGCCGGGCTGTCGCCCGAGGAACTGCTGGCTAAAATGAGCGACGAGGTTCGCAGTTTTGCAGCCGGAGCCGAACAGAGTGACGACCTGACCATGATGGCTATCCGCTATACCCCACGCAATGAAGAACCCGTTCTCGACGAGACGCTGACCCTAAAGAACGATGTACGGCAGGTCAAGCAGCTGAACGAGTTTATCAAGTCGGTGGCCGAGCAATTAGGCATGGATGCCTCATTGGCCAAGAAACTGCGATTAGCCGTCGAAGAGGCAGTAGTCAACGTGATAGACTACGCCTACCCTCCCGGCATCGAAGGCGACATCACCGTCAGGGCTATGGCGAACAACCAGCGGTTAAAGCTCATCATCAGCGATGAGGGCACCCCCTTCGACCCCACGGAGAAAGCACTGGCCGACACCACATTGTCGGCCGAGGAGCGCCCCGTTGGCGGACTGGGCATCCTGCTGGTCCGCAAACTGATGGACAGCATCAACTACGAGTACATTGACGGAAAGAATGTGCTGACACTGAGGAAGAATCTAACCAAAAATAACAAAACAGAATGAATACAACCATTGAGCAATTAGAAGACAAATTCCTGGTAACCCTTGAGGGAGAACTCGACACAGCCGCTGCCGTGGAGGTAGAACAGCAACTGCAGCCACTCTACAAAACAGGCGGACGTGACGTCATCATCGAATGTGCCAAACTGGAGTACATTGCTTCCAGCGGACTGCGTATCCTAATCAGTATCCTGAAAGGTGCAAAGGCAGGTGGCAGCAAGGTAGTGCTGAAAAACCTGAACGAAGACATACAGAGTGTTTTCAAACTGACAGGATTCATCTCTCTTTTCGACATTGAGTAGAACAGAATGAGGGGAGGAGCAAGACATTGCGCCACCATCGTGGCGCTTTTGGTTGTTAGCAGTATTGCTGCCCAGGAGAACAGTCTGGATGTCGGACTGAACATCCTGACGCATGGCGAAATACGTGACGGCGGACTGCCATCAAACAAAAACGGTGAAGACTTTGCCGCCTTCGCCATGGGACGTACCCGTCTGACTGTAGATTACAAAAGACAAGGACTTGAAGCCAAGGTCATAGGACAAAGCTCAAGCGTCTGGGGAGCCAAGGGCAGCGAAGCCTTCAAACTGTATGAAGCCTGGGGAAAGCTGTCAACCAAGCAGGGGCTCTTCGCACAAATAGGCCGACAGGCTTTGGCCTACGATGACGAGCGTATCATCGGTCCCAATGACTGGGCTATGGCAGCCAAGTCACACGATGTGCTGCGCTTAGGTTACGAAGGGCATGGCCACAAGCTGCATACCATACTGGCCTACAACCAGACTGCGGCAAACACCAACGGCGGCTCATTCTACATAGACGGTTCACAGCCTTACAAAAACATGCAGACGCTATGGTACCACTACGATTTGCCGAAAGTACCGCTCGGTGCTTCACTGCTTTTCATGAACATAGGTATGCAGGGCGGTGATACAGAAGAGGATGGACATACAGAATACCAGCAACTGGTGGGCGGCTACGTGAAATATGCCCCCAAGCAGTGGTCGGCTGAATTTTCATACTATCGGCAGATGGGTACTTACGAGGAAGGTAATGTCGACATCAATGCTTGGATGTTGTCTACCAAGCTACAGCTGGAACCTGCTTACAACTACGGCTTTTTGGCTGGCTTCGACTATTTGAGCGGCGATGACCAGTTTGCCGTACCTGGCCAAGGCCAGATTGGAATCATCCATCACAAGACCATCAAGGGCTTCAATCCCGTCTACGGCTCTCACCACCAGTTCTATGGAGCTATGGACTTTTTCTACGTTAGCACCTATGTCAACGGTTTTACGCCTGGCTTACAAAATGCCTACATTGGCGGCCACTATAAACCGACAAAAGGCTTGGATATAAGTGCCAAGTACCACTATCTGGCCATCGCTACTAACCTGAAAGATATAGACAAGACTTTAGGCCACGAGATAGAGATAGAAGCCTCGTACAAGATTATGAAAGATGTCAATCTGTCGGCAGGCTATTCTTACATGATAGGCACCGAGACCATGGAACGGCTGAAGCGTGCCAGCGACCAGGGCAGCCTGCGTTGGGCATGGCTGTCGCTGGGCATTTCCCCGAAATTATTCACGAATAAATGGTAAAGTAGGAACTAAACCGTCACGTCAGGTTTCCACAGTACGGTCTCACCGCTGTACAGCGAAGCCTGAACGTCGATGATACGCTGGTTCGAACTGCCTCGGAAGAGCAAGTCACCGTCACGTAATCTCTCGATGAAAGGGCCGTCGACGAGTACGTCAAGTTCGCTCAGCAGTTCGCGCTGGTCCTCGTTAATCAGGCTCTCAAACGTAAAACCCGTATAGCACCAGATGTCCTTGTTCGTGCGGCGGTGGATTTCACGGGCCAGTTCTGCGAAGCCCGCCGCCTGATACATAGGGTCGCCTCCGCTGAAGGTGACGTTGGCGTAGGGGTCGGACTCGATGACACGCACAATCTGCTCAACCGTCATCTCCTGTCCTCCATCGAACGCCCATGACTGTGGGTTGTGACAGCCAGCACACTGATGCCGGCAGCCCGCACAATATATAGAGGTACGAAACCCAGGACCGTCCACCATCGTGTCCTCCACAATATCCAGAATCCTCAACTTTTTCATTTTAGGCTACAAAGTTACGAAAAGTCGAGCGCAAAACAAAGAAACACGTTTCTTTTTTTGTCGAGACAGAGTAAACTTCGCCATTTTATGGCAAAGTTACGAAAAAAGGCTGTAACAAGCGAGCAATTTTCGAAGATTAACGCAGAATACTCGTAAATTAAAGGCAAGACGGGGAAAGCGAAAGGATTCAAGACTTCTGCTATGACTTCTATATAACTAACCTCTGCGAGGTGTTATAAAACGCCTCTGCTTTCGGTCAGCCGAAATGTTTGCTGCAAAATTAGACAAAAATGACGAAATGTACAACGCAAAAAGCGTTAGTCGTACAGCTTGGCTTTGCGTTTCCCTTTCAGCACGTCGAGGGCATTCAGGGCCAGGGCCTCCATCTCGTCCTCGCCGGGGAAGCAGCGGATGGGAGCCAGGAAGGCGATGCGCTGGCGAAGTCGGCTGACGATGTACTCGCTGCGGGCCAGCCCGCCAGTGAGCAGGATGGCATCGATGTTGCCGCAGAGCACGGCGGCCTCGGCGGCAATGTTCTTTGCCACATGGTAGATCATGGCGTTGAGGATGAGTTCGGCATGGGTGTCGCCATAGTCCTCGATGCGCTGGACGATTTCCTTGACGTTGTTAGTGCCGAGGTGAGCATTGAGTCCCGCTTTGCCGGCGATGCGCTTCAGCAGTTGCTTCTCGTTGTACTTGCCGCTGAAGCAGAGGCGGATGAGGTCGGAGGCAGGCAGGCTGCCGGCCCGTTCGGGCGAGAAAGGTCCCTCGCCGTCCAGTGCATTGTTGGCATCGACGGCTCGGCCGTGGTCATGGGCAGCCACGGAGATGCCACCGCCCATGTGGCAGATGATGAGGTTCAAGTCTTCATATTCGCGTCCTATCTCAGCGGCATAGCGGCGGGCGATGGCACGCTGGTTCAGGGCATGCCAGATGCAGATGCGGTTCATCAGCGGCGACCCGCTGATGCGGGCATAGTCGTTCAGCTCGTCAACGACGCCCGGGTCGGCAATGAACGATCGGCAGCCGGGAATCGTAGCTGCTATCTCGTGGGCTATGAGGCATCCTAAGTTGCAGGCATGGTTGTGCAGGGCAATGCCGCTCAGCGTGTCCTTAATCATGAGGTCGTTGATTTCGTAGACGCCGCCCTTCAAGGGCTTGACCAGTCCACCGCGGCCTATGACGGCATCGAACTGTAGCGGCACGTCGGCCTGTCGCAGTTCGTCGAGCACCAACTGCCGACGGAAGTCCTGCTGCTCGATGACGTCGTCGAATGCTGCCAGTTCGTCGGGCGAATGGACGATGTTACGCAGCAGTACGGGAGTGTCGTCCTCGTAGACCGCCATCTTGGTCGATGTGGAGCCGGGGTTGATAACAAGTATTGTCATATTGCCGCCAATGCCAGTGAGTAATACTTTGATTCAGGGCTGTCGGCACGTGAAGGCAGCACGCAGCAACATTGTGTGCCTTGCAGCACACCGGCCGTCTTGGCATATCCGAAGAGGGTCAGCGTCTTGTAGAAGACGTTGCCGGCCACGATGTCGGGGAAGATGAGTGCGTCGGCCTGTCCGTCGATGGCTGAGTGGATGCCCTTCTCGCGCAGACTGACCGAGTCGAGCGACGTCTTCAGGTCCAACGGCCCATCGATGATGCAGCGTCCGAAGTATCCGCTCTGTGCCAGTGCGATGATGTCTAAGTAGTCCTTTGTGTAGGGGAAAGTCTTCTCGCTGACCTTCTCGGCACAGTGGATGAGCGAGATGCGCGGTTCCTCAATGCCGAGGGCGTGGCAGACGTAGTTGACGTAATGCACCTGCTGGCGGCGCTGCTCCTTGGTGGGGATGGGGATGACGGCGGCATCGGTGAAGAACAGCAGCTTCTCGTACTTGGGAATCTCGGCCATGGCGATATGGGTGAGTACATGGCCTGGGCGCAAGATGCCCGTCTCCTTGTTGAGGATGGCCCGCAATACAATGTCGGTATTGACGAGTCCCTTCATCAGGATGTCGGCCTCGCCGTTCTTACAGAGTGCCACGGCGCGTCGGGCGCACTCATCCTTGTCGTCGCCATTGACATAGATAGGCTCTATGAACCCCATCTCCTGTCCTTTCTCTACTGCGTAACGGGTGCTGGCATCGTTGGCGCAAATCACTGCTACACGCTTGCGGTCTCCCCGCTGTTGCAGGAAGACAATCATGTCGTTCAAAGTCTTAATAGATTGCATAGGTAACGTTTTTTTCACTTGTTGGTGCAAATATACGAATTATTTTTGAATTATGACTTATGAATTATGAATTATTTCGTATCTTTGCAAGCAGAAACCGAAAAAGAATGAGAAATTATTTAGTTTTGACCTTTTTGTCTGTTGCTTTAAGTGCTTCAGCCCAGCAACAATCCCCTATGGTGTTGCATTATGATAGTCCCGCCGATTTCTTTGAAGAGTCGTTGCCCATCGGCAATGGAAAGTTGGGAGCTTTGATTTATGGCGGCGTCGAGGATAACGTGATTTACCTCAACGACATCACCTTCTGGACGGGAAAGCCGGTGGACCGCAACCTCGACAAGGATGCTCACCAGTGGATTCCCAAAATCCGTGAAGCCCTCTATGCCGAGGATTATGCCAAGGCCGATGAGCTGCAGCTTCATGTGCAGGGCCCCAACTCCCAGCACTTCCAGCCCCTTGGCACGTTGCACATCCGGGACTTGAACCAGGGACTGATTAGTGGCTATCATCGGCAATTGAACCTCGACTCCGCGCTTGTCCGTGACCGTTATATGCGCGACGGCTCCGCTGTCACCAGGGAATACTTCGCTTCCAACCCTGACCGCCTGATAGCTATCCGCCTGACGGGTAAGGTGAACATTGCCGTCACGATAACCGGGCAGACACCCCATTCGGCCAAGGCTGCCGGCAACCAGCTGACGATGACGGGCCATGCTATGGGTGACCCGCAGCAGAGCATCCACTTCTGCACCATCCTGAAGGCAGAGACCGACGGCACCGTGACGGCCTCGGACTCGACGCTGACCATCCGCGATGCCCGGCGGGCCACCTTATATATTATTAATGAGACAAGCTTCAACGGCTTCGACCGTCATCCTGTCACGGATGGGGCCGACTACTTGGCACTGGCTTCCGACGACATCTGGCATACCCAGAACATTACCTACGAAGGTGCCCGTACCAATCACGTTGCTGACTACCGCCAATTCTATGACCGCGTGAAATTGCAGTTGGGCGCGCCGTCACGTTATGACGGCTCCACCGACCAGCTGCTGAAAGACTACACCGACCAAGGCGGACAGAGCCGCTATCTCGAGGCTCTCTATTTCCAGTATGGCCGCTACCTGTTGATCAGCAGTAGCCGTACCAAGAACGTGCCCGCCAACCTTCAGGGCCTCTGGACGCCCCACCTCTGGTCGCCGTGGCGCGGCAACTATACCGTCAACATCAATCTTGAGGAGAACTACTGGCCCGCCTTCGTGGCCAACCTTGCTGAGATGGCCATGCCGCTCGACGGCTTTGTCAAGGCCTTGGCAGAAAACGGACGTTACACCGCCCGCAACTACTACGGCATCAGCCGTGGCTGGTGCTCCAGCCACAACAGCGACATCTGGGCCATGACCAATCCCGTGGGTGAGAAGAACGAGAAGCCCGAGTGGGCCAACTGGAACATGGGCGGTGCATGGCTCGTGCATACCCTGTGGGAACGTTACCTCTTTACGCAGGACAAGGAGTATTTGCGGCAGGTGGCCTTCCCCTTGATGAAAGGTGCCGCCGACTTCTGCCTTGACTGGCTCACCGAGAACCCGAAGGTACCGGGCGAACTGTTTACTGCTCCTTCCACCTCGCCTGAGAATGAATACGTTACCGACAAGGGCTATCACGGCATGACCTGCTATGGTGGAACTGCCGACATGGCCATCATCCGCGAACTCTTCGCCGCTGTCATCACCGCCTGTCAGCTTTGTGGTGGCGATGCCACCGCCTACGAAAAGGCTCTTGCCCGCCTCCATCCCTACACGGTAGGTCAGCATGGCGACCTCAACGAGTGGTACTACGACTGGCGCGACTATGACCCGCACCACCGTCACCAGAGTCACCTCATTGGACTGTATCCCGGCTCCCACCTGACCGATTCTGCCCTGCGGCAAGCTGCCGAGCAGACTCTGGTCCAGAAGGGCGATATGAGTACGGGCTGGTCGACGGGCTGGCGCATCAATCTATGGGCGCGACTCCATCGTGGTGAGCAGGCCTACCACATCTACCAGAAGTTGCTGACCTATATCTCGCCAAGTGGTGGCACAAACTATCATTCGGGCGGCACCTATCCGAACCTGATGGATGCCCATCCACCTTTCCAGATTGACGGCAACTTTGGCGGCACCGCCGGTGTCTGCGAGATGCTGATGCAATCTCAATTCTCAAATCTCAATTCCCCATTCTTCATCGAACTGCTTCCCGCCTGTCCCCAGCAGTGGAGCGAGGGCAGCGTCAGCGGACTGTGTGCTCGCGGCGGCTACGAACTGTCGTTCGCATGGAAGGGGGGCAAGGTGACCACTGGCACCATCAAGGCAAAGCTTGACGGTACTGTCACCTTATTATATAATGGCCGCCAGCAGACGCTGAAGCTCAAGGCCGGACAAACAAAGAAACTTAAAGCACTATGAAACAGTTACAAATCAAAGAAACCAACATTGCCAATGCCGTAGGATGGAGTGGCATAGCCCATATTGACAAGGACCTGGTATTGGCCGACCGCATTGCTGAGATTCCTGTTCCCCGCGATGCCCGTCTTATGAACTTCATTCTCATCGTGCTCTGTACCCGTGGCTCCCTGCAATATACCCTTGATACCCGTCAGAAAAAGGTTGCCCCCGGCGATATGCTCATCATTTCCGAGCACCATGTGGTGAACAACTACAATGCGTCGGATGACGTAGAGGGGCTGGCCATGATGATGTCCGTCGACTTCTTCCATGAGATAATCAACGATGTCAGCGACCTTTCGGCCATATTCCTCTATGCCCGCAGCTTTCCGGTGATGAAGCTAAGTGAGGCTGATGCTGAGATATTCCGCAGCTATTTCTTTACCATCAAAAACCGTGTCGCCGATGTGGGAAACCATTTCCGCAGGCCATTGGTACGAACGCTTCTGCTGGCCATGTTCTATGATTTGAGCAACGTCATCTACCAGTCACAGCAGCGACTCTCCGAACAGCCCCCGAAACGGGCGGAGGTCATCTTTACGCGGTTTATCAAGATGGTGGAACTGCATTGTAACCGCGAACGACGGGTAGGCTGGTATGCCAAGCAGTTGGGCATTACGGCGAAGTATCTGTCGGAGACGGTGAAGAGCGCCAGCCAGCGCACACCGAACGAGTGGATAGACAACTACGTGCTTGCCGAACTCCGTGTTCAGCTCAAGAACACGACGAAGAGCATCAAGCAGATTACCGAGGAGATGAACTTCCCCAACCAGTCGTTTCTCGGAAAGTACTTCCGCGAACATGTTGGCATGAGTCCGTCCGCTTATAGGAGACGCTGAATCTCGTCAGCCACCTCGCACAGTTCCCGATACCACTCCTCGCCGAAGCGCCGCGTCAGCGGTCCTTCGAGGAAACGGTAGAGGGGCTGGTGCAGTTCGCGACCTTTCCTGACAGCACTCTCGCAAATCTTCCATCGGTTGTAGTTCAGCCCGATGGTGCCGTCGGCAAACTGCTTGGCACGGATAGGGTAGAGGGCACAGCTGATGGGCTTGCACCAATGGGTGCGCCCTTCGCGGTAGGCATTCTCTAAAGAGCAGAGACAGTTCTCGCCGTTGTAGCATGTGAACACGCAGTCCTTGCCGTGGACGATGCTGGTCACGAGGTCGCCCTCCTGGTCGGTGTAGACCACCCCCTGACGGTCGATGACGCTCTGTGCCGAGGCCGACAAATCCTTCCATACTTCATCCAAGCAAGTTTCAATTTCGCCGATTTCATCGAGGGTTACGGGTGCTCCGGCGTCGCCTTCCACACAACAGGCACCGTGGCAGGCGTCGAGGTCGCAGCAGAACTCTTCGGTCAGCAGGTCGGAGGAAATCAGCACGCCGCCGACCTCTAATATTGGTGGAACGCCCACCCCCTTCCCCTCCCGAGGGGAGGAGTGTTGGTTTACTTGATTTTCTTGATTCTCCATAGTCAGCTATTCAAACGTCCCTCCCTTGTTGAGGGCTTGGGTGGGCTTTCTTACCACTTTATCGGCTCTATTCCGTTTTCTTGTAAGTACTGGTTACAACGCGAGAACTGGTGCTGGCCGAACCAGCCGCCACGGTTGGCCGAGAGCGGTGAGGGGTGAACCGACTCCAGTACCAGGTTCTTCTCCTTATTGATCATATACGCCTTGCTGCGGGCATAACCGCCCCAAAGCATATAGACCAAATGCTCACGATGCGAGGCCAAAGCCTGAATGGCGGCATCGGTGAACTTCTGCCAGCCCAGCGTAGAGTGGCTGTTGGCCTGGTGGGCACGGACGGTCAGCGTGGCGTTCAGCAGCAGCACGCCCTGCTCGGCCCATCGTGTCAGGTTGCCCGTCGGCGGTACAGGCGTACCCAAGTCCTGCTCTATCTCCTTGAAGATGTTCTGCAGCGACGGCGGAAACATCACCCCGTCCTGCACCGAGAAGCTCAGTCCGTGGGCCTGTCCCGGCTCATGGTACGGGTCTTGGCCGATGATGACCACCTTCACCTGGTCGAACGGGCACAGGTTGAAGGCATTGAATATCAGCCGCCCCGGCGGGTAGCACGTCGTTTGCTGGTACTCTTGCCGCACGGCTGTCGTCAGCTGTCCGAAGTAGGGCTTCTCAAACTCTGGTGCCAACTGCTCCTTCCACGTGGGGTCTATCTGTACGTTCATATCTTTTTTGTTCTTGTAATGTGACTGCAAAGGTAGCGATAATTCCGCTTATCTCCAAAGGAATTACCCACTTTTATTCGGGCAAAGTCGTACTCACCCCTACCTAAACTCCCCTTCGCAGTAGCCCAAACGATGGCTTTGCGCCGGAATGGCTCCGAAATTCTCGAGAGAATTTCGGGGTTTACCGTAAGGAAACTTTCAGACACCCGTAAGGAAACCTCCAAATTCTCTCGAGAATTTATGAGACTATCCGTACCTCTTGCCCCCTTTCCCCCTGATTATGAGTGGGTTTACCCTACTCGAAACGGTATTCTGGAGGGTGCATCGCTGCAGCCTCCAGAATCGTCCCGGGTACTTTACGTTATTTACTACTAACTTTACTACTCGTTTTTGTAGAATTTTGATGGTAATGTCTTATTGAAACATAGCCTGCTTAATCATCTGCTGGATGTCGGCGGGCGTGTTCTTTGTCTTGCAACAGTCTACGATGTACTTCACGGCTTTGTCGGGCAGGTTTTTCTTCTTCCAGATGTCGTGACGGTTCATCCAGCGTCCCTTGAAGGTGGTTTTGTCAATTAGCTGCATCTCGTCGGCCTTGACGGCTGGGCGTCCCATCTCGCTGTACACGCCGTTCTTGAACGAATACGTGCCGTACTCATGGGGCATCACTACGATTTTTCCCTCCTTTGTCATGGCAATCTCGGCACACGCATACTCGCCATCAGGGCCATAGAACTTGAACTGGGAGTAGCCCGACTCCTTGCCACATACGGTTTTTCTTTCGCCCTCAAACTGCATCGACTCCATAATCCATGTGCCAATGAGTTCCTTGTCGGCCACTTTCGTAGTCTGGGCGTTCACTTGCAGGGCACTCATGAGTGCCATTGCCATCAATAACATTACTTTCTTCATAGTTCCTCAGTTTTTAAAGGGTTGTGTAATTGGGTGAATTATCGTCGGCAAAGGTACGGGGAATTTCCGATACCTCCAAGTTTTCGGGTTTGCATCTGTTTTGCATTTCCGGTGCAAACAGTTTACAGGGCGCTAAGTACCGATGGAATGGACGAATTCGTCCCATTCGCGGGTGCCGCCTTTCTCGCCAAACACCTTCTTGTAGAGTCGGCTTCGCACGGTGCTGATGGTGCTGATGTCGCGGCTCAGCACGGCTGCAATGTCGCCCGGCGCGATGCGAAGTTTGACGAGTAAGCACGTCTGATACTCCAGTTCCGACATGGGGTAGAGGTTGCGCAGCTGGCTGGTGAAACTGGGGTACACCTTTTTCAGCAGCGTCTCGATGTCGTTCCATTCGTCGTCCTTCAGCCGTTGGCCCGTAGCGATGCGCTGTTGCAGGGTAAGGTAGTCGTCGGAGTCGAATAACTCGTCCTCCATCGTCTCTACGGCCTGCTTCACGGGTGCTGCCATCTGCTCGTGATTTTTCTTCAGTTGAAGCAGCTGTTGTTGCAGGCGGTGCGCCAAGCGATGGTTAGACACGTACATCTTGATGATAATGCCTGTCAGAACTATACCCCCAGCCATTGCCACCAAGAGCCAGACGAGGTAATTGGTGAGCCGCCGCTCCTTGTCCGAGAACACGTAGCAGCGCCGCTCGCTGCCGATGGTGTCGTTCTTCAGGTCTGCTGCTATGGTCTCGCGAATGTCCGTGCCCCACTTTTGTTCTATGTCGTCGGCCCGCAGCCATGTGTAGAGCATCCCTGAACGTTGGATGGTGATGGTGGAGTCGTTCACTACCGTCAGCGGTCGCGGCTCCTCTCCCTCTAAATAGATATACTTGCCGCCACCCTTGCTGATGAGCGTCACGTTGCCCATCTCTTCTGACGCCATAACCAGTCCCTGGGCCGTCTGTCGCATCTGGCAACTGTACATCATGCTGTCGCCTTCATACAGTAGCAGCTTGGTCTCCTCGTTGGCTAAATATAAATAGATGTAGCCTTCCGGGCTTTTCTTCTGCTGCAGCACCCATGCTCCGTGCAGGGTGAACGGTGGGCGACTGCCACCGTCCGGGCTGCATTCCGCCAGCATCAGTCCGGCGGCGATGATGGTAAGTATCTGTTTCATTCGCTTTGCAATCATGTTGCAAAGTTACTGCTTTTTCTCGAAAACAAGCAGGAAATGTGTTTGCAATCATTTTGCATTCGCTATGCAAACAGCTGCAAACAATATTCAGGCGAATTTGCAAAAGTGCAAATTCGCCTGAAAACCAATCAATTGTCGCTGATAAGGCATTCGCCCGTCATGTCGGCAGGCTGTTCCAGTCCCATGATGTGGAGGATGCTGGGAGCCACGTCGGCCAGTCGTCCGTCCTTCACGGTGGCGCTGTTGTTGTTGGTCACGTAGATGAAGGGTACGGGGTTCAGCGAGTGAGCGGTGTTGGGCGTGCCGTCGGGGTTGATGGCGTTGTCGGCATTACCGTGGTCGGCAATGATGATGGCCTCGTAGTCGTTGGCCTTGGCAGCCTCGATGACCTCGCGGACGCAGTTGTCGACGGCCCAGACGGCTTTGGCAATAGCGTTGTAGACACCCGTGTGGCCCACCATGTCGCCGTTGGCGAAGTTGACGACGATGAAGTCGTACATCTGGGTGTTGATGGCAGCTACGAGCTTGTCCTTCACCTCGTAGGCACTCATTTCGGGCTTCAGGTCGTAGGTAGCCACCTTTGGCGATGCCACCAGGATGCGGTCCTCACCCTCGAAAGGAGCCTCGCGTCCGCCATTGAAGAAGAAGGTGACGTGGGCGTACTTTTCGGTCTCGGCAGTATGCAGTTGCTTCTTTCCCTGCTTGCTCAGGTATTCGCCTAAGGTGTCCTCTACGTTCTCCTTCGGGAACAGGATGTTGACGCCGGTGAACTTGGCATCGTAAGGCGTCATGCAGTAGTACTGCAGGCCGGGGATGGTCTTCATGCCCTGTTCAGGCATGTCCTCCTGGGTCAGCACGATGGTCAGTTCCTTGGCGCGGTCGTTGCGGAAGTTGATGAAGATGATGACGTCGCCCTCCTCGATGCAGCCGTTGACCGACGCATTGTGTATGGGCTTGATGAACTCGTCCGTCACACCCTCGTCGTAGCTCTCCTGCATGGCCTGCACCATGTCGGTGGCTTGCTTGCCGGTGCCGCTGACGATGAGGTCGTAAGCCTCCTTCACACGCTCCCATCGCTTGTCGCGGTCCATAGCGTAGAAGCGGCCCACGATGCTGGCGATGGCGGCGTCGTTGGCGGCGCATACATCACTCACCTGCTGGATAAAGCCCTTGCCCGACTTCGGGTCGGTGTCGCGGCCATCCATATAACAATGTACGAAGAGCTGGTTCTTCAGGCCGTAAGCCTTACCGATTTCGATGAGCTTGAAGAGGTGGTCGAGGCTGGAGTGTACGCCGCCGTCGGAGGTCAGGCCCATCAGGTGCAGTTTCTTGTTGTTCTCCTTGGCATACGTGTAGGCAGCCTTCACCTGCGGGTTCTCCATGATGGAGCCGTCCTTGCAGGCGCGGTTTATTTTCACCAGGTCTTGGTAGACGATGCGTCCGGCACCGATGTTGAGGTGACCCACTTCGGAGTTACCCATCTGTCCGTCGGGCAGACCGACGTCCTCGCCCGAGGCTTGCAATTGAGAGTGAGCTGACGTAGCAGCCAACAAATCGAGGTAAGGCGTCGGCGTGTTGTAGATGACGTCACCCTTACCGTGCTTACCGATTCCCCATCCATCGAGAATCATCAGAAGTGCTTTCTTTGCCATAGTTTTTCTGTCCTTTAGAATTATTTATGCAATTCAGGTGCAAAGGTACGACTTTTTTTTGTATCTTTGCGCACAGAAACCAATAATTTTGAGAAACAGTGAGAAAAACAATCCTTACGGCTCTTGCGGCCACAACCTGCATGATGACAATGAATGCACAACCCAAACTTTCGGCTACGAACATCGACGAGGTGATTCAAGCCATGACATTAGAAGAGAAAGCCAAACTGCTCGTCGGCGGTGCCAACAACTTCTTCGGCGACCAGGCCGTCGTAGGTGGCGAAGCTACGCTGGTGGCCGGTGCGGCCGGAACGTCGCCTGAGATTGCCCGCTTGGGCATTCCTGCCACGGTCCTGACCGACGGCCCTGCCGGCGTGCGTATCGACCCCACCCGCAAGGGTGATAGCCAGACGTACTACGCCACGGGATTTCCCATCGGTACCTGCCTGGCCTCGACATGGAATACCGACCTGGTGACGAAGGTGGGCGAGGCCATCGGCAACGAGACCAAGGAGTACCGCTGCGACGTCATCCTCGGTCCGGGCATGAACCTGCACCGCTCGCCGCTCTGCGGGCGCAACTTCGAGTACTACTCTGAGGACCCGTTCGTGACGGGCAAGATCGGTGCCGCCTACATCAACGGTGTGCAGAGTCAGGGTGCCGGTGTGTCGGCCAAGCACTTCGCTGTGAACTCGCAGGAGACCGAGCGCACCAGCGTCGACGAGCGGGTGAGCCAGCGCGCCCTCCGCGAACTCTACCTGCGCGGCTTCGAGATTGCCGTGCGTGAGAGTCAGCCCTGGACCATCATGTCGTCGTATAATCAGGTGAACGGCCAGTACTCTATGGGCAACCGCGACCTGCTGACCAGCATCCTGCGCGACGACTGGGGCTACAAGGGCATCGTCATGACCGACTGGATTGGCATCCGTCAGGGACTGCCCACCATCACTGAGGTGCAGGCCGGCAACGACCTGATGGAACCGGGACAGCCCGCCCAGGTTAACGAGATTGTTGAGGGCGTGAAGAGCGGCAAGCTCTCGATGACCGATGTAGACCGCAATGTGCGCCGTATGCTGGAATACATCGTCAAGACACCGAGTTTCCATAAGTACCCCGCCACCAACAAGCCCGACCTGAAAGCGCACGCCGCCATCACCCGTCAGACGGCTTGCGAGGGCATCGTGCTGCTGAAGAACAACGGTACCCTGCCCTGGAAGGACATCAAGAAGGTGGCACTCTTCGGCGAGAACAGCTACAACTTCCTGCCCGGCGGCGTAGGCTCTGGCTGTGTGCATACGCCTTACGTGGTCGATATGGTGGAGGGCCTGAAGAACGCCGGCATCAAGTCGTCGGAGTCGCTGACCGACATCTACCGCAAGTATGTCGACTATGCCCGCGTGAAGTTCCAGTACGAGCGCCATCCCGCCAAGTGGTTCCAGACTGAGGAGATGGGGCCGCAGAAATATCCTGAGATAGCCGTCAACTCCATCGCCATCGGCAAGGAGGCGCAGGGTGCCGATGCCGCCATCATCACCATTGGCCGTCAGGCCGGCGAGGGCATCGACCGCGACTTGGAAACGGAGTTCAACCTTATTCCTGAGGAGCGTCAGCTGATTATCGATGTATGCCAAGCTTTCCATGCTGTCGGCAAACCCGTAGTAGTCATCATCAACAGCGGATCGGTCATTGAGACGGCTTCTTGGAAGAGCTATCCCGATGCCATCATCTGTGCATGGCAGCCAGGAGAAGAGGGTGGCAACTCGGTAGCCGACATCATGACGGGCAAGGTGAATCCCTCGGGAAAACTGACCATGACGTGGCCCATTGCCGCTACCGATCATCCCTCGACACGTAACTTCCCGGGGCTGGTTGACTTCTACAGCTACCAGAACGAACGGTCGGGTGGCAGGCAGATGCGCAACTACGACTACACCAATCATGAGGAGGACATCTACGTGGGCTACCGCTACTTCGACACCTTTAATAAAGAGGTGTCCTATCCTTTTGGCTATGGTCTCAGTTATACTACGTTTGCTTACAGCAAGCCAGCTGTCAAGGTAAGTGGTGATAACGTCACCGTTTCCGTCACCGTCAAGAACACCGGCAAGGTAGCAGGCAAGGAGGTGGTCCAGCTTTACGTTACTGCTCCCAAAGGCCAGTTGGAGAAGCCCGCTCAGGAGCTGAAGGCATTTGCCAAAACACGTGAACTACAGCCCGGTGAAAGCCAGACGTTGACGATGGAGGTTCCCGTCCGCATGCTGGCCTCGTTCGATGAGGCAGGCAGCCAGTGGCTCACGGAAGCTGGAAACTATACCTTCAAGATGGGTGCTTCGAGCCGTGACATCCGTTGCACCGCCACCGCCAAGGTAGGCCAGTACACGGAGAAGGTGAGCAACGCCCTCGCTCCGAAGGCTAAGCTGAACTTGCTGAAACAATAAACACTGTGCGGCGACCAGCTTGGGACTGGCCGCCGCACTGACGTTGGTTTGCAGTTGACATTGGTAAGTATGTCGGTGCAAAGATAGTGCTTTTCTGGGGTTTCTGCAAGAGGACCTGGGCAACTGACACGCTTTGCAAGTACGGACATATTGAGAACCAATAAGTTATGAATAGGTTAAGTAGGCTGATTGACACAGCGATGATGAGTGTAGCCCTGCTGTTGGCGGTGGCTTGTACGGAGAAATCACCTCAGGTATCGGATACGGAGCGCCTGATTGGCGAGGCATTGGAAGCGGTGGGCAGCCACGACCTGCCGACGGCGGAGCAGCGTGCCTATAGTGCCGCAATCCTGTCGGCTGACTCGGCTGAAATGGCCGATGCGCTGACGATGCTCTCGTTGGTATTCATCTTGGAGAACAAGAAGGAGAAGGCTGAGATGGTGATGGCGGTGCTGCCGGAGGGACAGACAATGGAATTTGTGCGCTTGCAACAGGTGGCCAATGAGCAGGGCAGAAGCCACGAACGTTTCATTTTCGGCGGTTTCATCGGGCTTTTGGCGATTGTCATCGGTGGTGGTCTGTGGTGGAGTCTGCGGCGTAAGGCGGCATTCGAACGGAAGGTAGACGAGCTGATGGAGAGCATGGCTGTCGAGGCTGACGAGCCGGAAAAGCCTGCTGCCGTCCGAGCCGACATCGTCCGCACCAAGCAGGGCGTCGATGTGCTCTACGCCATCCTGCACGATGAAAACATATCGCAGATGGGAAAGCGTGAGCAGCTTGCTGTAGCTGAGACGCTGCACATTGTTGACCCAACGCTGGCCGACATCATCAGTTCGGTTGAACTGACGCCCAAGGAGACCTTCTATTGTATCATGCAGTACTACGGAAAGACCGAACAACAAAAAGCGCAGTGCTTCTGCTGTACGGAGCAGGCACTACGCTCAACGAAAAGCCGCTTAGGCAAGAAACTTGACCTCAGCCGGTTAGCGGACAAGTAGTCGTTCTTTATTTCATATTTCAGTAAATAACAATTAATCTCAAATAACGATGTAAAAGAAAAGTGTATTATTACTGTTAATGGTGCTGGCGATATCCACTAAGGCCAGCGCTCAGTGGACCAACTACGATACTCAGAGCGCAATCAGAGGGGTGTTTGGCTTGGCCAACGCCGCTATTGAGTCAGCAGAGCGAAAGAAGGAGATGGAAATCCTGGCCCGCCAGAAGGTAGAGCTTGAACAGAGTTTCCAGGATGCCATGACCGAGGCCAAGGCTCTCTTCACAACGCCGAGGTGACACTTGCCGATTACTCCGCTTATCGTTACATGCGCGAGAATCCGGTCTTCGTGAACAAGAAGAATGCCAGCGGCGTGAAAATCCTGCGCGTGGCATGCTCCGACAGCGAGACACGAGTGGAGATGGAGATAGAGGCCTACTCAGCAAACCTTCAGGTCTATATCAAGGGAACCGCCTACATCAAGGGCAACAAGGGCGGCAAGCTGGGACTGGCCAGCGTGCAGAACGTGACGATAGCCCCCGCAAAGACCTTCATCCCTTGGCCCTACCGGAAGCTGCGCTTCGCTCTAATCTTTCCCGCCCTGCCCGTCGATGCCAGAGAGTTCGACCTCATCGAGCCTTCCACCACGTGGCAGTTCAAGGACATCAAATGCAAATAAAACAAAGAAACAAATCGTCTTCTACCCAAAAACCGCCGCCCCAGCTGAGGCGGCGATAATTAACACTAAGAAGTTCATTAGTATACGTAAATCTTGAAGTTCTTCACCGATCCGGGAGCTCCCTGCTCGGCACGGGGCAGATACTCCAGGGCTGTGACGGTCTGCTCAGAGCCGAGGTCGATGACCAGCAGGTGGGGAGCCTGAGCCGACTTCTCCGTCTGCCAGTAGGTAGACTCCTGCAGGTCGAAGACCTTGTCGCCCAGATGGTTGCCGTTCTCCTCCTCAGAGTTAGCGTACTTCGTCTTCCAAGGCTCGCGGGAAATGCGCTTGCCGTCTTGTCCCTGCAGGTAGAGTTCGGCGATGGCGGCGCGGTCGCCGTCCTTCTGGGTACTGAGACACTCTATGGCAAGGTAGCGGCCCTTGGCGGTCTTACCAAACTGGATAGTCTGCCAGCCGTTGCCAGCCTTGAAGGCTCCAGTGGCGACGGGGGTAGCTGAGTTGAGGTCGGGCTTGTCGCCAATGTTGTTGTGCTTGTTCGACTTCTCCAACTGGAGTTTGTTGAGTTCAGGCTCTGCCTGTCCCCAAACCACAGCTTCCTTGGGGCCTACCACATCAAGCACGATGATTTCGTTCTTGCCCTTCTTCAGCCAGCAGCCGGGCACATAGAGCGTCTGCTGCGGGCCTATCGACCAGATGCGGCCCATGGCGTGACCGTTCACATACACCTGTCCCTTGCCCCACGTCTCGAAGTTGAGGAACGTGTCGCCTACCTTCTTCAGCGTGAAGTAACCGCGGTGGTAGCCGGGTTTCATGGTGTCGCCGAGCTTCTTCGACCCCTCATAGCCCTGTGTAAAGGCAAGTGCAGGAACGCTCCCTTTCACCTTGCCGGCAGCTACCTGGTCGTTAACACTCTTAATCATGTCAAGTGCCTTGACGGCGGTCTCGTAGTCGTCGGGGATGGCCACATTCATCCAGTTTTTTGGTGTCAGCACCATCTCAATGTCGTCTTTCTCCGTTGCCAGCGTCACGTTGCCGACGATGCCCTTGAAGTCCTTGATGGCACGGCCGAAGTTGATGCGCCCCATGCCTTCGACGATGATAATCAGTTCTGCGCCTTTCTTCACGGCAGGGATGGTGAGCGACTTCTCGTTCTTCACGCGGTCTATCTTACCTATATATTTCTTGTCGATAAACACCTGGGCAAAGTCGTGGAACTCGCCGGTGAGCACGCTCTGCGAGGTAATCTCGGGCAGACGAGTAGAGTACATCATCGTGCCCCAGCCCATATCCATCTCCTCGAAGGTCTTGGGTGCGCCATTCACGGGCTTGGTCATAGCGGCCATGAAGGGCGCAAACTCCTTCAGCTCAAACTTAGGCACGGTGATGATGGGCATAGGTGCCTTGGGCACGGCGGGCATCTTCTTGCCGTCGTTGTACTTCTCCATCATCTTGCGCAGTTCCCAGAATTTCGGGGTGTCCTTACCATATTCGTTGATGGGGGCATCGTAGTCGTAGGAGGTGACGTCGGGGGCGAAACCGGGACTGTTGGCGCCTGCCCAATGGCCGAAGGAAGTGCCTCCGTGAGTCATGTAGAGCGAGAAGCTGATACCCTTCGAGAGCATTTCGTCCATACCCTCGACCATATCCTTGGCGGGGCGTGTCTCGTGGCGGGCTCCCCATTTGTCGAACCAGCCGCTCCAGAACTCGGAGCACATCTTCGGGGCGTTGGGGCGCAGCTCGCCGAGACGACGGAACTGCTGGTCGATGTT
Source organism: uncultured Prevotellaceae bacterium (assembly GCA_947168395.1). Classification (GTDB taxonomy): domain Bacteria; phylum Bacteroidota; class Bacteroidia; order Bacteroidales; family Bacteroidaceae; genus Prevotella. The sequence goes on along the minus strand of CAMVLT010000051.1, from coordinate 543 downwards.
GGCGCCCGTGCCGAAGTTCATGGTCCACGTCAGGTCGTCCAAGCCATTCTTCTCGAAGTTCGAAGACCAGTCGCACTGGAAGAGCGACAGCTCCTTGCCGTAGATGCTGCGCAGGCAGTCGCGAATCTCGCTGACGTAAGGCTTGTCCTCGCCATACGAGCCATATTCGTTCTCTACCTGAATCATAATGATGGGGCCACCGTTCTGGATGGTCAGCGGCTTCAACTGTTCACCCACCTTTTCTTCGAAAATTTTCACTCTTTCCATAAAGTAAGGATCACGCTCGCGCAGGCGTATATCCTTTTTCTTTAAGAGCCACCAGGGCAGACCTCCCATCTCCCACTCGGCGCAGACGTAGGGCCCGGGGCGCACGATGACGTAGAGACCGTTCTTCTGTGCCAGTCGGCAGAACTCGGCCACATCGTTGTTGCCCGTAAAGTTGAACTCGCCCTCACGCTGCTCGTGTATGTTCCAGAAGATGTAGATGCACACGGCATTCATGCCAAGTGCCTTACACATCTGGATGCGGTGCTCCCAGTAGGG
>CAMVLT010000050.1 GCA_947168395.1 uncultured Prevotellaceae bacterium | reverse complement strand
GCATGAGCGACCGCCAGAACCCCCTGCGCGAACTCTACCACAACCGCGACAACCGTCTGAAGATGTGGCGCATCTTCGGCAATGCATACGTCAACCTGCAGCCCGTCAAGGGTCTGACGCTGCGCTCCAACTTCGGTCTCGACTACTGGTCTGAGTTCATCCACAGCGTGACCTACACCTGGCACAGCGACGTGGTGAACAACTCCACGCCGTCGGCCAACCTCGGCAACAAGAACTCCATCAAGTGGACCTGGTCGAACACCGCCAACTATAACTTCAACATCGGTGCCGACCACAACTTCATCGTCCTGGCCGGTATGGAGCTGCACCGCGACGTGGAAGAGCGCTCGAATGCCTACGCACAGATGTACGCTCTGGAGAACTACGACTACATGTGGCCCGATGCTGCCACAGGCACCCAGCGTGCTGGTGGTATCCGCGAAGGTTACGCCCTCGTGTCGTTCTTCGGCAAGCTGGACTACAATTGGAAAGACCTGGTGCTCGCTTCGTTCACCATCCGCCGCGACGGCAGCTCACGTTTCGGTGAGAACAACCGCTACGGTACCTTCCCCGCCTTCACGCTGGGCTACCGTCTCTCCGAGAACCTGAAGCAGGACTGGATCAACGACCTCAAGGTGCGCGCATCGTGGGGTGAGACTGGTAACCAGGCCATCTCCAACTATGCCCGCTACGGACTCTATGCAGCCACATACGGAGGCGGACGCAACGAGTCGACGGCCTACGACCTCGCCCTGCAGTACAGCGGCATCTTCCCCTCTGGTTTCCGCGCCACACAGTCGCAGAACAACAACCTGAAGTGGGAAACCACCGAGCAGTATAACTTCGGTCTCGACTTCACCCTCTTCGGCAGCTCCGTCTATGGTTCGATGGATGCCTATATCAAGAATGTGAAGGATATGCTCATCAACCCCGCCTACCTCGGCTCGATGGGTGAGGGCGGCGCATCGTGGCTCAACGGGCCCAGCCTCCGCAACTGGGGTATGGAGTTCGCCCTCGGCTATCGCGGCACCACCAACTTCGGACTGCGCTACAACGTGAACGGAAACCTCGACTTCTTCCGCCAGCGCGTGACCTACCTGCCCGAAACGACCACAGGCTCCTACGTACACACCGCCAAGGAGAACCTCGTTGAGGCCAAGAAGCCCTACGGCTCGATTGTGGGCTATGTGGTCGACGGACTGTTCCAGAATCGTGAAGAGGTGCTGGCCAGCGGTCAAGAGAACGCCCGCGTGGGTGGCCTGAAATACGCCGACCTCGACGGCAACGGCATCATCAACGAGCAGGACCAGACCTGGATTTTCAATCCCGTACCCAACTTCTCATGGGGTCTGAACATCGAACTGGGCTACAAGGACTTCGACTTCTCGATGTTCTGGCAGGGTGTCGCCGGACAGGATGTATTTAACGATCAAAAGTTCCAGACCGACTTCTACAGCATCACCGATGCTGGTTCGAACAAGGGCAACCGTATGCTTGGTGCCTGGACAACCGCCAACACTGGCAGCGACATTCCCGCTCTGACCACCAACAACGTGGGCAATGAGAACCGCGCCTCGACCTATTTCGTGGAGAACGGCTCCTACGGCAAACTGCGTCAGGTGCAGATAGGCTACAACCTGCCTGACAATCTCTTAGAGAAGGTACACATGAGCAGCGCGCGCGTCTACATTTCTGGTCACAACCTGCTCACCCTGAAGAGCAGCTCGCTGACCTGCAGCGACCCTGAGAACCCCCGCTGGATGTATCCTAACAGCACAAGCTTCTCAATAGGTATTCAAACATCATTCTAAAACCCCCCTCTCAGGCCCTCCCCAGGGGAGGGAATAGAAAGAAGGACTAAAAACAACAATACAAACATAGCTTCAATATGAAAAAGAATATCATAAAATTTGCAGCATACTTAGTAACTGCTCTTCCCCTCGGGGGAGTTGGAGGGGGGCTTCTCTCTTCATGCAACGATTTTATCGACGTAGAGCCGCAGGGTGTCATCAGCGAAGGACTCGCCATGAGCCAGCCCGATGAGATGGTGACTTCGGCATACGCCAAACTGGGCGACGACTGGTACACCTATCCGTTTAACCTCTGGCCATACGGCGACGTCTCCTCTGACGATGCCATGAAGGGCGGTTCGGGAACCACCGACACCGACTATCACCCCGTCGAGGTATGGTCAACGCTGACGGCTTCCACGCCGGGTGGACACATGGACGAACTGTGGTATCAGCTCTACTGCTCCATCAGCCGCTGCAACCGTGCGCTGGTCTCGCTGGCGGAATACGGCAATGCCAAGTTAGGTGAGGAGAAAACCAGAATCCGTGAGGGCGAGGTGCGCTTCCTCCGCGCTCACTTCTACTTCAAGCTGGTGCAACTGTGGTATCAGGTGCCCTGGGTTGATGAGGAGGTTTACAAGAACCACTCCGAGGAGCAGACCCGCAACGACCAGTTCACCCATGAGGAGCTGATGGACAAGATTGTGGCCGATTTCAAGTTTGCATACGACGTGCTGCCGACAGAGCAGAGCGAGGGCGGCCGTACCAACAAGATTGCCGCCGCTGCCTATCTGGCAAAATGCTACCTGACAATGGCATGGGGCGACGGTTATGAGGCTTCGACCGGTGTCGGCCACATCAACAACCAGTACATGCAGGAGGTGGTGAAGTACACCAACGACGTGAAGAACTCAAAGTACGGCTATTTGGAGGACTACGGCGACATCTTCCTGCCCGAGTACAAGAACTCAAAGGAGAGCGTCTTCGCCGTGCAGCACAGCGACTACCAGGACGACAACACCCTCTACGGACGCGCCAACTGGAGCAACATGCTGAACGGATGCTGGCAGATGTGGTCGTGCGGATGGGACTTCCACAAGCCTACACAGAACCTCGTCAACGCCTTCAAGACAAAGGACGGACTGCCCATGTTCAACGACTACAACAACGAGACGGCCTACCCCATCAACGGCGTGACAACAGCACAGAAATGGGACCCGCGCCTCTTCCACACCGTCGGCATGCCTACCTTCCCCTACAAGTATGAGGCTGAGTACACTATGACCACCGACAACAGCCGCACACCGAACACCTATGGCTACTACGCCTCGATGAAGGAGGTGCCGCAGCGCTCAAAGGGCGAGACGTTCGACAACCCCTGGCAGGCATTCGCCATGAACGACTACGTGCTGCGCTATACTGACGTGATGCTGATGCGTGCCGAGGCACTTATTGAGACAGGGCAGCTGGAGGAAGCACGCACCATCATCAACGACATTCGCCAGCGTGCCAAGAACTCGGTGGCCAAGCACATCCAGTATGCTGCCGACCAGTGCGAGATTGCGCTCTATCCGTCATCCTACTTCTCGACCAAGGAACAGGCCCGCCAGTGCCTGCAGTGGGAACGCCGCTTGGAACTGGCCATGGAGAATGGCCGCTACTTCGACCTGCGCCGCTGGGGCATAGCCTCGCAGACGCTCAACAAGTTCTTTGAGAAGGAGAAGGACGTCGTCTACGACAAGCAGACCTACGCCCAGTACTACAAGGACGCACACTATACGCCCGCCAAGAACGAGTACCTCCCCTTGCCCTACAACCAGCTCTACTACGTGCCCGGTCTCTATACTCAGAACAAGGGATACAATTAATTGATAATTGACAATTGATAATTAAAAACAACGAAGTTATGAAAGCATTACATAAATTCCTCTTTGCTTGTTCAGTATGCTGCGGCATTGCCGCAGCCCTAACAAGCTGTCAGGACAAGGACATTGAGCGCGAGAGCATGAAACTTCAGGCTCCTGACGCCTCACAAATCAGCGGCCAGCTCTCGGGCGACGACTACATCCTCACGTGGCCCGCACAGAACGCCAACATGCTTGTCACCATCTACCGCAACGGAACACTTTCGAGCAGTGAGCGCGTCAGCGGCAACAGCTTTACCCATAAGGATGTGCCCACCAACGTTCCCTTCGAGTACGTCTTCAAGCTCACCGACGGTCAGAACCTCTCTAAAGGTGTCGTCAAGACCTACACCCGCGAAGGTGCCACCAGCATCAGCGGCGTGCAGATGAGCCAGGCAGACAAGGCCGGAGGCTACGATGCCCTCGTAGAGTGGAACAAGGCTGTTGATGCCACCAGCATCAAGTTCTTTGCTACCAACGGACGTCAGACAATCAATGAGACCCTACCCGGAACAGCCACTTCCTATACGATTCCCGATGTAAAGACCGGCGACACTTGGGAAGTCTCCCTGACTGCCGTGAACGATAAGGGTACTGCTCTCTCGACCCGCTCATCGCTTCGCATCGGTAAGACTGCCATCGGCTTCCTGAGTGTCTACGCCACGCCCGAGGAACTGGTTGCCAACGGTGACGACGACGAGGCATCGGCATGGCTCTGGCTCCACGAGACCTATCCCACGGCCCAGTTCGTGCCCTTCACCAGCATCAACGCTGCTGACGTCATCGAGCCTTTCCGCGTGCTCTTCTGGCTGCGCGACCTGGAGGGCGTAGGCGAAGCTGACGTATGGAACATACCCGCCGAAGTGGAGGCCGCCACACCCGTTATCCGCGAGTGGTACAAGCAGGGTGGAAGCCTCCTGCTCTGGAGCCACGCCACCGTCTATGCCGGCCACCTCGGACGCATCAACCTCGACGACATGAAGAGCAACGACCATGCCTTTGGATTCGGCTTCGGCGGCATCAACAACGATGTGTGGAAGATGGCCGTAGAACTTAATCCCGACCATAGGTTCAAGAAGGACCACTCCTCGCACCCCATCTATAAGGGCCTCGAGGTGGAGACCACACCCGACACGAAGCTCATCGCCTTCAAGGGTCCGGGCTGGACGGAAGACCACAACTGCCTCTACTTCAACCTACCCAGCCTCTGGACCGGCATCGGTAACCAGGAGGAGGCCTGCTACACCCAGTGTACACAGACCTACGGCGTCTATCCGCTCGGTACATGGGACAGCCAGATATGGTGGGTCAGCCAGATGAACGTCTGGGAAGCCCAGCAAGGTAACACCGACTTCCAGGGTACGCTGCTCTGCATCGGTAACGGCGGCTGCGAGTTCTCGATGAAGAACGCCGACGGCACGCCCGACAAGAGTGCCCATCCGAAGAACAACATCTATCAGGACAACGTCCTCACACTCGCCAAGAACTCCTTGGAATATCTCAAGACACGATAGTTAGCTCATTCATACATTAAGTTAGTTGTTATTATGAAGAAATCGAAAAGTTTCTTATGTGTAACATTGGTAGCCGCTGCGATAGCGGCTACCCTTGTAGCTTGCTCTAAAGATGACCACAAGCAGGACTACAACCCGCTCATCGACGACCCCAAAGAGGAGGAGCAGAAGCCCCCAGTACCCGATGTAACTCCAACGGGCAGAAGCGAGCTCTATCGTCCGCAAATACACTTCACCCCTGCCAAGAACTGGATAAACGACCCCAACGGCATGGTCTATGCCGATGGAACCTATCACCTATTCTATCAGTATAACCCGCAGGGCAATGATTGGGGCAACATGTCATGGGGCCACGCCACATCGACCGACCTCATGCATTGGACAGAGCAGACCGTGGCAATGACACGCGATGAACTGGGAGCCATCTTCAGCGGCTCGTGTGTTATCGACAAGGACAATACCGCCGGCTTTGGAGCCAATGCTATGGTGGCTCTCTACACCTCGGCTGGAGAGACCGGCGACGTGGCCGGGAAGCAGCAGCAGAGCATTGCCTACTCCACCGATGGTGGCAAGAACTTCACCCGCTACACGGCCAACCCCGTCATCAAGAACGATGACGACAACCTGCGCGACCCCAAGGTGTTCTGGCACGCTGAAAGCAAGCAGTGGATCATGGCGTTGGCCAAGGGCTGGAAGATGGGCGTGGAGTTCTACAGCTCACCCGACCTGAAGAACTGGCAGCACCAGAGCACGTTCTTCGTGCCCCTGGCCGGTAGACCCAGCCTGCAGTGGGAGTGCCCCGACCTCATCCAAATGGGCAATAAGTGGGTACTGCTGGTCAGCGTTAATCCCGGTGGTCCCATCCTCGGCTCGGGCACAATGTACTTCGTGGGCCAGTTCGACGGCAAGGAGTTCAAGGCCGATGACCTGAAATATCCGCTGTGGTTAGACTACGGCATGGACAACTACGCCGGCGTGACCTGGAGCAACACGGGTAGCCGCCTTGTGATGATTGGTTGGATGAACAACTGGCAGTATGCCGGCAACGTGCCCTGCTCTCCCTGGCGCTCAGCCATGACCCTGCCCCGTGAGCTGAAGCTCATCGAATACGATGGCAAGCCCATCCTGGCAAGCACCGTAGTCGGCGAGATTGACAAAATCGCAGAAAGTTGGCAAGGAATAACTGCAAACACCCCGTTCCTGACTCCTGCTTCTGTCAAGGATGCCTACCAGCTGCGCATCTCCCTCCATCTCGACAAAAACTCCACAGTTACGTTGAGCAACGACGCTGGCGAGAAGTTCGTCTTCGACATCAACGCCACGGCCCGGACGCTGACTGCCCATCGCACCTCGGCCACTGGCCAGACCTCGTTCAACGGCACCTTCTCCGTCCCATCTATTCAGGCACCGCTCAACACATCGGGTAACACCGTTACCCTCGACCTCTTCGTCGACCAATCGTCTGTCGAAATCTTTACCCAGAATGGCTCCATGTCGATGACCAACCTGGTGTTCCCCAAATCCATCTACAACAGTCTCACCGTCACTGGTGCTACCTACGATGCGCAGTTCCGTCGACTGAAAAGCATTTGGAACTAATTTAGCCTGTGAAAAAAAACGTTCATTGCTGATAAATTCGGTGCAATGAACGTTTTTTGTTAGTGTTTGTATCATAATTTATAGGATGGAATAGGGAAAAAAAGTAATTTTGCAGCAAAAACTTAAAACAATGAATATGAAGAAACTTGTGATGATGATGACCGCCTTGCTGATGGCGGTGACAGTGAAAGCCCAAGATGCAATGATTCTGGGCGAAAACCATGCCATGCTGCGAGTGAAGCAGGGAACAAGGTATCTGCTGCTGCCCGTACAGGAGAAAGAGGAGAATGCCCACATTGCCGTGCTCGACAAACAAAACGAGATGGTGAAACGGCTGAACGTGCGCCTGGCCGTGGACAAGGTAGACTATCTCGTTCCATTGGAAATAGGGAACGCTCAGCTGCTGGACATCACCTTTCATGGCGACAAAAGAACGACGGGAGCCATCAAGGATTTCGTGTGCTGGAAGGAGATGAAGTACTCGAGCACGTTCGACACGACCAACCGCGAACGCTTCCGTCCGCTGTATCACCATACGCCGCTGTATGGCTGGATGAACGACCCGAACGGCATGTTTTACAAGGATGGCGTGTGGCACTTGTACTACCAGTTCAACCCTTACGGCTCGCAATGGGAGAACATGACCTGGGGCCACTCCACCTCGAAGGACCTGATGCACTGGGATGCACAGCCGATGGCCATCGAGAGCGACTGGTTAGGGGCTATCTTCTCGGGCAGTGCCATCGTCGACAAGGAGAATACGACGGGCTTCGGTCGCAATGCGGTAGTGGCTATGTACACGTCAGCTGGTGCCGCTCAGACGCAGAGCATCGCCTACAGTGCCGACGGCGGGCAGACGTTCACCAAATATGCCGGCAATCCCGTTATTACCTTCAATGCCCCCGACTTCCGCGACCCCAAGGTGTTCTGGCACGAGCCTACAGGCAAGTGGATAGTAGTACTGGCTGTGGGACAGGAGGTGCAGTTCTACAGCTCGAAGAACTTGAAGGAATGGAAGTACGAGAGCTCTTTTGGCCGTGAATATGGCAATCACGACGGCGTGTGGGAGTGTCCCGACATGCTCTGCTTCGGCGAAAAGTGGGTGCTGCTGCTCAACATCAACCCTGGCGGCCCCTTCGGCGGCTCGGCTACGCAGTACTTTGTAGGGCGGTTCGACGGCCACACCTTCACTTGCGAGGACAGTCCTTCAGAGACGAAATGGATGGACTACGGCAAGGACCATTATGCCACCGTCACCTTCCACAACGCACCCGAAGGGCGCATCGTGGCACTGCCTTGGATGAGCAACTGGCAGTATGCCAACCAAGTGCCCACACAGCAGTTCCGCTCGGCTAACGGACTGCCCCGCGACTTGGGAATAAAGACCACAGGGGGCGAGACCATACTTACCAGCATCCCCTCGAAAGAGGTGACGGCCCAGCGTGGCAAGAAAGTAAAACAGCCGACGGAGGCCTGCGAGATAATTATCGACGTGAAAGGCACGGCCGACATCGTTCTGTCAAACGCCAAGGGTGAGCAGGTCACAATGCGATACGACGCCCAGAAGCAGGAGTTCAGGATGAACCGCACCAAAAGCGGCGACGTAAGCTTTAGCGAGGCCTTCCCCTGCGAGACCACGGCTCCCACTTACGGCAGTATCAAGCAGCTGCGCCTGTTCATCGACCGCTGCAGCATCGAGGCCTTTGACGCAGAGGGCAAGATGGCAATGACCAACCTCGTATTCCCCTCGGAGCCCTACAACACCATCAAGGTAAAGGGCGGAAAGGCAACAATCTACCAAATTGATAATTGATAATTGACAATTGATAATTATGAGTAAAACAAACAAACTCGCCCTCATCCCGGTGATGCTCTGCTTCTTCTGCATGGGCTTCGTGGACTTGGTGGGCATCGCCTCCAACTATGTAAAGGCCGACCTGGCCCTGAGCGACTCCGTGGCCAATGTGTTCCCCTCGTTAGTGTTCTTCTGGTTCCTCATCTTCAGTGTCCCCACGGGCATGCTGATGAACAAGATAGGACGAAAGAAGACGGTGTTGCTGTCACTGGCAGTGACGGTGGTGTCGCTGCTTCTGCCGCTGTTTGGCGAGTCGTTCGGCATCATGCTCGTGGCCTTCTCGCTGTTAGGCATCGGCAACGCCCTAATGCAAACATCGCTCAACCCGCTGGTATCGACCGTGATGGGTGGCGGAAACCTCGCCTCTACACTTACCTTCGGACAGTTCATCAAGGCTATCGCCTCGTTCTCGGCTCCTTATTTTGCCATGTGGGGTGCCACAATGGTCATTCCCGAGTTCGGTCTGAATTGGCGCGTACTGTTTGGCATCTTCCTCGTAGTAGGCATACTTTCCACGATACTGCTCTTCGTGACACCCATTGAGGAGCCGCCCATCGAGGGCAAGCCTTCCACCTTCGTAGAGTGCTTCAAGCTGCTGGGCACGCCCATCGTGCTGCTGTCGTTCCTCGGCATCATGTGCCATGTGGGTATCGATGTAGGTACGAACACTACTGCCCCAAAAATCCTAATGGAGCGCTTGGGCATGACGCTCAATGAGGCTGCCTTTGCCACCTCTCTGTACTTCATCTTCCGTACCATTGGCTGCCTGACGGGGTCGTTCTTCCTCCGTGCGCTGAAGATGCGTACATTCTTCGTTATCAGCGTGGTGATGATGGCTTTGTCAATGTGTGGACTGTTCATCGGAACTGAAAAGTGGATGCTTTATGCAGCCATCGCCCTCGTGGGTTACGGCAACTCCAACATCTTCTCCATGTGCTTCGCCACCGCACTTGAATCAATGCCTACAAAGCAGAACGAGGTCAGTGGCCTAATGATTATGGGTCTCTTCGGCGGCACCATCTTCCCGCTCTTCATGGGACTGCTGAGCGACGCCATGGGACAGGCCGGAGCTGTGCTGGTGATGGCCGTCGGCGTGATTTATCTCTTTACTTATATTAAACAACTTAAAACCGCATAAAGATATGGAAGCAAAGCGTTATGTAGTAGGACTCGGAGAAGTCCTCTGGGATGTACTTCCCGAAGGTAAGAAACTGGGTGGCGCACCCGCCAACTTCGCCTATCATGCCGGGCAGTTCTTGGGCATGGACAATACCATTGCCGTGAGTGCGCTCGGTGAAGACAAACTGGCCGACGAGACTATTGAGGCCCTGAAAGAGCACAACCTGAACGACCTCTTGCCCCGCGTACCCTATCCGACAGGCACTGTCCAGGTGCAGCTTGACGAGCAGGGCATACCCACGTATGACATCAAGGAGAACGTGGCTTGGGACAACATACCATTCGATGACGACATTGCCCAGATTGCCGCTAACTGCCGCGCCGTCTGCTTCGGCTCACTGGCCCAGCGCAACGTGGTCAGCCGCGAGACCATCCAGAAGTTCCTCGACGCCACACCCGCCGACTGCCTGAAGATCTTTGACATCAACCTGCGTCAGCAGTTCTACACCAAGGAGGTCATTCGTGAGTCGTTGCAGCGCTGTAACATCCTGAAGATTAACGATGAGGAGCTGGTGCTCATTGGCCGCATGTTCGGCTATCCCGGCCTCGACATCGAGAACAAGTGCTGGCTCATCCTGGGTAAGTACAACCTCGACATGCTGGTCCTCACGTGCGGTACCAACGGTTCCTACGTTTTCACGCCTGGTCAAATGTCATTCCAGGAGACTCCGAAGGTACAGGTGGCCGATACCGTCGGCGCCGGCGACTCCTTCACAGGTTCCTTCTGTGCTGCCATTCTCAACGGCAAGTCGGTACCCGAAGCTCACAAGAAGGCCGTCGAAGTCTCTGCCTTCGTCTGCACTCAGAATGGTGCCATGCCTACACTGCCAGAAAGACTGCTGAAATAAGGAAGACATAATATTGTTAATCATACCCCAAAAACGCCCTTGATTCTGAGGGCGTTTTTGCGTTTTCATTCTCCTTAGGTAAGGTATCGAGCACACACCTCACTTCTCAAAACCCCGTTGCACAAAGGCACTTCAGAAGATATAGTGAGGTTTGAGACAAAAACAAAAACAAAAGCTACAAAATAGAATAACGGTTATTTTGAAAACCGGTAACTTTGCAGCCGGAAATTTGTGTTCTAACTAAGAAACAACGGCAAATAGTATTATTAACCATTAAACAACGATTCATTATGAAGAAAATCTTTACTATTATGGCAGCACTGTTGCTCGTCAGTACCGGTGCCTTCGCACAAAAGAGATGGACTAATCTCGTAGTCAACGGAAGTATGGAAGGAGAGCAAGATCCTACGTGGTCGAGCTTCTGGTGCCACGACTGGCGCAGAGGGGTGGAATTCGACCCTGCCACTGGTCAGCAGTATGACGGTGGCGACACAGAAATCGGCCAGTTCCAAGGCTTTGCCGAAATCGTGGAAGACCCCGCCAACCCCAATAACCACTGCGCAAGGGTAATTATACGTACCGAGGAGCAGGCTGACGAGACGGGTAACAAGATTAAGCCTGACGGGTCTTCGTCGCTGGCTTCTTGGGATAGCCAGTTCTTTATCTATGCTAACGAGGTGATACCCTCGGGCAAGCTGGTAAAGATGACCCTTAAAGTAAAAGGTGAGAAGGACGGCATGTTTGAGACGCAGGCTCACTGGACACCGGGCGACTACAACCACTATCAGCTGTTCGGCAACATCAACTACACCACAGAATGGACAACGGTGGAGGTAGAGGCAACGGTTAGCACTGACCATACTAAGGAAGCCGACGGCAAGTTCTTCCAGTCGGTTGCTTTCAACCTTTCTACTATGACTGACGGTAACACCGTTTATTTCGACGATATCAGACTGGAGGTCAAAGACCAGGAAGAAGCTCACGAACTGGAGGGCTGGTTCAACTTCCTGCGTAAGGGTACCCTGTCGGATGACAAGGTCAATGGCTATACCAACTTCACGGGTCGCGATGGTGCTACTGGTCAAGACACACAGGCCAGAATCGTGAACGATCCCGTTGACGGTGAGCCCGCACTAAACGTTACCTCTATTGGTTTCAATGCCAAGAATGAGGTGAAGACCGCTATTACAGATGAAGAAGGCAATCCCGTACTTGACGAGGAAGGTAATCCCACTTATGACATCAGCTACCAGGATATCTATATCAAAGAGAATGGTGATACGCTGAAGGTACAGAATGGCGGCTTTGGTATTGATGACTGGCAGACTCAGTTCTTCGTCACAATTCCTCATAAGTTCGTTACTAACCAGCACTATAAGGTGGTGTTCTCGGCACGTGCCGACAAGCCCGCACAGATTCAGTCACAGATTCACCGCAATCCTGGCGACTACCTGTTCTATCAGATGATCGGCAACTTCGACCTGACCGAGGAGTGGCAGACCTTTGAGATTGAAGACAATACGATTTCCAGCGATCAGAACGGCGGATATACCATCGCTTTCAACTGCAATGTATTAAAAGAGGCAAACAACTACTATTTCCGCTTCGATGAATTCTGCGCCAACTCTGCCGACGTGAAGGACGAAGAGCGCGTCTTAGCATCCGAAACCATCAAACTGCCTGTTCCTGCTGTAGACAAGGATGTAAATGCTGAGGTTGACATGACAGCCGCTGTCGAGACATTGAGCATTGACAATCTGCTGGCTTTCGCTAACGACAACACCATGAAGGTGAAGAAGGAAGAAGGCTACACTGAAGGTTTGCAAGCCACAACAGGTGTGTTCCTCGACGAGAATGGCCTGTACACCGAAGAGGAGAACGGCATTATCCTGACACTTGATGAAGACAATACAGTGGGCAACAAGGCTGTGTTCAACGTCGCCAACATAGGTGTTGAATGGGCTGCCGACAAGACTGCCGACACGAAGATTCTGTTCGAGGAAGAAGGCTGGTGCTACCTCTACAACATCACCTTCGTCAGCGAGGAGGTTTACAACGCAGGACTTCTGGGTGTCAACAGCACGAGTGTTGCCAAGAAGAACAGCGGTATCATCTATGACCTCACAGGCCGCAAGGTTGCCAAGGCTGGCAAGGGTCTCTACATCATGGATGGCAAGAAGTTCATCAGCAAGTGAAATACAATACGGCCACTTTAGCGAATGGCCTAAGGATTATACACCTGCCTTCAGCATCGCCCGTTGTCTATTGTGGCTATCAAATAGCAGCAGGCACTCGTAACGAGCTACCGGGCGAAGAAGGATTAGCACATTTCTGCGAGCACGTCACCTTCAAGGGGACGGCTCGCAGGAATGCGCTTCATATTATCAATAGTATCGAAAAGGTGGGAGGCGACCTGAACGCCTTCACCAACAAGGAGGACACCACCTTCTATGCCGCCATCCATCGCGACCACTTCCGCAAGGCGGCCGACCTGCTGACCGACATTGTTTTCCACAGTCAGTATCCCCAGGCAGAGATTGACAAGGAGATAGAGGTCATCTGCGACGAGATAGAAAGCTATAACGACTCACCCGCAGAACTCATCTACGACGACTTCGAGAACATCATCTTCCAGGGCCATCCCCTAGGCCACAACATCTTAGGGCAGGCTGACCAGCTGCGCACCTATACGACTGACGACGCCCTGCGCTTCACCCAACGCCACTATCGCCCCAGCAATGCCATTTTCTTTGTGTACGGCGACGTGGAGTTCAAACAGGTGGTGAGGCTGTTAGGGAGAATGGACATGGGGCCAATGGGGCCTATAAGCCCAATGAAGCCCATAATTCCCGTATGCGCCATCCCCTCTCCTACCATCACCCGTCACAAAGGCACACACCAAGCTCACGTCATGATAGGATGCCGCGCCTACGACATCAATCACCCGCGACGCATCGCCCTGTACCTGTTAAACAACATGTTGGGAGGGCCGAGCATGAACTCATGGCTCAACCTCACACTCCGCGAACGCCACGGACTGGTCTATTCGGTGGACAGTTCGATGGTCAGTTACGGCGACACGGGACTCTGGGCTGTCTATTTCGGCTGCGACCCGGCCGACGTCAGCAAGTGCCGACGATTGGTGCGACACCAGTTAGACCGGCTTATGGAGAAGCCCCTCAGCTCCTCGCAGCTCAGTGCCGCCAAGCAGCAGCTGAAGGGTCAGATTGCCATTGCCTGCGACAACCGTGAGAACTTTGCACTCGACTTCGGCAAAAGCTTCCTGCACTACGGCAAGGAGAAAAATATAAACCGCCTCTACCAGCAGATAGAGGCGGTGAAATCGCAGGAAATACAGGAAGTGGCCGTCGAACTGTTTGCACAGGCAAACATCACCACCCTCATTTACCTGTAGCCCTTGTTACATTCCCCATAGTTCATAGTCTACATTATAACCGGCAAGTTTGAACCAGTCGGCCAGCGTCTGCTCGTAGCTGCGCAGCAGGTAGAGCGGAGCAGCGGTGCGCTCGGCGATGTTGGTCTCTGGCGATTCATCAGAGCTTAAGAGATAGGCGGATGTCACAAGCAAGTCGCCAATGGTGATACCCGCGTCGGCGACCATCTCTTCAAGGTCGTCAGTGGTCAAGTCGACTTTCGACAAGTAGTCGCTGATATTGGGAACGAGGTCAAACCACGTGTAGCGTTCGGGCAGTGCCTTTCGGCTCAGTCCGCCGTTCTGCACAATCTTCTTGAGGTCAATGCCCCAGCTTTCGAGCGTCTTGACGACCTTCAAGATGTTCAGGTCGCCCACCACGTCATGGTAGTAGCGGTTCTGCTCGCCCTCATAGTAGAGCACGGGCCAGAACTGGATAGCAGCAACGGTCTGGATGAGCCACACGATGGCTGAGCCAGTGTGGTTGAGCTTGAACACCAGCGTGTTGGTCTGCAGGTTGGTCTTGCCAGGCACACAACTCGGCGTGAAGCCATTCTCCTTCATCCAGGGGATGATGGCACGTACGCTCTGTATGGGCACATAGTTGTCGTGGCGACTGTGCTCGATGTAGTAACGCTGCGTGCTATCGGGCACCCAGCCGTTCATAAGGTTAATCTTCTCCAGCTCAGCGAGGAACGCCTTGCACTCTTTGGTCTTAGTATTCATGTAGTCCGGCTGTATCAGGTTGTGGAGTGAGTCTTCCATATTGACGCCGTAGTCGCTGAGCGTCGACTTACTCTTGGTCTTCACATACTCCTTCGCACCAGAGGCCAACGGCTCCTTGAACAGGTCCTTGTAGTCGATGTTCATGTGCAGGTTCTCCACACAAGATATCAGCATCATGACAACATCCTTGCAGTCCTCGCACCAGTCTTTCTTCACGTACTCCTTGTAGGCTACGACATAGTCGGTAGGACCGCCACCCGCAAAGGTCTTGGTGAAGGTGACGCCTTTGTCCTTGTACTCCATATCACGCAGCTTGGCCACATAAAGACTTTCCGAACCTCCCTGCGAGAATCCTAAGTTGAAGAGGTACTTGCCCTGGGGCAGCTGCTGGTCATCAAGAATCTGGCGAGCAGCCAACAGTCCGTCGAGCGAGTTGCGGGCATTTACGTCGCCACTGTGATAGAACGAGGGATGGTCAATCGATGAGCCATAGCCTATGAAGTCGCTCATCACGAGAATATAGTTAGGACTCAGGGGGTTGGCTATCAATCCGTTTATCAGCTCCTGGTTACCCGTTGTAGGGCAGTCCTCTGGCGAGCCTAAGGTGGCACGGTTGAAGAGCATGATGCCGTCGCAGGGTGTGCCGTCAATGATGTTGGAGGGAATCATCATGACGCCACTGATAGTTACGGGCTTGCCGTCAACATCCTTCGAGGGGTATTCGTAGATGATTCGGCGCACGGGGCGGCTCGACAACGAGAAGCCTCCAACGCGGGTCTTGATGACGGTATCGCGTTCATAGATGATTTTATAGGCGGCATTCTGAGCAGCACTGGTAAGCACTGAGGCTACGAGTGCCAAGAGTATGATGGCTGTCTTTTTCATATCTTCTCTACCTTTTTACTTGATTACCTTTTTATTACTTTTACCATGTTCACCCTGCTGTTCGATAAAGATGCCATTGTGAGGTTGGCTGACGCGCTGTCCCTTCAGGTCATAGTATTTCTCATTCATCCTTTCAACTTTATCATTCATCACTGCATTTACGCCTGCTGTCATCTCGGACACCACCTGGAACGTGGCTACCACGGGATAGTGGTCGCCTAAGGGCTTGCCATCATGCAGATAGCCGTCGCGGTCGATGTCAATGGCTATGGGCTGAATCGTTGTACCCATCGTGGGGTTGATGTAGAGAATCTTGTCGAGCGTCTCGTCGCCTGCCGTCGCTTCCGTAACCCTCTCCGAAGGGTAGACACCATTTCTTTGCAGTTCCACCCATACATCGGAGACCTTGCCACGTCCGCTCTCGTTGATGGCATCAATAAAATCGCGCTTCACCTCGTCACGGCCATAGAGGCTGTTCATGTCGCCGACGATGATGACGGGCCGCGAGTCAAGATTCTGCAGCACATCTTCTTTCAGTTGCGCCCATTGTGCCATGCGGGCATCGTGGTCAGGAGCAGCTTTACCCTCGGCCTCGTCCAGGTCAAGGGTAGCATCCATGTGCATGTTGTACACCACGATGTGCTTTCCTCCGCGTAGCGTCGCATCGTAGCGTCGGAAACCCTTGGTAATAAGCTCATCGTTTGCGTGGCTGAACTTACCAAAGTTATGCGTCCAGGGTGTACGGACGGTGGGGGTCACCTGCAGGTCGTTCTTCCAGCAGGCCATCAGTCCGTCACATTCGAAGCGATGGTTCTGCAGATGCAGGAAATCAATCTTCGGACCATCCAGCCCTACGCTACCTGTCCACTCGTCCATCTTGTAGTCATCCTCAAGCCACACGGAGAGTACGTTATGGTAGTTGAAGTCCTCTTGCAGCATCACCAGGTCATAGCCTTTCTTCTGCAGGTACTTGCCGATACGTGCTGTGCCGGCATCGCCTGGCCCGTCAGCGTTAACATTCACTACCAAAATCTTCTTGGGCAGTCCATCCACGTTCAACGTGGCAATGGAGAATTGCTCGTCGGTCTGTTGACTAAAAGCAGTCAGGTTGCCACAGACGAGGGCTGCGGTAACCATCCACAATTTGGTTCTTTGTTTCATCATTGATTTGTCAATTGTCTTACTGGGAAGGTGAAATAAGTGTCAGGGAATGGCTCGTTGTCCAGCGTGAAGTGCCACCACTCAGTAGGGAAGGGCTTGAAACCGTGACGGAGCATCGCCTGCCGCAGAATCATGCGGTTGGCAAACTGCTCTTTCGTGATGGTACGCCCAGCAGGACTCTTGCTGTTGTCACCCGTGAATTCGTAAGTCTCGGGGTTACCGCAGAAGTCGGGATGACTCTCAGGGCCGAACCAGTCGAAGGTGCCTCCCATGTCGAGTTCCTTTTCTGTAGCCATGTCGAACAGCGTCATGTCGATGGTGGAGCCGCGTGAATGGCCGCTTCGAGCGCAAATATACTCCTGGGGGAAGAGCACGTTCTTGTCCAGGTCGGGATAGAAGTAGTCCTTCATACGGGTGTCGGCAATGTCCTCAGCCCAGCGCACGAAGTGGTCGACAGCCATCTGGGGACGATAGGCATCGTATATTTTCAGGCGGTAGCCCAGTTTTACGACGTCGTCGCTGACGGCACGGAGGCTGTCAGCAGCCTGTTTCGTCAGCAGTGCCGTCGGCTCCAGATAGCCGTCAATGCGGTCGCCCACGAAGTTGTAGGTACTGAAGTAGCGAATCTCGAGGATGGCATCAGGCACGGCATCCGTCAGCACTACAAACTGACTCGTGTCCTCCGCAGCACTCACTTCTGATTTTACGGTGCTGCTCTTTCGGCAACCAGCCATAACGCCACAAAGAAGCAGAATGGCGGCGAACATCCCAAAGTTAAGTCTTTTCATCATAATAAACCAATAAGTGTTTCTGTTATAGCAGTATTTCATACGACGGCACGAAGATAGTTGCGCATCTGCTTGCGTGCCAAGCCCAAACGGTTCTCCACCGTCTTGTATTTCTCGCCTGTCTGCTCGGATATTTCGCTGACGCGCATGCCTCCAAGGATGTGCATGCGGTAGATGTTGCGGCAATGCTCAGGAATGTGAATCATGCCACGCTCCATAGCCTCCACAATGTCAGCTGCATAAAACACCGATTCTATCGACATTCCTTTGTCGTAGGAGCTTTGTATATAATGCTCGTATTCATGACGGGATGCACGATGGCGGTAGTAGTCGGTGACCAAGTTGCGACAGATGGTAAAGACGAGGGCAGGAAGTGTCTGCTCCGTCACCAGCATGTCGCTGGTCAAGATACGCAGAAAGGTATTCTGTACCAGGTCTTCCGCCTCGTCAGAATCACCTAAGCGAGTGCTGGCGTAGGCCAGCAACTCGGCTCGGTGAAGAGAGTAATAGTTGGATATAAGTTGATGCTTATTCATTGACAACGGGCTTGATGGTGCCGTCTTCGTTGTAGTAGAGCCGCTGCACCTTCAGTGAACGGAGGTGGGTTATATCATTGGAGGGCACGCAGTCGTGGTATAACAGGTACCACTGGTTACGGTGCTCTACGATGCAATGGTGGGTGGTCCAGCCCACGACAGGCTCCAGAATGACACCCTGATAGGTGAACGGGCCGTAGGGGTTGTCGCCAGTGGCGTAGCACAGGTAGTGGCTGTCGCCCGTAGAGTACGAGAAGTAGTACTTACCGTTGTACTTGTGCATCCAAGAGGCCTCGAAGAAGCGATGCGGGTCGCCGGCCTTCAGGGGCTGGCCGTCCTTGTCGACGACGAGCACACGGCGCGGAGCCTCGGCAAACTGCAGCAGGTCGTCGCTCATGCGGGCCATGAGGCTGGGCAGGGCCGGCATGTCGGGAGCCGTGAAGAGCTGGGTCTTGCGGTCAGGCGCAGGGCCAAGGTCTACACCCTCTTTCAATACCTGCTGCGGAGCCACATTCCACTGCAGCTGTCCGCCCCAGAGTCCACCGTAGTAGCAGTAGACCTGTCCGTCGTCGTCCTTAAACACGCAGGGGTCGATACTGTAGGCACCACGGATGGGGTGCTCCTGCGGAATGAACGGTCCTTCGGGCTTGTCGGCGATGGCTACGCCGAGGTGGAACACGCCGTTGTAGTCCTTGGCCGAGAATATGAGGTAGTACTTGCCGTTCTTCTCGACGACGTCGCTGTCCCACATCTGCTTCTCAGCCCAGGGCACCTGGTCGACGTCGAGTATCACGCCGTGGTCAACGGCCTCGTCGTTCTCGACATCGTTGAACGACAGCACGTGGTAGTCACGCATCTGGAAGTGCCCGCCGTCGTCGTCGAAGGCAGCTCCGGCCTCCCAGTCGTGCGAGGGGTAGATGTAGAGCTTGCCGTTAAACACATGGGCCGCAGGGTCGGCCATATAATCACTCGGGAAAAGGTAACGTGGAAGTTTTGCCATAATAGTAGTTATTGATAAAGTTTAATGATTTCGTTGACTACGGGCTTAGCCTGATACTGGCGGTCGAAGAGCAGCGGATAGTTGGTGCGTCCCTTGACGGGCCAGCCGTTCAGCCAGGAGCCGCCGTCGCTGACGCCCCACAGGTTGATGCGGCTAATCTGCGAACGGTGCTTGTAGTAGATGTTGAACAGCTGCATCCAGCGCTTCTCCACCTCCTTGGCCTTGTCGGCAGGCAGGCCTGCGGCGTATGGATTGTATTTCTGCTGCAGCTCAAAGTTCTGGGCGATGTCGGCACCGCCGAACCCTTCGGGGTTGGGCAGCACGTTGAGGTCGAGCTCGGTAATCATCACCTTCACGCCACAGGCGGCGAAGGCATCGATGCTCTTCTCGTACTCAGTCAGGTTGGGATAGTCCATGCCGTTGTGGCTCTGCATGCCCACGCCGTCGATGCGCAGTCCCTTGGCCTTGAGGTTCTTCACCAAGCGGCACACGGCCTCGCGCTTCTTAGCACCAGCCATCGAGTAGTCGTTGTAGTAAAGCTCTGCATCGGGGTCGGCTTCATGGGCTGTGCGGAAAGCTATTTCGATGAACTCCTCGCCCAGCAGGTTGTAGTAGGGCGACTTGCGGAACGAGCCGTCATCCTCGATGGCCTCGTTCACCACGTCCCAGCCGTGTATCTGTCCTTTGTAGTGGCCCACGACGGTCTTGATGTGCTTGATAAGGCGCTCTTTCAGCACCTCCTTCGAGGCGGGACTGGCGGCATAGCCGTTGGTGAACCACCAGTCGGGAGCCTGCGAGTGCCATACTAAGCAATGTCCCAGCACCTTCAGCTTGTGTTGCTGGCAGTAACTGACGAACTTGTCGGCCACGCGGAAGTCGAAGATGCCTTCGGCGGGAGCCAGCGACTCGGGCTTCATGCAGTTCTCGGCTACGGCGCAGTTGAAGTGCTTGTCGACGATGGCATCACCCTCGGGCACCTGGCCGTCACTCTGCCACTGGTTAATGGCAGCACCTATGAGGCAGTACTTGCCTATAGCGTCCTTCAGGCCTTGTTGGGCCATCGATGCCAGCGGCATCATGGCCAGACAAAGGAAAAGCAGTTTCTTACTCATGGCGTGCTTCAATCTCCCTGTTAATCTCGTCAAGTCTCTCATCTGTAAGGGGATACTTATAAATAAGGTAGCCCACAATAATAAGAAGAGCAGCAGGAATGACCGTCGTGAAGAGCAGAATGGCATTCTGAGCTATATCAGAATAATTGGCCAGCTTCGGATAATAGGCATTGACAGGCGCACTGATGAATGATGCCAGGAACACCACAACAAAGATGCTGAGCACAAGCTGCAGACACTTGTTAGCCTTGAACTCCTGCCACATCTCGCCAAACGAGACAGGCTTTGCCGGCGTAGTGGTGATATTCTCCTTGCTGCCCATAAAGCAAAGCATCAAGAGGAAGAATCCTACAATAGCAAATACACACGTCACTGTAAACCATGCCATAGGATCGGTTGCCAAGGCCGACTCCTCACTGGCAAAGTTAAAGCCAATCCACCCCATTACCAAAGGAGTTATCCAACCAGCTATTGAGAAGCCTGCCTTGAAGGCCACACCGGCAAGAGCGTTAACCGTGGCGGCTGGGCGGTTTCCTGTACGATACTCAGCCTCGGTGATGACCTCAGGAACAAGAGCCCACATCAGAGAACCTACCAGAAGTCCCACACCCGTCATAACCTTTGCAACCTGAACAAGCGTATTGTAGCTGCCCACATCGAAGAATTTGCCAATGGTGAACAACACGGCAAATCCGATTAAGCCGACGGCGAGAAGCGTGTAGTACAAGCCCTTCTTGCCCAACCACTTCTTCAACATCGGCATAGAGGGCAGGATGACGAAAGCGGGAATCGTACCAATAGCCATAAACGTGGCCTGATTCCAGTCAATGGCAGCATGCACACACATGGCGAGTCCGATGGGGAAACCTGCCTGTACAACAATCTGGCCGATATTGGCACACACCATTCGCGTTGAGGTAAGAATCAGCACCTCGTCGTTGTCACGGGTCATACTGGCCATAATCGAGCCGTAAGGAATGTTCACCACCGAGTAAATCATGCTCAGCACGGTGTAGCTAAGCGCAGCGTAGACCATCTTCATCGGTATTGACCAAGTGGCAGCCTGGGGGAGCATCAACAGGCAGGCAGCCACTGTAAGCGGAATACCGCCGTAAAGCAGATAAGTGCGGTATTTGCCTAACTTGGGATTGCGGTTATCAATATAACGCCCCACTACCGGACTCCAGAAACAGTCGATGAGTCGGACCGTGAGAATCAGTCCGCTGACAAAGGCTGCATTGATTTTCAATACCGTTGTTAAGTAAATCATCAGGTAGGTTGCTACCGTCTGGAAGATAAGATTCTGCGCCAGGTCGCCCGAGCCGAAGCCGATGCGCTGGAGCCACGAAAGCTTGTAAAAGCCTTTTGATTCATTTGTTGTCATAGCTATTGGTTCTGTTATTTATTACTTTTGGTTTGCAAAGATACTCAAATTTCCTGACTTGCAGCATACAAAAATGTCACAGATGCCTTTCAAATTGTATCATTGAGACATTTTTTATTGAATTTTACCCATTTCACCGAATTTTTGTGTATATTTGCAGCCACAAAACTATAATTATGATGAAGAAGCTAACTTTTCTTTGGATTGCAGCTTTGGCCTGCTCCCTGCAACTGAACGCCAAGGTCACCATGCCCCAGTTATTCCAGAACGGCATGGTGCTACAACGTAACAAACCCATCCCCGTGTGGGGTAAAGCCGACGCCGGTGAGGCGGTCGTTGTCACCCTTAATAAGAAAAAGGTGGAGACGACGGCCGACAGCAACGGACGCTGGCGCGTGGACCTGCCTAAGATGAAGGCGGGCGGCCCGTTTGAGCTGCAGGTCAACGACGTGACCATCAGCGACGTGCTCATTGGCGACGTGTGGCTGCTGTCGGGTCAGTCGAACATCGACGTCACTATCGAGCGCGTCTACCCGAATTATACCGATGAAATCGATAATTTTTCACTCGACAAAGTGCGCTTGTTCCGCGTTCAGAACGAAACCAGCACCCACGGCGTGAAGGACGATATCCGTCCGACCAGCATCAACTGGAAGCCGCTGACCAAGCAAAATGCGTGGCTATTCTCGGCGGTTGGTTCCTTCCTCGGCAAGCGCATGTTCGAGAAGACGGGGGTAGCTCAGGGCGTCATCGTCAACAGCTGGGGCGGCACCCCCATCGAGGCATGGATTAGTGTTGATTCGCTGATGAAAGACTATCCCATGCTGATTAAGAGACTGGCTTTCTACCAGAACGACCAGTATGTCAGGGCACAAGCACAGGCTAATAACGAAGCGAACAAGCGTTGGAGTGAACTGCTGGACAATGTAGATGGCGTACAAGCTTATCATCTTTCCACGTATAAAGACGATGATTGGAAGACTATCGACCAAAACAACTGGACATGGCGTGGAACGGGTTCGGTATGGCTCCGTCAGCATATTACAATAGATAAGGAACACGCGGGAAAGCCAGCCCGTTTGTTATTGGGCACCCTCTATGATCAGGATGTCACCTTCCTGAATGGCAAAAGGATTGGAAGTACCGGCTATCAGTATCCGCCGCGCCGCTACGACATTCCTGAGGGTCTGCTTCAGGAGGGCGACAACGTAATAGCCATCCGTTTCATCAATAAGGGTGGTGCTGTGCATTTCATCCCCGAGAAGCCCTATATGCTCTGCTTCGGCGATGACCGACTCTCGCAGAACCCCATGCCGAAGGACGTCATTCCCCTCAGTCCGTCGTGGAAGTTCCACTTGGGTGCCGAGATGCCTCCCTGTCCTGGCGGCGATGTGTCGTTGCAGAATATTCCCACCACGCTTTATAACGCCGTACTCCACCCCTTGGCTCCCTTCGCGCTGTCGGGTGTCGTCTGGTACCAAGGTGAGTCGAATGTCGGCAATCCCCGCCCCTACGAGCGCTACCTCACCACGATGATTAACAACTGGCGCGCCTTGTGGCAACAGCCGCAGCTGCCCTTCGTCGTGGTGCAGTTGGCCAACTACGACGGGCGTCAGCAGACGGGCATGCCGAGTCCCATCGCCTATCAGGCAGAACCCACGAATAGCAACTGGGCACAGCTGCGCGAGGCTCAGCGGCTCGTCGCCAAGAAGTTGGACTACGTGGAATTAGCCTCCGCCATCGACCTCGGCGAGACGGTCGACATCCACCCCTTGCGCAAGCGCGAGGTGGCCGAACGCATCGGCATCTGCTTCGACCGCACGGTCTATAATAATAAAAAGGTACGCCTGATGCCCGAGATCGTCAACACCCGTGTGGACGGAACCACCATCACGCTGACCTTCGACCAGCCGCTGCGCCCCAACGACGCGCTCTGCGAATTTGAGGTGGCAGGCAGCGACGGCCGCTTCAGCAATGCCGAGGCCCGCGCCGTGGGCAGCACCATCGTCATCACCTCGCCGACGGCTCAGCCCGTCCGTGTGCGCCACGCTTGGAAGGACAACCCCCAGCGGCTCAATGCCTACGCCGAGAGCGGACTGCCCGTAGGGCCTTTCGAACTGAAATTGTAACGTAATTAACTGTCATTATGGAAAACTATTTAGCAAACCCCCAACGCTATGCGGACGGCATGCAGTATGCACGCTGCGGACGCTCTGGCGTATTGCTGCCCAAAGTGTCATTAGGCTTCTGGCACAACTTCGGCGGCGTAGACCCCTTTGAACGAAGCCGCGAGATAACCCGCTACGCATTCGACCACGGTATCACCCACTTCGACCTGGCCAACAACTACGGACCTCCCTACGGTTCGGCGGAAGAGACCATGGGACGGCTCATGGACGACGACTTCCGGCCCTACCGCGACGAACTCTTCATTTCGACCAAGGCTGGCTACGACATGTGGCCCGGCCCCTACGGCGACTGGGGTTCACGCAAGTACCTGATGGCATCGCTCGACCAGTCGCTGCGGCGCATGCACTTAGACTATGTAGACCTGTTCTACAGCCACCGCTACGACCCTGAAACGCCGTTAGAAGAAACCCTTCAGGCACTGGTCGACATCGTTCGTGCCGGCAAGGCACTCTACGTCGGTATTTCCCGCTGGCCATTGGAGGCTACCCGCTTTGCCTTCCAGTACCTGAAACAGCGCGACGTGCCCTGCCTCATCTATCAGGGAAAGCTCAATTTGCTCGACCGGGAACCGATGGAATCGGGCATTCTTGACCTATGCCGCGAACAGGGTGTCGGCTTCATTTCGTTCTCGCCCTTGGCCCAGGGACTACTCACCGACCGCTATCTGAACGGCATCCCAGAGGATTCGCGCATGTCGAAAGGCAAGTTCCTGCGCCCCGACATGCTGACCGACGAGCTGCTGGCACAGCTACGACAGTGGAACACCGAGGCACAGCAGCAGGGGATGACGCTGGCCGAGATGGCCCTGTCCTGGATTCTACAGCAACAGGGCGTCACCTCGGTACTGGTGGGCGCCAGCTCCACCCAGCAGCTACAGCGCAACCTGAAGTGCATCAAGTGAACCGTACTTCTGCTTGTAAGCCTCTGTCTTGCAGTAATGCCCGCTCACCTCGTCATAGACGATGTAGCCGCGACTCTGCCAACTGCGCAGGGTACTCTCGCCGTCACCCAACTTGCCCTGCTGCTGACGCATCTGGCGATACTGGTCTTTAGTGAACTCGTCGGGCAACAGTTCAAGCAGGTTCTGTGGGCCTGACTGACGCTGAATCTCAACCTCCTCGCGCAGTTCCTTTTCCAGCTGCTGACCGAAGTACAGCATCTTGCACCACAGATTATACTGCTGGCTCCAACGGACGAAATCGGCTATTTCCTTGCTCCATTTGTAGCCGTGAGCCACATAGAGCACCATTCCCTTCAGCCAGGCTATGACGTTGGCACGATAGCTGAACACGCGGTAGGCCTCGCTCTCATAGAGCTTTGCGGCGTCCTTGTTCTCCTGCTTCATGTCGAGCGACAGACGCTTTCCCTGTGCGCACGCAATGAGTCCGTTGGCGGCCTCCAGACGGTCGATGTAGGGTTTCAGCTCAGCGGCAAACGTGTGGTCGTAGATGCCCAGAATGGGCTCCGTGTCATCGTCCTCGCTACTGATGATGGTCGAGACGTCCAGTCGGCTCACGGTACCGTCGTTCACCATCTTGTAGAAGAATTTCTTGGCGTTCGGCGGTGTCGTCGAAGCATTGAAGTTCCACCTCAACGGGGCTATGCCCGACACGCTGTCAGCACCTACGCGCTCCTGACCGGCATCGGCATTGTCGAAGGCCTTACGAATCAGCAGCCCCACCTCATCGACCGTACCCTTCGACGTCACCTTCTTCAGTCCCTCTATCTCGTCCACGATGGTGTAGAGGAACCGCTGCCCGTTGTTGTTGGCATCCACGATGCGCTGGTTAAACACGGCGTCCGTGAGATTGTCAATCAGCATCTGGATGCAGATGTCCGTCGGCCGGGGGTCTTTCTTCTGCTTCGCGCCGGGGTTCTTCTGCTTCCATTCTGCCTCACGCTGACGGTTGGGCTGGTCGCGCTGCTTGATGTCCTCCATGATGTACTCAATGGGCTTCTTGATGGTTCCCTTACCTATCGACTGACGACCAATCAGCACATTCATAAAGGTCGCCTCATGCTCCACATTGTCCCAGTAGCGGAACTTCACACCATGCAGATGAGCACCTAATGCCGGGAACACCGCGTTGGCCACAGCCGGCTTGTAGAACCAGGGAACGTTCTTGGTCAGCAGCTTCAGCAGCGGCGGCAGCTTCTTGGGCATCGGCGGAGGCGTAGTCAGCGTACCGCCACAAGCCTTCACCGCCTGCTGCGACCTCAGCGCCTGCAGCACCTGCCTCAACCTGTAGGGCATGCCCTTGCGCGGCTCCTTCAGCGCATTCTCCAGCGTCCCCCGCCACTCCTCAGTACACAAAAGGGACTCTAACTTTGCGCTCTAATAATTAAAGTGGAATGAAAATT
>CAMVLT010000049.1 GCA_947168395.1 uncultured Prevotellaceae bacterium | reverse complement strand
CTAATGAATAATGTTGTTGTTCTTCATCCTCCAAAGTATCCAAGAAACCTGATACAGAATACGGAGGATTAGCAATCAAAATATCAAAACTATGTTCTCTTATTTCGGGAATGTCTATTAGAGCATCTGAAAAATGTATACGAATGCCGTCCATTCCATACATAAAGGCTGCTACTTGGCTTACCTTAGAAAGACGGTAATCCTTTTCTATGCCAACAATTTGCTCATAATACTGCTGCAAAGCCTCCTTGCCAACTAATGATTTTATCTGTCGTGCATATTCTGTAAGAAAATGCCCAGCACCGCAAGCATAATCTATCACACGGGGGATTGTACTCCCTTTTTCAATGATGTTCTGAAGCGGTAATGATGAAACAAGAAAGCGTACAATGGGTATTGGGGTAAAGAACTGTCCTTCACTCTGATGTACTCCCTTGTTGAGAAAACCTTCAAATAAGTCACCAAGAAACTGATTGTTATCATGTTTCGTTAGGTGAATTCCTTGAAGCATAGAGATGACATCTTTCAATATAACAGCATTTTTATAGAAAAGGTCTTCATTATGGACATCAAGAAAAGCAAATGGATTATTGTTGAAGTATTTTAACTGCCGGAAATATCGTTTAATAGTTTCCTTTCCTTCATCAGCCTTTGATGTCAGGAAATCAAAGGCCGCTTCTATTTGCTGATTCTCGATATATGTTACTTCGTCTTTGAAGAATTCCATCATACCTTGTCGGTATAGGACGTTCAACCGGTCTTGAAGTGAGAAGTCATCGTCGTAGGCAGCTCCTTTCCATAAAAAGGTCAGTTCATTACCATTATATTTTTCATCAACGATTTTAGAAAGGAAAAGATTTACTAACTTATCGAATGCATTTTCATGACTGGAAATTGTATATTTACGTAGAATTACAGCGAAGTCATTGTACTTCTTTTGCAAAGAGTATTCATTTACGGTATCCAAACTATCTAAGTTATAGCTCTCTTTTCCTATGTTGAAGGCTTCAACTCCTTTTTCCAAGAGACCACGTGTACTATAGTCTTGCTTATAGGTTTTCTTCCAAACATTAAAGAAATCCTCACTGCCACCTTGTTCCTCTCTCTGTTGTTGAAAACTATGAAGTGCGGGATTTGATTGTAAATATGCTTCATTATCTATCAATGAAATAAGGTGATAGATGAATTCAAACTTGTTGGCTTTCGTTCCGTCTTCCTTTCTATATTCAGGGAAATCCGCTGCTAAGAGGCATAGATATTTAGCTTTACGATAGGTGTTGAAATAACGAAAGAGTTGATTCCCATTGCGTAAAGTTTTTGCCCAATGTTTACGAAATTCATCATCTTTCTTTTGGATAATTTCAGCAGTTTTACATTCAATAATTAGATAATCGTCCCCATTATTGTCTTTTACAAGAATGTCGCAATAGCCCTTTTTGTTTCCCTTGTAATTCTCACCTTCTAACTTAATCTGACTTGGCTTATATCCAATTGCAAAGAGTTGGGCTACACACAGGAAAACCACATAACTCTCTTTTTGGTGATTGTCTTGTGTTGTACTTCTATCCAAATCCACTCCGTCAGGATAGTCGAATGTTCCTGCTCCATAGTTGTATGACAGGTTAAATCCTTCTTCATCAGTCCCATAATGACGTGTAAAGACATTACGGTTTTTTGTGAAGGCAAAATCATCTGATAGCAATATTCTTTCTATGTTGTCTTTTGTTATCATAATGCAATGTAGATATTACTCCAATGTTATAAACTTATAGGCACAAGCCCTAATTTGTTAATACCCTCGTTGGCTTTCTGCAAAGCCTCGTGGACTTTTTTCTCATTTCTATGGTGGTTTCGATGTGTCTTTTTGCATGTTCTTCCCATCTTTGGAAACACCAGGCATATCGCGTGAGCATGAAGTCTTGAACTTCGCGCTGAGCACCTTTGGCCAAAGCTATCATTTTCGTGATCTCACGAAAATGATCATCCACATTGACTCCCAATGTCTTACACGATTCCATGGCGCGACCAATGGCTACCACGAAATTCTCCCATCGGGCATAACCCAACACTTGTTGCAACTCACGTGCATACCATACTTCGATGGTGTTTCCCTCATCGTCTTTGATGCTCTTCGCTATCAAGTCGAAGGCCGACTTGTATTGATATATTTTCTGTATGTCCATAGTTCATCCTTCTTCTGTCCAAAGTAAATCATCTACACTCACACCCAATATCTTTGATAACTGGATGAACATTTCTACATTGGGCTGGGCGGCATTAGTCACCCATTTTGATATGACAGCAGGATCTTTATCAAGGATTTCCGACAGTTGTTTGTTGGTCATTCCCTTCTCTGCAAGTACCACCTTCAGGCGGTTAATTCGTTTACGTTCCATTCCATAACTATATTTGGCTACAAATTTACACAAAAATTTCCATACTCAATGTATATTAAGCAAAAAAGAGGTAATTTTAAGTTGAAAAAATGTGTTTAAATTCAATTATCCTTGCCAGTTCGATGATTTTCATACCTAATTGTTAGTTCTACGACTTTATGCATAATCTGCACTAACTGCATCATGTATTTCTCCAACTTACATACAAGCGCCATCGCTCTATGTTCTGAAAAATGACACTTTAGTTCCTTTAACGTTTGGTTATAGTTATTGCCAACCATGCGGAACTGGGCATGAAAGTCGCTTAACTTGGCATAATATTCATGTTGACTCTTGTCGAATATCACCACATGAAAAGGCTCTCCAAATATTCGTGATTTGATGAATGCTGACTTCATAAGCGCAAATGACTGCAAATAGGCGCAATATCAATGAGTTACGCGATCTCACCCGTAATAACCTCATCATTCCCAACAACCTTGATATTCGCAGAAACAGAACGGTGGCTTATCCGTAACCCTCAAAATCCTCAATCTCTCAAACTTCCTTTATACAGAGAAATCCTGCAAATTCTTCCAAAGTTACGAAAAAAATTATTAACTTTGCAGCATTAATCAGGAAAAAAGGAAGTGAAAAGGAAAATTATTCTTATTACGGGCGGCCAGCGGTCAGGCAAGAGCCGACAGGCCGAGGAATTGGCGCTAAGTCTCTCGGAGCATCCTGTCTATGTGGCGACAGCTCACATCTGGGACGAGGAGTTTCGCGAACGGGTGCGAAAGCATCAGCAGCGGCGAGGGCCTCAGTGGACGAACATTGAGGAGGAGAAATACCTCAGCAGGCACGACCTTACTGGGCGTGTTGCGGTGATTGACTGCGTGACGCTGTGGCTGACGAACTGGATAACCCCACCCCTTGAAGGGACGGGGGATATAGAGACGATTCTCGATATGGTGAAGGCGGAGTTCGACCGTTTTACGGCTCCTGATGCCACCTATATCTTTGTGACGAACGAGATAGGTAGTGGCGGGGTGAGTGAGAACGCCTTGCAGAGGAGGTTTACTGACCTCGAAGGTTGGATAAACCAGTATATAGCCTCTAAGGCTGATGAAGTGATACTGATGGTTAGTGGAATAGCAGTAAAGATAAAATGAGAAAGTTTAAGATAGAAGCTCCTGACGAAGGACTGCGTCCTGCGATTCAGACGAAGATAGACAACCTGAACAAACCCAAGGGCTCGTTGGGCAGGTTGGAGGAACTGGCGATGCAGGTGTGTCTGGTTCAGCAGACGCTCTCGCCGACGCTGCAACATCCCTGCCACCTGCTGTTGGGTGGCGATCATGGCATCGAGCGCGAAGGGGTGAGCGTATCACCTCGTGAGGTGACTTGGCAACAGATGATTAACTTCACCCGTGGCGGCGGAGGCGTGAACATGTTCTGCCGTCAGCATGGCTTCAAGTTGCGTATTGTCGATGTAGGGGTAGACTACGATTTGAGCCACATTGACGGTATCATAGACCGTAAGATTGCCCGTGGTACCAGAAACTTCCTTTATGAGCCGGCGATGACGGAAGAGGAGTTTGACCGTGCGATAGAAGTGGGTGCAGCCTTGGTGGATGATTGTATCGCTGAGGGTTGCAGGGTACTGAGTATCGGCGAGATGGGCATTGGCAACACCTCGCCGTCGAGCATCTGGATGCATCTGTTTGGCGACATTCCGCTGGGCGATTGCATAGGTGCCGGTGCGGGACTCGACACCCCCGGTATCCGTCATAAACGTGAAGTGCTTTCTCGTGCCGTTGCCAACTACAAAGCCTCCCCCAAACAGGGGGGCTCGGAGGGGGCTCTCTCATACTTCGGCGGCTTCGAAATGATAGCCGCCATCGGAGCCATGCTGCGGGCGGCAGAGTGCCACCTTGTTATATTGGTAGACGGTTTCATTATGACAGCCTGTACCATAGCTGCCATCCAGCTCTATCCCGCCTCGCAAGACTACATGATTTTCACCCATTGTGGCGACGAGAGCGGACACAGGATGATGCTGGATATTGTAGATGCCAAGCCGTTGCTCAACTTAGGACTAAGACTCGGCGAGGGAACAGGTGCGCTTTGCGCCTATCCCATAGTTGATAGTGCGGTACGTATGATTAACGAAATGAACAACTTCAAGGATGCTGAAATCACTAAATACTTTTAGATGGTACGATAACCTGCTGGCGGCTTTCATCTTCTTTACCCGCCTGCCTTTCTGGCGACTCCGTCAGCCGCCCAAGTCTTCATACGCCGCTGTGGTGGAATGGTGGCCACTGACTGGCTGGCTTACTGGTGGTGCGATGGCTGCCACGCTTTACTTCGGCAGTATGACGGTGCCATATCCTATTGCCGTCGTTGCCGCTATCGTCGTGCGCCTGCTCATTACGGGTGCCCTTCACGAAGACGGGCTGGCCGACTTCCTTGATGGTTTTGGCGGTGGAGGTACAGACCGCCAGCGCATACTCGACATCATGAAGGATTCGCACATCGGCACCTACGGCGTACTGGGGCTTCTGCTGTACGTGCTGCTCCTGTGGACTGCACTCAGCTCGATGCCAGCCGAGATAGCGGCACTCACCATCTTTGCTGCCGACCCTTATAGCAAGATGGTGGCGAGCGAACTGATTATCATGATGCCCTACGCCCGAACCGAGGACACGGCCAAGAACCGCACCGTCTACCGCAAGCCCTCAGTGGCAGCAGGCGTGTTGCTGGCCATTCAGGGACTGCTGCCTTTGGCTGGTTTCCTGTGGTACACAGGCCTTTCGTGGGAGATGATTATCTTCCTGCCCTGCTTGGTGATGTATTTCCTCTATCTGCTGATTTGGCGACGGCTGCACGGTTATACAGGCGACTGCTGTGGTGCTGTCTGTCTGTTAGTGGAGTTGACGGTTTGTCTGGTGGTCTGCGCCTTAGTAGCGTACCCAGAGACATAGGGCAGTAAGTATCACCATCAATACCTCAGCCGTCCGATTGATGCGAACGGCTTTTTTCATGTCGGCCGTCGTGAGTTCGCGGTTGTTCTCGCCGATATAAGGTTTGTCGAACAGCTCGCCGAAATAATAGTGCGGCCCGCCGAATCGACAATTCAGGATGCCTGCGAGTGCTGCCTCAGGATAGCCGCTGTTGGGACTGGCGTGGTTACGGCCGTATTGAAGGGAGAAGTGAAAAGGAAGAAGGGAAAAGTGTGCGGCAGACATCAAGAGGGCCGTCAGTCGGGCGGGGATGTAGTTGGCCACGTCGTCGATATGGGCTGCCCAGCAGCCGAAGTCACGGTATCGTTCAGTCTTGTAGCCAATCATCGAGTCAAGCGTGTTCACCATCTTGTAGGCGAGCATGCCGGGTGTACCAAGGACAGCGAGCCAGAAGAGTGGGGCAATCACGCCATCACTCAGATTCTCGGCCAGCGTCTCGAGGGCGGCAGTACGCACTTCCTGTGCAGAGAGTTCGGAAGTGTCGCGTCCTACGATGCGAGCCACCTGCTTGCGGCCTTCGTCGAGACTTCGGTCGAGGGCGAGGAAAACGGCGCGGACTTCGCGGATGAGTGTTGTGCCGGCGAGGCAGTAGAAGATGATGATAGCATCGAGTAGAAGCCTCACCCCCAACCCCTCTCCAATTGGAGAGGGGAGTAAATGGAGAGAATGAAGTAACCCCCACGTGAGTACGAATACGCAAGCTATCAGAAAGACAGCGGTGAAGGCCCCTTTCAGCTTGCGGTGGCTTCCTTTGTTCAAGCGATGCTCGAAGAACGCGATAGCCTTGCCGAACCACACTATGGGGTGGGGCAGACGCTGGGGGTCGCCGAAGATGAGGTCGAGCAACCAGCCGATAAGTAGTGCTATGGGGTTAGTCATCGGTCAGTATCTGGTAGAGTTTCTTGATGTCCACGTGTTTGCGCACGTGGTCAGCCAACTTGTCGTATTGTTCCTCCTTAAAGGCGGCGTAGCTTTGTATGGGTGACGTGCTAACTGCTTTATCCTTAAGCAGATACTCAATAACGGGCGCGTTGTCGAGAAAGCCGTGGATATAGGTGCCTATGCAATGGTCGGTCTGTAGGAATCCTGCAGACCCACCCCCATCCCCTCCCGAAGGGAGTGGAGCTTGATTAGTTTTGCTGTCGAACTTTTCTTGGGAAAGAGTATCCGAACTCCCCTCCCTTTGGGAGGGGTAGGGGGTGGGTCTCCAGCTCACCCCCTGATGTATCTCGTAGCCTTGACACGTCTGCCCCTCAAACTGGAAGGTTACTTGTCGGGTGGTCTTCTCGGGTGTCATCGTAGTCTGAATAGGTAACAAGCCGAGGCCGGGCAAGCTGGCGATGCTGCCCTCGATGCCTTCAGGGTCGTTGACCGTCTGGCCCAGCATCTGATAGCCTCCACAGATGCCTACCACCGTCTTACCGTCACGATGAGCGCGCTGGATAGCTTGCGCACAACCGTTGCGGCGCAACTCCAACAGATCGTCCAACGTAGCTTTGGTGCCTGGCAGGATGATGATGTCGGCACGACT
This sequence comes from uncultured Prevotellaceae bacterium, assembly GCA_947168395.1. Taxonomy (GTDB): domain Bacteria; phylum Bacteroidota; class Bacteroidia; order Bacteroidales; family Bacteroidaceae; genus Prevotella. Next base: position 20,489 of record CAMVLT010000049.1, on the reverse strand, counting down.
GATGTCGGAGGTGTTGTTGGTATAGAAGAGGTTCACCCGAGGGTCGCGTTCCAGCGTGTCGAAATCGGTGAAGTTCGAGATGTGTCGCAACAGCACCACGGCTACATTCACTTTCCCTTCAGCCAGTTCCCTGCGTTTCTGCTCCAGGCTCACCGAGTCCTCTTCCTCGATATAGATGTCTTTGTAGTAGGGAACAACGCCCAGTACAGGCACGCCACATATATCCTCCAGCATTTTCCGCCCTCCATCGAAGAGCCGCATATCGCCCCGAAACTTATTGATGATAATGCCCTTGATGAGCTGGCGGTCCTCAGGTGTCTGCAGGGCAATGCTGCCATAAACGGAGGCAAACACGCCGCCACGGTCAATGTCGCCCACCAGTATGACGTCGGCCTTGGCATGACGTGCCATCGGCAGATTCACCAAGTCGGTATTGCGGAGGTTGATTTCCGAGATGCTGCCCGCCCCTTCCATCACGATGGGGTTGTAACGGGCCGCGAGACGGTCGAAGGCGGCACAGACTTCCTTGCGGAAGTCGAACCCACCCCCAACCCCTCCCGAAGGGAGTGGGGCTTGATTAGTTTTGCTGTCGATTTTTTCTTGGGAAGGAGTATATAGACTCCCCTCACTTTGGGAGGGGTAGGGGGTGGGTGTCCAATAGTCATACGCACTCTTGTTACCTATGGGCTTTCCGTGCAATACGACTTGGGACGTATGGTCAGAATTGGGCTTCAGCAGCAGCGGGTTCATGTCAGTATGACAGGGAATACCAGCAGCCTCGGCCTGCACAGCCTGAGCACGTCCTATTTCCAGGCCTTCAGGGGTGGCATAGCTGTTGAGCGCCATGTTTTGCGCTTTGAATGGGGCAGGGGTGTAACCGTCTTGCTTGAATATGCGGCACAAGGCGGCAGCAAGTATGCTCTTGCCAACGTCGCTGCCCGTACCAGCCAGCATCACGGGATGTAGTTTAACCAATGATTTCATACAGATGCGTATAGCTTGCTAAAACGTTTTTATACCTAAATACAGGTGTGTCCACGGGTTCGCCTTTGGCATTATAGACCTGAAACCCACCCCCAACCCCTCCCGAAGGGAGTGGAGCTTGATTAGCTTTGCTGTCGATTTTTTCTTGGGAAAGAGTATCTAAACCCCACTCCCTTCGGGAGGGGTTGGGGGGGGGGGGCCATAACTGCGTATAATGGAACTCATGTCCCCGATACTCTTTACCATCCAGCACAAAGCGCCTGTAGCCCAACGATAGTTTCCTGTCTGCCTTACGGGCCGTAATCGAGTAGGGCAGCACCCCACACATCGGATATTCGCCGTCGTCAGTCACTATCTGCTCGCAAAGATACATCATGCCGCCGCACTCCGCCTGAATCCGTCCGCCCCGCTCCGCATAGTCCTTGATGGCTTGGCGGCAGGCCTCGTTGGCGGCCAATGCCTCCAAATGCTTCTCAGGATAGCCGCCAGGCAGGTAGAGCAAGTCGATGCCGCTGAAGTCGGGCACATCCTTTTCTGGGTCGAAGAATCGGACGTTGCCGAGCCTGCCTACGGTTTCCTGATAGATAAACGAGAAGCTTTCCGCATTTAGGGCTACGAGGACCGGAAGTCCCCCCCGTGGGAACCCGCAGTTCCCCCCGTGGGAACTCATAGTTCCCCCCGTGGGAACTTTCAGTTTAAGCAGGGCATTCCAATTGACGTGTTCCTCTAAAAGGCGCGTCAGCGCCAGGGTGTCTGGTTCTGACGAGAAATCGAGCCCCAAATAGCGTGAGCCCTGTTCGAGCGCAGCATTCTTGGGCAGGTAGCCGAAGCACTCGATGCCAACGTCGCTGCTCACCTCTTGCAGCATCTTATAGTGCCGCTCGCTTCCCACCTTATTATATATAACGCCCGCGATATGCACGTCCTTCCTGAAGTTGATGAAACCTTGCAGCAGCGGAGCCATTGAGTAGGCTGCCGATTTGGCGTCGACCACCAATACGACGGGAATATCCAGCACTCGGGCTATCTCTGCCGACGAGCCTCGGTCGCGGTCGTAACCGTCGAAGAGTCCCATCATCCCCTCTACGACACCAACGTCGGCATCCTTGCCGTAGCGGGCAAAGAGTTCGCGCACATGCTCTGGCGAGGCCATGAACGTGTCGAGGTTGATGCTCGGCCTGCCGCATACGGCTGTATGGAACTTAGTGTCGATATAATCAGGCCCGCACTTGAACGGCTGTACCCTGTATTCTTTCTCGGTCAGCAACGCCATCAGCCCCCTGGCAATTGTCGTCTTGCCTGAGCCGCTGGTGGGTGCTGCTATCATAAAACTTGCGTTCATGCATGCAAAAGTACAAAAATATTTCGAATAATGATGGTATATTCACAAAATATTCGTAACTTTGCACCCGAAAAAGGCAATCAGGTGGCTGCTGCCACCATGATGTAAGGGAATCCGGTGAGAGTCCGGAACTGTTCCTGCAGCTGTAATCCCCGTTATCGGGTCTGCTTGTATAACGCCACTGAGGTCACTCGGGAAGGTAAAGCAGACTGGGGAGAGTCAGAAGACCTGCCAAAAACCGAAGTACGTTCCGTTCAGGAGTTAGCGGTGCGGAAATGAAGAACTATTGATGGATCTAAAACAGAAACTGGCTCTTGGCCTCTGGCTGATGTGCGTCGGCGTACAAGCGCAATCAATATGGCGTACTGACAGTCTGCAAGAAGTGGTAGTAACGGGTACTGGCACGCAGCACCTGCTGAAGGATGCACCCGTACAGACGGAGGTCATCACGCAGAAGATGCTCCGCAACTATGCGGGCCGCTCGATTGAGGACATCCTCTCGGGGCTGACTGCTTCATTCGCATTCAGCGAGGACGATATGGGGTCGCAGATGCAGCTGAACGGACTGGGCAACGCCTATATCCTGGTGCTGGTTGACGGCAAGCGCATACACGGCGACGTGGGCGGGCAGAACGACCTGAGCCTCATAGACCCACAGAACATCGAGAAGATTGAGATAGTGAAGGGCGCCTCGTCGGCACTCTACGGCTCGGATGCCATAGCTGGCGTGGTGAACATCATCACCAAGAAGCACAACGAGGGGCTGCTCATTGAGAACAGCACCCGTGGTGGCAGCTACGGCGACCTGCGCCAGCATAACGGTCTGGGCATCGCTATCGGCAAGCTGAGGAGTTACACGAACTTCCAGCTGCAACACTCCGACGGCTGGCAGAACACGGCCACCGAGGACCCACGCCAGACTGAGTTTCTTATTGAGGACTCGCGCAACAAGACCGTGAACCGCCACACCAACTGGCAGGTATCGGAGCGGTTGACGTACGAGTCCCTGAAAGGACTGGAGTTTTATGCCGACGGAAGTACCTACTGGAAACGCATTTACCGTCCGAGCGGCAAATACCCCGTCGACATGAAGTTCTACGACTTGCAGTATCGCAACCAGAGTCTTGCTGGTGGAGGCAAGTGGCAACTGAACAAAACCGACGAGGTGACACTCGACGTAAACTTCGACCGTCACGCGTACTATTATTACTACACAGCAGAGTGGGCGATGGGTGACGGACTGGACCAAAAGGGGAATTTCACCACCTATTATCCCTATTTCCGTGACGATGAAGCGCTGCAGAGCGACCAGCGCCGCACGATGGCTCACCTGAAGGGCATCTTCATGCTGCCCTACAATAATAGGCTGAGCGGTGGGCTGGAGTGGCGCTACGATTACCTGAAGGCACCGATGCGCGTAGAAGGAGGCAAGGCTACCGACCATACGGAGGCCGCATACGTGCAGGATGAGTTCAGCTACACCTTCAACAAGAGTGTGGCAGCCAACGTCACAGGCGGCTTGCGGTTGAACCATAACGGACAATTTGGCTACCGTCTGACCCCCAAGGTCTCAGCGATGCTCTCCGTAGGCAACGATTTCCGCCTTCGCGCTACTTGGAGCCAGGGGTTCAAGACACCTACACCCAAGGAGCAGCACTACCGCTACGTGAAGTACATGAGCGGCACCTATCTATATATAGGTAACGAGGACCTGACACCCCAGACCTCTAACTACTACGCCGTCAGCGGCGAGTACAACTGGCAGGGACTGAACGTGACGGTGACGGGCTATCTGAACAACGTGGATAATATGATAACGCTGGTGACCATTCCCAACACGCAGGCTCCGGCCGACTATATCGTGACCTACGACCCCAAGAAGACACGCCAGTACCAGAACTTAGAGTCGGCCAAGACCAAGGGCGTCGACATCAGCCTGCGCTATCGGCTCAACCGCGACTGGATGCTGGGCGGCAGCTACAGCTATTTGGACACCGACGCGAAGCAATATGATACTACGCACGACCGGCTTACGGATGTGGTCATCGACGGCACCGCCCACCACAAAGGCAGCTGGTTTGCCACTTGGAATCACGATGTCACGAAAGCCTATCGCTTAGGCGCAGGCCTTTACGGTCGCATGTCGAGCACCCGCTATTACCAGATTGACGGCAACGGCAAGGGCTATCAGACGTGGCGTTTCACCACCAACCATGAGTTCCCCGTTGGGCGAAAATGGCTGTTCCGCGTGGAGGCTGGCGTTGACAACATCTTCGACTATGTGGACCGCACCTATCATGGTCTGCACTTGGGAACCACCACCCCTGGACGTACCGTCTATGCTACGCTGACCATCCGTTTCGCACAAGGGAAGAAGCTTAAATTCACTAATAATACGTCTAATTTTAAATCAAACGAGAATGAAACAGATTAAGTATCTGATGACGGCATTCGCAGCCGTTTGTCTCATTGCAGGATTCGCCTCCTGCGAAAAAGAAAAGGAAGTTGAGAAAATTGTCGAGAAGGAGGTTGTGAAGACGGACACCATCAAGGTGCCGGATGACAACAACTGGTCGCGTTATCAGACAATGGTGACCAACAATGTGAAGGAACACAAGCAGCATTCGAAGGTGATACTGCTCGTGGCTTTCGGCAGCACCTGGCAGCAGGCATTCAATGCCTTCGACACCACCATCGATGCCTACAAGAAGGCATTCAAGGACTACGACGTGTTCCTGAGCTACTCTTCAGCCATCTGCATCAACCGTGCCGCTGCCGGTGAGAATGTAGCCGATGGTGCCGAGATTCGTAACTACTACGCTCCTCCCTTCTGGCTCAACGCCTTTGCCGACAAGGCCGTGCGCTACAGCGAGATTGTGGTGCAGTCGCTGCAGGTCATCCCTGGTGAGGAATACACCCGTGTCATCAACTACATCAAGGACTTCGCCAACAACTCAAACGGCGACCTCGACGACACCTATCTGGCAGGTGTGACCCTGAAGCTGGGTGTGCCCCTGTTGCAGGATGCTGAGGCTGACGTGAACCTCGTGGCTCAGGAGCTGAACAAGCTCTATGCCGACAAGGCAGCCCAGGGCGTAGTAGCCTTTATGGGACACGGTAACCCCGACTCATACGACACCTACAAGGCCAACGTCCGCTATACGGAACTGGAGCAGGCTCTGCAGGCTTATAGCAAGAACTACTATGTGGGAACCGTCGACATGATGGAGAACTTCAAGACCAACGTCTACGAGCGCATGAAGGCCAACGGCATCACCAGCGGTAAGGTTTATTGCCACCCGCTGATGTCAATCGACGGCGACCACGGACACAACGACATGGCTGGCGACGATGACGACAACTGGGAAGACGGTGTAGGCTTCACTCCGAACGAGGAGGGTGAGGTTGAGGACACCTCTTGGAAGATGTACTTCCAGCATCTGGGCTTTGAGTGCAACGACGAGACGATGATTCCCCTCGGACTGCTCGAACTGCCTTCTGTCCGTCAGGTATGGATGAACCACACCCAGAATGCCATCGATGGCGAACCGCTTGACTATTATCACTCTAAAAACCCGGAATAACAAAGTATGTTTACTCACGTGTATTATTATATAAGTTTGTGGAAGAAGGTGCTGTCGGGAGACAGCATCTTCCTCCTTTTTCTGCTATTGGGCAGCATGCACGCCCAGGCACAAATTCACAAGATGGAACGTAAGGACTCATCGAACGTGAGCCGCTCCTATAACCTCAACCCCGTGGTAGTGACTGGCTCAGGCCACCATCAGCGACTGAAAAGCACGACCACACCCGTCCGCGTACTCAGCAGTCAGGAAATCCACGAACAAGGCATCACCACCTTCGACGGTGCGCTGACACGTATGATGCCACAGGTATCGATGGCTCCCAACTCGATGGGAACCTTCCTGCGGCTGAACGGACTGGGCAACAAGTACATCCTTATTCTGATTAACGGTCAGAAGCTGTCAGGCGACATTTCCAACAACATCGACCTGAACCGCATCAATATGGCCCGAGTCAAGCGTATCGAAGTGCTCGACGGGGCTGCCTCCTCACTCTACGGCAGCGATGCCATTGCCGGTGTTATCAACATCATCACCGACCAGCCCACCAGCTCTGTCTGTAGCGTTACCAACGCTACAAACCTCAGCGGCCACGGCGTACTGACAGAAACCGTCAACCTCGACATCTACAAGAACGGCTTCGGCTCCTACACCTCGTTCAATCACGATCGGGCCAACAGCTATCAGACTACTGACTTGGAGTACGTAAAGGGCTCTGACACCGAGACCCAACGGACGATAGCTCCCTTCTTCACAGGCTATCGCTCGAACATTGTCGGACAGAAATTCACCTACGCCCCCACCCAGCACTTAGCGCTGAATGCGGGCTTTGACTATTCATACAAAATCACCGACCGCCCTGAAACCCGCTCCGACATCACGGGCGGCACCGACTACGAGATGCGCTACAAAGGACTGCGCTGGAACTTGGGCGGCATCTACAAATTCACCAACCGCCACTCGCTGCAGGCCGACTTCACCGTCGACCGCTTCCGCTACGGCAAGGAGTACGACGTGGAGACCAAGACCAATGCCGTAGGCGACTATGTGCAGTCAAAGAAGCAGCGCATGATGGACGGCGAGCTGAAGGCCATCCTTGGACTCACATCGAGCAGCACCACCATCGTAGGTGCCGAGTGGCGCAAGGACTATCTGACGGCCACTTCCGGCAATATCGACCAGCACGTCTATACCCTTGCTGCATACGCCCAGCATGAGCAGACCATCGTGAAGGGTCTGACGGCTACCGTAGGACTGCGCCTGACACATCATGAAACCTTCGATCAGCATCTTACGCCAAAGGCTACGCTGATGTACACGGTCGGCCCCATGAACTTCCGCGCCACCTACTCGGCAGGTTTCCGTGCTCCTGGCCTCGACGAGCTGTATTACCACTATTTCTCGGTCAATCGCGGCAAGCCCCAGATTAGTTTCGGCAATCAAAACCTCTCGCCCGAGAAGAGCAACTACTTTGCGCTCAACGCCGAATACCGCACGCAGCTCTTAGCCGTCAGTCTGACGGGCTATATGAACCGTATCAACGACATGGTGGTCAAGCAGAACGTCGATGTCAATGAAACCTCGCTGGCCATGCTGCGGAGCGAGTTTCCTGAGATGTCCGACGCCGAAGCCTCGAAGCTGGTGAGCTACGCCCTCTATCAGAACAGCGATAAGGGCGACGTGAAAGGCATGCAGCTGAACGTCTCTGCCAATATCTTCCAAGGCTTCAACCTCTCTGCCAACTACGTCTACACGTATGCCCGATACAAAAGCGGAGCAGAGTGGAAGACACTGGAACGAAGCATCCGTCACGCTGCCACCATAGCAGCCAATTATCATCACAGCTGGCGCAAATACGGTCTGAACGTGAACCTGAACGGCAGGCTCCAGTCAAAGACCTACTATCCTGACTACGAGGATGCACCCGGCTTTGGCATCTGGAACCTGAATACGACCCATAGCTTCGACGTGGCCAAATGGCTGTTTGTGGAGCCCAGCATTGGCATCGACAACATATTCGATAAGGTCGACAACCGCATCGACTCTGCTACGCGAAAGTATGCCCTCTATAGTCCCGGCAGAATGCTGGTAGTAGGCTTGAAAGTGAAGTTCAACTGAATCCCCCCGATGTAAAGCATGAGTATAGAAGGGCAAGCCATATTCCGCAGGGCTGAACTGCTGTTAGGCGACGAGGCGATGGGCCGCATTGCCCAGAAGCGGGTGATTATCTTCGGTGTGGGCGGCGTAGGCTCATGGTGCGCTGAGAGCCTGGTGCGCTCAGGCATCAGCAGGTTGACGATTGTCGACTCCGACCGTGTGGCCGTCACCAACATCAACCGCCAGCTGATGGCAACCACCAAGACCGTCGGGCAAGTGAAGGTAGAAGCCCTGAAGGAGCGTCTTCTCGCCATCAACCCCTCGGCTGAGATTACCGCCCTGCAGCAAATCTTCAACGCAGAAACCGCCGAGAGTTTCCAGCTCGGCACCTACGACTACATCATCGATGCCATCGACTCGCTGAAGGACAAAGCCCTGCTCATCCTCCTGGCCACATCACTCTCCCCCCAGGGGGAGAGCCGGAGGGGGGCTTTCTTTTCCTCGATGGGTGCCGCCTTGAAGCTCGACCCCACGCGCATCAAAATTACTGAGTTCTGGAAAGTACAGGGCGACCCTTTGGCACGTGCTCTCCGCAAGCGTTTCAAGCGTGACGGCCAGTACCCCAAGCGCAAGTTCCAGTGTGTCTACTCCGACGAACTGTTGGAGAACAAGATGCCCATCGACCCCAACGATAGAGGCAACGGCACCATTGCACACATCACCGCCATCTTCGGTTTCATGCTGGCGGGATTGGTGTTGCAAGATGCCGTTGCTCCCTAAGCGCGCTTATTTCAGTCTGTAGAACATGCCGATGGTGCCATAGACGGGATAGAGCGTTTGCTCCACGGTCTTGAAGTCGCCGGGGAAGATGCCCGTCAGACCCCAGTTCAGGTCGGCCGACACACCAAAGCGATGGCATACCTGCCAGTCGGCGCCAATGCCGATGCCGAACTGTAGGCTGCGCATGTCGTCGTCGAAGTCGTAGGTGGCCCATTCGCCTTCACGGTTGCCCATCAGAATCTTGGCTCCTATCGGAGTGTCCTTCCGCAGATAGCCGTCGGAGGCGATGCCGTTGAACCCCTTGCTCAGCAGGAACGACACGTAGGGGCCTCCCTTCAGCGTCACCTTGCGGCTGACCGCGAACGTGGCCTGCACGGGCACGGTGAGCATCCACTGCTTCACCTTCTGCTCGACGTTGCCCGTAAAGAGTCCCGCCATCTTCTGGTCGCCCTTCACCACCTCCATGAAGTAAGCCTTGGTGGTGATGGATGCCTTCATGCCTTTGTTCTCGAAGCGCAGTCCCGTCATGATGCCCCACTGCTGGCTGAGCGGCAGCATGGCGTCGAATCCTACCATAAACGATGGTGTCAGGCTGTAGCTCTCGATGCTGCGGATGGTCTCGGGCAGCGGGATGGGCGTGGTGCCGCCGATGCTGTAGCCCGCACGGGCTTTCAGTTGCAAACTGTCGAGCGTGCCTGCCTCAGCAGGGTTGCCGATAAACATTGAAGCTGCTACAATAAGTATGGTGTATGCGATGTTTCTTTTCATTTTACCCTTTTTCCTTTTTTACCTTCTTTTTATTTTTCATACGACACTTCTATTTCGTCCACATAGAGCGTGCTGCCGATGGCTCCCTCGAACTGTGCTCCGTACTTGCTCGACGATAACACCAGTGCCAGGTTGAAGCCCTGTGCTGCTACGATGTCATCGGGGGCGTCGCGGCCTTCGAAGAACATCTCCCACGGAGTCCACGTGTCGGTGGCAGGCAGCGAGGCCACGCGTGCCACCTTGTACACCTGCGGGTTCTCCAACACCTTGTCGAGGTCTTCCACGTCATGACCGTCCAGGATGTAGCTCTCTCCTTTGTCGTCGGTGTTGCGATAGTACACGGCATAGATGCTGGCCTCGTCTTTGCGGTCGGGATATACTTTCATGTTCAAGTCGGTGAATTTCTCGCCCGGCTTGTACTTGTACCAGCCAGTGATGCGTACAGGCTCCTTGCCGTTAGGCACGCCGAACCGTGTGGCTTTCAGGGCGTCTGACATCACAAAGTCGACCAGGAATCTTCCTAAGAACAAGCTTCCGGCGGCGATGGGCTTCTTCATCCATTCGCCAAGGGCACCAGCCGACTGCGTGGTCAGACAAACGCCATGCCCCTCTTTGCCGTCGGGCGTGGAGTAGACGGGAAACTCCTCGGGCTTGGCTCCGTTCTTGGTGAGCGCCGACCCCGGATTACCAGTGGCCCAGCAGTAGTTTGGCTCACCGGTTGCCGACTTCTCGTAGAAGATGTGCATCTCGTTGACACCGCCGAGCATCGTCTTCTCAGTCCTTGTCTCCACATTCTCGAAGCTGTACTTCTGGGCGGGCAGCGGTGCTTCCTGAAACGTCACGTTGTACTTGCGCTTCCATTCGCCGTCCTCCGAGGTGACGGTGTAGACCACCGCACCGTTCGTGAAGTCCTGTATCGAGCCGTTGGCAGGCTCGATGGTGGCACCGTCGGTTATCTTGAAGTTCAGGGGAATCTGTTTCGATAACGAGATGAGCGAGCGCACGAAGAAGACGATGTCCGTCTCGGCCGAGCTGACTTTCTCTTTCCGCATCTCTGTTGTCTGGTAGAAGTACTTTTCATACTCCGTGCCCTCCACCCAGGCACTCTCAATGTCGCACTCCTTGTTGGGTGCCTCGTCCTTGATGCATGAAGCCAGACAGCAACAGCACAGGCCGATGATAATAGCGTATTTCTTCATCTTTTTATTATTGTAGTTTAGCAATTCGGCTGCAAAGGTACAACTTTTTTGTGAGATTTAATCGAATTGTTCCGGAAAAGATAGTCCCTTGTCAGCTCATCCACTCTTTTCGCTCCTTTTCGGGCATCTTTTCTATGGCGTAACGGAGCGTGGTGCGGGGCATCTCGTTGGCATGCTGGCGTAGGAACTCGCGGAGCAGGTCCATTGATACCCGCTTGCCCATTTCACGTAACATCCACCCGACGGCCTTGTGCATCAGGTCGTGCGTATGATGGAGGTGAATTTCAGCATAGCGTAGGCACCACGAGGGGTCGCCCTGCTGTGAGGTTTTCCACGTGCAGACAATGCTCATTCTCTGTTTCCAAAGACAGGGGCTGGCGGCAAGTTCATCCACGACCTTCATCTTATAGTCCTTGTCGCCTAAATTCGTGGGCAGCAGCAGCCAGTGGCCCAGAATCTTGTGCACGGAGAGGTCTACCAAGTCCCAGTTGTTGGCCTGCTCGGCATATTCGAGGTACATGGTGACAATCTCGTCGCGCTGCCTGATGGCATCGGCATTGTTCTCTAACCGTTTGGTTGTCAGCTTCTCAAACTTCGCCACGAGCATCAGAAAACCGCAGAGCCTCACTTCATGCCAACGGTTCAGCAGCAACGTGGGCACCTCGCTCAGTGGGAAGTCAGTACCAGCGGCACGCACTACCTCGCGCGTCTGCGGCACCTTCAGTCCCAGAAACTCATCACCGTAACCGTACTCACCGGGTGCTGTCTTGAAGAACCCCATGAGTATTGCGCGCTGCTCGTCATTGCGTAGCGACTCCATGTATTCTATTATCTGCCGGGCTGTTGCGTTACGTGCCATATTCATTTTACGAAAAGTTGGCTGCAAAGTTACGAATAAGTGAGAAGAAAACCAAAAGAAATCAGCCCTTTTTACTACACTTTTTTCGGAAAATATTTGGAGATTTCGTTTCTTTTCTATACTTTTGTCACCAATATCTGTTCACCAATAAAAACTAAAGCTTTATGAAGAAAACATTCTTGACACTTTCTGCAGCAATGACACTGTTGCTGTCGAGCTGTATGACTCCGGGGCTCGGAACCGGAACCACACCTGCCACCAACTCAACCGGCGATGTGCTGACCAGCGTGCTTGGCGCTGTGTTGACTAATGTGCTGCTGGGCGGGTCGTTGTTCGACCAGTCGAGCATGCTTGGTAACTGGAACTACAGCGCTCCAAGTGCTGCCTTCACTACCCAGCAGGCACTGACAAAGGCGGGAGGTAATGCCGCAGTCACCAACATCACATCGTCGCTGGCAAGCAACTACAGCAACATCGGCATCAATCGTAGCAACACTTCTTTCTCGTTCCTTGCTGGTAACAAGTTCTCGGCCAAGGTGAATGGCATTCCCTTCAGCGGAACCTATGCCTATAACGCCCAGAACGGAGAAATCTCGCTCAAGACAGCTACCGAGACCATCAAGGGCAACGTGACAAAGACCCAGAAGGGAATGGGGCTGATGTTTGACTCCACGCAGATGGCCAACATCCTGCAGAAAGAGGGCAAGGTCAGCAACACAGCTGCCGTCCAGGCAGTCAGCAAGCTCGCTAAGAGTGTCGATGGTGCCCGTGTAGGCTTTGAGCTTACAAAGTAGCAGCGTTCCTGCACGAAGCATGAAAACAAGAGAAGGACTGGCAGTTTCAGCGTCTGTCAGTCCTTCTGGTTTAGTGATGTGTGCTCATGGTGCTCAGAACGTGATGGGGCCGTGGCCCATGCAGCTCGTGGTTCCGAGGGCGGTCAAGGCAGCCGTGAGGATGCTGACGATGACCTGCAGGATGGTCTTCCAAGTCTCTTTCTTCATGGTGTCAATGGTTTAAGGGTTTAGGAACAAAAATCTTCACAAAATCACCCACAAATCTTTTTTACCGGGTTTCGTTTCCATTTTCAGCGCGCAGCCATTTTTGTGTGCGATTTTTGGAGATTTTTGTTCCATGACTAAGGCTTTAAGGCTCCACTGGCCCCGACTGCTCTTCCTCCTTCGGCAGCAGCTGGTCGATGCTGATGAACTCGGCCTGCTTGATGAACTCGCGGCTGGAGATGTTCTCCTCGGTGGACTGCTCGGGCAGGAATCGGATGTGCAGTGCCTTCATGTTCTTCTGCGGCGTGTAGTCCTCCTTCGACTCGGCTCCGCCCTTGGTGTTCTCCAGCGTGGTGTAGAACGTTCCGAGGCCCTCAATCTTCACCTTCTTCGAGTTCAGGAGCATCTCGATGAGGCAGGAGCGGAACTTCTCCAGTACGCCGTACACCACGTCGGGGGTGTAGATGGAGCCGTGCTCCGAGATGTGATTTGCCAACTTCCTGGTGTTCAGCGTTTCCAGTGACTTCACGTAGCCGAACCACATGCCGTAAGTGCGGCTGGCGGTGTTGGTGTCTTTCTTTACTTCGTACAAAATCTTTGCCATAATCGTTGTGTGTTTTTTGTTTTGATTGTTAATACTCGTGTGTTTTTTCTCGCGTGTCTTTTCTTGGTACCTTTCTAAGACATTGCAAAGGTACGACATTTTCCGCACAGCTCCAAATTTCCCCCATCGATTTGGGCCGATTTTCAGCACCAATTCGCCCAATTTCAACGAGCCGTAATTTCGAGCCCTCGAATCCGTAATTTTCGGGCTCGTGAGATTACGTTTCGCCGATTCCGGGCAGATGGGCACTATTACCGAAAAATGTATCAAGACATTCAGGATAGTGACAATGACATCGTGACAACGTGACATTAAGCACTTTTAATCAGTCTAGATGCTGTTTTATGAATAATATAATAATATATTATTATATTATTTACTTAATTAATTCTTCTACTATTTCTTTCCCTCCTCATTCTATATGTTCAAACACCTTAATGTCACGATGTCACTTTGTCATTATGTCATCCTTTTTATTAAAAGATGTGTAAAAATGTGGGCAAGACAAAATAATGTCCCAACTTTGTGTATCTTTGCACATTAAAGAAAATAAAATTGATGAATAATTAGAATCTAAGAATATGTCGGCTATACACAGGAGAAGTGGTACTTCTGTGTTGTAGATGTGGTGGAGGCACTGACAGACAGTGTAACCCCAACCGACTACATCAAAAAGATGAAGAAGCGTGACCCTGAGCTTGCCAAAGGGTGGGGACAAATTGTCACCCCCCTTTCCGTTCAGACAGCAGGCGGTAAACAAAGGGTTAATTGTGCAACGCAACAGGGCATCTTCCGCATCATTCAATCAATCCCCTCTAAAAAGGCAGAACCCTTCAAGCGATGGATGGCACAGGGGAGGACAGGAACTTTGATTCACGCTAAGGAGTTGTATCAGTTGACCTGTCCCTCGTGATTCCTATCAGCGACGCTCTGACAGAACTTCAGAATCAGGGCACTCACCCCACGGCATTACCTGAGATTGGCTATGCGGCCATTCAGAAAAGGAGAGAGGAAAAAAGTAAGATTTCCGGCTACTGCAAGGATTGTGACATATGGCAAGCAGGCTCACAGCGGGTCTTCCACTCTGGGCTTAGCAATCTATTCTTTATCCTGGTACCCGATTTCGTCTAACAGATATTCGTACTCCGTTCCTACCAGACTTTCGGGGTCATACCATTTGCGGTATTCCATGATGTACCATGCGATGTCTTCTGGGTATGTCTGCCAATAGGCTCTGCACACTCGCTTAAACAACAACAGAACCCGTCATCGCCCGCAAAGCCCAGCATATAGTCAAGCAAGTGCTCCACTTCCTTCAATGTCGCATGTCGGCTACAGATGTCATCAACAAGAGGAGCGTATACCGCAACAGCCTCGTTGTTCAGTGCCTTCATACTTTGTATTAGAGGCTCCAATCCCTTGACCATTTCGCCTACGTGCTCATCGATATTTTTTGATTGATTATCCATTAGTGCATTTTATCTGATTTAATATTTCTTTTTCGCAAAGATACTAAAAAGAATAATGCGTTGCAAGGAATTTTGCAGATTTAATATAATTTTTATAAATTATTATCGATTTTAGCAAAGAATTGAGTAATTTTGTGCACAAATATTGAGAAGAATGGAACTCCGGCTGAAAGAACTGTTATCGCAGAAGGGCATCACCCTGAAGGATTTTGCCGCCACGTCTGGCATCAGCCAGTCGAACCTGAGCAACTATATCAACGGCAACATATCGCCTACGCTTGACACGCTGAAGAAGATAGCCTCGCACCTCGGCATCGATGTGGTGGAACTGTTCAAGGAGCGCGAGGAGGTGGAACTGTTTGCCAGATACAATGGTGAGCTATACCCTATCACAAAGGACGACATCATAAGTATTATAAAGATGAAACGGCAATGAGATATTTAGGTAGCAAGGAAAGTCTTACTGGCTCTATCAGGGAACTATTGCAAGAGCGCAATCTGCTTCAAGGAAATATGGTTTTCTTTGATGCCTTTTGCGGTATGGGTTCCGTTGCCGACAGCTTGAAGTCTACATTTAACCATATCATTGTCAATGACTCTCTAAAGTGCGCCTCATTTTTCACGAGAGGGAAGCTGTATTCCAATCGTTGCACGTTTCAGATGCTTGGCTTTGACCCCTTTTCATTTCTGAATGAGAGTGAGGGCAGCGTTCACGGCTTCATTTATGAGAATTATTCTCCTGGCGGATCTGCCCGCATGTATTTCTCTGAGGAGAATGCAGCCCGCATAGACTATTTTCGGATGCAGATAGAAGAGTGGAAGGAACAGCGGCGAATATCAGAAGAAGAATATGTGTATCTTTTGGCCTGTCTTCTGGAATCGGTGTCCGATGTGTCAAATACAGCAGGTGTCTATGGTGCATTCCTTAAGCATTGGGACCACCGTGCTCTGAAGCCTATCGTATTCAGCAGGATTGATTCAGCGGAGGGCGTGGCAGGCACGGTTGAGAGTTTCAATGACAAAATCGAGGACATCATCTCGGACGTGGAGTGCGACATTCTGTATTTAGACCCTCCCTACACTCAGAACCAATATGGCACGCAATATCATCTGCTGGAGACACTAATACTCAACGATGCCCCTCCGATAAGCAGAGTGACGGGTTCGCGCCCTACCACACCGATGCGTTCGAATTGGTCAAAAATGTATCATGCCCATATACTCTTTGAGAAAGTGGTGGCAGAGACAAAAGCGTCACACATTATCCTAAGTTACAACAACGACGGGTTTATGTCGAAAGACTATATAGAAAAGACTTTGAAACGTTTTGGTGTGGAAGAGACCTATTCCTGTACGGCAATTGACTATAAGAAGTATAATAACACGAAATGCCAGGGAGCTGACGGTCATCAGGAATACCTTTTCTATATCCAGAAGAAACCCGCTGAAGAAGTGATCGTACAATCACCTCTCAACTACACAGGGAGCAAAACGAAGATGGTTCCCATCATCAAGCAGCATCTGCCGCAAGAAAGACTGGCCACGTTTATTGACTTGTTTGGTGGCGGTTTTAATGTGGGCATAAATATTCAGGCAGAGCGAATCATCTACAATGACATCAACCCTTTTGTAGAAGGACTGATAAAATCGTTCAGTGGCGATGCGTATGAATACTTGCTGTATGTGTCGAGACTCATTCAGAAATACGAATTGAAGCCTAATGGCAGAGAGGGGTACATGGCGTTGAGGGATAAATATAATAGCACCCCTATCCCCCAACGAGACCCGCGTATGCTGTACACCCTTGTGCTCTATGGATTTCAGCAGCAGATACGTTTCAATACTGACCATGGTTTCAACAACCCGGTAGGTTCCCGATGGTTTAACGAGTGCCTGCTATCGAAGTTTATCACGTTTGCCAGATGTTCAAAAACCAAAAATGTAGTTTATTCAAATGCCAGTTTTGAGAGGTTGGCAGACCAAATAGACCGGGACTCATTTATATACGCGGATCCCCCATATCGTTCTACCTTAGGGGTTTACAATGACGGGAAGCGAGGCTTTGAGGGATGGACTTTGGAGCATGAACAACGCTTGTGCCAATTTTTAGACCAAGCCGCTCGGGACGGCGCAAGATTCATGCTGTCTTATGTCTTACAAGTTGAGGGTTTCTTCAATGCAGATGTAGCCGATTGGGCCGAGAGGAATCATTATCGCGTGATAGACGTAGCTGTTCCCCAAGGCAGATATAACAATCGTCGTGAAGTGTTAATAGTGAATTACTGAAATGGAAGCAATCATTACATACAGGCCTGACGCTCAAAAAACTCCTGGGCTTTTTGACAGGATATTGACCAATGAAGTCCTTTTAGACATCTGTTTGCGTGTTACAGGACAAAGTAGATTCCGTGTTGCAAAAGACAATTCAACATACAATCGAGGGCGGCTTCTGATATTGGAGTACGAAGGTGTGGTGAATTACGTTTCACTCTCAGAAGCCAGCATCGAAGGGCGTAATTCAAGTCTGCAGAGTGTTCCCACTGCCATAAACATGTTCTATGCAGACCAACGCTCTTATAAGCGTCTCTGCTATTATTTCATTCCTCATGTCGGCAATGCTTTCACCGATTACCATCTCTTTGTTTACCGCCTGCTGATGACTGCCGGTGTTAATTTCCTGAATATCGGAAGCTATTATCAGCAGCAAGTCTTGCCATACAGAAACGTAGATGACCTTATTATTGACCGAAGAGAGAACCAGACATCAAATTCGTCAAACAATTCTTCATACGTCTCAAAAACCAGCGACAAGATTCAGATATATGCCAAGACGTTTGGAGCAAGCAAGTACGAATCCACACTCCTTGCTGTGGCCATATCGCGCATTGCAGACAGACCGATAGACCTGTTTAACATCTGCGAGCAAGACCTGACGAAGCTACCCCAAGCATCGGTGAATACGATTGAAGGATTAGGCAACATCTCAATGCACTATACATCGTTGTTCTTAGACCGGCGTGAGTATCTCCAGCAGTCAGACAGGACGGAACTGCGCTCTGCTTCTTACACTTACAATCTGTTCAACCGACTCGGAGCAAAGAAATGTGCCCTGTGTGGATGTGAAATTCCTGAGATTATTCAAGGAGCCCACATATGGGGCGTAGCACAAATATCGAGGACGTCAGAACTTGATGATGACACGAAGTTCAATCATGCAGTAAGCGGCCATAACGGCTTGTGGCTATGCCAGAACCATCACAAGCTGTTCGACTCGAATATCATACTGCTGGATGATGACGGCTTTGTGAGGCTGAAGGACAATCTGGTGGCTGATAACGTGGCGTTTATAAGGAGTACCACATTCCGCACATCGCTTGATGCCCGCTTCTTAAGCAATGAATTCAGAAGCTATCTTGCCAAGAGAAATGAAACGCTTGATCTGGAACATTCTCATAGACTTGCCATTTAGACGATGATAGAACCTTATTATCATTCAGAGAATAGTGACTTTGTGCTATATCATGGCAACACTTTGGAGTTGCTACCCCATGTTGACATTTCTTTCGACATGGTGTTTGCCGACCCACCGTATTTCCTATCAACAGGAAACGGGCGTGTGGATGTAAACGGTCAGTACATCAAATTCGATAAAGGCCAATGGGACAGAGTACGTTCACGGAAAGAGAAAGACTGTTTCAACATGGGGTGGCTTGAACCCTGTACAAGGCTTCTAAAACATAGCGGGACAATATGGATCTGCGGCACGTACCACAATATCTTTTCCGTAGAGAAATGCCTTGACGAGTTAGGATTTAAGATTATCAATATCATCGTTTGGCAGAAGCCTGACCCTCCCGTGACGTTATCAGACAAGCGGTTCAACTTTTCTACGGAATACCTGATATGGGCGACACGGCGAGACTGCAAGGATTACACTTTTAACCAAGATGTCATGAAAGCAGTCAATGGTGGTGTTTACATGCCAGACGTATGGAAACTGTCTGCGGCCAGCGCATGGGAGAAACTTCAAGGCAAGCATCCCACACAGAAGCCGCTGCGCCTGCTTTATCGTGCTATCTTGGCATCTACAAATATTGGAGATTGCATTCTTGACCCGTTTGCGGGTAGCTCAACTACGGGTATCGCTGCGAATCTGACAGGTAGGACATTTGTGGGAATTGACGAAAACAAATCCTTTTTGGACTTGGGCATCAGAAGAAGGGTATTTATCGAGGATAAAGACCGCTTTTCGGAAATGAAACAGAGGATGGAGGAAGACCCCGAACAGGTGACGGTACTCGTAAATCATGCCCGTCCGGAACTGAAAGCTAAGATGATGCAAACGGGTATCTGTTATGTCAGGATTGGAGATTCAAAGGGGTCAGTATTGGTTACTTATGGTTTTGAGCGTATGCAGTATGTATTGCTCCATACTAATGGCGAAGATTGCCATCTTTTCAGGCTACATTCGAAAGGAACCTTCAAAATATGGTCAAAGGCGACACTTGAAGAATTTGGTTTCCACCCAGAACATGCTCCCTATTATGCCATTTTCCAATTTGACAACACGAAGGAGTTACCTTTCCCTAAGACACCGAGGCTGAAACAGAAGATAAACACTTATCGGGCGAGGATTCGGCCTTTAGAGGATTTTTTCGAAGAATAGTAAACAAAAACAAGGTGGAATAATATGAGTACCAAGCAGACCATGACAGCCAGCCAGTTGCTGGCACAGATAGAGCGCGACTTCTTCAGCGGGGCGGGACTCGCCGAGGCAAGTCTGCTGGAGGGTGAGGAGCGCAGGGCTTACAGGCTCGCGCAGGTGGAGCGGTTGCTCACGATGAAGCATGGATATTCGCCCCTGGCGATGTATCTGTCGGACATGTTCTGGACGGCTGACGAAGGTAGAAACCTGATTCAGGAGCCCCATCCGCTGTTGTCTGTTGAGGGGCAGCAGACGTTGTCAGATGAAGAAAGGAATCGGTTGCGGCTGATAATAGAGATAGCAGGACTGTGTCACGACCTGACGCTGCACTTCACGTTCGACCTGCAAGAGGCTTTTGGCATCAAGAATAATCATCCGCTTGGGTATAACAACTTTTTTGTGTCGAACAAACGGCTGGTGGAGTGGCTCACCAGTGTAGTCATGGGGGCACCTGGGTGTGTAGTTGGATGTTTCGTATGTCTATAAGAACACGAACCATGTTATCCGCATCAGCACGGTCAACCTGAATCAAGACTGGCAGATGATCGAACATAGGCTGAAAGAAATTATCAAAGAACAATAGCAATAACGATATATGGCAAAGAAAAGCAAGAAAAAAGAGGACGAACCGAAAAAGGTGGTCGCAAAATGCGACAACCCTAATGAGGTGGTTGCAAATTGCAACAACCCTGACGAGGTTATCGCAATTAGCGAGAATCCCCAAGAAACCGCTCTCAGTCAATATGATATTGAGAAGCTTATAGTTACAGTCCGAGGCGAGCAAGTACTTATAGACCAAGATATTGCAAGGATTTACGGTGTAACAACAAAGCGTCTGAATGAACAAGCAAAACGAAACATTGCAAGGTTTCCAAGCTCTTTTCGTTTTGAATTGACCAAGGAAGAAATGAACGAGGTAGTCGCAAATTGCGACCACCTACAATCTTTGAAGTTTCGCCCCACTTTACCTTATGCTTTCACAGAGCAGGGCATAGGACAACTTTCAACCGTTGTGCATAGCAAAATCGCAATTGAAAGGAGCATCATGATTATGAATGCTTTTGTGGCTATGCGACGGTTTATGGTTCAGAATGCTGGTA
>CAMVLT010000048.1 GCA_947168395.1 uncultured Prevotellaceae bacterium | reverse complement strand
AAATGTGGGGAAATATTCAGTCAGCAGTCATTTTTCAACCGTACAGGTCGATTTTATTTAATTGTTGTATCTTTGCCACGGATCACCGGTGACGGTTCTCGTGATCATTTTTCGTCCGAATAATTTTGCAGTATAGAAATATGTTATTACTTTTGCATAGTCTAACAAGAAAACGACGTACGATGCCACGACAAGCAAGAAAGCTTAGCGGTACTGGGATTCGCCATGTCATTTTGTGTCGGCATTCGCCAGCTTGCAAGACTGACAGGTGCCTCTTTCGGAGTAATACAATAATTGTAGCAAATTAAATGATCACAAGAGTCCCCATGATTCAAGAGCGGGTTTGAGTGTGAACCAGGTGCAATCCTTCAAATAAAATAGTAAAGAATATATTAACCACATAAAATTGAAACATTATGAAAACAATGAAACTTCTATTAGTTTTGCTACTCCTTGGTACGGTTGCTACGTCGGCTCAGGAGTATGCCACAAGACAGGTCCAGATCGAACTGGCTGATGCATTGCAGGCCAATAACCCCGTTGATGTTACAAAGGAAACATCCTCATCACAATTTTACTATTCCGTATATAAAAAAGTGTATGAAGGAGACTTTGTCACTGGCATTTCGTTCAAGGGGTATAATCTTGGTAAAGAATTGAAACGTCATTTCAAGGTGTGGGTAGAGTATGGCAATGGTAGGGGCGAATCAATGACTCTCGTTTATGAAGATGATTATGTCATACCAAGCGGGGGAACAGAGGACTCCTATATAACCTTGTTGGATTTTATGTTCGACAAGCCTTATGAGATGAAGCTTGGCGCAAAGTTCTCTGTAAAAATAGAAAGTTTCGGTGATATCGTTGATATCCCGCTTTATTTTGAATCTACAAGCCGGAACAGCACTCCCGTATCTACGTTGCATGTCATGTCGGAAGTGAAGTATTTGAAAGGCATGGTAACTAATCAGGATGGCAATCCGGTAGTAGGTGCTGAAGTATATTTGTATAGTAATAGGGACGATTCAGAATACAAAGCTTTAACGAACGAGGACGGCTCCTATTCTCTTCGAATAGAGGAAAGTAACAACGTCTACCCCATCACTTTGACAGCAACAGGCTACACAACCTATGTGGGAAAGAGCGATGCCAATGTAGTCAGGTTAACGGATGCTCCTGCTGAATCGGTAAGGGATTTCGTCTTGTTTGACAAGATTGCCTATACGAAAGACCAGCGTGCCACCATCATCCTACCCGTAGCACCTGATCCGGAGTGGGGAAGTTATTACCGTTTAGACAGGCGTGAAAACAATGACGTCATTTTTGAATATGAGTCTGCACCGCAAGCAAATGTTCCTTACGTCATTTTCCCTTATAAAAACTTTGAACTGAATGTTGGCGACTACGACCTGCAACAAGAGCCAGGAAGTATTGTCGTTCCTTATCCTGACGAACGTGACTATCCGGTCCCGTTTGCAGCCATCTATGGTTCTTACCAGAATACTGACATACTATACACTTATACAGATCAACATACCCGTTTCTTGGACTTGACTCCCGACTGTGATACCAAGGACGAGCCATTCATGGGACGAATTGGAGCCTGCCGTGCCTATATGCGTCTGATAAGCCCAGGTCTGGCAGATTTAAGCATGGCATTTCCCAATTATGTTTTTTCGAGAAATCCAACAGGCATTACCGAAAAGCATGCTATTTCTAATAGCGATGTACCTTTCTGCGACCTCCAAGGCCGCCGATTGACTCAGCAGCCTCGGAAGGGTGTGTATATCCGGGATGGTCGGAAGGTGGTGGTGAAGTAGAAATTCGCAGGGACTACCGATTATTTATCAAAACGAAAACAATTTAACAATAAAGTATAACGATTATGAGAAAGATTTTATTTTGTATGGGGGCATTCCTGTGCTTGTTCTTGGCAGGATGCAGCAATGATGGCGATGACCAACAATCCTATGCCGATAATGTCGGTACAAGCAGCAATGATGACGATGATAAACAATCCTATGCCGATATTGTCGGTACATGGGAACTCGTAGCTTATTATAGCATCACTGGCTATCATGAAATACCAGCAGGCGAGAGAGATTTGTTTTTGTTTGGTTCAGATCGGAAAGTGAAGGTTATCAAGAAAATGAAACCCCGTTATTTCCCGTTGTTCCCTAACGAGGATGGAGTATACGATTATTCCTACAATAAGGAAAAACAGGAAATACATTTTTTCGGTATAGAACGAGATTGTATTATTATGGATGATGAGATGCGTATGGAAGGCAATCATTCCGATCACGACGGCGTTGAAGTTTTTTGGTATATATTCATAAAAAAATAGATTGAGTATGAAAAGATTATTAGTAGCATTTACTTGCTTGTTATTATTTGTGTATGAATCAGTTGCACAAGATTTTTGCGGTTGACACATTTGACGCAATTGACACAATTGACACAATATTCTGAAAACCCTTCGCGTACCTGCGCACGTATGTACGCGCAACACTTTTCTGAAAATAATCCGTCAAATGTGTCAATATGACAAATAAGCAGCGGACTGAAGCGGACAGGAAAAAGAAGTCCGGGTGAAGTCCGTGAACGTCCGAGGCAGAAAAATGCAGCGGACTGGCACGGACTGAAGCGGACAAAAATGTGAGTCCGTGAGTGTCCGGGGCAAGGAACAACAGCAACGGACTGACACGGACTGAAGCGGACAAGAAAAAAAGAAGTCCGGGTGAAGTCCGTGAGTGTCCGATGCAAAATGAGAATAGGAGAAAGAAGGTCACCAGAGCCGCTTCGCCAAGTACTACTCGCCGCAGGCCGTGCGGCTGATTGTGGAGTACCTGGGGGAGCCGTAGAGTTTCAGTAGGGGAAACTCCGGGTTTCACCTACTGAAACTGGGAGTTTCCCCTACTGAAAGTCGGAGGGTTACAACAATATTTAATTAACGTGTATGATTATCCGACGATAGGACACCAGATGGAAGGGGCCGTCGTCGTGAACTTCGCAAATGAGGTGGATGGTATCGTTGGAGACATCGGCAGGAATGCGGACGATGGCAACAGACTGGTCAGCATGGTCGATAACAACTTTCGACGAACCTATTTCAGGCTGCTGCCACCATCGGAACGTGAGGCTGTCGCCGTCAACGTCCGTTGATTCCGAAGCATCGATACGGACGGTTGCACCCGCCTGGGTCTCGATATTGCTGCTCCAGACGACCACCTGCGGATTATGATTGCCACGGCCCTCGTCGGCCCACTGCATACGGGCCATGAAGTCGTTGAGTTCGTCAGGATAGAATCGGGTCTTATAACCAACGGAAATGGTGCGCACAGGTTCCTGCCAACTGGTCCACGCTGTGGTGAGCGAGTCAGGGCAGAGGCCGCGCTCGTGATAGCCTGCCCAACCAGCCTGCCGAGGGTCTTCGGGGTCGTTAAGCCCATTGGGCATCACATAAAGGAAACTCGGAGTGTCGCCCTCTACGCCCCACTTGTAGTTGGGATATTCCTTGCCCAGGGCGCCCTTTGACTGTATGTGCTGCTGATGCTGCTGCCAGTTTCGTTTGCCCAGCTCACACTGTTCCTGCCACGCTCCCTCGTCCCAGATGAACTGCAGGTCGTCCTTGAACTCCTGACGCAGCCATAAATGCGAGCTGCGGGCACGATCCAAGCGGTGAGCATAGTCCATGTCCTGATCGGTGATGGTAAAGAGGCGGAACTTGCTGACAAACTTCCTGACCTCGTTATCCGTTCTCGTCTGCTTCACCCGCCAGATGGCCTGTGCCAGCGTGTTTGCGCCGCCCCAGGCAGCCACATAAATGGGGCGTGGGTCGTCCTCGTCAGCCAACTGAATCAGCAACTCGCTGCCTGGCGAGTCGTTTTTCTCGCCGATGGAGCGGATGCCACCATACATGCTACCCATGACGGCGCGGTTACGCATGTAGTCAGCACAAGGCCAGTAGCCTATTTCCTGGCAGCCGGTTTCCTTCTTTGGCGAGAGAAACCGCTTCTGCTTAGAACGTTTCATCAGATTGGGCAAGTCTTTCTCGTATGCATCAATCACGCGAAACAAATACTGTGACCACGCCAGCGGATACGGGTCACAGTTCCAGCCCACCGATGTTATCAGCGCCTCTATCTCGAAAAGGTCAGCATAAGCCATTAGCCGTACCATCGACTCCATGTCGTCAGGCTCGACATCGGCAGGCGCAATATCTGTACACACCACAAGCCGCGGCTTCAGGTCATGGGACGCTGCGATGCCCACCATAGGGAGCATCGCCGTCATCAGGGCAACAGCAAAATGCCTCATGCTACTCATTGTTTAAAATTCTACCAGTATTCTGAACACCTTGCCAGGATTCTCACTCCACCAGCGCATGGTGTCGAGTCCCTCCTCGGGCTTGATGACTTTCGTTATCAGCTCATCCGTCGGGCAGTCATTGTTCTCCAGATAGTGGATGACGGCACGGAAGTCGGAGGGCAGGGCATTGCGCGAGCCACGGATGTCGAGTTCCTTCTGGACGAAATACTTCGTCTGCAGCGACACCTCTGACTTGGCATAGCCTATGCATGCCACACGGCCCGTGAAGGCCACCTCGTTGATAGCCATCTGGTAAGTGGGAACGCTGCCCACGGCCTCGATGACCACGTCAGGGCCGAAGCCTCCCGTTATCTCCTGAAGCCGCTGGTGTACGTCCTCGCTCTTGGTGTTGACGGCGTATGTGGCACCCATCCTTTTGGCCAGTGCCAGTTTCTCGTCGTCGATGTCGGCAGCAATGACGGTAGCACCACGCAGGGCCGAGCGTACTATGGCACCCATGCCCACCATGCCGCAGCCGATAACCATCACCACGTCAATGTCGGTCACCTGTGCACGGCTGACGGCGTGGAAACCCACACTCATAGGCTCTACGAGGGCCGTCACCTTCGGCGTGAGGCTGCCAGCAGGAATTATTTTCTCCCAAGGCAGCACGATATACTCCATCATGGCTCCGTTGCGCTGCACGCCGAGCGTCTCGTTATGCTGGCAGGCGTTCACACGCTGGTTACGGCACGAGGCACACTTACCGCAATTGGTGTAGGGATTGCACGTCACCACCATACCTGGCTTCAGGTTCTCAGGCACACCTGTGCCTACGGCCTCGATGACGGCTCCCACCTCGTGGCCAGGTATGACGGGATTCAGCGCCATCGTGTTACGACCCATAAAGGTGTTGATGTCCGAGCCACAGAAGCCGACATAGTGCAACTTCAACAGCACTTCGCCCAGACCA
The DNA here is from genome assembly GCA_947168395.1 of uncultured Prevotellaceae bacterium. Classification (GTDB taxonomy): domain Bacteria; phylum Bacteroidota; class Bacteroidia; order Bacteroidales; family Bacteroidaceae; genus Prevotella. Next base: position 23,293 of record CAMVLT010000048.1, on the reverse strand, counting down.
GGAGCCTGGGGCTTCTCCATTTCAATGACATTCAGCTCTTGCTGATGTGTAATCTGTATTGCTTTCATAATTATAATAATGTTCAATGTTCAACGTCATGAGTTTGCCCACGTCACCCGCTGCTGGTCGCCGATGATTTCCTTCACTTTGTCCACCAAGTCCCAGTCGGGCTCCTCGTTGGCCCATTGTATGTTACGGCGCACATTATCGGGATTGGCCGACGAGAACAGGGTAGAGGCGATGCGACTGTTGCTGACGGCATACTGCACGGCCAGCTTCTCGATGGGGTACCCCTGCTCGGCGCAATACTCGGCTGCTTTCTGACAAGCCTTGACCAGCGGTTTGGGTGCCGGATGCCAGCAGGGCACTCCGCGCTGGCTGAGCAGTCCCATGCTGAGCGGCGAGGCATTGATGATGCCTACACCGTGCTGCTCGAAGAATCCTGCATAGTCGGCCAGCGCATCGTCGTTCAGCGTGTAGTGGCAGAAGTTCAGTATGCTCTCCACACCCTCGCAGCGCTCGACGACCCATTTCAGGTTCTGCAGCTGCAGGTCGGTGATGCCCACGTGGCTCACCACCCCCTTGTCGCGCAGCTCAAACAGCGCAGGCAATGTCTCGTCCACCACCTTCTGCAGTCCGCCCGGCAGTGCTGCCTGGAACTCTATGTCGTGGACGTTTATCAGGTCGATGTGGTCAATGCCCAACCGCTCCATGCTCTCGTAGACGCTGTCGGTCACCCGCTTGGCCGAGTAGTCCCAGGTGTTCACGCCGTCCTTGCCGTAGCGTCCCACCTTGGTGCTCAGGTAGTATTTGTCACGCGGTATATTCCTCAGCGCCTTGCCCAGCACCGTCTCGGCCTTGTAGTGGCCGTAGTAGGGACTCACGTCGATGAAGTTAATACCGCCCTCGATGGCTGCTTCCACAGCCTCGAAACTCTCTTTCTCGTTGGTCTCACGAAAGACGCTGCCCAATGATGAAGCGCCAAAACTCAGATGGGAAATCTTCATTCCCGTCTGCCCTAAATCTCTGTACTCCATGATACTTTACTTTATATAATAGTCTTACTGGGTGCAAAGATACAAAATAATTTATAATTCATTATTTATTATCATAATTATTTTTTACCTTTGCAGCAAACTTTTCGAAATAAGCGAAATCCAGCTATGAGGAAAATAAGAACCATAGAAATGCAGCGGCTGACGGTAGACGAGTTCCGCGAAGCCGAGAAACTGCCGCTCGTTGTCGTGCTCGACGATGTACGCTCCATGCACAACGTGGGTAGCGTGTTCCGTACTGGCGACACTTTCCGCATTGAGGCCGTCTATTTGTGCGGCATTACCTCGACACCCCCGTCCACAGAAATCCACAAGACGGCACTCGGTGCCGAGGATAGCGTCAGCTGGCAGTACTTCCCCACGGCTGTCGAGGCTGTTGCCCAGCTTCATGCCGACGGCTACACCGTCTACAGCGTCGAGCAGGTGGAGCACTCCACCAAGCTGCACCACTTTTTGGCCCAGCCAGGCCACAGGTATGCTGTCATCTTGGGCAACGAGGTGAAAGGCGTTCACCAAGAGGTGGTCGATGTGAGCGACGGCTGCCTGGAGATTCCGCAGCTTGGCACCAAGCATTCCATGAACGTTTCCGTCACGGCAGGCATCGTCATCTACAAGTTTGCCGAACAACTCATTCTGAAAAGGTAAAAAGGTAAAAAAGTAAAAAGGTAAAAAAGGTTAAGTAACGCCATGTTCCACCCGCTGCACACTGACATCAAGCCGCCCGAGCGCTTCACCTACCCTTTCTACTACGAGCCTCACCCCCTCTGCCTCCTGGCGGCCAACGAGGTGCAGCAGCACCTGCAGACCATGCCGCTGACGGAGGGCAAGATGTTCGGCGTGCTGGTAGTGGCCTCACCCCTTACCGCCACCATCGGCTTTCTCGCCGCCTACTCCGGATTGCTCTGCGGCCGCAACGACTGGCCGTGGTTTGTGCCTCCCGTCTTCGATGCCCAGCAGCCCGACGGCCACTTCAAGGTGACTGAGCGGTTGATTAAGAACTCGCCAGACCATAAGCAACTGTCGCAGCAGCTGCAGCTGTGGCTCTTCGAACAGTACCGCTTCCTCAATGCCCACGGCGAGCGCAAAGACCTGCTCCACGTCTGGCAGGACTACCACTGTTCGCCACGCATCCGCAACCGCTATCCGCTGCCGCCAGGCGGTACGGGCGACTGCTGTGCCCCCAAACTGCTGCAATACGCCTACAGCAACGGCCTGAAGCCTCTCTGCATGGCCGAGTTCTGGTGGGGACCTTCATCACGCAGCTGCGACGAGTCGGGCATGATACGCCAGCACGGCCAGTTCTACCCTGCCTGCCGCGGCAAGTGCAAGCCCGTGCTGACGTGGATGCTCCAGGGACTCGACGTCGACCCCAACCCCGAGGAGCAGGGACTGCCCCAGCTCGACATCACCGTCATCTACGAGGACGACACACTGATTGTCATCGACAAGCCCTCAGGACTGCTCAGCGTACCAGGACGCATCGGCAGCCACTCCGTCGCCACCATCCTCAGCAGCCGCTATCCTGGCTCACTCCTGGCTCACCGTCTCGACCTATGGACCAGCGGCCTCATGGTAGCCGCCAAAAGCCGCGACGCCTACCGCCACCTGCAGCAGCAGTTCAGCGACCACACCATCAGCAAACGCTACGTGGCACGCTTGGACACCGCTTACCTCTCAACCACTCCTTCCTTCCCCCGAGAAGGCACCATCAGCCTGCCCTTGCTTTGCGACCCCCTCAACCGCCCCCGCCAGGTGGTGGACTATGAGCGTGGCAAGACCGCCATCACCGACTATCGAATGTTAGGCCCCGACCTTGTGGCCCTTTACCCCCATACAGGCCGCACCCACCAGTTGCGCATGCACTGTGCCCACCCCGACGGCCTCGGCTGCCCCATCCTTGGCGACGAGCTTTACGGACGTCCCGCCGACCGCCTCTACCTGCATGCCGAGCTACTCGAACTCACCCATCCCGTCACCGCCCAGCGCATGCGTTTCGAGCAACCCGCCCCGTTCTTGGACGCCCCTGCCTCGGCATGACATATTATTTGCTACCGCCATACCTGCTAACGGGGAACGGCGGTAGCAAATACAGAGACAAATAAACTTTCAATACATTAAAAAATGCTTAATTATTGCGTCGTTACAAAAGTTTAGGCTAATTTTGCAGCCAAAAATCATCACATAGGCAATGAGCTTAACAGGAATAGCAGGTAAAATCTTCCTCCCCAGACAAAGGGAACTGGAACGACACAGGAACGAGGCAGAGGCCATGCAGCGCGAGGTGCTGTCACGGCTCATCAACCGTGCGAAGGACACGGAATACGGTCGAGAGCACGGTTTTGGCAGCATCATGGACTATGAGCAGTTTGCCAAGAAAGTGCCTGTCAACACCTACGAGGAACTGAAGGGGAGCATCGACCGCATGCGTCACGGCGAGCGCGACGTGTTGTGGCCAGGGCGTACGAAGTGGTATGCCAAGTCGAGCGGTACGACGAACGACAAGTCGAAGTTCATACCCGTCACGAAGGAGGGGCTGCAGCATATTCACTATGCTGGGGCGTTCGACTCGGTGGCCCTCTACCTGCGCAACAATCCTCAAAGCCGCATCTTCGACGGGCGGGCCCTGATATTGGGCGGCAGTCATGCCCCCAACTACAATCTACCTGGGTCGTTGGTGGGCGACCTGAGTGCCATCCTGATTGAGAACATGAACCCGCTGGCCAACCTGGTGAGGGTGCCCAAGAAGCAGACGGCGCTGCTGAGCGACTTCGAGGTGAAGCGCGACCGCATAGCCCGCGAGGCGATGACGAAGAACGTGACCAACATCAGCGGCGTGCCGTCGTGGATGCTGTCGGTACTCGACCGCGTGATGGAGCTGAGCGGTAAGCAGCACTTGGAGGAGGTATGGCCCAACTTAGAGGTGTTCTTCCACGGCGGCGTGGCCTTCACGCCCTACCGCCAGCAGTATGAGCGGCTCATCACGTCGCCCCGCATGCACTACATGGAGACGTACAACGCCAGTGAGGGCTTCTTCGGATTGCAGGATGACCCCAACGACAAGGCGATGCTGCTGATGCTCGACTACGACGTGTTCTATGAGTTCCAGGAGATAGCCCCCTCCCACCTCTCCCAGAATGGGGAGGCTCCTGTTGTGCCGATTTGGGGCGTCGAGCCTGGCAAGAACTACGCCATGCTGATTTCGACGTCGTGCGGACTGTGGCGCTACATGATAGGCGACACGGTGCGCTTCACTTCGACCAACCCCTACAAGTTCACCATATCGGGCCGCACGAAGCACTTCATCAATGCCTTTGGCGAGGAGCTGATTATCGACAATGCCGAGCAGGGACTGCAATACGCCTGCCAGCAGACGGGGGCCGAGGTGCTGGAGTACACGGCAGCACCTGTGTTCATGGACGATCACGCCAAGTGCCGCCACCAGTGGCTGATAGAGTTCAACATTCCGCCGAAGGACGTGCAGCTGTTTGCTGAGATTCTGGACAAGCGCCTGCAGACGCTGAACAGCGACTACGAGGCGAAGCGCTACAAGAACATCACCCTGCAACCGTTAGAGATTGTCACCGCCCGCCGAGGCCTGTTCAACGACTGGCTGAAGCAGCACGGGAAGCTGGGCGGCCAGCACAAGGTGCCACGACTGAGCAACAGTAGGGAGCATATTGAGGAGTTGTTGAAAATAAACTAAAGCCCACCCAAGCCCTCCCAAAGGGAGGGATGTTTATAAAGATATTGTAATGAAGAGACAACGAATAACAAAAATACATGTAACTAAACATCCCTCCCTTCGGGAGGGTTTGGGTGGGATTTTGCTCTTCCTGCTTGTCTCCTGCGCCCGAATGGGCAGCCCCGACGGTGGATGGTATGACGACACGCCGCCCTACGTCTTAGGGTCGACGCCGGCCGACAAATCGGTGAACGTGAGTTCACGCCGCGTCAACATCTACTTCAATGAGTACATCAAGTTGGAAGATGCCCAGAACAAGGTCATCGTGTCGCCACCACAGATTGAGACTCCCGAAATCAAGGCAGGCGGCAAGCGCATCATCGTGGACCTGAAGGACTCGCTGAAGCAGAACACGACCTACACCATTGACTTCAGCGACGCCATCAGCGACAACAACGAGGGCAACCCCATGGGCAACTATACATTCAGTTTCTCGACGGGCAAGGAGATTGACACGCTCGAAGTGTCGGGCTACGTGCTGAACGCCGAGAATCTGGAGCCTATCAAAGGCATCCAGGTGGGACTCTACGACAACCTGAGCGACACGGTGTTCAAGAAGGAGCCCATGATACGCATCTCACGTACCGACAGCCGAGGCCGCTTCACGGTGAAGGGTGTGGCCCCTGGCACCTACCGTGCCTACGCCCTGCAGGACGCCGACGGTGACTTCGTCTACAACCAGAAGAGCGAGATGATAGCCTTCAACCACGAGACCTTCGAGCCGTCGTGGAAGCCCGATACCCGTCAGGACACCATCTGGCGCGACTCGCTGCACATCGACAATATACTGCGGGTACCCTATACCCACTTCCTGCCCGACGACATCACGCTGCTGGCCTTCACCGTCGTACAGGACAACCGCTATCTGGTGAAGACCGAGCGACAGGAGCCCAACAAGTTAGGCTTCTACTTCAGCTATGGCGACTCGCTGCCTCCCGTTCTCCACGGACTGAACTTCAATGCCGACAGTGCCTTCGTGGTGGAGCCGTCGGCCAAGAACGACACCATCTACTACTGGCTGCGCGACACGACACTTATCAATCAGGACACCCTGCTCATAGCAACGGAGTACCGCATCACGGACGACTCTACCGGCGTACTGGTCAATAAGCCCGACACCCTGGAGCTGCTGCCCAAGATGTCGTATGAGCGCCGCATGAAGGAAAAGCAGAAGGAAATAGAGAAATGGCTGAAGGAGCAGGAGAAGAAGAAAAAGCGCAACGAGGCTTACGACTCCATCATGCCCCGTGAGGTGCTGAAGCTGAAAATCTCGCCCTCCGGCTCGCTCGACCCTGACCAGCGCATTGTCATTGAGTCGCCCACACCTATAGAGCGGCTCGACACGGCCGGCATCCACCTATATACTAAGGTTGACAGCCTGTGGTATGAGGCCAAGTTCAGATTCCGGCCACTGCGGGAGTGCATCAGGAAATACGAACTGACAGCCGACTGGAAGATGGACACGGAATACAGTCTTGAGATAGACTCTGCCGCCTTCGAGGACATCTACGGACTGGTCATCAACCCCGTGAAGCAGGGCCTGAAGGTGAAGTCGGAAGATGAATACAGCACACTGAGCGTCAACCTGAGCGGCACCGACGAGCAATGCATCATCGTGCAGCTGCTCAACAACTCGGACGCGGTGGTGAAGCAGGTAAGGGCCGAGAAGGGGGTGGCCGACTTCTTCTACGTCAACCCAGGCACCTACTACCTGAGAGCCTTTACCGACCGTAACGGAAACAATATGTGGGACACAGGCGACTACCATACCGACCGCCAGCCGGAGGACGTCTACTACTATCCGCGAGAAACGGAGTGCAAGGCCAAGTACGACATTACCCGCGACTGGAACCTGACCGCCAAAAAGCGGTTCGAGCAAAAGCCGCAGGCCATCACCAAGCAAAAGCCCGAACAAGAGAAGAAACTGCAGAACCGCAACGCCAAGCGCGCTGAGGAACTGGGCAAGGAATACATACGCAAGACAACTGGCGTAAAACTGTAACCATTAAACATTGAAGATGATGAAAAGAATTCTGATAGTTTTAACCGTCATTCATCTCTCACTTTTCGTGAGCCCTGTCAGTGCCCAAAACTGCGGCATTGAGAACACGGCCTTCAAGAGTGGAGAACGGCTGACCTACAACCTCTACTTCAACTGGAAGTTCGTATGGTTCAAGGTGGGACAGGCTACCATGAACACCGACATGACGACCTTTGAAGGCAAAAAGGCGTGGCGCTCCAGCTTGGTGACGGGCGGCAATAAGCGGCTTGACAAGTTCTTTACCATGCGCGACACGCTGCTCTCCTACTGCGACCCCGACCTCTCGCCGCTCTACTTCCGCAAGGGAGCCCGCGAGGGCAAACGCTACTATGTGGACGAGCTGTGGTACACCTATCCCAACAGCACCTGCCAGCTGCGCATGCACCGCATCGATGCCGACGGCGAGGAGCACTGGAAGACGGCCCGCTACAAGGACTGCATCTACGACATGATGAGCATCTTCCTGCGTGCCCGCAACTTCGACGCTTCCGGCATGAAGGAAGGCGACAAGATACCTTTGCCCATCAGCGACGCCAAGCGGCTCAGCAATTCGTGGCTGCAGTTCCGTGGCCGCGAGACCTTCAAGGTGGATGATACCAAAGAGAAGTTCAACTGCCTGGTATTCTCGTTCATCGAGCGGGAAGACGGTAAGAACCGTGAGCTGATAAAGTTCTACATCACCGACGACAAGAACCACATTCCCGTGCGCCTCGACCTGAACCTCAACTTCGGTTCGGCCAAGGCTTTCCTGAAGAACTACCAGGGTGTCCGCAGCGAAATGACCTCGAAAATCAAGTAGTCATGAACAGATGAGCATCCGGCCCTCCCTATGCGCTATGAAATAGGCCATGTACGGGTTTATGAGCACATAAAGTAAGGTTTATTATATTAAATTGTGTAAAAGTTTTGGCAGTTACAATAATAAACTGTACCTTTGCACAGCTTTTTAAGAGGTAACTGCATGCCGCAATGGTGGAATTGGTAGACACGAGGGACTTAAAATCCCTTGACCAGTAATGGTTGTGCGGGTTCGAGTCCCGCTCGCGGCACCACCTACTAAATATTGTTCTAATAATTATTCAGATGCAAAAAAATCATTTCATTCTTTTGTCAGCAGCATCAGTGTTGCTTCTGACATCATGTTCTGGTAAACTCGGAGCACTCTCTGCCGACAACTTTACCGTGACCCCAAATCCGTTAGAGACTCAGGTCGGCAAAGTTCCTGCTACCGTCAACGGTACATTCCCCGAGAAGTATATGAAGAAAAAGGCTGTCGTGACCGTTACTCCCGAGCTGCGCTATGCCGACGGACAGGTAGCCCGCGGACAGGGTACCACGTTCCAGGGTGAGAAGGTGCAGGGTAACGACCAGACCATTCTCTACCAGGTGGGTGGACGCTACACCATGAAGACGTCGTTCGACTATCTGAACTGCAACAAGGCCGACATGTACCTGACCTTCGACGCCAAGGTGGGCAAGAAGCAGGTGGAAGTGCCTGCCGTGAAGGTGGCCGAGGGCATCATTGCCACTTCCGAGCTTTACAAGAACACCCTGAAGAGTGCACAGGCTGCTGTGGCTCCCGATGCCTTCCAGCGCATCAACGCCCAGAAGCAGGAGGCCAACATCAAGTTCCTCATCCAGCAGGCTACCCTGCGCCAGAGCGAGCTGAAGAACAACTCGGTGCAGGAGTTCGTCAAGCTGCTGGAGCAAATCAACAACGACCGCGAGGGCCTGAACCTGAAAGATGTTGAGGTTTCGGCCTACGCATCACCCGATGGTGGCTACGACCTGAACGACAAGCTGGCCGCACAGCGCCAGCAGGCTACCGAGAAGTACGTACAGCAGCAGCTGAAGAAGGCCAAGCTGACCGACGCTTCCGTCGATGCCAAGTACACGGCTGAGGACTGGGACGGTTTCCAGGAGCTGGTCAAGGCTTCCAACATCCAGGACAAGGATGTCATCCTGCGCGTACTCTCCATGTACAAGGACCCCCAGGAGCGTGAGCAGCAAATCAAGAACATCTCGAGCGCATTCCGCGAGCTGGCCGACGGCATTCTGCCCCAGCTGCGCCGTTCGCGCATGATCATCAACTACGAGACCGTAGGCCGCAGCGACGAGCAGATTCAGCAGCAGCTGAAGGCCGACCCCAAGCAGCTCAGCGTCGAGGAGATGCTGTATGCCGCCACCCTCGTAGACAGCAAAAACGCCAAGGAGGACATCTACAAGGCTACGTCTGAGGTTTATCCCAACGATGCCCGTGCCTATAACAACATTGCCTCGATGGAGTACGCTGCCGGCAACCTCGATGCTGCCCAGAAGTACATTGAGCAGGCCCAGAAGGCCAACGGCTCGCTGCCTGAGGCTGCTGCCAACTTAGGCCTCATCGCTCTGTGCAAGGGCGACATCCAGCGCGCCGAGAACTACATTGCCAAGGCTACTGGTGCCAACGGACTGGCCGAGGTGCTGGGTAACCTCAATCTGGCAAAGGGCAACTACGCCCAGGCCGAGCAGGACTTCAAGGACGTCTACAGCAACAGCGCCGCTCTGGCACAGATTCTGAACAAGAACTACGCTTCGGCCGCCGTTACCCTGAAGTACGTGAAGAACCCCGATGCCACGACCGATTACCTGAAGTCGATTCTCGCTGCCCGCATGGGTAACACCAGCGAGGCTGCCGAGGCTCTGCGTGCCGCTATTGCCAAGGATGCCAGCTACGCCAAGTATGCTGCCAACGACCTCGAGCTGCTGAAAGTAGCTAAGTAATCAGGAAAATGAGATATGCTGAAAAGGTAAAGAGATATTGGCTGCGCCGACTCTTGGGGCAGCCAATATCTCTTTACCTTTTGCCTTTTACGCTTTATCTTCTCGCTTGTTCTTCCAACGACGGCATGTTCGAGCTGAAGGGGAAGTTCAAGAACTTCAACCAGGGCGAGCTTTACGTCTACAACCTGGAGGGGAAAGCCAAAATCGACACCATCAGGCTGTCGGAAGGAAAGTTCTCCTATCTCATTCCCTTAGAGGACACCGTCAGCCTCTCCGTCGTGTTTCCCAACTTTTCGGAAATACCCCTTATCGCCTCGCCCGGCACTACGCTGAAGATGGAGGGCGACGCCTCCCATTTGCGTGAGGTATCGGTAGAAGGCGACGACAACAACAAGCTGCTCACCAAGTTCCGCCTGCATGTGAACGAGCTGACCCCACCCGAGGCCGTGAAGGCTGCCGCCGACTTTATCAGGGAGCATCCCGCCTCGCCCGCCTGTACCTATTTAATTAGAAAGTACTACCTGCTGAAAGCCAAGGCCAACTGGGACGAGGCCTACAAGCTGCTGACGGTAATGGCAGAGGCCACCCCCGACAACAAACGCCTCGGACAGCTCAAGCAGCAGGTGGCCGAACTGCGGGGTAAGAAGCAGGGCGGCACGCTGCCACGATTCTCGGCACTCACCACAGCCAAGCGGGCTGTGACCAACGGCGACTTGGAGAAGGAGCTGAACGTCATCAGCGTCTGGGCAACGTGGAACTACGAATCGCAAAACATGCAACGCCAGTTGCGCAAGTACCAGAAGCAGTACGGCTCACGGCTCGGACTGCTCAGCATCTGTCTCGACGGCAATCCCGCCGAATGCAAGCGGGCTGCCGAGCGCGACTCCATCCACTGGAGTACCGTTTGCGACGGCCTCATGTGGGACACCCCACTACTCGCCCAGTTGGGCATCTACACCATCGCCGACAATATCCTGACCGACTCCAAAGGGCACATCATAGCCCGTGGTCTCTCCTACGCCGACCTGACCAAGAAGATAGAAGAGACCTTCCGACCTAAAGCAAAATGAAGATACAAATCATCAATGGACCTAACCTGAACCTGCTGGGGCAGCGGGAGCCAGGCATCTACGGCCAACAGTCGTTTGAGAATTATCTGCCCCAGTTGCGGGCCAAGTATCCTGATGTACAGATAGACTACTATCAGAGCAACGTCGAGGGCGAACTCATCAACAAGATGCAGGAGACCGGCTTCTTTGGCGGCTACGACGGCATCGTGCTCAATGCCGGAGCCTATACCCACACCAGCGTGGCACTACAGGACTGCATCCGCTCGCTGAAGTGTCCTGTCGTCGAGGTCCACATCTCGAATGTCCACCAGCGCGAGGAGTTCCGCCACCATTCGTTTATCTCCTGTGCCTGTCTCGGAGTCATCTGCGGCTTCGGACTCGACAGCTACAGGTTGGCCATCGAGGCGCTGAAGAAATGACACTCGACGACTACATCCTACAGCACACCTCGCCCGAGCCCGACTACCTCTACAGACTATGGCGGGCCACGAACCTGCAGACCGTTCACGGACGAATGGCCAGCGGACACCTGCAGGGGCGGCTGCTGAAGATGCTCGTCCAGATGATACGTCCCCGCAACATCCTGGAAGTGGGTACGTTCAGCGGCTACAGCGCCATCGCCATGGCCGAGGGACTGACTGCCGACGGCCACCTCTACACCTTCGAGATAAACGATGAAATGGAGGACTTCACCCGTCCGTGGATAGAACAGTCGCCCGTGGCCGACAAGATAACGTTCATCATCGGCGACGCCATGACGGAGGCCCCACGGTTAGGGATAGCGTTCGACATGGCCTTCATCGACGGCGACAAGCGGGCATACGTGGAATACTATGAGACGGTGCTGCCGCTGCTGCGCCCTGGAGGCTTTATCCTGGCCGACAATACGCTGTGGGACGGACACGTCGTCGACCAAGCCTACGACCACGACCGCCAGACGGCAGGCATCGAGCAGTTCAACGACCTTGTGGCCCGCGACCCCCGCACCGAGCAGGTCATACTGCCCCTGCGCGACGGTCTCACCCTGATCAGAAAAACCAATACTCCCCTCCCAATGGAGGGGCTGGGGGAGAGGCCATGATTCGATACACCAAGAAGGAGGAAATCTGGAACGCGTGCTCCCACGGTGGCGGCATCCTGTTAGGTGTCGTCGTCGGCATCATCTTCCTCGTATGGTGCTTCCAGAGCGACAACAACTGGGCACGCATCGGTGTTGCCCTCTACCTCTTCGGCATGTTAGGCTCCTACGTGGCCTCCACCGTCTACCACTCCATCCGCCATCACTCCAAATGGAAGGAGCGCCTGCGCCGCTGGGACCACGCCGCCATCTACTGGCACATAGCCGGCTCCTACTCTCCCCTCACCCTTGTCGCCCTACGTCAGCAGGGCTACTGGGGCTGGGGACTCTTCATTTTTGTATGGCTCTGCGCCATCGTGGGCACCATCATCAGCCTCATCCGCCTCAAGGAGCACTCCAATGCCGAGACGCTCTGCTTCATCGGCATGGGCCTCAGCGTGCTCGTGGCCTTCAAGCCGCTCATCGACAGCGTTTCCACGGCAGCCGTTGTATGGATTGTGGCCGAGGGTGTCTGCTACATCACAGGTGCTGTGTTCTACAGCCTCAACAAGCGTAAGTACATGCACAGCGTCTTCCACTTTTTCGTTCTCGCTGGCAGCGTCTGCCACATCGTCGCCGTCTGGGATGTGCTTAGTGCTACGCTCATGACGCAATGAAAAATACAGACAAAAGCAAATTGCCTCGGAAACCGCATAACTTTGCCCGGAGCAAACCCTGGGTTTCAGTAGGGTAAACTGGAGGTTTCATTACGGTAAACTCCGACTTTACCCTACTGAAACTCAGAAGCCCCCTTTTGGGGCGTTTCAGCGGCATTTACGTCCTTTTACAGCCCTGCGAAAATAATTAACAAAAGAAAAGGCGTACCCCTCATCCGCTGGCTTCACTACATACAAAGTTCACCGTTAAATAAGATTAAAATGCTGAGAGAGAGGGGGGTGGTATGCAGGAAATAAAGTATATTTGCAAATAAATTGCACACATACGAGTCCAATGATATTGTGAAAGATATGTCTAAGAAAATTTCTTCGAGAGCTTCATCCTCACTGCTGTTGACCGTTTTTGCGGTCATCGCTATCATCTCGGCCATATCGTTGTTCGTTTTTTATCTGCTGCTGAAGTCAGAAAGCCATCTGCGCTTTACGGCCATCAAGAACATAGCTGCTGAGAAGATAGCCAAGACGGCATGGGGCATGGAGATGAACGCCGAGAACGTGTTCGACGAAGTGGGCAAGCACTTAGACTCTCCCGAAGCCGTGATTAAGGCACTCGAAAGCAAGGCTAACCTCAACCCTGAAGTGAGGGGCTACTTTGCGGCCTTCGTCCCCGACTATTTCCCTCAGAAGGGTACGTGGTTTGAGCCTTACATACACCAGAGCGACAGCAGCCAGAGCGACAAGTTCGTGTTGTCGCTGGTGGGTTCGGCCCGTCACGACTATACCAAGTCCGACTGGTATGTACGTGCACTGAGGACGCACGACAGCTTCTGGTCGGACCCTTATTACTACTTCGACGGCACCAGCATCAGCGGCCACTACTGTACCTACGTCAAGCCCATATTCGACGGCCAGCGGCTGACCTGTGTGTGCGGTGCCGACATGACGTTCGAGTGGCTGACCAAGAGTCTGGAGCAAATCGATGCGAGTGCCAGGAACGACGAGCAGCTGGAGCATTTCCTCCCGTTGGGCGAATTAGACTTCTATACGGTGGTGTTCAACCACGACGGTTCGTGCATTGCGCATCCTGTGAACAAGCGACTGACGCTGACCGACGAGCACATCATCAAAGAAATAGGGCAGGGCAAGAGCGGAACGTTCGACACGGACGTGAAGGGCGAGTCCTGCACGGTGTATTACGGCCCGATAGAGCACGTCGACTGGTCGGTGCTGGTGGTGGTTTCCCGGCACGGTGTCTGGAAGGCATTGGAACTGGTGGGCATTGGCATGCTGCTGGTAGCCTTGGCAGGAATGTTGATAGTGTGGCTGACTTACAGGAGGACAAAATATGAAACGACTGAATAAGACATCGACAACATTGGCGGCCAATTCATACACGACAAGGACTATAAGGGCGGCTGCCGATTCTTCATCGACATACCCTTCTCTGCATAATAGAGAATAACCATGATGAAAAGACTATTACTGACCGTTAGCCTGGCAGTGGTGACGGTGTGTGGTACTTCGGCACAGGAGACAAATCAAAATCTGGCGCGGCATGACTTTTTCTATGCCGGGCAGAGTAAGCAGCGACGGATGTTCATTGTGAAAGATGGACAGGTGAACTGGGCTTATCAAGACCGGTTGAACCGTGGTGAAATCAGCGATGCCGTGCTTTTGAGTGATGGACATATACTGGTGGCCCATCAGTACGGTGTGGCCGAGGTGACACAGACCTCAGAGACCGTCTGGAGCTATGCGGCCCCTGAGGGAACGGAGATTCACACCATCCAGCCTATCGGCAGGAAGCATGTGGTGTTCGTGCAGAACGGCAAGCCGGCGAAGGTGGTGGTGATGGAGATTCCGGCCTGCCGCATCGTCCGCGAGTTTGAGCTGCCCATCAACGAGAAGGGCTCCGTGCACGGCCAGTTCCGCAATGCCCGCCTGTCGAGCCGCGGCACGCTGCTTGTGGCAAATATGGCTATGGGCTGCATCCACGAGTTTACGAGCGACGGCAAGGAGGTCGACCGATGGGGCGGCATGCTGCCCTGGAGCGTGCAGGAGATGCCAAAGACGGGCAACCTGCTCATCACGGGCCGCAAGGGCAAGATTCAGGAAATCAACCGCCAGGGACAGACCGTGTGGGAGCTGAACACCACCGGCTACGGCGTGACTCAGCCGCAGAAGACGGTGCGACTGAAAAGCGGCGGACACTTGATAAACAACTGGTACAACGAATGGAACAAGGAGCCGATGGACACGGCGAATGCGCCCGTGCAGGCCATCGAGGTCGACAAGGACGGACGTCTGGTGTGGCAGTTGCGGACGTGGAGGAATCCCGACCTCGGCCCGTCGACCACCATCCAGCTGCTCGACGAGCCCGTCAACCGCGACAGGCTGTTTTTCGGTGAGTTTAATCCGCAAAAACCGAAACTCTTTGTCGGCCCCAACGAGCCAATAGGTGAGGGTAAGGGCATCCATCCGGGCCGTGTGGCATGGATTCATGCGCCAGGCGTGGCTAAGTGGGACGGCAAGACGGGCCTCTGGGTGGAAGACCGCTGGAACGACCAGCAGAAGGCCGACCTGATGATAGCCGAGGCGGTGATGCAACTGACTGGCGAGCCAACGGCGAAGAAGGCGTGGCAGGCGCTCTTCAAGCACTTCAACAAGACCCACGGCCGCGGCAGTCGCGGCTACAAGAAGGGCGAGAGCATTGCCGTGAAGCTGAACCTGAACAACGCCATCACCCACCACGACACGATTGAGCTGAACTCGTCGCCCTTCGTGACGCTGGCCTTGGTGCGCTCAATGGTGCGCGATGCCGGCGTGCGCCAGCAGGACATCGTGCTCTGCGAACCCAGCCGTGCCATTACTGACAGCATATTCAATAAGGTACACCGCGAGTTTCCCTTGGTACGCATGATTGACAACATCGGCGGCGACGGGCGCGAGAAGTGCGAATACTATCCTGAGCAGATCACCTATTCCGTCGACAATGGCAAGATGGCCCGCGGACTGGCTAAGTGTATCGTAGATGCCGACTATCTCGTCAACTCGGCCTTGCTCAAAACACACAGCGGACCTGGGGTGACGCTGACCACCAAGAACTGGTATGGTGCCACGGACATCAACCTACTCTGGCGACAGAACGCCCACAACAACGTGAGTCAGGACAAGCGCAACGGCAAACCCCAGTATAAGACCTTCGTGGATTGGATGACCCACAGGCACATGGGGCAGAAGGCGCTGCTTTTCCTGATTGACGGCACATACGGCTCGCGCGACGTGAACGGCGCCCCCAACCCCAAGTGGATGAAGGAACCCTTTAATGGCGACTGGGCCTGCTCAATCATCATGTCGCAGGACGAGGTGGCCTGCGATGCAGTGGGCATGGACATCATCATCAACGAGTGGCCCGAGTTCCAGAGCCTGAACTACTGCGACGAGTATCTGCGCGAGGCTGCCTCGCTGCCCAATGCGCCGAGCGGCACGGTCTACAAGCAGCAGGGCAAGCCAGTGGAGCGGTCGCTCGGACTCTTTGAGCATTGGAACAAAGACCATCAGTACAAGAAGATTGACCTAAGATACAAGAAGCTATGATGATGAAAAGGCTGGTGAGTGTGATGGGGCTTTTGTTATTGTTCGCAGGCATGAAAGCTCAGGTGAATGATGCGTTTCAAGGTGTGCTGCCTGTGACCGACCCCATGATGAAGAAAAGCCTGAACGGCGAGTGGCAGCTGAAGGTGATAAAAGGAATCGCAGACGATCAGACTATGCCTGCCGCCGATGAGACGTGGGGCAGGATTCCCGTTCCTGGCTGTTGGGAACAATATGGCTTTTGCACACCTACCTACGACAAGGCCCAACCGCTGACGGGTTATTACCGCACCACATTCACCGTGCCTGAAACATGGAAGGGCCAGCATATTTTCATCCGCTTCGACGGAGTGTTATATGGATATGACCTGTGGGTGAACGGTAAGGCTGTGGGGGCATGGCGCTCGGGCTATAACACCGCCATCTTCGACATTACGCCCTATATTAACGAGAAGGCTGGGACGCAGGCACTGGCTCTCCGTGTCATCTCTCAATTCCGTGGCAGCGATTTCGATTATAATGACGACTGGGCACCCAATGGCATCTTCCGGGATGTGACGCTGATGGCTGTGCCGAAAACGCATATAAGCGACTTGACCATCCGGACGAAGAATACGGGTGAGGTGATGGTCAGCACGGATATCGCTAACGTCGGCAAGGGCACTGAGGTGAAGCATGAAATCTACGACGCTGCGGGCTGCCTTGTCGGCACCAATAAAGTGGAGCAACCACATCTGTGGACGGCAGAGACGCCTTACCTTTATACCCTGAAGACAATGCTGCTACAGAAAGGCAGGACACTACAGACCTTCGAGCATAAGTTCGGCTTCCGTGAACTGACGATTGACGGGAACGTTCTGAAGCTCAACGGACAACCTGTCAAACTGCGCGGCGTGACCTCACACAGCACCGACCCCGTGACGGTGAAGGTCATCGACGAGGCCAGCATCCTGCGTGACATGAAACTGATGAAGGAAGCCTCCGTCAACTATATCCGCACGTCACACTATCCGCGTGAACCGCGCTTCTACGAACTGGCTGATTCGCTCGGTTTCTATATCATCGACGAGGTACCCTTCGGCTATGGCGACAAGAACCTGTCGGACTCAACCTTCTATCCCATGCTGCAACAACGGGCACAAGCTACCATCCGCCGCGACAAGAACCATCCATCGGTGCTGATCTGGAGTCTTGGCAACGAGAATCCGCTGACAGACATCTGTGTCCGTCTGGGTGACTATGTGAAACGCGAACTTGACCCCTCACGCCCTATCTGCTATCCTCAGGTTGGCTCATACTTCCGCCGTTTCAACTATAATTTCCCCAAAGTGGCTGACATCTATGCCCCTCATTACCCCTCGACATCACAGATTAGCGACTTCTACCAACGGGCAGACCGCCCAGTCATCTTCACGGAGTACTGCCACACGCTTGGCATCTCATTAGAGGACCACGACCGCCAGTGGGAAATCATTGAGCGTACACCAGGCATTGCCGGTGGCAGCGTCTGGGAGTGGGTAGATCAGGGCATGCCGTTCCGCACGAAATTACAGAGCCGATATGGCTATCAGGAACGGGTATTCACCTCCAAGGAGGGTGGCTTTGAGATGCACGGCAATAAAGGCACCGACGGGCTGCTCTATGCCGACCGCACACCTCTGCCAAACTACTATGAGTTGCAGCACAACTATGCCCGTGCTTTTGTAGAGCGTGTCGATGGAGATGTGTTGAATATCGTGAACCGCTACGATTTCCTCAACCTAAAAGATAACATCACTTTCCATTGGACGCTGACCAACGACCGCGATACCGTGATGCACGGTGCTTTCAGTCCAGATTGCCAGCCACGTAGTTCCGTGTCTTATACCCTGTCCTTGCCCAGACAAAAAGGTCTCAGCCTCCTTCAGTTCGATATCGAGGATGCCCATGGGAATGTGTTCCTTCATCAGTCGTTCGTGCTGAACAAACCACAAATAGTTTGGACGGGTCATGGCTCTGCAATGGTGTCGGTTGAGAAAGAGCTGATCCGCACGGGTCGTAAGCCCACCCTGGGCGAGCGTCTTACTCAAAAGGGGCGTATTCCTGACAAGTACCTACTGCCTGTTGACAATCATCAGGTGAGGGCCGACATTCAACGCCGTTCTATTGACGGTGGAGACGAGGTGTCGTTTACACTTACCCCCGACACAGCCGATGTCTTCCGCTCGGAGTTGGGACTGGCCTGGCTGCTCCATCCCAGCATCGACCGTGTGCAATGGATTGGCTACGGCCCCTTTGCCAGCTACCCTGGGCGCCATCAGGCCAACCGCTACGGTTTCTGGGCGAAACATCAGGACGACCTTTATTTCGAGGGCAATCACAGTGGCATTGACGCGGCTTTCCTCTCTGACAGCGATGGCAATGGCATCCTCATTACGGGCGACTCGCTCTCACTGAACTTCGAACAGACAGACCGAGGCATTGTGCTCACCGTCAATGCTGCCGTCAGCGGACAGGGACCGAAGTTTGCCAAGACACACTTCCCTGGCTGGCAGAAGGGTGATAAATCTGTGAGTGCCACTTTCCGCAGTTATCACATCAAAGCTAAAGAAATGCCTGATGAGCTCAACCGCTTGTTCATCCGCCCACAGGACATCCCAGCGCCATTCCACCCCTTCGAAACCCAATATGATACCTATTTGCTCAAATATAAAGACATTACGGAATGAGAAGACAAGGTGTTTTACTCGTTTGTGTATAGCTATGTGACGGAACCCCACCTATGCCGGCGGCGTATTATCGTCCGGGCCGGGCTCCTGCAGTTCCTTTGCCTTTTGGGTGACGTCTATCACGACCTTGCTGACGCCATCCCCTTCAATCACGATTTGGCCTGAGCGGTCTTCAGTCCTTGTGTTCTCGTTGGCAGTCACGGTGATGTCCCTGCTCCCTGAGCCTGACGATTCGGAGAGCAGGCACCACTCCGGCTTGCCCGTAATGCTCCACGTCGTGTTGCTGGTAATCCCGATGGATTTCGTCTCACCCTTGGCTTCAAACGCTATCAACGATACGTCTGCCGTCAGCGTCTTTACTTCTGGTACTACGGTTCCTGCAAGCTGAGTTACCGTCACTATTTGTGCTGGGGCTGTCCCACCTTTGACGGTCAGGATAGCAGATCTTGGCTCACTCGTTGGGTTCTTGCCTGCCGACACTCTGACCGTCTCGGTATTGTTTCCCGATATAGAATTGACGGTGAGCCAGTCGGCAGACTTCGTAATCGTCCAGTCCGTCTTCGTGACTATAGCCATCGGTAGTTGTACACTAACGGCAACACACCCTCATGCCTGATGGTCAGCCGCTTCGTCCCCTGGGGAACCCAGACGCTGACGACCCCTAACTCCGTTTCACGCTTCAGCACGCCCATGTTTGATGTCACCACGAAGCTTGTGTCCCGCACATGGAACTTGATTCTGGCGCAGGCATCGCCGTTCCTGTCCAGCACAGGGTTCATCCGGGCACCGAGGTCCAGCTGGTTCTGCTCAAACTGGCTTATCTGTATTTCCAGCCTCCTGCTTTGCGCTGTGGCCACCGTAGCCACCAGTAGCCACAGGGTCGCCAACATTATAGTCTTTCTGCTCTTCATCATTTCACTATCAGTTTACGTCCGTTGAATATGTACACGCCATACGGCAGCATCCGCCTCAGTTCCTCCTGCGAACAGCCTGCTCCGTCGGCTACCACTCGGCCCTTCAGGTCGTAGACCTTCGTGTCGCCCCGTCCGCCTATCAGCACGATGGCCTGCGCTATACCTGTTGCCAGGTCGTCGGCAATGGCTATCTCCCTCACTCCAGCCTCGCTGGTCATGTAAGCCTCGAACGGACGGACGGGCCTCAGTCCAGCCACAAAGCGGCTGCCCTCGGCAGCGCCGCCACTGTAGGTCACGTAGTCGTTGCTGACGTTCAGCGCGTAGTAGCCAGCACTCTCCTGGTTCGTGAAGTTCGGGACGAACGTCTTGCCGTTGCCGTTGCGGCTCTCCGTCTCATCCGACCTCCTGACGGTCACGTTTTCTGCCTTGAAGGTGACGTTGCCGTTCACCCTGAACTCCGGCTTGTAATTCTCGTTGTTAGGCATGCTAATGATATACGGCGTGTTCGCCTTGATGGCCGTTGCCTCCGTCCATCCGCTGCTGCCCAGTTCCATCAGCCAGAACGGCTTCCCCTCGTTTCCGCTTTGCCACTTGGCAAACGGCACCAACTCGCCGCCACTCTGGTGCGTCACCTGCTGCACGTCGAACGGCAATGCGATGGTTTCCCATCCTCTCGACTCGCCGATGCCCGTTGTCATCATGTAGTTGTGCGTATAGCTGATGCGCTGTGCCGTGAACTCCTGCGGGCAGTAGAAGTCATTACCGTTAGTGGCATCTGTCAGCGTGATGCTCTTCGCACTTCCGTTCACCACCACGTTCTTCACCGTGCTTGGCGCATAGTCGGCCGACTTCACATAGAGCAGGAAGTTCGGATTGCTGACGTTTGGCGTGAACCGCGTTTCCGCATTCCATATCACGGCAGCCAATCTCGCATTGTCAGCCATCGCGCCATTATCAATACCCGTCACCTTCCATGTCTTCTCCTGGTGGCTGACGTAGGCCGGAACTTCCAACGCCTTCCCATAGTTGCCACTACCAACCGTCACCGTCCTGTCGTCGTAGGACGCTACAGAGTAATTAACTCCATTGCTGCTAAAGGCCATCAGTTGTTCCATAAACTCCACCTCCACTGTCGTATCGCTGCTGATGTAGCTAACCGTATATTGATAGGTAGAGACATCGGAAGCGACTAACACTCCATTCACCTTTACGCTCATTATCCTATAACCGTTATCTGGAGTAAAGGTAATCACCGCATCTTTTCCTTCATCCACAGTAAACGTAGTATTATTGTTGCTAACCGTCGTTTCGTTAAATGAAGCAGAACCATTGCCAGTAGCCTTAATCGTCAGCGAATAAGTTGTTGGAGGTATGGCCTCGAACTCTACTTCAACAGTCGTGTTCTTTCTGATATTGCTAACAGTATATTGATTATCCAATACTCTTGAAGTCACATCAGAGCCGTTTACCTTTACGCTCTTTATCCTATACCCAGAATCAGGGGCGAAAGTAATCGTCGCATCATTTCCTTCATCGATAGTGAAAGTATTTGACGTGCCTCTGATTTCAGTTTCATCATAAGCAGCAGATCCGTTATCCGTTGATGTTATGGTCAGCGTATATGTCGTTGGAGGTATAGCCTCGAACTCAACCTCGACCATTGTATCCTTGTTGATGTTGCTTACCGTATACTGGTTATCGGATGACACACTCGAAGTAACATCAGAACCATTTACCTTCACGCTCTTTATCCTATACCCATCATCAGGTATAAAGGTTATTGTTGCAAAGCCACCTTCATTTACAGTAAATGAATTCGTTGTAAATTTTATGGTCGAATCACCACATATAACTGTGCCATTGCCGATTGCCTTTACTGTCAGAGTATAAGTCGTTGGGGGAATTGTCTCAAATTCGACTTCAATAGTTGTATTCTTGCTTATATTATTGATTGTATACTGATTATTCGACAAACTTGAAGTAACATCAGAGCCGTCTACTTTCACGCTCTTTATCCTATACCCATCGTCAAGTATGAAGGTTATTGTAGCAAAACCTCCTTCATTCACAGTAAATGAACTCGTCGTAGATCTTACGGTCGAATCATCAAATATAACTGTGCCATTGCCGATTGCCTTGATTATCAACGAATAGGTAGTTGATTCTGGAATATTCTCATTGTTGACCTTCACACTTAGAGACTTCAGCTCCACGCTGACGTGGCAGTCGGACATCAGGACTGACATCGGATCAGCCAGATACTTAGCGTAGTTGGCATCGCCAAACATACCTTCTTCGAATACGAAGGTGTAAGTACCGGCTTCCAATGAACCCTCAGTAATTGGAGTGTCAGGAACGAACTTATACACGTTCTCTGCTTCCTCCACTTTCTCCAAGTGACCAGTAGTTATAATGACACCCATCTCGTCAACCACAAAAACAGTCTTTTCGGGATTCACCGTCACCTTGCTCTTGAAGCCAACAGTCAGGGTATTCAACGCTGTATCCATGAAGTACTCACGGCCTTCCTCGCCGTCCACCCTACAGGCCATATCGCCAACGTTGAAGTCGTAAGTGAAATCAGCACCCTCCTTAACGTTATAGGTGGCACTAATTGCCTTCAAGGGAATCTCCTTGTCGAAGAAGCTATAGGCGAAGGCACCCTCAGCAATCTCCAACGTATAGGTTCCAGCCAGAACATTGATGAACGAAAGTTCGTAGTCATTGCTTGCGGCTTTAACTTTAGCCGACTGAGCACCGTACTCGTTCTTCAGGCTTATCAGATTGGCATCCTTCAATGCTACAGCGAAGGGCGTAGTAAATTTGAGCTTCACCACATCGAGCTGCTCTACATCGTTGCCATCAGCGGGAGTAAGTGCAAACGTTGCTTCAGGAACGACCAGATCTTCCTCCGCTACTTCCGTGAAGCGGAAGGCGGTGGTCATGTCTTCGTCGAGAACCAGACCAACTCGATTGTCGAGTACATAACTGTTCATGAAGTCCCATACGCCGTTCTCAAAATTGACACGGGAGTATGCGTTACCATTGCCACCCAATGTACCATAGAGACTGAACAGGCCGAAAGTTTCCTCAGCACTGACATTCTCAACGATCAGACGGTCAGACTTTACGTAGCACTCATATTTACTGTCGTAGGTAGAGAGTGTCAGAGTGCCGTCCTCATTGGCAGCCACACGGAACACACCAATCATCAAGTCGTCTGCATCGGCAGTCAGACCAACAGCTCCATTTTCGTATGTCACGAATCCTTCATCACCTTCTGAATTAACGGCAGCCACGCGATAGTACTTACCATCTGCAGGCTGTTCTACGTTCGTCTCAGCATAGAAGTCATTCATCGCTTTCATGAATACATCGTCCGTTCCGCGACCCTTCTCTACCAACTCACTCAGAGCCTTGCGGGCCTCACTATCAACAGTAGGATAGCCAAGGCCTGTTATCTTCAGCAGTTCAACGGCCTCAGCCAGTACAACCTCCGATGGACGAGGTTCTGCTACCTTATAGATAGCGGTAATGGCATCCACAGGAGTAGCCTTGCCTCCAAATTGGTAAGTAAAAGTACCCTTGGTGATACTTCACTTCATCATGAAATGAGTACCCTAAAATCCGCAACTAATAGTCATGCGGACTAATTTTGCCGTCTTGCCCTCT
>CAMVLT010000047.1 GCA_947168395.1 uncultured Prevotellaceae bacterium | reverse complement strand
TTACAACTTTTCGCCATATAATCCAAATATTTGCTGCTATTTTTTTCAGTCTTCCATAAGTTAACTACCGAATGAATATAGGGATGCATCGAATTCCCTTTGTTTTTCCAGTTCCTGCAGCTCTTCATCAAGACTGATATAATCATCAGTAATCATTGAAATATACCATGCCACAGAGTGAATCCTTTGCGCTTCTTCAAGTACGGCATGGTATTTTTCATCAGACCTGACAGAAAATTCACAATACTCAGTGCCCATAGCGGAGCACTAAACTGTTTCATGGAATGGGGGGCTTAATAAAAACTGTCATTCGTCACAAATTCGTGCAGAATATCCCAGATATTTAGCCGATTCCGCAACTATTCTTACCTTTGCAACGTCAAACAAGAAACGAAACAATTAAGACGCGCAATGAAGAAAGCATTAAGAATCACGCTGTTCAGCGTTCTGGGGCTTTTGGCACAGCAAGTTCTGGCAGTGGTGTGCCGCCCAGGCTTACGGAGCCTACATCGTCCATCTATTACTGATAGTACTATAATATCAAATAAACAAAAGTATTAAAATATGAATAAAGAACAAAGATTTTGTCAGAGTTGCGGCATGCCGCTAACCGAAGAAGTTCTCGGCACCAATGCCGACGGTAGTAAGAACGAAGATTACTGCATGTACTGCTACAGGGATGGACATTTCCTGCAGGACTGCACGATGGACGAGATGATTGAGCATTGTGCCCAGTTTGTTGGCGCTGTCAACGAGGGGTTGGAGAAGCCCATCACCAAAGAGGAGTATATCGGCATGATGAAAACCTATTTCCCTCAGCTGAAGCGCTGGCGCCAAACGTTGGATGTTAGTAACGATGAAGTCGTGAATGTGAACCCCGCTTTGGCAGGCATTAAAGAACTCATTGCGCAGATGGCCGACAAACTGCCCATAGCTTACATCTCGTCCGTAGACCAGGAAGGCTTTCCTTGGACCAAGGCCATGTTGAAGCCGCGCAAGCGTGAGGGTATCAAGACGTTCTACTTTACAACCAACACATTCTCAATACGTGTGGCTCAATACAAGGCAAACCCCAAGGCCTCAATCTATTTCTGCGATGCCAAAGGCTTCAAGGGCATGATGCTGCGGGGTACGATGGAGGTACTGACGGATACCGCCTCGAAAGAGATGATTTGGCGTGATGGAGACACGGAGTATTACCCAGGCGGCGTGACCGATTCCAACTACTGCGTGTTGAAGTTCACCGCCGTCGATGGTCGCTTCTACAGCGATTTCTATCCGCGTAGTTTCGTGATTGAGTAGTTTCATCAATCTATCTCTTTTTATTCATAGGCATATACTAACCCGTACTTCTCGTGCAGCTTCCGAAGAGAGCTGTCGGACTTCATCTGGCGGATGATATTGTTCACCATCTGCAGGAGATCCTCCTGCCCCTTCTGCATGAGGACACCAATCTCACCATGAGTAAATGGAGCGTTCAATAGTGGGGCTGCAAGTCGGGTGTCAGTCCGCACATAATAAGGAGCCTCTGTAATTTCCGTTATCATCACGTCGGCTGCACCTTCGGCTACAAGTGTCGGTATTTCCTCGTTCTTTTGGTGAACGGCTATTTTTGCGTGAGTCAGGTTCTCGTTGGCAAACTTTTCATTCAGTCCACCAGGATTCACCATTACACGCACTTCGGGCTTGTCTATGTCAGCCAACGACTTGTAGCGGTCTGCCTCTGAAGCACGGCACAGGATAGTCTTGCCGTTAACCAGATAGCCGTCGCTCATAAGCATCGTCTCACGTCTGGTATCTGTTATAGTAATTCCACCAATGGCGAGGTCGAATAATTGAGGCTCTGTAAGTACGTCGGCTGTCAATGTGGGCCATGAGGTCTTTTTGAATTCTATATCTACTCCTAACCTTCGTGCTATTTCGTTTGCGATATCAATACCAAAGCCCCAATATGTTCCATCGGGTTCACAGAATGATAACGGTTTGTAGTCACCAGTAGTACCAATGAGAATTGTGCCTCGCTCCTGAATCTCAGCTACCTTATCGCCAATAGTTGTTATGTCGCTCTGCTCTGTCGCGTTGTCCTCATTTGAAGAGCATGAGGCAAAACTGGCCGTTTCGCAAATGGTCAGAACGGCTATCAGAAACCAGGTCTTTAATCTTTCCAATCTTATCATTTATTTCTGTTATGTATTTAATCGGCTACATTTTCAGATTATGCAGATTTCCTCAATCGCTTTGCGCTTCTTCATTCCCGCGCTTTGCGCGCCTAACTGTAGTCTTTCTTTCGGCTCGTCGGCAGCATACCCGATGGGAATCAGCGCGGCTGGCTCTTCGTTGTCGGCAATGCCAAAGAGCTGCTTGCACTTCTCGGCATCGAAGTTGCAGACCCAGCAGGTGGCGAGACCCTGCTCCGTAGCTGCCAGGCACAGATGCTCCACGGCAATGGCTATGTCGATGTTGCCATGATGCTTGCCGTCCGAGCGAACCCACTCCTCGTCGTGCAATATGGAGCAGATAATGTACATCGGAGCCGTCGCGAACCATTCACGGTCGTAGCACTCCTGCAGCCTCACTTTGTCTGCTTCGTTCTTGACTAAGCGGAACATCCACGGCTGCTTGTTCACAGCTGATGGTGCAAAGCGGACACACTCCATCACGTAGTCCAGCTTCTCCTGTTCCACACTCTTCTCCTGATAGCTCCTGCAGCTATATCTCTGCTTCACTAAATCTAAAAATGCCATATTTTTACTCTCTATGATTGTTATGGGTGCAAAGTCAGCACAACCTGACTTCGCCGTTTTCGACTGCAAAGGTACAAATAAAAATCGAATTGCCACAACTGGGTGGCTTATAATCTGAACATATTGCAGTTAATTGATGACTTGCGGGTGAAATATACAAAGAAAATGCGAGTTATTTCCGTTCCAGTCAATTTTTTTCCTTTTAGGTTTACAATTATATCAGTAATTTTGTGTAACTTTGCCCCCAAATGATTATCAAACATTAGTATTCACCTAAAAACAAAACAAAATTATGAAAGAGAAAGTACTACAGGCCATGCGCGAGTTCGGTGCTCCCGTCGGCGCTGGAAAGATTGCGGAAATCACAGGTATTGACCGCAAGGAGGTTGACAAGGCTTTTGCCGAGTTGAAGAAGGAGGGTGCCATCGTGTCGCCCGTCCGCTGCAAGTGGCAGCCTGCTTGAAGCCATCTGCGGCTATGTCTATGACCCTACTGAGCACTTAACAACTTTTTATGAACAGAAGTCAGGAAATCATCCGTACCAGTTGGATTGGTATTATAGCTAATGTGTTGTTGGCGGGATTCAAGGCCGCAGTTGGTGTTCTTGCCAGTAGTGTAGCCATCGTGATGGATGCCGTCAACAACCTGAGCGACGCACTATCGAGTGTCATCACCATCGTAGGCACGAAACTCTCCCAGCGTCCAGCTGACAGGAAGCATCCTTTCGGCTTCGGCCGCATCGAGTACTTCAGTGCCATCATCATCGCCGTTATCGTACTCTCGGCAGGTATCACCTCACTCATCGAGTCGGTGAAGAAAATCTTCGACCCAACGGAGCCTTCGTACACCACAACCACACTCGTGGTTATCGTAGTGGCCATCGTGGTTAAGCTCATTCTCGGACAGTATGTGAAGCGCAAAGGCGAGCAACTGAAGAGTGACGCGCTGATTGCCTCCGGCTCTGATGCGCTGTTTGATGCCGTCATCACGTTGGCAACTCTAATCTCGGCTGGTGTCATGCTGCTGTGGGGCGTGTCGCTCGATGGCATTCTTGGTGCGCTGATTTCCATTGTGATCATCAAGGCAGGCATCGAGATGCTGGCTTCGCCTGTCAACGAGTTGCTGGGAACGAGCATTTCAGCAGAGCTCACGAAGCAGATTATAAAAGAAGTTTCCGACTTCGAAGGCGTTCACGGTGTATTCGACCTGATACTGCATAACTATGGTCCAGACATAAAGATTGGTTCGCTGCACATCAACGTCTATGATACCATGTCGGCTCACGAGATTCATGGTCTGACGCGTAAGATTACCATGCAGATGATAGAGCGTCACGGCATTATCATGACAGTAGGCGTCTATGCTGTGGCTACAGGCGAGAATCGTCATGCCGAGTTACAGACAAAGGTGATGCAGACCCTCGCAGCTCATCAGGATATTGTGCAGGTGCATGGATTCTACTATTCAGAGAAGGAGAATATGCTGTCAGTCGATGTAGTCCCTGACATTTCCATCCACGATGATACAGCTTTTGCCAATCAACTCACTCATGAGATACAACCCTTCGTCCCAGACATACAAGTTGTCATTGTAGTGGATCATAATTATAGTGAGTAACCTAAACGGGGCGGATAGACCGACTGACTGGTGGGGCTATCCGCTTTTTCAATAACAAAGAGAACGAGAGGGCGGAAAAGAGATTCGGGAGGCCGAAGCTGGCGATTCAGCGTCGGCCTTGCAAGGAGGAGGAAGACCATAGGTCAAGATGGCAAATTGGCGCATCTTCGCCCGTTTTTTGCACTTTTAACGGGGAAAGCGAACAATAATTGAAAGAAAATACGTAACTTTGCGGCGCAATGTCTAATTGAAACGCTTATGAGCACCCAGATGAATCAGCAGATTGCCGACTATTTCAAGAACCAACCCGTTGTGCGGGCATGGATTTTCGGCTCCTACTCGCGCAATGAACAGAGGCCGTGGAGCGACATCGACATCCTTGTGCAGTACGACCGCAGTCGTCCCCTCGGCCTGATGAAAATTGCCGGCATGAAGGTAGATCTCGAGGATCTGTTGAACTGCGAGGTTGACCTCGTGGAGGAAGGCACACTACGTCCGTGGGCCGTGGAAAGCGTTAACCGTGACAAAAAACTGATTTATGAGAGAGCATAGCAGAGACCGCGGGCGACTGGAGGACATGCTGAAATACGCCCAAAACGTGGAGCAAATAGTCAGCGGCATCACCTACGAGCAGTTCGTGGCCTCATCGTCAGCATGCGCAATGTGCTGGTTCACGGCTATGCACAGGTCTCCGATGCCGACCTCTGGCAGACGGCCACCAGCGACATCCAGCCCCTCCGCGAGCAAGTGCAGTGCTACCTTGCCGACATCGACTGGGAACAGTGGGCAAAGGGCGAAGACCCTTACACCGAAATTGATAACGCCGCCTACAAGCAGGCTGTCGAGTCCGCTCGTCGCATGAAAGCCAAAGGTTTTGCCGTTGCGGACATTGCAGAGATTACCTGCCTCACCGCCGAGGAAATCGAGGGGCTGTAAGGTATAACGAAAACAATTAACGACATGAGCGGATAGACCGACCGACTGGCGGGGCTATCCGCTTTTTCAATCAAAAAGAGAACGAGTGGACGGAAAAGAGATTCGGGAGACTGGCACTGGCGATTCAGTGTCGGCCTCCAGAATGCTAATTGCACAAGTTCTCATTCTAAACCATTGAACACATCTATCATTTGGCGGGTAATTTTCGGTAGAGATTCCATTAGGCAGTCCAAATCATTATCTTCAAGGAAGAATATCAACACCTCGCTTTCCTTCGTGGCTCTATTCTCAACCTTTCCGGGAAGTAAGGCTGGCATGGTAGCGACAAATTCGTTAGCCTCCCTACGCAGTATCTCCAACCGGTGCATCTTGTAGGCAACTTCCTCTTCTGCTGGTTCCGCATACTGATTTAGTCGGATATAGAACTTCCCAGAACGAATGTCCACCCGCCAGAATAAGCCTTCCCAGTATCCATTCTCCTTTCTCGCAATGTCTATCTGCGTCCATGGCCGTCCAAAACTGGTATCGTTTCTAATTTCAAGATACGGAACACCCTGTTTCGTCATGTTCTCCACGATGGCATCGCATAGGTATTTCTGAGCATCTGCACTCCAAAGGACATTATAGTCATGCTTCACGAAGATTCTCTCATGCAGCGAATTGATTTCCTGCACAAACGTGGCGGTGATATACTCGTAGTACATCTTTATCAACGGGTGTAGGTCAACCATCTTTTCCAACGTGGACGACATCATGTCGGCATTGATGATCTCATACCGTTCACGAGATACCTCCTGCTCCTCCTGTGAATTCACATACGCCAGTTTGTAGTAGAAGTAGCGGTAGCAGTTGGGGTAGGTTTCCTTGTATCGGGCTAATTGTCCGCTATGCGGCATGCTCCAAGTTTTGTCCTCAAACAATACCGACTGTTGTTCGTCATTGTCCTCAAAACGGAATGTCAGTAGTACATCAACATTATTCTCTTGACGTTTCAATTCAACAGGGCCAATAGCCCTGCCACAATCCTCTTTCTTCAATATCAAACTATCGAAGAAAGTCTGCTTATAAACCATGTATTCCTTATCAGAGTCAAGGAAATAAATGAGCCATACAAGGAAAGCATCCGTCGTCAGTTCCTTGGGTGCATGAAAGAAAATGTTTGTTTTAGTTTCCATAATTGTCACTATTTTAGTATGCAATCAATCCTTTGCCTGTTTCCAAAGCCGCAGCAATAGCTTCGGATATTTTCATTCCCGTTTCTAATTCAATCCATAGCCATTGGCCATTGGGATTACATTCCAAAAACACATATTCTCCCGACGGAGTAACTATGAAATCAAAAGCTCCAAAATTGAGTTTCATCAAACGGAGGAATTGCAAACATTTCTGGGAAATATCGTCGGGAAGCGTAAAGGGAGAATATTTCAATCCCTTATCATCCCCTTGGCGCCAATCAATTCTTCCACAGTCATCAGCCAAATGTTGAGATTCTATTTTGCAACAGAATACTTTTCCTGCAACAACTGTTACTCGAAGTTCAAATGCTTTTGGAATATAATTCTGCACAAAAGAAACCGTCTGCGTGAATGCTTCTTTGGGCGCACTCATGATGGCCTCCGAAAATACTTTCTGAGTGTAGAACACATATTCTTGCTCATCTTCCTCATTCCAAACCCCGTTGCTGTCTATGGGCTTCAAGACCAGTTCGTCAAATTGCTTTGCCATAGCAATTATATTCTCCTGACAATTTGAGAAGCAAGTATTTGGTACATTCAGACCAACAAGTAAGGCTATGCGCATCTGTTCCATCTTAGAACTGGCGAGACCATCGAACTTGATACTCCCAAGGGATGGTTTATTTGCGATGTAAGAACGAAGGAATCGTAGAAATCCTATTGCCTCTTCAAGATTATGCTTGTTAATGGCTTCAGTTCCATTGATTGGCAGTTCGCTTGGCCTTTCTGGCCGTCTGTCCCAAACTGTAGTCAGATTCACCTCGTCTAATCGCAAACCTGTTTGCCTGTTCGTTATATAGAAATGGGTATTGTCGCTGTCATTCCACCAGCAGAATTCATAATCCGTCAATAGCGATTCTGTGTTTAAGCGGAACACTGGGATGTTCCGCTTATTCAAGATTTCAATGACAGGAGTTGGATGTACATCCTCCTTGTTGGTAATGACAAGAATCATTTTGATTTTTGGTCGTCTATTTCATTCTTTTGGTCTGATTTAGAAGATTTCTGGCCACTGGAGAGTTTTATAGCGGTAGTACGCCATCTTAAACTACGTGTACCCACAGTTCCACATTCCATAGAAACTGTTTGCGATACGGGGTCATACACAACTTTCGTTTCACACTCTACTGTCTCAATTGCTGTCGGCTTTGTGCAACCCATCAGCAACGGCATTGGAACGCCGTTCATTCTTGTTTGATTGTAAGTCATAATTTTGAAAGTTTAATGTTAAACATATTGTCATTTACTCAAAGAGAAAGAATGAAAACATTTCTATTTCCCAATCTTTTTTAATATCTCATGACCGATTTTCCTTTCAAGCCCTCCCTGCGTCGTCGGGATGCCTGTCTTTTTGGCAATAGACTGCTTTACGCCTGTTATGCCAATTGCCCTTTTGAGTGAAAAAGATAATCCCTTTGTCAGTTTCATAATTAATATGGTAAGTTAATGATAAATATTTCAAAAAGTATTTTCTCTATCAATTGATAGATTACATAGAATAAAACTAATAGCAGCACTACACAGGCTGACATTCCGACGCAACCTGAGTTCATTATAGACTCTACTACGCCACGTAAGAAAAATAGTGGCACACATATCACAACAATGACAATCAAGGCAACAAGTAAACTCATAGAGTCAAAGATGCCTAAGGAGAAGAAAGCACTCTCCTTAACCGACATGTTTGCTGTATAGATATATCCCGCTTGTACTTTGCTTTCATTGTTGACCTGATAGCAACGAGACCAACCTTTCCCATCATCCTCAATCAGAATATCCTCACCCTTTTCCAGCTTCCCAATTATACGAGAACCTTTTCCTGCTCCAGCACGGATATTCATCCTTTCAACATTATCTTCACTAATACTGGCCAATCGTAATTTCTCAGTATTGATATCAGGACTTCCCCAATTAAAGGAGAAGCAATCTCCATCCAAAGTTTCTTTTACTCTTATCGTATCAACGAGCACATCATTTTCGTTCAAAGGCTTGCCAATGTTGGCGAAGTAATTTCTGAGAAACTCGTTGGCATTCTTCCATTTCAATGTGGCAACGACATAATCATCTTTAGTTTCGCTATCCTCAATTTCTATGAAGGCGTTCGGAACCTTTTCCCTCACTTCATTGGCGAAAAAAGCCAGATGCATTCTTTCATCAGGGTAAATGTAGGTTGAAGCGCATGCATATTCCTCGGCATTGAAGCGAGAAACGAATTTCTTTAGCCGCCTATCATTGTTAAGGCTGGTACATGAATATAAAGAGAGCATTACAAAAGTGAACATCCCCAATATCTTGTAATTCAATCTTGGCATTATATAAGCTTTTTCTGCCCTCCAGCCACCATAAGAGCCTTTAATTGTTATGAAGCGTGGAGCTGATTATCCACTTCTTCTGACGGAGGCCGTAGGAATTGCCTTGTAATGTAGATGCAGTAACCAGTCCACGCTATACGCGCGAACCGTTATCACTGTCCTTGCATTACATTGGAAGTTTCCTACGTTTCCGTCAGCAAGTCGAGCATAACGCTTCGTTGTTTCAATATGTTTTGTTCCGAAGAACGCTGCAAAATTACATAAAAATATTCAATTCTCGCGCATCAGACTGTGAAATTCACATAAAATGTGAGGATTTGTTCATTATTTCGCTTTCGGCACACGGTTTCGACTCCGAAACTTGATGCATAGAGCAGCGGATAGGGAATTTCAACTACGAAATTCAGTGTCGATAGGTGTGGTCTCTGTACCCCACAGAGAGACACCATGCACGTCGGAATGGTGGTCAATGTACCCCACATAGAGGCCCGTCACGCCGGAATAAGACGGTTTCGATTAACACTATAACGCTGCCCGAATGTCGGCATAACGATGTTCGGGCAGTGTTTTGGAGAGCAAACTTTAACGAAAGATTATTAGAGACCTTGTATTTGAGAACAAGACCAAAGTTTATTTTGGTAAGGAGCAGTTGTGTCACCTGCATTAGGAAATGGCACGTTTCGGCAAGCGGGTGCTGCTGGTCTATGGTGGCGGCAGCATCAAGAGAGTCGGTTTGTACGAGAATGCAGAATAGAATAGAATACATTATTAAGAAAGTAAAGTTACCTCTACTAAATTGAAATAAATGCCTATTTATAAGGCAGATACTTGAAATATTGCATCTACTTTACCTCTACTAAATATCTACCAAACCTCTACCTGACGTCTATCAGTAGTTCTTGTCTTTCTCGAAGGTGATGCCGTCGTAGAGGGGCTGGGTGCCATCGTTGCTCTCAGGGATGAAATGGAGACGGACACCACGGATGTGCTTCTTGGCACGGAAGTCCTGGAGGTTGTCAACTTTGTCGCTCTCGATTTCGAGCTTCATCAGGCCCCAGTCCTGAAGACGCACTCGGTCGCCTTCGCGCAGATGGCGGTTGATGACTTCTGACAAACGAATGACAACAGCGGTGATGTCGCCTTCGCTATAGGGATGATTCTCACACGCCTCCTTGATAAGTTGTTCGGAACTGATGGTCTGCTGATGAACTGCCACCGCCTTGTACTTGCCGAAAGTGGAGAGTTTCGGCTTGGTTTCTTTCTTGATTCTGTATTTCATAAGCTCACTTTTTTGCAAAGGTACGAAAAATAAAACAAACGAGAGCAAAACAAGCGAATAAATTGTAATGAATAGAGAAGATTGTTATTTTCAGAGATGAGTTTGACTCCTGACCAGGTTCAGCTACACTTACCCTACGGCTGAGTCGATCAAAGCAGCAGGATAACGAGTCGTATAAAGAGGAGTGTTAACAAAATTCTCTCGAGAATTTCACGTATACAATAGGGGTAAGCAATAGACAGGTTACGGTAAACTCCGAAATTCTCTAGAGAATTTTTCAGACAGGAGTATGATTGAATGCAGCGAAAGCGGCATGTTGGTTCAGTTTAGTCGTACCAAAGAGGGAGCTATATGTACATTTTAATAGAAGTAGCGTGGAATATATATAGAGGTTTAGTAGAGGTAAGGTAGATGTAAAATAGATGAAAAAAGTGAATGAAAAACTTGCAAATATCCAATAAAATCAGTATATTTGCAGGCAAATTTTGAATAATTAGTAGAGGGAGAAGGAAATTTATAATTGAGAATTGACAATTGAGAATTGATAATAAAATAGTGGAATTATGAAAGTAAGTTTATTGAAGATTTCGCGAAAGAAAGAGGTTGTCAAGCGTATCGAACTGGCAGAGATGGCAGAGATGGTATGCAAGAACCCAGATGAGAGCAGGGTGTTCAACCTGCGTCTGAACTACCAGTTCTATAAGCCCGTCAGGCAGGGCGACGGACAGATTATGGTGGACAGCGAGCGCTTCATCAGTCTGCCAAGAATATGCTTTGCCGTCGAGTTCGACAAGTACAAGGGGAAGTCGCGCCTGCTGGCCTATAATGGGCTGGTGGTCGTCGAGGTGAACGGTCTGAAGTCGTATGAGGAGGCCGTGAGCATCAGAAATCAGGTGGTGAGGATGGACGAGACGCTGATGGCTTTCTTGGGGGCATCGGGGATGAGTGTGAAGATTGTATGTCGAGGGGAGCTGTTTGGGAAGGAAGATGTAAAAGGTAAGAAGGAAAAGCTATGGTTGCCTACGAAAGAGGAAGATATCAGACAGTTCCATAAGAACCTGTACGAGACAGCGCGGAGGGCTTACCAGAACCAGTTCGGAATAGAGATAGAATACATGGAGCCGACGCTGGAGCGGACGGTCTATCTGAGTGCCGACCCTGAGATGTACTTCAATCCGGAGGCGCGTCCCTTCAAGGCTGATGCGGAGAAGCATGACCAGCTGGAAAAGGCGAACATCACGTGGGAGAGTGACCACCTGATGCCTGGCCGCACCATCACGCGTACCTATCATTTTAACTGGGTTTTTATTCTTCGCGAGGTGTTGGGAGCCTATTTCGAGCTGCCCGACGAAGACCGCCAGATGCAGCTGCTGCAGCAGATAGCCCGCAAGTCGCTGGAACAGGGCATACCGCTGTCGCATGCCCAAGGCATGACGCTGGAGCATCCGCTGTTTCATAACGACCCAGAACTGGTGAAGAGCGTCTTTGCCACGACCTACGAAGTCACCCTCATGGAGGACTACCGCAAGAAGCATAAAATCAAACCGCTGAAGAGCGTGCCGCAGGAGACGCTGCAGACCATGCGGACGGAAATATTCCTGACGGCGAACTACGACATGCGCAAGAACCTGATGACGGGCGTGGCCGAATACCGCATGAAATACAGTGAGGATCAGACGTTTAAGCCGCTGACCGAGGAGGTGCGCAACGATATGACCATCGAGGCCCGCGAGCAGGGGCTGAAGTCGTGGGACCAGGACGTGAACCGCTTCATCGACTCGACTCGCATCGAACAGTATGACCCTGTGAACACGTGGTTGGACAAGCTGCCAGAGTGGGACGGGCAGGACCGTATAACGGCACTTGCGGAACGGGTGCCGACGGAGAATCCGAACTGGCCGAAGTACCTCAGATACTGGCTGGTGGGCATGGTGGCCCAGTGGCGTGAGAGTGACAAACAGCTGACGGGCAATGCATTGACGCCGCTGCTCATTGGGCGTCAGGGTTGCGGAAAGACGCGATTCTGCAAGATTCTGCTGCCGCCAGAACTGCGCGACTATTACAACGACAAGCTGAACTTCAAGAACGAGTTCGACCTGAACATCGCGCTGACCTCGTTTGCGCTGATCAACATCGACGAGTTCGACAAGACCACCAACTCGCAGCAGATTGTGCTGAAGTATCTGCTGTCGTCGAGCGACGTGAAGTTCCGTCCGCCCTACGGCAAGACCATCAAGCAGTATCGCCGATACACTTCGTTTATCGGCACTACGAACCAGCTGCAGCCGTTGGTGGACCCGACGGGTTCGCGCCGTTTCGTCTGCGTAGGCATCCCAGCGGGCAGGAACATCGACTTTACTGACAATCTCGACCATCGCCAGCTCTACGCCCAGGCTCTGTACCTGTTCAATCAGGGTGAACGATTCTGGTTGGAGGATGACGAGATTCAGACGCTGATTGAGGAGAACGTGCCCTACCAGCGCACCGTCGACCTGGTGGAGATGGTCAACGAGACCTTCCGCAAGCCCAAGGACGGTGAGGGCCGCTGGTGGGGGACGACTGAGATTCTCGCCTCATTCTCAGTCCGTTATGCCTACTTTGACGCCAAGCGGACCACCCCTGCCCTATTGGGCAAAGCGATGAACAACTTCCGCTTCAGCTTCCGCCACCGTATGGTGAATGGCTGTTCGGAGTATTGGTTGTGCGAGAAATAATTTTATGCAAAATATCGCGTTTTACAAATTTTCTTCGTATCTTTGCACGCAAATGCGTGCGACGTCTTGCACCGTCCTTGACAAAAGATTTTAGATTCTGATGAAAATCATCCACGTGGACATGGACCAGTTTTTCGCGGCTGTAGAGCAACGGGATAATCCTGAGCTTCGTGGCAAGCCGATAGCAGTGGGACACGATGCCGAACGGGGTGTGGTCTCAACGGCCAGCTACGAGGCACGGCGGTTTGGCGTGCATTCGGCGCAGTCCATTCAAGTGGCAAAGCGGCTGTGTCCGCAACTGATTATCGTGGAACCACATTTCCAGAAGTATAAGGAGGTCTCGGCACAGTTGCACGAGATATTCCATGACTATACCGACCTGATAGAGCCAATCTCACTCGACGAGGCCTTCCTCGATGTGACGGAAAATAAGAAAGGCATTGAGTTGGGGGTGGATATTGCGCGAGAAATCAAGCAGCGCATTCGTGCGACGACAGGGCTGACGGCATCGGCTGGTGTGAGCTACTGCAAGTTCCTGGCAAAGATTGCCTCCGATTGGCGCAAACCCGACGGACTGACGGTGATTCATCCTGACAGGGCCTTGGACTTCATCGCACAACTGAAGATTGAGAAGATTTGGGGCGTAGGCCAGAAGACCGCTGAGAAGATGCACCGCATGGGCATCTTCACGGGCCTTGACCTGAGAAACTTGTCGCTAAACCGACTGACTCAGGAGTTCGGCAAGATGGGGCAGGTGTTCTACGATTTCTCGAGAGGCATCGACAACCGGCCTGTTATCAGCGAATGGGAACGGAAGAGCGTCAGCTGTGAACAGACCTTTGAATCGGACATCAGTGAGAATGCTGCCGTCACCATCCACCTGTATCACACGGTGCTCGAACTGGTCAGGCGCATCGAGAAGAACGACTTCGAGGGACGAACGTTGACGCTGAAAGTAAAATTCCTGGACTTCCAGCAAATCACCCGCAGCATCACGGTTGACCATATTCTTCGCACTAAGGATGAGATTCTGCCGTTGGCAAAACAACTGATGCAACAAGTGGAGTTCCACTACCACCCCATCCGCCTGTTAGGCTTGGGCGTTTCCAAACCAGGAAGTCCCTCGCCAAACGGGGGACTGGCCTCTCGCCAAGGGGCACAATGGATTGAGCTGGAATTGGAATTTGAGCCGTGGCCAGAGGAAATAATTAACGTATAGTACATAGATGAAAAAGGAAACAAAGAAAAGAATACTCTTCGTATGTCACGGAAACATCTGCCGCAGCCCGATGGCCGAGTTCGTGATGAAGGACTTGGTGAAGAAAATGGGATTGGAGGACCGTTTCATGATTGAGTCGGCGGCCACCTCGACGGAGGAGATAGGAAACAGCGTCTATCCCCCAGCCCGAAGGAAACTGGCAGAGCACGGCATCGGCTGTGCAGGCAAGACGGCTCGGCAGATGACCCGCTCGGACTACGACCGCTACGACCTGCTAATAGGCATGG
The DNA here is from genome assembly GCA_947168395.1 of uncultured Prevotellaceae bacterium. Taxonomy (GTDB): domain Bacteria; phylum Bacteroidota; class Bacteroidia; order Bacteroidales; family Bacteroidaceae; genus Prevotella. Next base: position 14,783 of record CAMVLT010000047.1, on the reverse strand, counting down.
ACTCGTGGAACATCCGCAACATGCGAAACATCTGCGGTGGCGACCCAGAAGGAAAGATTGTGATGCTGATGGACTTCACCCGACGGCCAGGTGACGTAGCCGACCCTTGGTACACAGGCAACTTCGAGGCCACTTGGCGCGATGTCCTTGAAGGCTGCCAGGCATTGTTAGAAAGATTAGCGAAATAAATGAAGTAAACATTGGCAGTTCATTCGGGGGGGAAGTAGGTTATTCCCCGAAGATTTCCGCCAGTTTCTTCTCTATCTCGTTGCCGCGCAGGCCGCGGGCGAGGATGGTTCCGTTGGGGGCGAAGATCTACCAAACGCATGCCCAGTTCGTAGGGCCGAATACGCCGAGTTGCTGGGCAGAGGTGTCCATCAGGATAGGATATTCACGGATTTAACCGATGCTTTTTCCTAAATCGAAAGCCTCCTGCAGTTTCGGATTGCCCTCAATCTCACGGGCATCATTCACACCTCCGCAGAAAAGCGTTCCTGCCAGGCGGCTCTTGGGATAGCAGTCTATCCATCCCGTCAAGCCAGTCTCTGCACGCTTCGGAGTCTCGGCTTCGTCCTCCGCAGCCGTAGTCAATAGATAGACGTCACGGAACTGATAATCCTGCTCGTACATCGCGTTCATGCGGTCAATAAGGGTCTTCATCTGGCCGCTCATCTCGTAATAGTAGATAGGTGTAGCCCAGCAGATGACATCGGCCTTCAGCACCTTGGCCATGATGTCGTTCACATCGTCGCTGATAACACAGCGGCCCAGCTTTTGACAACCAAAGCAGCCCTTGCAGAACTGGATGTTCTTGCCGACGAGAGAAATCTTCTCCACTTCGTTTCCGGCAGCCTTAGCTCCTTCCGCAAACTGGTCAGCGAGCATATCGCTGTTTGAGCCACGTCTAAGGCTCGTAGAAATAACAATTACCTTTTTCATATTTGTTTTCATTTTTAAATCACGTAGCAAAAGTACAAATTTGATCAAAACTCGACGGTAATCTTGCCATTGATCTGACGGCCTGTGAGGTAGTTGGGGACGGCCCACTGGCGGTTGGTTACGTCGGTTACCCAGTAGTAGCTGTTGACGTTCGAGATGCCGAAGAGGTTGAGGCAGTCGAGGCCAAGCCAAATACGTTGAAGATTAAACGTTGAACGTTGAACGTTTTTGTAAGCCAACCACGCCATTCCAATGTCGGCACGCTTGTAGGCGGGAGCACGGAAGCTTTGCTGCTCAATGCCCCGGTGAGGGGCACCGAAGGGCAGTCCGTCGGCGTAGGCCAACCGTAGCGTCATCTTCCAGCGCTCGGTGCCTGGGAAATAGTCGGTGAAGTGCAGGTTGATGGCGTAACGTTGGTCGGTGGGCAGGGGGAAATAGCTGCCGCCCTCCATCTTCTGTCCTGTCTTCATAACCGAGAAGGTGAGCCAGGAGTCGGTGCCTGGCACGAACTCGCCGAACAGTTTGAGGTCGAGTCCGGCGGCATAGCCCGAGCACAGGTTCTCGCCATAGTAGGTCACTTTTACGTTCTGTACGTTGTAGGGAATGAGGTTCGAGAGTGCCTTGTAGTATGCTTCGGCCGTGAAGCGGAAGGGGCGGTTGGCCATGCGGAAGCGGTAGTCGAAGGCGGCAATGAACTGCAGAGAGCGCTGACTCTTGATATGTTGGTTGAGTGTGACGACGGTTCGCCCCCCAGAAGTGGTAGTATCGCGCAATTCCTTGAAGAACGGTGCCTGATAGTAGAGTCCTGTCGCCAGACGGATGGTGACGTCGTGGTTGAAGGCGGGGACGATGGCCAACGAGGCGCGGGGCGACACGATGGTCTCGCGATTCCATGACCAGTTGCTGAACCGCACGCCGTAGTTCAGCGTGTAGAAGGTGCCAGTATTGTTGGCATCCACCGCCTCTTCGTCGTAACCCGACGACCAGCGGTAGGTGTCCTGGATGTAGCCTTCAATACGACGCGACGACATGTCGTTCTGGGAACTGAGAGTATAGATGAGGTCGAGGCGGTCGCTGGTGTGGGGAACAGAGTAGCCCGAGGAGTCGCGCATCTCGTACTCGCGTGACTGCTCCTTGATTTTTTCCCACTTCATGGTCAGTCCGGCCTCTAAGTCGTGCTTGCGGAAGCGTTTGTTGGCCATTAGTTTGAGGCTCTGCACATCGGCCGTCAGGTAGTTGCGGGCATGCTCCATGTAGGTGCCCACGCCCAGATTCTCCGACGACTGGGTGTCGTCCAGCCAGTACTGCCCCTGAATGTCGTAGGTCTCCTGCTCCTTGGTATGGAAGGCCGAGGCCAGCAGCCGCACAGAGGCCGAGTCGGTGAAATGGCGGGCAATGGAGAGCGTGCCGAAATAGGTGCGGAAGATGTCTTTCTCCTGACCGTCGAAATAGACTTTGAACGACTTCACATCCTGCATCGTGCCGAAGCTGGTCTCGCGGTCCTTGGGCTTGAACTCATATTTGTTTTCCGAGATGTTGCCTATCAGGTCAACTGTCCAACGGCGACTGGGTGTCCAGCTCATATATGTCTGGTAGTCCAGGAAGTTGGGCTTATACTCACCAGTGGTCTCCAACGAGCCTAACAGGTATTTGTTCGTCTTGTAACGCAGGCCGTGGCTCATGGTGAAATGCTTGCCTGCAACGCCAATATAGGCACTTCCCCCTAAAAGCGATGCCGTCAGCGATGCCTCAGTACGTGTGGGCTTGCGGTAGGTGATGTCGAGCACCGACGACATCTTGTCGCCATATTTGGTCTCGAAGCCACCGGTCGAGAAGCCAACCTTCTCGACCATGTCGCTGTTGATGATGCTGAGTCCCTCTTGCTGGCCAGAGCGGATGAGCAGCGGACGGTAGACTTCCACATTATTTATATAGACCACGTTTTCGTCGAACGAACCGCCGCGCACGTTGTACTGGCTCGATAGCTCGTTGTGGGTTGAGACGCCCGCCTGCTGCTGGATGAGCTCCTCGACGGCGTTGCCCGTGACCGATGGCGCATTACGGATGTCCTGAATGTCTAACTGCTCGGTACCGGTGGTCTGGCGTCGGCGCTCGGTGACGGTCACCTCCTGCAGGGCATCCTGTTGTTGCATCACAATCTGGACGGTGAGGTTTCCTCTTGGTTTGACAAAGGTACGCACGCGAGTCTTATATCCAACCATCGAGAACTTAACGTGTACAGAATCAGCCGATTGCAGACTAATGCTGAATTCTCCCTTCAGGTTGGTCATGGTTACTTTACCTTGCTCGGCGCAGGTGACTGAAGCTAACTCCACAGCGTTGCCGTCATTGTCGACCACCTTGCCCTTCAGGGTGAAGTCGGCAGCAGAAAGCGAGCTGCCTGCAAACAGCAGCAGGCAGAAAGTGAGTATATATTGGCAAACAGATTTATTCATTTCTTGATAATAACGTGCAAAATCGAAGTTTATTGCATCACTTGCCTCTCACTTTTTCACCTTTTTCCTTTGTCATTCGCTTTATTTAATGTAACTTTGCAGCGCAAATAAACAAATTGACAATGAATACACAAAACACACCTGTTCATGTCAGACTGTGGCATCGTGACTTCTGGCTGTTGTCAATGGCCAATCTGCTATTGGCGATGGCAGTCTATATACTGGTGCCCTCCATGCCCATCTGGCTGCTTGAGACCGAGCGGTACTCACAGGAAGAAGTGGGACTCTCAATGGGGGCTTTCGCAGCGGGACTCTACCTTTTTGGTCCCTTCTGCTCCTGGTTGGTGCAGCGTTTCCGCCGCAACAGGATTTGCATCTACTCCATCGTAGCCATGATAGGCTGCATCTCGATACTCTATTATGTGCAGGGCCTGAATAGGTATTATGTTGAGTACTGGGTGATTGTGCTGCAGCGCGTTCTCTTTGGCGCCACGTTCGGACTGGCACAGATGATACTGTCGAGTACGTTGATTATCGATGCCAGCGAGTCTGACAAGCGTACAGAGGCCAACCATTCTGCGGCCTGGTTCTCGCGTTTTGCCTTGTCGTTGGGGCCGATTGTGGGACTGGTCATGTTCTACTATAAGAACTTCGATGCCGTATTGCTGTCGTCTGTGGTTTGTGCCTCCAGCACTATCATCCTGATACTGACCATCAACTTCCCGTTTCGTTCGCCTGGCGAGACGGTGCATGTGTTCAGCCTTGACCGCTTCTTCCTGCCGGCCGGTATGCCTTTGTTCCTGAACCTGCTGCTGATATCGGTGACGGTAGGAATGTTGATGTCGCTGGGGCTCAGCGACCGCTTCTACGGGATGATTATGGCAGGTTTCTTACTGGCCCTGCTGGCTCAGCGCTTTGTCTTCCGCGAAGCTGAACTGAAGAGCGAGATAGTAACGGGCCTCATCCTGTTGGTAGCCGTCATCCTGCTGGTCTATACCCGTCCGTTGCCTATCGTATGGTACATCGCTCCGCTGCTGTTAGGTCTGGCCATCGGCATCATCGGCACCCGTTTCCTGTTGTTCTTCATCAAGTTGAGCCGCCATTGCCAGCGCGGCACTTCCCAGAGCATGTACTTCTTGGGATGGGAGAGTGGCATCGCCATTGGCGTTGGTGTGGGCTATGCTTTCTTCCTGAACGATGACAAGAACCTCCTTCTGGTGGCTTTGGCACTCACGGTTGTGGCATTGTTACTATACAATTACTATACCCACAACTGGTTCATGAACCATAAGAACCGCTAACTTACTCTTATTATGGGTGGCCCTGTAATCGTAGGCCACCTTTTTGCTTTTCTTTTGTTCGGATGATGCGTCAGGCTTCGGGAACGACTCGCCGGCACTGAACACGCGGAGGGTCTCGCGGATGGCGGGGTCATCGTCGTTCAGGTATTCCGTCCACGACTCTTCGTCGAGCACATTGTAGATGAGCCGGCTGTTGATGTAGCGCTCCAGCAGCGAGTGGCTCTTCTGAATCATCAGGTTGCGGCGCTTCAGACCGTTCTTCTCGGCATAGTTGGCAAACAGTTCCACGGTGTTCAGCTTCTTCAGGTATGCCAACAGTTCGCGCTTGGTCTTATATGCGCTCAGCTTCTGACGGTTGTCATCGACATACTCGTAGGCAAACTGCAGGATAAGTCCCGACATGGAGGCCTCCTTATAATAAGAGGTGATGCCAAGGGTGTCCTCACCGACAAAGATGTCGGGTGTGATGCCGCCACCGCCGTAGACCACGCGGCCGTTGGAAGTGTGGTACTCAGGCCCTTCGTGCTTGATGCTGTCCTGTGAGAAGAACTCGCCATGCTGGTAGCGGTTGATAAGGTCTTCCTCGTAGCTGGGGTCGGCCCCCGATGTGTAAGGCTTCTGTATGCAGCGGCCCGAGGGGCTATAGTAGCGCGCTACGGTGAGTCGTATCATGGAACCGTCGTGCAGCGAGATGGGCTGCTGGACGAGTCCCTTGCCGAAGGAGCGGCGGCCTATGATGGTGCCGCGGTCGTTGTCCTGAATGGCACCGGCAAAGATTTCGCTGGCCGAAGCTGAGCCTTCGTCGATGAGCACCACTAAGGGGATGTTCTGATAGGAGCCACGACCGTCGCAACGGTACTCCTGGCGCTGCGAGCGGCGTCCCTCGGTGTACACTATCAGCTGGCCGCGGGTCAGAAACTCGTTGGCCATTTGCACGGCCGAACCCAAGTAGCCGCCCGTGTTGCCACGCAGGTCGATGACCAGATTCTCGAAATCTTCTTGTCCGAGGCTTGCCAATGCTATCAGCAATTCGGGATAGGTCTTGTCGCCGAAGTTCTTGATTTTGATGTAGCCTGTCTTCGAGTCGAGCATATAGGCAGCGGTGACGCTCTTCATCGGTATCTCACCGCGAATCACAGTGTACTGACGTACCTTCTTCTCCTTGCCGCGCAGTACACCTATCTGCACCTTCGTGTCCTTGTCGCCCTTCAGGCGGTGCATGGCTTCCTCGTTGGTGACATCTTTGCCGACGAACGGCTCGCCGTCAATCTCGACAATCAAGTCGCCAGCCAGCAGGCCGGCACGCTCGGAGGGACCGTTCGATATGACGTTCTGCACGTGGAGCGTGTCTTTGCGGATGGTGAACTCAATGCCCACGCCGAAGAACGACCCCTTCAGGTCGTCATTGGCCTGCTGCACGTCCTTCTGGGTGATATATACAGAGTGTGGGTCCAGTTCCGACAGGATGGTAGGCATGGCCTTCTCCACAAGGTCGTTTACGTTGACCGTATCCACATACTGGTCATCAACAATATGCAACAGGTCATTCAGCTTATTGCTGCCCGAGTTGATGATGCTAAGGCGGTTGCCTGAGAAACGGTTGGCGAAGAACGAGCCGATGAATACACCGACTACCACACTCAAAGCCAGCCAAAGCGGCATGAAACGATTCTTTCTGTTCATATTTATCCTTTCTCGTCAGTTGCTATGTTCTCGCAACTCATAAAGATTACTTCTATCCCAGCCCGCTCCAGCAGCTCGATGCCGTCGGTCAGCCTGTATTTCTCGCCGTAGACCACCCGCTTAATGCCAGCCTGGATGATGAGCTTGGCACACTCGATGCAGGGTGAGGCAGTGATGTAAATGGTGGCACCGTCGCTGTTGTTGTTCGACCGTGCCAGCTTGGTGATAGCGTTGGCCTCGGCATGCAGCACGTAGGGCTTCGACACGTTGTTTTCGTCCTCGCAGATGTTCTCAAACCCCGTGGGGGTGCCGTTGTAACCGTCGCTGATAATCATCTTGTCCTTGACCACCAAGGCTCCCACCTGCCGACGTTGGCAATAGGAGTTCTCAGCCCATATCCGGGCCATGCGCAGGTAGCGCTCGTCAAGCTTTCGCTTTTTGTCTTTTGATTCCATTACGTTTCAATAAAGCGTCGATAGTAGGCTCACTGCCCTTAAACCTCTTATATAATACCATGGGATTCTCCGTACCGCCACGCGACAGGATGTTGTCGCGGAACCGCTGTGCCGTCTGCTGGTCGAAGATACCATGCTTCTTGAATACGGCAAAGGCATCGGCATCCAGCACCTCGGCCCACTTGTAGCTGTAATAGCCCGCAGCGTAGCCGCCCGCCATAATATGCGAGAACTGCACGGTCATGCAGGTGTCCGTTCGCTGTTTGCCGAGGATGGCTTTTTCCCATGCTTTCTTCTCAAACGGTATGATGTCATCCGTAAATTCGTCTTTCTTCGTGTAATAGGCCATGTCAAGCAGTCCGAACGACACCTGCCTCAGGCAAGCCGAGGCTACCATGAAGTTGCGGCTCTTCACGATGCGGTTAATCAGTTCGTCAGGCAGCGGCTCTCCCGTCTCATAATGGAAAGCAAAGGTGCGCAGGAATTCCTTCTCAACGGCATAGTTCTCCATGAACTGCGAGGGCAGCTCTACGAAGTCCCACCACACGTTGGTGCCGCTGAGACTCTCGAAGCGCGTGTTGGCAAACATGCCGTGCAGCGAGTGGCCGAACTCATGGAGGAAGGTCTCCACCTCGCCCAAGGTTAACAGGGCAGGCTTCCCTTCCGTCGGCTTCGTCAGGTTCATTACCACGCTGACGTGGGGGCGCACGTTTTTGCAGTTGTCGGCACCGAAGGGCTTCTTCACATCCTCGCGCTCCATCCACTGGCTTTGGTATTCGGTCATCCAAGCTCCGCCCTGCTTGCCTTTGCGGGGGTGGAAGTCGGCATAGAACACAGCTAAGTAGGAACCGTCTTTGTCGAACACCTCGTAGGCCTTCACGTCAGGATGGTACACGGGAATCTCCTTGTTCTCCTTGAACGTGATACCGTACAGGCGGTTGGCCAGTCCGAAGACACCGTCGATTACTTTGTCTAACTGGAAATAGGGCCGAAGCATCTCCGCGTCGATGTTGAACTTCTTCATCTGCAACTTGTGCGAGTAGAAGCCTATGTCCCAAGGTTCCAGAGCCTCCCCAAGCTCCTCGCGCTCTTTCTTCGCCGTCGGCTTGTAGGCATCAATCAGGTCGTTCAGCAACTTGTAGACGTTGCGGACGTTGCCGGCCATACGGTGCTTCAGCACATAGTCAGCGTAGGTCTTGTAGCCTAACAGCTGGGCTATCTCGCGGCGCAGGTTGATGAGACGCTTGCATATTTCGAGATTGTTCTCCGTATTGTCGTGTATGCACACCGTGTTGCGGGCCATATACATCTGGCGGCGAAGTTCGCGCTGCGTGCTGTAGGTCATGAATGGCTGGTACGAGGGGTAGTCGAGGGTGAACACCCATCCTTCCAGCTCACGCTCCTTGGCTGCCAGGGCGGCAGCCTCGCGGGCTGTCTCAGGCAGCCCGTCGAGCTGGGCCTCGTCGGTGATGTGCAGCGTGTATGCCTTCTGCTCCTTCAGAAGGTTCTGCGAGAACTGCAACCCCAGCATCGAAGCCTCCTCCGTCAGCTGGCGCAGCCGCTCCTTGCCCTCGGCATCGAGCAACGCACCGCTGCGCACGAAGCCGTCGTAGCAGTTGTCGAGCAGCATCTTTTCCTCTGCCGTCAGCTTGCGGTGGTGTCGATGCACATATTTGATGCGCTCAAACAGCTGCTCGTTCAGCCGTATGTCGTTGGCATGCTTGGTCAGAATGGGCGACATCTTCTGCGCCAGGGCGTCCATGTCGTCGTTCGTCTCGGCTGACAGCAGGTTGAAGAACACCGTCGATGTGCGGCTCAGCAAGTCGTAGTAATTGTCCTTCTCGTCGTCCACGTTGATAATGGTGTTGTCGAACGTGGGCTTCTCGGGGTTGTTGATAATCTTGTCTATCTGCTCGTTGTCGCGGCGTATGCCCTCCATGAAGGCTTCTTCGAAGTCCTCCAAACGGATGCGGTCAAAAGGGGCCGTGTCGTGCGGCGTAAGATAAGGCTCGAAAAACGGATTCTTTCTCTCTTTTTCCTGATTCATTACATACTTTCTCTATAACAGGCTGCAAAGGTACGACTTTTTTCCAATACCGATGCCCTATTCAAGCCTTTTTAACATTACTTCTTCTTCACTGCCAATGGTTCTGGGCCATTGAGCGTCGGCGTGACGGGGATGATGCGGCCCTGCTTGTCGAACGTCAGACGGTCGATGCAAACCTCGCGGTGGATGCCGGGGTCGCGGTTCACGAAGTTCTTGTTGATGCGGTGATAGACGATGTACCACTCATCCTTGCCGGGAATCTGCAGGATGCTGTTGTGCGCCGTGCCGTAAATCTTGTCCTCGGGCTTCTGCTTAATCACCAAGTAGTTCTGTTCGTCAATATTGATGGGGCCGAGGGGCGACTTTGCCGTGCCGTAGCAGACGTGGTAGTTGGGCGAGCCCGTGTCATCGACCGACCAGAGGAAATAGTATGTGCCCTTGCGGTAGAAGACGTAGGCACCCTCGCGGAAGGCCCAGGTATCGAGCGAGCCGCCCTTGGGCGTCAGGTTAGTGATGGTCTCCTTCTTCACGCTCGTCATGTCGTCGTTCAGCTCGGCACCGGCCATGAAGCCGTTGCCCCAGTAGATGTAGCACTTGCCACTCTTGGGGTCCTGGAACACATCGACGTCGATGGCCTGTCCGCCGCGCACGCCCTGAGGACGGTCGGCGTCGGTGAGGATGGGCGCACCACTGTCAACAAACGGTCCGGTGGGACTGTCGCTGACGGCCACGCCAATCTCCTTGCGGTTCGACTGGGGATTATGTGCCGAGAAGTAGAAGTAGTACTTACCATTCTTCTCGATGATGGCCGGTGCCCAGGCGTTGCCCGTAGCCCAGCGCACCTGGTCGCCCTTCACGTCGAGCATCTTGCCTTCGTCCTTCCAGTCGACGAGGTTCTCCGACGAGAATACGCTGAAGTCATGGCCGCCCCAGCCTGGCGTGCCATCGGTAGTGCTGTAGATGTAGTACTTCTTCGTCTTGTTCGAGTACATTACCTCTGGGTCGGCATGGTAGCCAGTGAGCATGGGCTGCTTGTAGTTGGGGAATGCCTTGAGCAGACGCTCTTTCTCGGCCCGCGTGATGGGGATGATGGTGCCGTGACGCGGTGTGAACTTGCCCTTCATCTGGGTGTCCTGTATGAACTTGAAGGTCTTCAGGTCTTCCGACTTGCAGAACTGGTAGTGGCCGCTGCCATAGCAGTCGTACATGATAATCCATGATTTGCCGTCGATGGCTTTGCAGACACCGACGCCCTCAACGGCCTCCTTCGTCTGCTCCACATTGCCGTCAAGCATCTGCCACTTGTCGGTCAGTTGTTTGGCCACGGCCTGGTAGATGCCGCGGCCCGACTCCTGCTTGTAGAACAGGTGGTACAGCTGGTCGGCCTCGTTGTAGACGATGTCGCCGTCGATGGTGGCGTTGCCGGCATCGAAGAGCCACTTGGGTTCACCCTCCAAATCGGTAAAGTCCTTGTTGGCATACTGGTAGTATATCTTGTCGTACGACCCATGGTCGCTGGTACGTAACGAGTAGAACACCATGTATTTGCCGGCCTTGTGGTCGTATATGGTCTCGGGTGCCCAGACGCGGATGACGTTCTTCCATGTCTTCGTGTAGCGGGTGGGGAAGTTGATGGTCGAATGCTGCCAGTTGATGAGGTCAGTAGACTTCAGCAGCACCATGCCTCGGTTGCTCGACCAGCCCAATGAGGAGCGCATGTCGGTAACGACCATGTAGAAGGTCTTGCCGTCCTCGCAGCGCAGGATGTGGGGGTCGCGCACGCACTGTGTCAGGGCGATGGTGTCGCTCTCTATGACGGGTGCTCCCATGTTCAGCGGCGTGTAGTTGTAGCCGTCGTCGCTCAGCGCGTAGCATATCTGCTCGTCTTCGGGCGCGTTACTATTAAAATAGGTGAACAGGTAGGCCACCATCTCGTTCGGGTCCTTCGTCTCTTCGGTCACCACCTTCTTCTTGGCTGCGAAGAGGGGATTGACGGTTGCTGCGAGCAGAATGGAAGTCAATAAAAGCTTGCTTTTGTTCATAGTTATTGATGTCTTTATTGGTTTTTGGCGCAAAGATACAAAAAAAATGATAATTGGCAATTGATAATTGATAATTATTTCGTATTTTTGCATCGAAATTGTATTCTAAACGCCCCAATAGTATGTGGACAAAACCTTGGAAGTTTGCTGAAGGCTTTCTCATTGGCATCGGTCTGATGGTAGCTGGCCTGATACTGGAACTCACCGTGGGACCCGTTGTGTGGGATGCCTTCCGCTGGCCTTCCAACGCTGTGGTGCTGGCTGGCTTTGTACTGATGATTCTCGCGATGCACCTGCTTCGCAGTCGCGTCTACGCCTTCCGTTACCTTAGTACCTATCAGGCTGCCATACCGGCTATGACCTACGCCGTCGTGCTAACCATCGTGATGGGACTGACCCGCCAGACTGCTGACGGTCGCTGGCTGAACAATATGCTCGTCTTCTGGCCGTTCGTCTTCATCTATGTCTACATGGCGGTCATCGTTGGACTGGTGGTAATGAAGCAACCTTTGCGCCGTTGGAACGCCAGTCGGGTGGTAGCCATGCTTTTCCACCTCGGACTGTTCATCGCCATGACTACCGCCACGTTGGGCAATGCCGACATGCAGAGACTCAAGATGGTCACCGAAACGGGCCAGAAGGAGTGGCGTGCCTACGATCCGCAGGGTAGAATAGTGGAGCTGCCATTGACCATTGAACTGAAGCAGTTCATCATGGAGACCTACGATGACGGCTCGCCTAAGCGCTTCGCCTCCGAAATTCAGATACAGGCCAAGTCTGGCCAGAGCCTCTTGACGACCGTTGATGTCAACAAACCTGTTGAGGTGGAGGGCTGGAAAATATACCAGTATGGCTACGACACGCAGATGGGGGCCATGTCCGACACCAGCATTCTCGAACTGGTCAGCGACCCTTGGTTGCCTTACGTCTATGTCGGCATCTACATGATGCTCCTCGGCGCTGTCTGTATGTTCGTGCTGGGGGGAAAGATAAACCGTAAATCACAAACCGTCAAGTAGCAAATGGTAAATTACATAAAAAGATAAATAATATGGTGGATTGGAGTCATTTCGTATATTTTGCCGTAGTCTCCGTGCTGTTGTGGGCAGTTGGCGCATGGGCATCCTGGCGCGACAAGGCTTCAGTGGCCTATACCGCCACTATTGTTGGCCTGATCGTATTCCTCAGCTTTATCGTGTTGATGTGGATATCGTTAGAGCGTCCGCCCCTTCGCACGATGGGTGAGACCCGACTCTGGTATTCCCTATTCCTGCCGTTGGCCGGCATCATTGTCTACAGCCGCTGGCGCTACAAGTGGATTCTCTCGTTCTCCACGCTGATGGCTGTTGTCTTCATCTGCGTCAACCTGTTCAAGCCCGAGATACATTCCAAAACTCTGATGCCCGCCTTGCAGAGTCCGTGGTTTGCCCCTCACGTTATTGTCTATATGTTCGCCTACGCCCTTCTTGGTGCCGCCACTTTGATGGCACTATATGCCATTTTCACCCTCCACTCTTCACCCCTCACCTCCATCGACAACCTCGTCTATGTCGGGCTCGCCTTTATGACCATCGGCATGCTCTTCGGTGCCCTGTGGGCCAAGGAAGCATGGGGGCATTATTGGTCGTGGGATCCCAAGGAGACCTGGGCTGCCATCACTTGGTTCAGCTATCTCATCTACATACATTACCGTCGGGTGCCAAAACACCATCCCCGGCTCGCCCTCTCTATCATCCTCATCTCCTTCCTCCTCCTACAGATGTGCTGGTGGGGTATCAATTACCTGCCCAGTGCCCAGGGCAGCAGCGTCCATACTTATAGTACGTAGGTAACTACTTAGTCCCCATGTCCCCATTACCCTATTACCGAAAACGAAAATTCACGAAATTATTTTACAAAAGAAGGCATTATCAAAATGAAAAAGAAAATTCGAAAAGAAATGACCGACCTGATTTGCCCCAAGCTATTCTATCATGAAAATAACTCTAACCTAATGAAAGGTGAAATGCATGTAAACGAACGCCAAATAATAGTATAAGCGCCAATAAGGATTGCCCGTGTTTGGAGGTCAGAAATGGGGGCGTTTTTTAAACGCGTATGGCGTTTTTACTATGCATTTTAACAAAAAACTCACTTTTGTCAGCATCTAAAGGGTTAAAAAACAATAATGTTCAACGTCCAATGTTGAATGTTCAATGATAAAGTTGTACCTTTGCAGTTAATTGTAATTATACAAATTTATAACAATATGAAAATTTCACACATTGAGCATCTGGGCATTGCCGTCCAGAGCATTGAAGAGAGCCTGCCGTTCTTCACTGACGTGCTGGGCCTGGAGTGTTATGCAACTGAAGTAGTGGAAGACCAGAAGGTGAAGACCGCCTTCCTGAAGTGCGGTGAGGTGAAGCTCGAACTGCTCGAGCCGACATCGCCCGAAAGTACCATCCAAAAGTGGCTCGACAAGGGCAACAAGGGAGTCCACCACGTAGCTTTCTGCATCGAGGACGGTGTAGCCAATGCACTGGCTGAGGTGAGTGAGAAGGGCATCCGCCTGATTGACCAGGCTCCGCGCAAGGGCGCCGAGGGCCTGAACATCGCCTTCTTGCATCCGAAATCGACCTGCGGAATTCTCACCGAGCTCTGCGAGCATCCTGAATAATTAATAAGGTAAAGTAAAATAAGGTAAAATAAAGAAATGAGCAAGCAATTAGAGAAAATCAAGAAACTGATTGAGAACCGCGAGAAAGCTCGTCTCGGAGGCGGTGAGAAAGCTATCCAGAAGCAGCACGACCGCGGCAAGTACACTGCCCGTGAGCGCATTGACATGCTACTCGACGAAGGTTCGTTCGAGGAGTACGACATGTTCAAGGAGCACCGTTGCCACAACTTCGGCATGGAGAAGAAGCAGTTCCCCGGCGACGGTGTTGTGGCCGGTAGCGGAACCATCGACGGCCGCTTAGTGTTCGTCTTTGCACAGGACTTCACGGTACATGCCGGTTCGCTGTCGGAGACGATGAGCCAGAAGATATGCAAGGTCATGGACATGGCCATGAAGATGGGTGCTCCCGTCATCGGCATCAACGACTCGGGCGGTGCACGTATCCAGGAGGGTATCAATGCCCTGGCCGGCTATGCCGAGATTTTCGAGCGTAACATTCTGGCTTCGGGTGTCATTCCGCAAATCAGCGGTATCTTCGGCCCCTGCGCCGGCGGTGCCGTCTACAGCCCTGCCTTGACTGACTTCACGCTAATGATGGAGAACACCAGCTATATGTTCCTTACCGGCCCGAAGGTGGTGAAGACCGTCACGGGCGAGGACATCGACCAGGAGCACCTCGGCGGCGCCTCTGTACACAGCACCAAGTCGGGTGTGACCCACTTCACGGCCAAGACCGAGGAGGAAGGTCTGCAGATGATCAAGACGCTGCTCTCGTATATCCCCTCTAACAACATGGAGATGGCTCCCCGCCGCAAGTGCAGCGACCCCATCAACCGCCTGGAGGACTCGCTGAACGAGATTATCCCCGAGAACCCCAACGAGGCTTACGACATGTACAAGGTCATCCTTGCCGTCACCGACGACCACGAGTTCTTCGAGGTACAGCCCAAGTTTGCCAAGAACATCATCGTGGGCTTTGCCCGCTTCAACGGTCAGAGCGTCGGCATCGTGGCCAATCAGCCGACGTGCTACGCTGGTGTGCTCGACGTGAACGCAAGTCGTAAGGGTGCCCGCTTCGTCCGTTTCTGCGACGCCTTCAACATCCCCATCATCTCGTTCGTCGACGTTCCCGGATTTCTGCCCGGAACGGGTCAGGAGTACAACGCCGTCATCCTGCACGGTGCCCAGCTGCTCTACGCCT
>CAMVLT010000046.1 GCA_947168395.1 uncultured Prevotellaceae bacterium | reverse complement strand
GAGGGGAGAGAGGCGGCTTCCTCTGCGGTTCTCCCCTCCCTTGTAGGGGAGGGGCCGGGGGTGGGGTCAGTAACCTTAGTTATATAGAAGGGATAATGCAGTACCGACTACAAGTGTGAAGGCCTTGATACATTCCAATTTTGAAATAGCCTCAAATACTTGTCCCGTATGTGGCGCCAAGGACTTTGATTGCTCCATACTCATAGTGACATCATTCGATTTATATGTCGGGTTTCAATGCTTTTGACGTATGCCTCTGGGCGTTTGGCTCCGAAATAATACCATGCATAGAGAATTTTATAAGGTCTGAACATTGCCCCTTGAGGTGCTACCCGATCCAACCATACACGCTTTACCTTTTTATACCCAAAGAGCGGGAAGAGCAGGTTAATGTCTTCAATATCAAGATACAAAAGAACATGCTCAATAAGCGATTCGTCGGAAATGGATTTCATTTTCGACATATCATAGGACCAAAAGCAATTTTCCTTCTGGAGCTTATGAAACAGTAGCTGTCTGACATCTTCTTTCATTTCACTTTGCAAAGATAGGAAAAATGTAGCAAACGACGTTCATTGTGATCCGTATTTTTTGCAAAAGCAGGCAAAATTTCTCAAACTCAACACAAAATCCCCCAAATTTTATGCTTTTATTGCGATTGTGAATGTCACCGAATATGATTCAGAAAATCGATGGCAGATTGCTTACCCTTCGTCATCTGCCAACTCTTCGTCCTTTGCGTAAAGGGTCATGTACATTCTAATTGTGTCTTTATAAGGCTTTTTTACTTCATTAGCAGTAAATCCACAATGCTCATAGAAGCCAACTGCACTATACTCCTTGGTAGCCAAGGCTTCAACCGTGAGGAACTGACAGCCAGCGAGAGTCTGCCTTTTTGCCAAATCTGCAATCTGCTTTACAAGGAAATCACCAATATGTTTTCCTCTCCATTTCTTTTGAACTGCCAAATATGCAATATCCAAAGCCGGATAGCGGGGCTTGGAGTAGAATGTCTCTTCATAGTTGTAGTCTACATCAGGTGTGCCTGTAGTAGAAATGCCAGTCTGCAATTCTTCTTTGTCATCAGAATCCAAGTCGAGGGAGTCAAAACTCAGAGCAAAAATAGCGACCAATTCTTCTCCATGCTTCACGGAATATGCTTGACAAAAATGATTCTCAACGCTAAGACGAAAGTCACCACGAATAAACATATCCATAGAATCGACTCCTGAGCAAAAGGAGTTGAGGCAATGGAAATCAGTTAATGGCTCTGTGGTTAGTTTTCCTAAAAGTGTATTCCTTTCCATTCCATCGTCCAATATTTCTCACTTTCTTTCAGTCTACGTCGAGCTTCCTTTTCCCTATCATTCAAGTTTCCCGTCATAGCACGACGTAGAGCAGCCCGGATTTCTCGTGAGAATTCTGGGGTAATTGGTTCGCGTGGTGAATTTACTCCTAACATAGATATAACTATTTAAAATTGGCCCGCCCTACAACTAATTGCAAGCATGGTCTGATGCATATAAAGCCGCTCACCCACCAGGGGCTAACAAGCGATGTTGCAAAGGTAGAAAGAATAATTGAAACAAACAAGAAAAATCCCAGAAATCTTTCACTGAAAGTATAGGATATTGTTGGTGGGAGGATATTGTTGGCGGATGGTGTTGGGACAAAAGTAAGGAGGCTATTATATAAATTAAGGTTCGTTCGCGTGAGGAATGGATTCCCATGAGATGTCTATGAGGTATCTCTAAGATACCTTATGCTCCGAAAACCCTGTCTACATAGGTATTTCCAAAGATTCTATGAGGTTCTTTGCTTGCAAAGCGACAAGGTCGAGCGATGAAGTATAGTTATTCGGCATTAGGTCAAGCAAGTACGGCCCCTTTTCTATACGACTCAAACAGATAGCCTGGACTTTCGTAATACATTGAGCAGTTGTAATTGTCAATCTTGCGCGTTATCCATGAGTTATAGACCACCATCAATGTGTCGATGATATTCCCGTCCGTGGCATGAGCTAAGTCAAGAATCAGACGCTGATAGACTTTGCCGATATCCCAATGCGAGGGAATGGTATAGCGGGCGGACGATACGTTGTCGAAATAACCCTCTTCTAGGTGGTGCTTCTCTATCAACTCGTCCGACACCTTGTCAATATTCTCACAACGAAATCATGAGGGACGGTTCGCGTGATCATTCTTGATACCCAGCAGGAGCAGACTTCGGTTTGTTCCTGCTGTTTCGCCAAATATCTTCTACACCTACACTTGACGAGAAAGGATACTACAATCGGGGCTGAACAATTATTGGGTGACGTGCTTTTCTATCTCATACTTCGCCTCAAGATAACTATCATCGCCCTCTTCAAAATCTTTTCGAAGCTCATCAACGACTTTCCATGTACAACATATCCCAGCACTTGTGCTCTGAGTATCAATCATAAGCTTTCTCTTTTCTCATGATATCTACAATGAGGTGTCTATGAGGTATCTCAAAGATACCTCATATTCCGAAACCCCTATTCACAAAGGCATTTCGGAGGATTCTATGAGGTCATGAGGTATTTGTGTGTGTGTTTAGCCGCAGAATATGCTAAACTCAAAAAAGCAGCAAGGATCATTCTCCTTGCTGCTCCTCCAAATAATACTTTGAGTAGGCTACGTAGTGCTTGGCGTTGTCGGTCTGGCCGGGGCTGACGGGTTTCAGGTACCTGGCGGGTACCCCACCCCATATTTCACGGGGGGGAATCTTTGTGTTTTGCAGCACCAAGGCACCGGCGGCAACGATGGCGCCCTCACCGACCTCGCAGTTGTCGAGCAGGGTGCTGCCCATGCCGATGAGTGCGCCGTCGTGGATGGTGCAGGCATGGACGGTGACGTTGTGGCCGATGGTGACGTAATTGCCGATGTGGGTGGGCCCCGTGTCGTGGGTGACGTGAACACAAGAGCCGTCCTGAACGTTGGTGCAGTTGCCTATGGTGATGGGGGCGACGTCGCCTCTTACTACGGCGTTGAACCAGATAGAGCATTCGTCGCCCATGGTTACGTCGCCGACGATGGTAGCATTTTCGCTGAAATAGCAGTCTCGCCCCCACTTGGGAGCGAGACCGCGATAGGATTTGATAAGAGCCATTACAGATTCGGATTGATTTTGCTCCATTCGGCGATGGGCGGCACGATGTTCAGCGTCACCAGCTCGTCGCGCATCTTGCAGAGGTGCTCATAGCTTTGGTCGAGTTTGGCGTTCTCCTCGGGTGTGCCCTGGGGCACCTCGAACTTGGCACCCTCAGCCGTCATGGTGGTCTTCATAGCCATCATGATGTGGTCATACTTGTCTGTCTTCACGTAGGTGCCGACGGGGAAGCGGAAGGGTTCGCCGCCCATAGCCGCACGGATCATCTCAACCGAAAGATAAGCAGGACTCTGGAACGACGAGCGTCCGCGGAGCTCGATAATCTTGGCACCACCCTTGGTGACATCCACCTTCATCTGCTCCCATTCCTCAGCGGGGAACTCAGCTGTGCCGATAATATCAGTCAGCTTGCGACCCTTAATCTCGACGTGGCTGCCGAAGACGGCCATCTGTTCGCCATGTCCACCATAAGTAGCGCAACCAGTGATTTCGTTCTGCATCACGCCGAACTTCTTGGCCAATGCCGACTGCAGACGGGTAGTGTCGAGGCCAGCGAGAGTGGTCACCTGTCCGGGCTTCAGGCCTGAATAGAGCAGGGTCACCAAACCTGTGAGGTCAGCGGGGTTGAAGATGATGACGACGTGCTTCACGTCAGGGCAGAACTTCTTAATGTTTTGGCCTAACTCCTCAGCAATCTTGCAGTTTCCTGCGAGCAGGTCCTCGCGGGTCATACCGGCCTTACGGGGTGCGCCACCAGAAGATATGATGTACTTAGCGTCCTTGAAAGCCACCTCGGCCTCGGTAGTAGCCACGATGTTCACATCGTCGAAGCCACTCTGGCGCATTTCCTCAGCTACTCCTTCGGGAGAGAATACGTCGTAGAGACAGATTTCACTTGTCAGACCCATCATGAGGGCGGTCTGAGCCATGTTCGAGCCAATCATGCCGGCTGCGCCGACGATGACCAGTTTGTCGTTTGTTAATGTTGCCATGTTTCTGTAATGATTTAAATTAGATTCGTGGTGCAAAGATACTATTTTTTGAGGAGTTAATAGATTTAATGGAGTTAAAAGGAGTTAATAGGAGTGGATTTTACGAAGTTATTTGTACCTTTGTCATCTGGAAATGACAAAACTATTGCTATTATGAAACGATTTGTACCTTTTGCCTGCGGGCTGTTGCTGCTGGTTTCTTGCCAGAGCGCCCCCAAACCCGAAGCTGAAGCTGCTGAGGAAGAGGCACTCAACATCCCGGAATGTGTGGTAACCACCCCACCCGACTCCTTGAAATTGGATAAGTTCTACGTGAAGTACGTCGATGTGAACGGACTGCCGCTCATCTCGTCGTGGCGTGTGCCCGACTCGGCCTTTGTGGCTGCTCACCGCACACTGTACGCCATGACGTCGATGCTGCCTAAAGCCGTGCTCGACTCGATGGTGGCCCGTGGCACCCGTGTGGCCATCATGGCACGTTATGAGGGAACAACCGATATTCCCGAGCACCACTACCTAGTGAACGACACGGCCCTGAACTGGGACCTGCGGGCACGCGGACTGGGTGGCGACCTGGAACTGCCGTTGACCTCATGTGCAGAAGAGAATGTGCTTGCCTATCAGATAGACAAGTACCACGCTGAGGACATACTGATTCATGAGTTTGCCCACTCTATCCACCTTATCGGACTGATGCTGGCCGTGCCCGATTTCGACACAAGGCTGAAGACATGCTACGAGAATGCCAAGAAGAAGGGCATACTGGCCGGCACCTATCGCGAGACCGACAAGGAGGAATACATGGCCGAGGCCGTGCAGGACTGGTTCAACGTGAACGCCGAGATGCCGCATACCGACGGCAAGCACAACTGGTGTAACACCCGCGAGGAGCTGCAGGAGTTCGATCCTGACTTGTACAACCTGCTGGCTGAATATTTCCCGAAGACTACGTTGCAGATTAGTAAACATAAGAAAGTGAATGAATATGGAAAGTATCAGTAAAGAGACTTATATTCGCCGCCGTGCTCAGTTGAAGCGCGACATGGGCAGCGGGCTGCTGCTGTTCCTCGGCAATGACGAGGTGGGCATGAACTATGCCGACAACACCTACAGATTCCGTCAGGACTCCACGTTCCAGTATTTCTTTGGCTTGGACTATGCCGGGCTGGCCGCCGTTATCGATGTGGACAACGACGCGGAGATTGTTTTCGGCAATGAACTGACCATCGACGACATCGTGTGGACGGGCACCCAGCCGTCGCTCCGCGAGAAAGCCGCCGTTGTGGGTATCGACAAGACCCTACCCATGAGTGAGCTTAAGAATTATATAAATAAGGTACGCGGAAAAGGACAGGTCGTCCACTTCCTGCCGCCCTACCGTGGCGACCATCGCGTATGGTTGTGGGAACTGCTCGGCGTAGAGCCTGCCGCACAGCCGGCAAAGGCCAGCGTGCCTTTTATCAAGGCCATCGTCAGCCAGCGCAACCACAAGGACGAGGAAGAACTGCGGCTGATAGAGGAGTCGGTAGACCTGAGCACCGAGATGCATCTGGCTGCTTACCGCACCGTCCGTCCCGGCATCCATGAGTCGGAGGTGGCAGCTGCTGTCGAGGAGGTCGCCTGCCGTCACGGCAATGCGCTGGCTTTCCCCACTATTGCTACCGTGCAGGGGCAGGTGCTCCACAACCACGGCTTCATCCACGACCTCAAGGAGGGTGATATATTCCTGCTTGATGCCGGTGCCGAGACCAAAAACCACTATGCCGGCGATCTGTCGTCGTCGATGCCTGTCGGCGAACGTTTCACCGACCGCCAGGCCGAGGCCTACAACATCCACCTGCGCAGTTTCTGGGCCGCCGTCGACAAGTTGCAACCCGGCACTCCCTTCCGTGAGGCTCATATCGCCGCAGCCACCGAGATAGCCCGTGGCATGAAGGAACTTGGACTGATGAAGGGCGACCCCGCCGAGGCAGCCGAGATTGGTGCTTACGCTCTGTTTTTCCCTTGCGGACTGGGCCACATGGTAGGCCTCGACGTCCACGACATGGAGAATCTGGGCGAACTGTACGTGGGTTATGCCGAGGGCCAGCAAAAGAGCACGCAATTCGGTTTCAAGTCGTTGCGCCTGTCGCGACCATTGGAGAAAGGTTTCGTTTTCACCATTGAGCCGGGTATCTATTTCATTCCCGAACTGATGGACAAGTGGGAGGCCGAAGGCCAGTTCCGCGACTTCATCTGCTACGACAAGCTTGGTCCTTGGCGCAACTTCACCGGCCTGCGCAACGAGCTGAACTACGTGATGACCGAAAACGGTGCCCGTCTCTTAGGCACCATCAAGAAGCCCATGACCATTGAAGAAGTATACGCCGCAAAATCCAACCCCACAAAACAGCAATGAACTACACCATCAAACACCCCGAGAACCTGGGCGGCATGAACGACCGCATTAAGCGGCTCCGCCAGCAGAACTTCGACACTCCGACGACGCTCTCGATAGAGCGCGCACTCATAGAGACCGAGTTTTACAAGCAGAACTACGGCACGATGCCGACACCCGTGCTGCGCGCCCGTAATTTCTACGAAATCTGTAAAAAGAAGACCATCTATATCGGCCCCGACGAGCTGATAGTAGGCGAGCGCGGCCCGAAGCCGAAGGCCGTTCCGACGTTCCCCGAACTGACGTGCCACTCGGTGGAAGACCTGCATACGCTGAACGAGCGCGAGCTGCAGCGCTACACCATCTCGCAGGAGGACATCGACACCTACGAGCGCGAGGTCATCCCCTACTGGAAGGGCAAGACGCAGCGCGAGCGCATCTTCAACCACGTCAGCAAGGAATGGGAGGAGGCCTACCACGCCGGCGTCTTCACCGAGTTCATGGAACAGCGCGCCGCCGGCCACACGGCTATGGACGGCAAGATGTACCACGAAGGACTCTTGGACGTGAAGGCCCGCATCGAGCGTAAGATAGCCAGCCTCGACTACATCAACGACCCCGAGGCCACCGACAAGCAGCAGGAGCTGGAGGCGATGGCCATCTCGTGCGACGCCGCGATCCTCTTTGCCGAGCGGCATGCCGAACTGGCTGAGCAGATGGCAGCCGAATTGGAGACCCACCCCCAGCAGACCCACCCCCAACCCCTCCCTGTGAGGGAGGGGAGTGATTACCTCCAAGGCGAATTGTCTGAAGAAGGAGTATCTGCCCCCCTCCCTCACAGGGAGGGGCAAGGGGGTGGGTCTGCCCGCAGAATAGCTGAGCTCCGCAAGATTGCCGACGTATGCCGCTGGGTGCCCGCCCATGCTCCCCGCGACCTGTGGGAGGCCATCCAGATGTACTGGTTCGTTCACCTCGGCACGGTGACCGAGCTAAACGGCTGGGACTCGATGAACCCCGGCCACATCGACCAGCACCTGTGGCCGTTCTACGAGCAGGGTATCAAAGACGGCAAGCTGACCCGCGACGAGGCGAAGGAACTTCTGAGCTGCCTCTGGATCAAGTTCAACAACCAGCCCGCTCCGCCTAAGGTGGGCGTCACTGCATTGGAGTCAGGAACCTACAACGACTTCACCAACATCAACATCGGCGGCGTGGACCGCAACGGCAACAGCGCCACCAACGAGGTTTCTTACATCATCCTGGAAATACAAGAGGAGCTGCACCAGCTACAGCCCGGCCTTTCCATCCATATCGCCCAAAACACGCCCGACGATTTCCTGTTGGAGGGCATCAAGGTCATCCGTCAGGGCCACGGCTACCCCTCCATCTTCAACCCCGACACTTATATTAAGGAACTCGTGCGCGAGGGCAAAACCATAGAGGATGCCCGCGAGGGCGGCTGCTCGGGCTGCATCGAGGTGGGGGCGTTCGGCAAGGAGGCCTACCTGCTGACTGGCTACCTTAACACCCCGAAGATTCTGGAGATTACGCTGAACAACGGCATTGACCCCGAGACAGGCAAGAAGCTCGGCTTGGAAACCGGCGACCCGCGCACCTTCCAGACGTTCGACGAGCTGTACGACGCATGGCACAAGCAGATGGTGTACTTCGTCAACCTCAAACTCTCGGTGAACAACTACATCGAGCGCATGTTCTCGCTCTACGCCCCCGCCACGTTCCTCAGCCTCTACATCGACGACTGCATCGAGAAGGGAAAGGATTACTACAGCGGTGGCGCCCGCTATAACACCACCTACATTCAGTGTACCGGTCTCGGTACCATCACCGACTGCTTCACTACCCTAAAGAAGCACGTCTTCGAGGACAAACGCTACACGATGGAGGAAATGTTGGAGGCCTGTAGAAATAACTGGGACGGGCAGGAAATCAAGCGCCAGTACATCCGCAACCACACGCCGTTCTTCGGCAATGACGACCCGTATGCCGACGAGATTGCCGTCCGCGTCTACGACGACCTGGTGAAAGCCATCGAGGGACGCCCCAACACCCGTGGCGGACGGACGCAGCTGAACATGCTGTCGACCACCTGCCACAACTACTTTGGCAGCGTGTGCGGCGCCACGCCCAACGGCCGCTTTGCCCATTTCGCCATTTCTGACGGCACGTCTCCCGCCCACGGCAGCGACACCCACGGTCCCACGGCGGTCATCAAGTCTCTCGGCAAGCTCGACCAGACGAAATCGGGGGGCACGCTGCTCAACGTCCGCTTCGTTCCCCAGTTGCTGAAGCGCGACGAGGACCAGCGGAAGCTCGCCTCGCTCATCCGCACTTACTTCAAGTTCGGCGGCCATCACATCCAGTTCAACATCGTTGACACCGCAACCCTGCACGATGCCCAACAGCATCCCGACGAGTACCGCGACCTGCTGGTGCGCGTCGCCGGCTACAGCGACTACTTCAACGACATGACCGAGCAGTTGCAGAACGAAATCATCGCCCGCACAGAGAACGATGAGTACTGATACGAGTACTGAAATATGCCGATTTATTTTGCAGTTACAACCAATAGTATTATCTTTGCACTCAATAGTATCACAAATAATATCAGAAATGAGAACATCAATAGTCCGTCGTCCCACCTCTTTCCGTTTACGTGCCGATTTGTTGGAGGGACTGAAGCGCAATGCGGCACGTGCGAACATTTCGCTGAACAACTATGTGGAAAGTGTTCTGCTCGACATCGTTTATCATGAACCGAACGAAGAAACGAAAGCAGCTATCGAGGAAGCCATGAATCGTAAGGAGTATCCACCTGAGGAACTGTATGACGATGTGGACGAAATGTTTAAGGCCCTTGATGCAGAAGTATGAAGAAAATCTTCCCGTCTACTCGATACAAGAAGGACTATAAGCGGTACAAGAACAATCCCAAGAAGGTTGAAGCCTTGAAAGAAGTTATCAAACTGCTGAAAAACGAGCAACCTATCCCAGCAGAATATCAGCCCCACATGCTCCACGGCAAATATCAGGGTTGCATGGAATGCCACATTCAAGGTGACTTCCTTCTCATCTGGATTGACCCAGACACCGACATCATTGAATTGGTAAGATTAGGGTCCCATTCTGAACTGTTTAACAAATAATCGTCTTATCAGGACCGCAGTTGCTCATTTAGCAGGTCGCAGAGCAACTGCGGTTTCATGTCAATGTCGCCGACGGGAATCTGCCCAACGAGGTCTGTGGGATATTTCGCTTCCATTCTCCCTTTGTAGTGGATGCGCAGCTTTGGACCTCTCTTATGCAAGATACTCCTCGGCACCAGTTCGAAATGCTCCACGTCGGCAAGGTCGATTTCCGACATATAC
Source organism: uncultured Prevotellaceae bacterium (assembly GCA_947168395.1). GTDB lineage: Bacteria > Bacteroidota > Bacteroidia > Bacteroidales > Bacteroidaceae > Prevotella. Next base: position 19,947 of record CAMVLT010000046.1, on the reverse strand, counting down.
CAGCCACGGCCGAAGACGTAGCCATTGTTGACAATGAGGCTTTTGGCGGTGACGGTCAGATACGGTTTGTCCGACCATCTCTCCTTCAGCGTCAGGTACAAGTACAGCAGACTGCCCACGCCGAATAGCAGCAGGCACAGCCACGACTTCCACGACTGGCCGCGCCCCTGCCACAGTGCAAAAACCGCCCAAGCAGAAAAGGCAAACCCGATGAGGATGACGGGTAGCCTCTTCCAGACGGAATGATAGACTTTGATTTCTTCCATTGTTTGCATAGTTGATAGTCGCAGGTATCAGAACCCACTCGGAATCTGGACGTCGTAGACGGGGACATCGGTGCCGAAGAGCTGCTGGAACGGCTTGGGCAGGCCCGAGCGCTTCCACAGTTCCTCGACCAAGGTGCCGTCGCCGCGGTCGAACTTCAGGATGAAGGTGTCGTCATTCTTCCAGGTGATGGTACACTCGTTGTTGTCGCCCTCCTTGATGCAGTTGTCCGACTTGACCACCAACGGTCTGTAGATTACTGCTCCGCCCGTCAGCTGCTGAGGATAGCAGAAGAGGAAGGTGACGTCCTTCTCGCCGTAGACCTTGAAGAGATGAGTCTTCGGGGCTTTCAGGATGCGCTCGCCGTCCACCAAGCCGTAGCTGCCCACCATGCGCCAGCTGCCGGCAAAGCGGTGCGACGCCTTCTCGTGCTTCATCTGCAGCATCTCGATGCTCCGCACCATCTGCGGCTCCATGTTCTTGCGGTCGTAATACTCGGTGACGAACTCGTTCATCGGGAAGACGGCACCCTCGTTGGGTCGCAGGTTGTTGTACCACTTCAGCGTGAAGCGGTCGTCGTAGCCGTCGTAGATGCGGGTGCCCCGTCCGTTCTCGCCCACCGGCACGTCGCCAGTACAGCTGTAGGGGTGTGGCTCGTCCATCCGCATGGAGTAGACGTAGTCCTGCGGCGTGTTCTTATGCACCATCAGCGTCATGGGCACGTAGTCGGTGCTGAGTTTGTACTGCACCATCTCGGGCACGTGGTCAGGGCGTCCGTTTTCGTAGCCTAAGCGTTGTAACTTGAAGAGCCCGCGAGGGGCCACGTTCTGGGCCGTCAGGCCTGTGGCGGCCATCAGCATGACGGCCAGGAGTGTTGTGAGTCTTTTCATTTTCTTGTTTGTTTTATGGTTTGTTACTTCTTAGTCTTTTTCAGTCGTATGACGGACGGAAAGTCAATATCATCGATGTTGCGCAGCCTCTCGTAGCCTGGACATTCGGCGTAGAAGCGTGTGGCCTTGCGCGGCACCCAGAAGGAGAAGCGGCCGGCGGAATCAGTCGGTGCGCCCGCCCCTGCACCATAGATGCCCACCCAGGCGTCGGCTATCGGTTTGTCGTCCTGGTCAACGACGGTGCCTGTATAATGATTCAGCGTTTGTTGTAGCGCCGGATGCTGGCTGACGTAGGCATCGCTGAGCGTGTCGGGCTTAGTCTTCAGCTCCAGCACCGGGCAGTCGATGTCAAAGGTCTGTTTCGCTCCATAAATGCTCCATGTGCTTTCATAGGTGACCAGTTCGCCCCGCTGGTAGTAGAACTGCTTGGGTCTGTGGTTGATCAACCGGCACAGGGAGTCGGGCAGCAGCTGTCCGTTGGTGATGACGACGATGGAGTCGTTGTTCTTGCGGGGCGGCTTGTCGACGGCTATCAGACTGGCCACCACCTGCTGGAACGCGTTGCCGATGAGTGAGTCTTTGCGGTTCACATTGCCTGTGGCGACGGCTCCCTTCAGGTCGTTGACAAAGCTGACGAGTGCATTTTCCTCGCGGTGCGACTTGGCCCGCCGTCCGTCGATGAAGAACTCCCACTTCGTTCCGTCCAGGATTAACACCTCGCGGTCCTCGGCATCGTGGAAGGCCGATGTCCAGACGACCCGCAGCATCCACGCCTGGTCGTTGCTGACGGGGAGCGAGGCGGTTTTCACGGCTGGTGCCACATAGTCCTTCGGACGTTTCCGCAGTTCCCACTTCGAGTGGGTCTTGTCTATATTCCTCAGTTTGTGCAAAGCCCTGTATGTGGCATGCCAGAGGCTTTTCCCGACTTCGCGGTAGACGAGGGCACGGGCCACGGAGTCGTAGGTCAGCGTCCATTCGGTTGAAAACGAAGGTATGCACTCCACGCCGAAGGCTGCTCCCTGCGGCATCAGCAGACGTGTCTTCTCCTGGTCGTAAAGCACTGTCTGCGGAGTCTCTTTCCGCCACGACTCATCTTCGCTGTGTACCCAGATAAGTTTGCCCTGCGCCCACCCTGCCATCGGCAGTACTGTCAGCGTAGCGGCCATCAGCCATTTTCTTGTTCTGTTCATTGTCATAATGCAATTCTCATTCATTGTCGTTTTGAGGAATCACTGTTTCCAGTTCTTCGGTATCCAGTATTCGCCATCCACTTCGAGCCGCAGGACGTAGAGCGTGCCGTCGCGGTCGAGGTCGGCCATGAGGAAGCTCGACTCGGCAATCTCGTTGACCAGCAGCTTGGTGGTGTTCCTCACACCGCTCAGCTTGAAGTGGCGGTCGGTGTACTCCAGCACGCAGCATTGCGTCGGGTTCTCGTCCAAATGGCGGTTGGCAGCGTCGAGCAACGTGCGGTAAAGGGCAGCAGCACCCTCGTCGGCCTTGACGACGTAGAGCGTGCCGCGCGACTCGCTCCGCCCCTTCGACTTCGGCAGCAGGTAGTCCGTAAAATAATAAGTGGTAGCCTTGTCCACCGGCTGGCCGGCCTCGTGGCGGTAGTGTACGGGCGTCTTCCGAGCGTTGAGGGTGCTCAGCAGACTGTCCAACGGCGCGATGACAAAGTGGTAGTACGTGCCCTGGGCCTCGTTCAGCTGGGTAGCCATGGCAATGAGGTTGCCGTGGCCCTGCACGTAGTCGAACATCACGGCCTCGCGGGCACCGAAATACATGCGGCGGTTGTTGCCCTGCAACAGGTTGTAGAAGTTGCGCTCTTGCAGCATGTAGGGGTTACGGTAAAGGTAGGCGTGCGATTTCTTGAAGTCGTTGTAGTCGTTGGTCCAGGTGCTCGACTGGTCGGCCACGCGGGTCAAGTCGAGCACGTAGTCGTCGTTGTTACCGTAGCCGCGCATGGCGATGGAGTAAGTGATGGTGTCGTTGCCGTTGCGGTGGCACTCGTAGCGGTAGGACTCCACGGCGTGACGGGCCATACTGTCGAGGACGATGCAGACCGTATTGGCTAACGACAAGTCGCGGTCGAAGGCCACATTCCAGCGCCGCGACAGGTGGTACTTGTCGTTGATGCGCGACACCGACACCTTGGCGCCATGGGCCGCGAAATCGTCCATCAGCCGGTCTATCCACAACCCCTGGGCCGTAGAGCTGGCGATGCCGACGGTCAGCATGAGCAGCAAATTGAGTATTCGTCTCATAGGCTTATTCCGATTCAAAGAGTTCTTGGTTCATGATGGCTAAGGCTGTGCGCAGCTCTGCGCCCTGCTGTTGCACGGCGGCCATGTCGATGTTGAGCAGGTCGGTGGCCGGGTCGTTTATTTCGGTAACGGCTTCGGCTACTGCTTCGCCCTCGCTGACAGACACTTTGGCTGGCTCTGCCTCCACAGCGTCGTGCGGTTTTACCGCACGAACCTTGCGTGCTGGTTTGGGGGCTTCAGCGACGACGGCCACCTGTTGCGTCGTTTCTTCCACAGCTGGTTGCACCGTGGGCTTCTGTACGGGCGTTTCCGTCTTTGCCAACGTCTCAGGCTGGCTTTCTCTTTCAGGCATATACCACCAGAAACCTAACAGCACCAATATGGCAGCTGCCGCAGCCATCCACCAGCGGCGCTGGGAGTGAATAATGGGCACTTTGTGCGCCGCCGACTGCCGGAATCCCCTGAACATCACGGCGTATGCCGCCCACTCTTCGGGAATGTCCGTCCTCGTGCAGAAGTAGTCGGTCAGCAGCCGTTCCTCCTGTTCGCTGGTTTCGCCCGCCATGAACCGGTCGAGCAAGTCGTTTATCTGTTTGTCTGTCATCATCGCTGTTTATTGATTAGTTCTATCATCCGTTTCCTGGCTTTCGAGAGCGTGCCCCGCACCGACGACTCCGTCATTCCCGTGATGGCCGCTATCTCGGCGAAGCTCATATCCTCGACGTTACGCATCTGCAGCACCGTGCGCCAGTTGTAAGGCAGTTGCGCCATCGTCTCGGCAAACAGGCTGTCGGTCTCGGTCGTTTCCAGTCGTCGCTGCGGCGTGTCGTCCGTGTGGTCGCCCTTCCACCCCAACAGTTGCAACAGGGGGTGCCGTCGCTTCTGTCGCCGCCGGTTCTGTGCCAGGTTGCGGGCCGTCGTGGCTGCGTAAGCCAACAGCCGCTCCCTGTCGCCATCCAACTGGTCCAGCCGTTCCCACATCCTGAGCATCGTCTCCTGCGCCACGTCTTCGGCTTCCTCGCAGCCGACCACCGCCGCCGCAGCCTCCACGGCTCGCTGCCGCAGTTCTGCCGCCCAGGATATGTACGTCTCTCTGTCCATCTGCTACTATATACACCAAAGTTTGCGAAATGCTACGCAAAATTAGCATTTTCTTTTGAAGTTTGTCTTATTTCTGTGTCGTGCTGTACCTTGACGACCTGAGCCAAAGGTTGGATATCAAACTGCGACATATTGTTGTGAAGGCCATAGCCTACAATGAAGCTGACGAGGCTGGCGGCAATCAGAGAGGTCGCCGCTAAGGGTAAAATGGTTTTAATTCTGCGTCAAACCCGTTGAGATTGCTTTTCTGATAGCATCCTCGATGTCCTTCAGCGTTTCGTCACCGTCAAAGCCTAAATGTTCCCATACACGCTTGCCCTCGCCGTCGTAGAGGTAGTATTGGGGAATGCCGGAAACATTGGGTATTTGGTTCCATACGGCTGAACTCACGCGATAGTGCTCGCCAGGGATATCGATGACTTGCTTGTTCCAATCGTTAAGCCTGCTACTCTCGTTGGTGAGGTACACAAACACGACATCGCGACCCACCAGTTTCTTCTTCAGAGGCTCCATCGCTTGGATGCCGCGCATGCAAGGACCGCACCATGTGGCCCAGAGGTCAACGAAGACCACCTTGCCCGGATACTGGTTGACGATGGCCTGCACCAACTGGTCGCCAGGCACGTCGGGTGCCGTGCGCTTACGTTTTTCTCCTTCATCCATCATACGCTTTACTAGTTCTCTGGTGCTGTCGTAAAAGGCATGGAGCATGGGTTGGAAGTAGGGATGAACTCTGTTTATCATGCTGTCGGACTGCACCTGATATTCTATCATCCACTTTGCGATGGCCTGCGACTCTGCCATTCCCTTTAATACTTCATAGACCTCACCATGATTCAATCCGTTGTCATCAAGATAGGCCAAGCGATTGGAAACAGAAGCCTCTGAATAGTTATTGTAGAGTGGCAGATAATAACTGCGCCCGTCGCGATAAAGCTGCAAATCCTTGGCATGAGGGTCTATGAATGTGTAGGTCTCATCTAGTTTTTGCCAAATACTGTCTGCTGCGGGATGCATCCTGTATCGAAGTGAGCGGGTGTAGTTCTCGCGAACAAAGAGATATATCCAGTCGATATAAAGCTGGATGAAATCTTTCTGCCTACGGGTATAGTCAGGACTTTGCAACATCTCCTTGCGCAACTTGCTCATGTTCTGCCATAGTTGCTCGCTCCATTCCGCAAAGGTCTGTCCTGCCTCATATTTGGGCACTTCGTTAGACCAACCCAATGCCAAGCCGGGATTGTCGAGCAGCACCTGATTAAGGTCGCCAATGCTGCCTCCTGCCTGCACGCATTGGCGTGGGTCGGGTTTTCCTGCTGCAAAATCGTGCAGATAGGCCACACAGGCGGCTTCGTCGAAGCTAAGTGTCAGCGTCTCGCCGGCAACGAGCAAGCCCTTGAACTGATTCAAATCCCAATGGGGAATATAGGGACCAAGGAACGTGGGGAAAGCTGCTGGATATACAGAAATCAGATAGGCATCCTTCGCCGGAGTCTCATGCTCATTGGCTCCTGTGACGGGATTCTGGGTGTAGTCAGCAGCGAACATCAGGCTACTGTCTTTGTCGACAGTAAGCTTGCATTGACCGTATTTCAGCGTTAGCGGTTTCAAGGGTTCGCCTTTGTCCACCGGCTTCTGGTATTCAGGAAGACTATACGGATAGAGCTGATGGTCGAGGCGGATGCCGAGATATTTCCAATATGAGGGCTTGTCACCCTCCAAAAAGTCGAACGTCTTGGCATCTTTGGGTAGCGGATCAAACATGAGGATGAGCGAATCGCTAAGAACGTTGTCGTACTCTTTCTTCAACTCAAAAGGCTCATCGCTCAGCACGTCAGCTCCGTCATGTGTAATGATGCGTCCGCTCTGATAGGCAAAGGTCTTTCCGTTACACTCCAAGTATGCCCCCTGCATATTCCATGCCCTAAAACGGCAATTCACGTGGAAATGCACGATGGTAGCTTTCTTGGTCAGTTCCACCTTGACGGGACACAGATCACTTGATGTCTCTGACCTGAATGCTGGTCTTTCAATGATTTTGTCTTTCGCCTGTACTGGTGTTACTATCAACATCATGATGATGGTTAATAATGCTGTGATGATGGTCTTCTTCATAATAGCTCCATGCTGTTCTATTGGCAAGCTTTCAAAATGAATCTAACGCGGCGGCTGACTGCTTATTCCCCCCATGGGAACATCAAGTTCCCAGTAGGGGAACGCAGTGGTGGCAGTAGAAATTTAAAAAACAAGGGGAGAGATTGACTTAATAGGAGATGGTCTCGAAGAGGTCGCTGTTGTCGGCAACGGCTTTTCCGCAGATGGTCTCCTCGGTGTAGTAATAACCGTGGTTGTGGGGCGTATCTCCCGTAAACAGTTTCATGCGTGTCGTGGCTCCGCAACAGTCGCCGAGTCCGAAGGCGACGATGCGCTCGAGCTTGGATTACAGCGTTCCCTTGAAGTATTCAATGGTCTTGGCCAATCCTTCATCTAACTTGACCTTGGGTTCCCAGTCGAGTTTCTCCTTGGCCAGCGAGATGTCCGGGCGGCGCATCTTCGGGTCGTCAGAAGGCAGCGGACGGAACACAATCTTGCTCTTCGAGCCCGTCATGGCTATCACCTTCTCGGCCAGTTCCAGCATGGTGAACTCACCAGGATTGCCAATGTTCACGGGGCCTAAGAAATCGTCGCTGCTGTTCATCATGCGCAGCATGCCTTCTATCAAGTCGCTGACATACTGGAACGAGCGGGTCTGCTGTCCGTCGCCATAGATGGTGATGTCCTCGCCGCGAAGGGCCTGCATGATAAAGTTAGAGACGACGCGTCCGTCGTGCTGGGCCATGCGCGGTCCGTATGTGTTGAAGATGCGGATGACCTTGATGCGGACGCCATGCAGGCGGTGGTAGTCGAAGAACATTGTCTCGGCGCAGCGCTTGCCCTCGTCGTAGCACGACCGTATGCCGATGGTGTTCACATTGCCCCAATAGCTCTCAGGCTGGGGATGCACGGAAGGGTCGCCATACACCTCGCTCGTCGAGGTCTGCAGAATCTTGCACTTGGTGCGGCGAGCCAGTCCCAGCATGTGATAGGCTCCGAATACGGAAGTCTTGGTGGTCTGGATGGGGTCATTCTGATAATAAATGGGCGATGCCGGGCAGGCAAGGTTGTAAATCTCATCGACCTCGGCCCAGTAGGGCTGGCACACATCGTGCCTCACAATCTCGAAGTTAGGTCTGCCTATCAGGTGCCAGACGTTCTCCTTCGACCCGGTATAGAAGTTGTCAAGACAAATCACGTCGTTGCCTTCATTCACCAAGCGTTCACAAAGGTGGGAGCCGATGAAGCCTGCGCCACCAGTCACTAAAATACGTTTCATCATAATCTTTTCTGCTTTTAATTTATTTAGTTATCAGTTAAAAAAAAATGCTCGTAAGCCGCGATGCGTGCGGCGACATTCTCTTTCAGATTACTTGCAAAGAACAGCCAGTCGAACGAGTGATAGGATGCTGTGCCGAATACGCTTGTCGCTTCGTGGCAGTAGGCAGCATCGGCAAGTCCGGCTGTGCTGTGGGCAGCAAGGCCCAGTTGTACGGGTCGCTGTAGTCCACAGGAATCTCCCACACGTCGGTGCCCGGCAAGTTCCATACCCATACTCATGGCCACTGCCAGCATCAATAAGGTAAAGAAATGTTTCTGCAAAATACGCTTGTTTTTGTTGTTAATAGGATGTTCGCTGCAAATTTACGACTTTTTTCAGAGAATTGCAAGAAACTGGGCGAAAATCTTTTTGGGCCGAATATTTGGGAGTTAGGAATAAAAGTGCTAACTTTGCATCCAAATTTATCAGCAAATGTACATCTTCGATATCAAACGATACGCCATCAACGACGGGCCTGGCATCCGTACAACCATATTCGTGAAGGGCTGCCCGCTGCGCTGCGTGTGGTGCCACAACCCTGAGGGCTGGACGGCCGAGCCGCAGGTGCTTTACAAACGGTCGAAGTGCATCGGCTGTCACACGTGTGAGCAGGAGGGTTTTGTAGCCGACGACTGTCCGACGAAGGCACGGGAGGTATGCGGCCGCCAGTACACGATGGACGAGCTGATGGGCGAGGTCGAGAAGGAGCGCGACATCATGCAGGACAGCGGTGGCGGCGTGACCATCTGCGGCGGCGAGCCGCTGATGCACCCCGACGGCACACTGGCCATACTGCGCGAGCTGGGACGCCGGGGCTTCCACCGCACAGTCGACACCACGCTCTACGCCCATTCGGACGTGGTGAAGGCTGTGGCCCGGGAGTGCGAGCTGCTGCTCGTCGACCTGAAACTGATGGACCCCGGGAAGCACCGGCGCTACACGGGTGTCGGCAACGAGCTTATCCTGCAGAACATCCGCCTCATTGCCGAGGCCGGCCACCCCTTCCAAATACGCATCCCCCTCATCGAGGGCATCAACGCCGACGAGCAGAACATCGAGCAGACCGCCCGTTTCCTCAATACGCTCCCCCCTCCATATGGGGGAGGGGCTGGGGGTGGGGCCATCAACCTCCTACCCTACCACGACGTAGGCAAGGACAAGCACCTGCGCATGGGCAGCCGCTACAACCCGCAGGGCTACCCCATGTCCACCCCGACAGAGGAAAGCCTGCAGCGTTGCCGGCAACAGTTAGAAGCATACGGCCTGCACGTAGTCATTGGCGGCTAAAACCTTTTAGGCAGTATCAGTTAAAACAAAAATAGAATTATGCATGTAAGTAAGACTGTGAACCAACGATTAGAAGACCTCCGCGAGGTGATGCGGCGCGAACACCTGGCCGCGTTCATATTTCCCAGTACCGACCCGCATCAGGGCGAATACATTCCCGACCACTGGAAGGGCCGTGAGTTTATATCGGGCTTCAACGGCTCGGCAGGCACGGCCGTGGTCACCATGACCAGCGCCGCCCTGTGGACCGACTCGCGCTATTTCCTGGCTGCCGAGCAGCAGCTGAAGGGCACCGGGTTCCAGCTGATGAAGCTGAAGATGGAGGGCACGCCGACCATCGCCCAGTGGCTCAACAGTGAGATTGCGGCTGGCGGTTCGCCCGCCAGCACCGAGGTCGGCATCGACGGCTGGTGCTCGTCGGCCAACAGCGTAAAGGAGCTGACAGCCGACCTGCGGAAGGAGGGCGGACTGACGCTGCGCACCAATCTGGACCCGCTGAAGACGATATGGAGCGACCGTCCGGCCATTCCCGAGAATCCCGTGGAGATATTCCCGATGAAGTATGCCGGCGAGAGCACCCGCGACAAGATTGCCCGCATACGGAAGGCCCTGCGCGAACGCCATGCTGACGGCATGCTGATGTCGGCACTCGACGACATAGCCTGGACGCTGAACCTCAGGGGCACGGACGTTCACTGCAACCCGGTGTTCGTGGCCTACCTGCTGATTTCGTCGAATGATGTCACTATATATATAAATAAGGTGAAGCTGACGCCCGAGGTGTCGGCCTATCTGCAGCAGGAGGGCATCAAGGTGGATGACTACCAGAACGTCACACACGGACTGAAGAACTACTTCGAGTACAACATCCTGCTCGACCCCGACGAGGTGAACTATGCGCTCTACAGGACAGTTAGCCGCGAGAAGGTGGAGGAGGAGTCGCCCGTGAAGCGGATGAAGACCGTGAAGAACGCCACCGAGATAGCGGGTTTTAGGTCGGCGATGCTGAAAGACGGCATCGCCATGGTGAAGTTCCTGAAGTGGCTGGATGAGGCCTGTGGGCAGAATGGGCATCAGGAGACGGAGATTTCCATCGACCGCAAGCTGACGGGACTGCGCGCAGAGCAGCCGCTCTACCGCGACATCTCGTTCGACACCATTGCGGGCTACGGCGCACATGCCGCCATCGTACACTACGAGGCGACGCCCGAGACCGACATTCCCCTGGAGCCTCACGGACTGCTGCTGCTCGACAGCGGTGCGCAGTACTTAGACGGCACGACCGACATCACCCGCACCATTGCCCTCGGCCCGCTGACCGACGAGGAGAAGCTGATTTATACGCTGGTGCTGAAAGGTCACATACAGATAGAGTTGTGCAAATTCCCCAGCGGGGCCAGCGGCACGCAGATTGACATCCTGGCCCGCAAGGACATGTGGCGCGAGGGACTGAACTATCTGCACGGCACGGGACACGGCGTGGGCACTTACCTGAACGTCCACGAAGGGCCTCACCAGTTCCGTATGGAGTGGAAGCCCGCTCCGCTCGTCGAGGGCATGACCATCACCGACGAGCCGGGCATCTATCTGGCCGGCCGCTGCGGTGCCCGCACGGAGAACACGCTGCTCATCACGGCCTACAAGGAGACGGAGTTCGGACGTTTCCTGCAGTTCGAGCCGTTGACGCTCTGTCCTATCGACAAGCGCCCCATCATCCGCGAGCGTATGCTGCAAGAGGAAATCGACTGGCTGAACGACTATCACCAGACGGTGTTCGACCGGCTGTCGCCACACTTGGACGATGAAGAAAGGGAATGGCTGCGCGAGGCATGTGCAGCTTTGTAGAATGAATCAGATTTCTTCCAAGGCGTAGTACTGATAGTCACGGACTATGCGGCGTAGGAAGGATTCATCACTTGGTTCCCGACGGGTAACGCTCAGTAGCTGCTGCACCTTCAGCGACAGCTGGGTGATACGTTCCGGCTGGTTGGTGTCGAGCGTGCGGGCGATGATGTCGACCTGCTCCAACGAGAGGTCAGAGGCCTGCGGATAGGAGGGCCGGTAGCCCTCGGTCAAGTAGTCGTACTCATCAAGGCTTACTTGTATCTTGGAATAGCTGCGCAACTTCACCACCAGCGTGCCTGCCGCCATATCGCCCAACCGCTGGTTGTTACGGTTGAGAATCATCACCAGCACGCCAATGCAACCCAAAGTGGGGCCGTCGACAATCATCAGCAGCCAGCGCAGCAAGTAGGCCGCGAGCGAGGGCAGGGAACCGTCGGCCATGATGACGCGCAGCTTGACGAGCCACTTGCCAAGGGTCTGGCCACCCGTCAGCATCTCGCACAGCGGGCAATAGAACAGCGTGGGCAGTATCACGATGAATATAATCTGCAAAGAGCCTGTGAGCCGGGGACCGAGATAGGCCCACGCAGCAACATAAGCCGCCTGCACCACCCAGTCGATGATTTGGGCCAGCATGCGCTCGCCGACACTGGCCGGCGTCTGCTTAATGCGCACATATTGTCCGGTGACGATGCTCTTTTCAGCCATAACAGATGCAAAGGTACGAAATAATTCATAATTAACAACTCATATTTCTATTTTATTTCGTACCTTTGCACGGAATTATGAAGGAAGTGACGTTTATCAGGCAAAATATCTCGAAGTGGCGGGGTGCGGAGTTGGTAGTGGAGACCATCGGCGACACTGATGCCACCGAACTGGCTGACACCTACATTGACGTGACAAGCGACCTGGCTTTCGCCCAGACGCACTATCCTGAGTCGAAAATCACCCGCTACCTGAACAACCTCGCGTCGGCCCTGCACAATGAGATATTCCGTTCGCACCGTTACCGATGGTCGCGGCTGCTGACATACTGGACACAGGACGTACCACTGACCATGTGGGAGGCACGGCGCGAATTGCTGCTGTCGTTCATTGTCTTTACCGCCAGCGTCTTCATAGGTTTCCTGTCGCAGCTGCTCGACCCAGAGTTCTGCCGCATTATCTTAGGCGACCGATATGTGGACATGACGCTGCAGAACATTGCCTCGGGCGAACCGATGGCCGTCTATAGCGGTAATTCTGAGGGCACGATGTTCGGCAGCATCACCATGAACAATGTCATGGTGTCGTTCGTTACCTTCGCCCTGGGCATCTTCACCAGCTTGGGAACGGGCTTCCTACTGTTCCAGAACGGCGTGATGCTCGGTTCGTTCCAGACGTTCTTCGCCCAGCACGAACTGCTGTGGGAGTCAGCCTTGGCCATCTGGCTGCACGGCACATTGGAGATTTCAGCCATCATCGTGGCCGGAGCCGCCGGCATGGCGATGGGCAACGGATGGCTCTTCCCTGGCACTTATCCGCGGATTGCATCGTTCCGGCGCGGAGCACGAAGGGGCCTGCGCATCGTGGTGGGCACGGTACCGGTGTTCATCGTGGCGGGCTTCATCGAAAGCTTCTTTACCCGACACACCGAGTGGCCCGACCTGCTGAGGCTGAGCATCATCCTCTGTTCGTTAGCATTTGTCATCTATTATTATATCGTATTACCCAAAAAGAGAAACCATGAATCCAGAAAGACCATTGATTAAGCTCTACCGAACACGCACGTTCGGAGAGAAGATGTCAGACACATTCGACTTCGTGCGCGAGAACTGGCGCCCGATCCTGAAGTACATCACCTACCTGCTGTTGCCCGTTGCGCTGGTATCGACTGTCGCTATGGACAACTTTATGACGAGCCAAATGTCGTTAACCTCCACCATAGGCCAAGGCGACATGGATGCCGTTTTACCTTGGCTATTATCGATGGGCGTTACGATGCTGTTCTACTTTGTAGATATAGTGCTGGTTAACGCTCTGACCTACACCATGATGCAGCTCTACGAACAGCGTCAGGAGCGGCTACAGGGCATTACGTTTGCCGAGCTGAGTCCTGGCATCAAGCAAAAGTGTGTGCGGCAAATAGTGCTGATACTATTGGGAATAGCGCTGATGATAGTGATTGGCCTGATTGTTTCTCCGTTCGCTATCTTAGGTCCTCTTGCCGTGATTCCCGCCGCCCTGTTGGTATTTCTGGCTCTACCTCTGCTTTTCTTGGTTCAGCCTATTTACCTATTCGAGAAAATCAGCGTTGTCAAGGCCTACGCGAAATCAGTCCGTCTGGGGTGGAAGACGTGGGCTGGTGTTGTAGCCGTTATCACCGTACTCTACATCATTGTATCCATCGTGCAAGGCGTAACGTCGACGCCCTGGTACATTATGGTCATGTTGAAGAATGTCCTCGTGACCCAAAACTCCGAGCCCGCCTTCATGTCGTCGTTCGGCTATACGGCCATTCAGTATGTGCTGGGCGTCATCTCCAACTTCTTCGGCAGTCTCCTAATGACACTACCTTCCATTGGTTTGGCCTATCAGTACGGTCATGCCTGTGACAAGGTGGACGGTGTGGGCGTAGACCGCGACATCGAGAACTTTGAAACGTTGAACATTGAGTGATACTCTTGTCATAGACAGTGTGCAGATTGCCCGGTGGCAGGCGCAGAACGACTTCGACTACAACCGCGAGTTGGTCGGAGGTGGTATGACGTTTACCCAGTGGCTGATGATGCAGCTGGACGAACTGCTGAACAGTCTCTTCGGCCAGGCATGGAACAGTGAGTACACGTGGTGGCTGTTGAGCGCCATCGGCGTAGTGGTCTTGGGTGTGGTGGGCTGGTACCTCTGGCGCTATCACCCGGGCCTTTTCATGTGGCAGGGACAGCAGCAAGAGACAGGCGAGGATACGGAAGACACCATCTATGGCATTGACTTTGACGCCGTCATCAGCAAGGCACTCGGCCGCGAGGACTACCGTGAGGCCGTCCGCATGGTGTACCTGCGGACACTGAAGGCATTGAGCGACGGCAGGCAGATAGACTGGCAACCCTACAAGACTCCCTCACAGTACGTCCGCGAGTTCCCAGCTGTCGCAGCTTTCCGAACGCTCACCACCCACTTCCTGCGTGTACGCTACGGCAACTTCCCTGCCACCCGCGAGCTTTACGACGAAGTGGAAACCTTAGGAAAGGAGGTGGCCCGTGAACCGTAAATTCTGGCTGTTCCTCGTTGCCCTGTTGGTGCTGATGCTCGCCCTGGAGTACCAGATGCCGCGCCGTTTCCAATGGGAGCCAACGTTTGCCCATGCCGACCGCCAGCCCTTTGGCTGCTATGTATTCGACAGTATTATCTCTCAGGAGATGCCCCACGGCTACACCGTCTGCCGCAAGTCATTGTCGCAGTTGGCCTTGCAGTACACCACACCGCGCTCCATCGTCATCCTGGGTTCAGGCTATCAGCATGAGGATGTCAATGTGGACACCTTGCTCGCTTTGGCACAGAGGGGCTGGCGCATCCTGTATGCTAATTCTTATTTTAGCCACGAACTATGCGATACGCTGCACATATACTGCAACTCACATAACTATTTCTCGCTTCAGAACTTCATGAGAGAGAGTCAGCAGCGCGACACCATCTTTTGGACGGGCGATACACTACATTACCAGCCAGCCACCTACTTCGTCTATCCCCTGCTATTCAATGCCTGCCTCTTAGACAGTATCGGCTCGGAGACTTTGGCGAAAATACATGACTGGGAGACTTTGGAATTTACAGAAGAACACGTCAGCAAAGACAGCCCTTTAATGCAGAAAGATTCGAGGACGGTGCGGGTGCCCGACATCGTGGCTCTCAGCTATCCCTTTGGCAAGGGCGAGATAATCTTTGTCACCACACCGCTGCTGATGACGAACTACGGCATACTCGACTGTCCCGCCTACGTCCACCGCCTGATGAACCGTCTGAAAGACCTGCCCGTAGTGCGCACAGAGGCTTACATGCCCAACTACAACACATCGGAAAGTTCACCTTTCCGTGAATTCCTGAAACGGCCGCCCCTGCGATGGGCACTCTATCTCGTACTGCTCGGCGTCGTGCTGCTGATGGGCTTCAACGCCCGCCGCCGCCAGCGTGCCATCCCCGTGGAGGCTCCGCCCCGCAACTACCAGCTGGACTTCATACGCCATATAGGCACCCTGCAATACATGAAACAAAAACAGAACAGAATATGGAAGAGAACAACGAAAGAAGAAGAGTAGACCTGACAGCCTTTGCCGAGAAGGTGAAGACGCTACGCGAGGCCATCGCGGAAGTCATCGTCGGTCAAAATGAGAACGTAGAACTACTACTGACAGCCATTCTTGCCGGAGGCCATGTGCTGATAGAGGGGGTGCCCGGCGTAGCCAAGACGCTGCTGGCCAAACTCGTAGCACGGCTTATCGACGCCAAGTTCAGCCGTGTGCAGTTCACGCCCGACCTCATGCCCAGCGACGTGTTGGGAACCAGCGTGTTCAACATGAAGACGCAGGAGTTCCAGTTTCATGCCGGCCCCGTCTTTGCCGATGTGGTACTGGTCGACGAGGTGAACCGTGCCCCAGCCAAGACGCAGGCCGCCCTTTTTGAGGTGATGGAGGAACGGCAGGCCACCATCGATGGAACAACACACCCCATGTCGCCACTCTACACCATCCTGGCCACCCAGAACCCCGTGGAGCAGGAGGGTACGTACAAGCTTCCCGAAGCACAGACCGACCGTTTCTTAATGAAACTCACTATAGACTACCCTTCGGCCGAGGAGGAACTGCGCATCTTACAGCGTCACCATGAGAACGCAACTTTCACCGACCTGAGCCGCGTGCAGCCCGTCATCACCAAGGACGAGCTGTTGCAGTTGCGTACGCTGCTGTCAGAGGTCTATGCCGAGACATCGATGCTGCAGTATGTGGTCGACATCGTGCAACAGACGCGCAAGAGCCGTGTTGTCTACCTCGGTGCCTCGCCCCGTGCCTCAGTATCAATCCTGCAGTCGGCCAAGGCTTATGCCCTGTTGCAGGGTCGCGACTTCCTGACACCCGACGACGTAAAGGCAGTAGTGCCCGCCGTGCTACAGCACCGCCTCGTGCTCACGGCCGAAGCTGAAATGGAAGGCTACACCCCGCAAAAGGTTGCCCTCCGTCTGCTCGACAAAGTAGAAGTCCCCAAATAAACTTTCCCGTCTGTTGCGACTGAGTCGCAACCTGCAAAAAACCGAAGAAGATGTTCCTAAGACGCCGCTTCTACCTCCTGCTGCTCACCGTCGCCCTTATTACGGGTGCCGGCTTCGGCTTCGCCCCACTCTACACGGTTGGGCGGCTCCTTACGCTGGCTCTGTTCTTAGCAACAGTTACCGACATCGTCCTGCTTTGGCACAAGCGGGCCGTCACTGCCGAGCGCCACCTCAGCACCCGTTTCAGCAACGGCGACGACAACCCCGTCACCATTAGCGTTGAGAGCACCTACCCCTTCCCCGTTCGCTTCGAGGTTATCGACGAGTTGCCTTTCCAGTTCCAGCAGCGCGACAACACTTCTCACATTTCATCTTTCACTTCTCAATTCTCGTTTAAAACTTCCCTCCGTCCCACCCGTCGTGGCATCTACTCCTTCGGCCAAATCATGGTTTTCACCTCCAATCACCTCGGACTGGTCGAACGCCGCTACCGTTGCGCTGCTCCATGCGACGTCAGCGTCTACCCTTCATATCAGAAGCTACACCAGTATGAGCTAATGGCCATCAGCCGTAACCTGCAGGAGCCGGGTATCAAGCGCATCCGCCGCATTGGTCATAACACGGAGTTCGAGCATATTCGTGACTATCTCAAGGGCGACGACTACCGAACCGTCAACTGGAGAGCCACTGCACGACTCAGTCGCCCTATGGTGAACGTCTATCAGGACGAACGTTCACAACAGGTCTTCTCTATTGTTGATAAGGGCCGTGTCATGCAGCAGGCCTTTGAGGGCATGACGTTGCTCGACTATGCCATCAATGCCTCACTGGCACTCAGCTATGTGGCAATGCGCAAAGAAGACCGTGCTGGACTCATCACCTTTGCCGACAGCGTAGGGACTTTCGTCGCTGCCGACCGCCGTTCAGGCCATATCAATAAACTCATGGAAACGCTCTATGCCGAGCAGACGGATTTTGGCGAGACCGATTTCTCTGCACTTTCTGTTGCTGTCGGCCGCCACATCAACAAGCACTCCCTGCTGATACTCTACACCAATTTCATGGGGCTTGTGTCCCTACAACGGCAATTGCCGTTCTTGCAGCAGATAGCCCGGCGTCACCGCCTGCTCGTCGTCTTTTTCGAAGATGTCGAACTCCTGCAATTCATGGCTACTCCTGCCGCCACCAAGGAGGAAGTCTGTCAGCATGAAGTAGCAGAGAAATTTGCAGCCGAAAAGCAACTCATCAGTGCAACCCTCCGACAATACGGCATCCTCTCGCTCCTCACCACCCCACAAGACCTTTCAGTCGGTG
The DNA here is from genome assembly GCA_947168395.1 of uncultured Prevotellaceae bacterium. Taxonomy (GTDB): domain Bacteria; phylum Bacteroidota; class Bacteroidia; order Bacteroidales; family Bacteroidaceae; genus Prevotella. The sequence goes on along the minus strand of CAMVLT010000046.1, from coordinate 2,322 downwards.
TCATCAACCGTTATCTTGCCATCAGAAGCCTGTAAGCCTTTAGCAACCATATTTGTGCTTGCGCTTAGGATTCATCGGAAACCAGCCTTTCTCTACACGCTTCTTCTGTGAGAAGAGTTCGCCAATGCCCCATAGGGCAGAGGCTCCAAAGACACCGAGAAACGACGATAGATAAATGTTGGCAATGAATAATGCAGAAACGCAGCAAAGGATTCCAACAAGCAAGTAGATAATCCAAGGACGGGTGCCCCAGTAATATTCCGTCTTGATGACGATGGGATGCCATATACCGATGGTAATAAAGGTCATAATGGCAATGGTAATACCTGTGAAGTACATAATACACTCTTTTAACTGGTGTACAAAGTTAGCAAATAATTCTGGGAAAAGAGACATGAAGCAGCAAAAAAATGAATATGATTGTTACAGAAGAGGGGGAAAGATCTCATGCAAAAAACTTCGTGCTTAGCAAATTTGCAGGGTTTTTCAATAAAATTTAGTGAAAGATTTGCTTGGTTCGTAAAAAAGTTGTAACTTTGCACCCGCTTTTTGTGGCCCTTGGCCCGTAGCACTAAGTTTAACAATTAAAATAATTAAAGCAAAACAAAATGATTATTGTACCAGTAAAAGAAGGCGAGAACATCGAGAAGGCTCTCAAGAAGTTTAAGAGAAAGTTCGAAAAGACAGGTGTCGTGAAGGAATTGCGTCGTCGTCAGCAGTTCGACAAACCGTCTGTTCTGAAGCGCCTGAAGATGGAGCACGCCATTTACGTACAGCAGCTCCGCACGAACGAGGAATAAAAAAAGTTCCTCAAAAATTTGGTGGATTGAATATTTTTCCGTAAATTCGTTGCCGAAAATCGCAAACTAATAACAACTTTTGCGAAGTATACTCCGTAAACAGCCGAATGTGAGCGATTTATATAAATCTAAAAGGTGACGTTTATGATGATCGACCAGTTCCTGAATTACCTGCGCTACGAGCGGAACAGAAGTCTTCGCACGGTGCAGTTGTACGAGAAGAGTCTTCGTGATTTCGAAACGTACTTTCAGGGAATGGACGATTGTCTTTCGTTGCAGACGGTCGATGCTGATGTAATCAGAGGCTGGATGGAACACTTGATGGACGAGGGCAAGAAGGCCACAACGGTCTGCTTAAGTTTGAGTGCTGTCCGAACGTTTTACCGTTATGCTTTGTCACGTCATATCGTAGAAAAGGATCCTGCTCATGGCATAAACGGGCCCAAGAAGTCGAAACCGCTGCCGCAATTCGTGCGGGAAGCTGAGATGGACCACCTGTTTGAATTGCTGGACAAAGCCGATTCCAATAATTATAATAAGGTACGCGCACGTACAATATTGTTTATATTCTACGAGACGGGCATACGCTTGGCAGAGCTGGTCGGGTTAAATGACGAAGACGTCGATTTCGCAGCCATGCAGCTAAAGGTGACCGGCAAGCGCGACAAACAGCGCATCGTCCCTTTCGGTGAGGAACTGGCGCAGATGCTGACAGACTACATGACACTGCGCGACAGCGAGGTGAACAGACAGTCACCTGCATTGTTTCTCAATGGAAAGGGAGTACGGATAACCAGAGGTCAGGTGCAGAATCTGGTACGGAAACACCTCTCAGAGGTAACGACGCTGAAGAAGAGATCGCCACATGTGCTACGGCACAGCTTTGCAACGGCGATGCTAAACAATGGTGCAGGATTGGAAAGCGTAAAAAAACTGTTGGGGCATGAAAGCTTAGAAACGACAGAAATCTATACGCACACCACGTTCGAGCAACTAAAACGAATTTACAACGAGGCCCATCCAAGGGCATAACCTTATTTAATAACTATTTAAAAATAGGAGGTATCTATGGAAATTAAGATTCAGTCGATTCATTTCGACGCCACCGAGAAGTTAGAGGCGTTCATCGAAAAGAAGGTCGCCAAGTTGGAAAAATCATTTGAAGACATACAGAAAGTAGAGGTGCAATTGAAAGTAGTGAAGCCTGCAACTGCCCAGAACAAGGAAGCAAGCTTGTCTGTAGCCGTTCCTGGAAACACATTATTCGTAGAGAAGACGAGCGACACTTTTGAGGAGAGTATTGACTCTTGTGTCGACTCAATGAGGGCTCAACTACAGAAATTCAAAGAAAAATTGAGAAATCATTAAAAAAAACTGCGAAAAGTTTTGGTAATTCAAAAATAAGTTGTAACTTTGCAGCCGTTTTCCGATAGGTCGTAAATCTGAAACAGAGAACGGCTGCTTTGAGAAGCCTCTTTAGCTCAGTTGGCCAGAGCACGTGATTTGTAATCTCGGGGTCGTT
>CAMVLT010000045.1 GCA_947168395.1 uncultured Prevotellaceae bacterium | reverse complement strand
CGCGCGTGCCGATTGCGAGCTTGGCGCTGCAGGAGCAGGATCAGCCGGAGCCGTAGACCACAAAGCCCACAAACCCACCCCCTGCCCCTCCCGAACGGGAGGGGTGTTTATTTACTCTTCTTCCCATCTCTCCTAAAAGCATGGCCGGAGTAAGGATTTGCTTTACTCCGGCCATAGTTGTTCTGCAAAATTCAATAATAGGTTAGGTGTAGAGATAGCGCTTGATGCTGCGTTTTGGCGTTTTCTCGAACTCTTCGTCGTGGATTTCAATCTCGGTGATTTTCTCGTAGGCGGGGATCATCTGGTTCAGACCGTTGCGGTTCTGCTCCATGATGCCGGCAAGTTCATCGCGGCTGAGGCCGAGGTTGCGGGCTTCGTCCTGGTCGGGATAGACGAGGGCAACGAGCTTATTGTCACGCTGCACCACGATGCTCTCGACAACCATTGTCATGGAGTTGAGCTTGTCCTCGATTTCTTCTGGGTAGATGTTCTGGCCGTTGGGTCCGAGTAGCATATTCTTGCTTCGTCCGTTGATGTAGACGTTGCCGTAGGCGTCCATTGTGCCGAGGTCGCCGGTGTGGTACCAGCCGTCGCTGTCGATGGTCTCGGCAGTAGCTTCGGGGTTCTTGTAGTAGCCCAGCATGACGTTGGGACCCTTGGCGAGTATCTCGCCCGGCACGTTCTCGGGGTCGCGGGAGTTAATCTTCACCTGCATGTGCAGGGCGGCACGGCCACATGAGCCTGGGGCGAACGACTGCCAGTCGGCGTAGCAGATGATAGGCGCGCACTCGGTGGCTCCGTAGCCCACTGTGTAGGGGAAGTCGATGCGCTTGAGGAACTGCTCGACCTCTTGGTTGAGGGCAGCGCCGCCAATGATGACTTCGTACATCTGGCCACCGAAAGCTTTGAGCACCTCCTGGCAAATCATCTGGCGCACCTTCTTCGAGATGACGGGCATCTGCAGCAGCAGGCGCATGCGGTTGTTCTGTATCTTTGGGAACACTTTTTTGCGGATAATCTTCTCGATGATGAGTGGCACGGCTATGACGATGACGGGCTTGATTTCGGCAAGTGCCTGTGCGATGATGGCGGGCGACGGCACACGGTTGAGGTAGTAGACGTGGCAACCGTGGATAAACTCGAAGATAAACTCGAAGGCCATGCCGTACATGTGGGCCATGGGGAGCATGGAGATGACGCGGTCGCCGGTCTTGATGGTCTTTCCCAGCACGTTGCATGCGAAGTCGTAGTTCGACCACAGGGCACGGTAGGGCAGCATCACACCTTTGGAGAACCCGGTGGTGCCGCTGGTATAGTTGATGAGTGCCAATTCATCGGGCGACTGCTCCTTGTAGTAGCTGACATGCTCCTTGCGGAAGTACTTGGGGAACTTCTTTCCATAAAGCTCGTTCAGGTGCTCGCGGGCGTATGTCAATTTGTCAGTCCTGCTCACCATGAGCGAGTAGTCGGGATTGTTGATGATACCTTCCAGCCGTGGCATCTGCTGCGGGTCGATGAGTGTGGCCACGTGGTCGCCCACGAAGAGCAGCTTGGCCTCACTGTGGTTCACAATGTTGTGTATCTGCTCGGCGTTGAACTCATGCAGGATGGGCACGGCAACAGCACCGTATGTCAGTGTGGCAATGAAGGCCACGGCCCACTGGCTGGAATTACGCCCACAGAGGGCAATCTTGTCGCCGCGTTCTACGCCTGAGTTCTCGAAGAGAATATGCAGCTTCTCAATCTTACGTGCTACATCGTGGAATTGCAGCGTCTGTCCCTTGAAGTCGGTCAGCGCGTCGTAGTTCCAATTGTCGATAATGGACTTTTCGAGCAGGGCGTTAAAGCATGGAATATTGTTTTGTCCCATAGTATTATTGGTATAGATATCGTTTTATACTCTTTTTCGGTGTCTTGGCGAATTCCTCTTTCTGCAGTTGTATCTCCGTGATGCGGCTGTAGTGAGGCAGACGCTGGTTCAGTTCGTTACGGTTCTGCTCCATGACGGCCTTCAGTTCGTCGGCGTTGAAGTTGACCACTTCGTCCTTGTCGGGATAGACGAGGGCTACGAGGCGGCTGTCGCGCTCGACGACAAGACTCTCGCTGACCATCGGCATGGAGTTGAGCTGGTCTTCGATTTCCTCGGGGTAGATGTTTTGGCCGCTGGGGCCGAGAATCATGTTCTTGATGCGTCCGAGAATAAAGATGTGGCCGTCGGCACTTATGGTGCCGAGGTCGCCGGTGTGGTACCAGCCTTCATCATCGAGAGCCTGCTTGGTGGCCTCGGGGTTCTTGTAGTAGCCCAGCATGACATTGGTGCCACGTGCCAGAATCTCACCCGGGGTGGTAGCCGGGTTTGGCGAGTCGATGCGTGTCTCCATGTGGTCGACGGAGGTACCGCATGAGGCAGGCACGAAGTCCTTGTAGTCGCTGTAGCTGATGAGGGGGGCGCACTCGGTAGCGCCGTAACCCACCGTAATGGGGAAGTTGATGCTGACGAGGAACTGCTCGACCTCACGGCTCAGGGCAGCCCCACCGACAATGACCTCGTAGGCACGGCCACCGAAGGCCTTGTACACTTGTTCGCAAATCTTCTCTTTGACCTTCTTCGAGACGACGGGCATCTGTAGCAGCAGGCGCATGCGGTTGGTCTGAATCTTGGGGAATACCCGTTTGCGGATAATCTTCTCGACCACCAGCGGGACGGCAATGACGATGGCCGGCTTCACCGTAGCAAAAGCCTCGGCGATGATGGCGGGAGACGGCAGGCGTGTGAGGAAGAACAGATGGCACCCCCGGCAGAAACCGTAGATGAACTCTATGGACATGCCGTACATGTGGGCCATAGGCAGGATGCTGAGCATATTGTCCTGTGGCTTGACGGGTAGGCGGCGCATGCAGAAGTCGAGGTTGCCCCAAAGTGCCCTGTATGGCAGCATGACACCCTTGGAGAACCCGGTGGTGCCGCTGGTGTAGTTGATGAGTGCCAACTCCTCAGGCTCGTCGATGTGGTAGTTCACATGCTCAGCGCGGAAAGCCCGGGGATATTTGCTGCCGAACATCAGGTTCAGGTGCTCACGGGCGTAGTCTAACTTCTGGGAACGGGAAACAAAAAGCGAGAAGTCGGGCAGGTTGATGATGCCTTCGAGTGCCGGCATCTCGTCGGCCTTGATGGTCTTGACGATGTAGTCGCCCACGAAGAGCAGTTTCGATTCCGAGTGATTGACAATATTGTGAATCTGCTCGGCATTGAACTCATGCAATATCGGAACGGCTACGGCTCCGTAGGTGAGTGTGGCGAGAAATGCTACTGCCCAGTGGGCGGAATTGCGTCCGCAGATGGCAATCTTGTCGCCTTGCGCCACGCCGGCGTTCTCGAATAATATATGGAGCTTTTCAATCTTCCGTGCTACGTCGTGAAACTGCAAAGTAACACCCTGATAGTCGGTCAGGGCATCGTGATCCCAGTTATCGATGATGGTTTTTTGAATATATCCGTTAAAACTTGACGATGCGTCCATTGCACAATTTTTGAAATTTTGTGCAAAGGTACAACGTTTTTTGCACATTCGCAAATTTTTTGTGCAATATTTTACTCGTAACGCATAGATTTTGCCGGATGAATGTGCGAAATGAAGAAACTGGGGATAATTAGAACAGAAATACTGACAATAAGGGTCGCTACGTTCAGCAGGATGGTGATGGGGATGTCGAGTTCTACGGGTGCCTCGCTGACGTAGTAGGTTTGCGGGTCGAGCGTTACGAGTCCCGTGTATTGCTGCAGGAGTACTAACCCGATACCCAGGATGTCGCCAAGGAGCAGACCGCGACTGATGATGAAGGCCGAGAACCAGAGGAACGTGTGGCGGATAGTGCGGTTACGGGAACCGATGGCCTTGAGCACGCCAATCATGGAGGTACGTTCGAGAATGATAATGAGCAAGCCGCTGGTCATGGTGATACCGGCTAAGCAAATCATAAGGCCCAGGATAATCCACACATTGATGTCGAGCAGCTCAAGCCACGTAAACAGCTGCGGATAGGCTTCGTAGACGGTCTGCGATGAAAAGATGCTGTGGTAGCGGTCCTGGGTACGGTTCACCTTATTTATAATATTTATATAGGTGTCGTCGAGGCGGTCGAAGTCTTTGACGGTGAGCTCTGCACCCGAGCATTGGCCTTCGAACCAGCCGTTCAGCTTGTTGGCTGTGTAAATGTCGGTGTAGCAGATGGCTTCGTCGAAGCGGGTCATGTTCGTCTGGTATATACCTTCTACGGTGAAGCGGCGGGTACGGACATCCCTATCGCCGATGAAGTAAGCAAAGACGCGGTCGCCGGCTTTCAGTTTCAGCTTGTCGGCCATGATGCGTGAGAGGAGCAGACGGTTGGAGCCCACCGTGTCGCTGAATACGGGTATCTGTCCCTCCACCAGATTCTCCTTCAGATAGTCCAGGTTATACTCCGGACCGATTCCCTTGAAGGCAACACCGAGGAAATCGTCGTCGGTCTTCAGGATGCCACGGGTCAGAGCGTAGCGCTGCACGTGCTTAATACCCTCAATGCCGCTTATCACCTTGATGACGCTGTCGTCGATGCAGATGGGGAAACTCTCCACGCTGTTCATGGACAGGATGTTCATAACCTGAATGTGGCTGGCAAAACCAATGGCCTTGTCACGAATGGTATGCTTGAACCCTAAGACCACGCTGACCGTGATAATCATGACGGCCAGACCAATAGCCACACCGATGGTGGCTATACGAATAGCAGGCCGACTTACCTTGCGGCGGTCGCCCTGGTCACTATAAATGCGGCGGGCTATGAACAGGGGAAGGTTCATGCGAATTGAGAATTGATAATTGACAATTGACGATTAGTCGTCGACGCGGCCGGGGTAGGCTTCGAGGGCCTTGCGCAGCACGACGAGTGCCCGCTCCAGGTCTTTCTTCTTCAGGACGTAGGCTATACGAACTTGGTTGATGCCGGCACCGGGGGTGGTGTAGAAACCGGCAGCGGGAGCCATCATCACCGTTTCGCCTTCATACTCGAAGTCGGCCAAGCACCAGCGGCAGAACTCCTCAGCATCGTCGACGGGCAGCTTGGCCACCGTGTAGAATGCGCCCATAGGAATGGGGGAGTACACCCCAGGGATGCGGTTCAATCCGTCGATAAGGCACTTTCGGCGTTCTACGTATTCGTCGTAGACGTCACGCAGATACTCCTCGGGAGCGTCGAGTGAGGCTTCGGCCACAATCTGACCAATGAGGGGAGGGGAGAGGCGTGCCTGGCAGAACTTCATCACCGCCTTGCGCACCTGCTCGTTCTTGGTGATAAGGGCTCCGATGCGGATACCGCACTCAGAGTAGCGCTTCGACACGGAGTCGATGAGGATGACGTTCTGCTCGATGCCTTCCAGATGGCAGGCCGAAATGTAGGGCGAGCCTGTATAGATGTATTCGCGGTACACCTCGTCAGAGAACAGGTAGAGGTCGTATTTCTTTACCAAGTCGCGTATCTGGTTCATCTCTCGGCGAGTGTAAAGGTAGCCCGTTGGATTGTTGGGGTTACAAATCATAATGGCGCGGGTACGCTCGTTGATAAGCTCCTCGAACTTCTCGACCTTGGGCAGCGAGAAACCTTCGTCAATAGTGGTGGCGATGGTGCGGATCTTGGCCCCTGCGGAGATGGCGAAGGCCATGTAGTTGGCGTATGCAGGTTCCGGGACGATAATCTCGTCGCCAGGATTCAAGCACGAGAGGAAGGCAAAGAGCACAGCCTCGGAACCGCCAGACGTAATGATGATGTCGTCGGCCGTAACGTTGATGTTGTACTTGGCGTAGTAGTCTACCAATTTCTCACGGTAGCTCACATAGCCCTGCGAGGGAGAGTACTCGAGTATTTCACGGTCAATATGTTTGAGCGCGTCGAGTCCCACCTTCGGTGTTGGCAGGTCGGGCTGACCGATATTCAGGTGATACACTTTAGTGCCACGCTTTTTGGCAGCGGCGGCAAGGGGAGCCAATTTTCGTATTGGCGACTCGGGCATTTCAAGACCGCGAACAGATATCTCAGGCATCTTACTGTGTTTAATTTGTCAATTTCAAGGCGCAAAGTTACTGAAAAATTAAGAATTAAGAATTAAGAATTGAGAATTATTTCTCTTTAAGGGCCAAAAATTTGCGTTTTTCAGAAATAATGCGTACTTTTGCCCGTCAAAAACAATAATATGCGGTAATGAATTACGAAGAATTACTCGAATCGAGAAACGGTTCTGCCATGCAGAAGGAGGAGACACCCTTCGGACTGCTGCATAAAAAAATGGTGGACGGCAAATATGTAAACATTATAGATTTGCGTGAGGATTTGCTCGACAGCCTGGTGTTCAGCGATGCATTGACTACCGAGAGCGAGCAGAACAAGCAGCTGAAGAACAATCATCAGTTGCATTTTGAACTGGCTTTGGATAGTGCCGGACTATACGGCGTGAAGGTGGAGCAGGGAGGTTTCCACACGTTCCAGCGCCTGTTGGACGATAATCCCGCCATCGTTGCCGGCAAGGACTTTATAACAAACACCATCAAGGACTTGCTTGACTTAACCTCTTACCTGCACGACCAGGGCGTTTTCCATATCTGCTATGCCCCCAACAATGTGCTTGCCCGTAAGAATGACAATATGGCAGTACTCTTGTTTCACGGCTCGTCCTATCAGGCGGTGAACGACCAGCAGGCGCTCTACGGCGATGCTGCGCTGCCTTTTATTGCCCCCGAGGTCATTTCGGAGGGTATATTCGATGCCCGGGCCGACATCTACTCTATTGGTAAATTCATGGAGTACCTGTACCAACAGTCGGAGGTGCCAATAGAGTTGAAGGGCGTTATCAAGAAAGCCATCGATCCCGACCCCGATAAACGTTATCAGTCGCCTGAGGATATGAAGCGTGATATCACAAACCGTCAGAGCGTACGCCGTTCGGTTGTCTCACTTGTGGCAGCTCTGCTGATAGCGGCCATTGGCTTTGGCGTTTACATCTCGATGGTTCCTGAGCCTGAGGACATCGAATTTGTGAAACCCGCAAAGGAAACTGTTGAGGACGATTACCTTGACGACGGCTTTGACGCTACGACCGAATTGGGGATTGACGGCAGCGATTCGCTGGCGAACCGGGTCGACGAAAAGAAGTTGCGTGAATATCAGGCCAAAGCAGAACAAATCTTCCGTAAGCGCTTCACCCGTCAGGCCGAAGGAATCCTCTCGAAGATTTACAATGATGACAGGATGGGTGCCGCAGCCAAGAATTTTGCTGCCGGAAACCAGGCAACAATGGAAGAACTGGTGAGGGCACAGAAGAAACTGGGCAACGATGCAGGACTCAAGGATTCACGTAGCCAGTTGATAGCCAGCCAGATTATTGAGCAGGTGACCAACAAACTGAAATCACAGATGGCAGAGAGGGAGAAACAAAAGCAAGAAGAATAAGGTTGAACAACGATAATTAAAAGAATATGAGATCAAGAACAGCAATCTGGTTTGAATGTAAAATCCAGTACGAGAAGACTATGGAGGACGGCCTCCAGAAGAAAGTGACGGAAACCTATACCATTGATGCCCTTAGCTTTACCGAGGCTGAGCAGCGCATCATGGAGGAAATGTCGGCCTACATCAGTGGTGAGTTTGACATCAAGGACATTAAGATAGCCCCTTACAAGGAGATTTTCTTCAGCGACGAGGAATCGGCTGACCGTTGGTACAAGACGAAACTGCAGTTCATCACAATTGATGAGAAGACCGAGAAGGAGAAACGCTCGAACGTCAACTACTTAGTGAACGCCGGTACACTGAATGGTGCCGTGAGAAACATCGACGAGGTGATGGGCGGTACCATGATTGACTATGTCATAGCCAGCGTCAGCGAGACCACGCTGATGGACGTCTTTGAATACCGCAAGACGGAGAAGGAAGAAAAGCCTGAGTACGAACAATAGCCTGGCCATGTACGACGTAAAGGGAAATCTCAGACGCATACTCGACCGATTGCCACAGGGTGTATGCCTTGTGGCAATCAGCAAGTATCACCCCAACGAATATATCGAGGCTGCCTACGAGGATGGGCAGCGTGTGTTTGGCGAAAGCCATGAACAGGAGCTGAAACTGAAACATGAGACGCTACCGAAGGACATCGTATGGCACTTTATCGGACACCTGCAGACGAACAAGGTAAAATACATTGCTCCTTATATAAATATGGTGGAAGCCGTTGACTCGTTGAAGCTGCTGAAGGAAATCAACAAGCAAGCCCAGAAATGTGGCCGAGTCATCGACGTGCTCCTTGAACTCCATATTGCGGAGGAAAGCACGAAGTACGGCTTGCGGATTGACGAGTGCCGACAGCTGTTGGACGACGGCGGATGGCGTGAGTTGCAGAACGTTCGTATTTGCGGCTTGATGATGATGGCTTCGTTTACGGATGACCGTGAGCAGATACGCCGTGAAATGACCTTGGCTGCCGACTTCTTCGATGAGGTGAAAGCCCGCTATTTTGCTGACGCGCCTTGGTTCTGTGAGCGCTCATGGGGTATGAGTGACGACTTCGACATCGCCATCGAGTGCCGTTCGACGATGGTTCGCATCGGTACCTCCATCTTCGGTCCGAGGGTCTATTAGGAGTATTCTAACCAGTCGTCCAACAGCATGCGGGCGATGGATAGCTTTTCGGGAATAGTGGGCAGGTTGTCACGTGTGAACCAGCCGCCCTTGGCAATCTCGCTGCGCTGGAGGTGTATCTCGCCTGATACATAGTCGGCATGGAATCCTACCATCAGCCCGCACGGATAGGGCCAAGGCTGGGAACCGAAGTAGCGTATATTGGTGATGGTTACGCCTGTCTCCTCCATCGCTTCACGGGCTACGGCTTCCTCTAAGGTCTCGCCTGTCTCCACGAAACCGGCCACCAGTCCGTAGAAGTCGGTACGGAAGTTCTTGGCTCGCACTAACAGCACTTCGTCCCCCCGATGGATAAGCACAATGACGGCTGTAGCCAACTGAGGCCATATCTCCTTCCCACATTCAGTACATTTCTTTGAGATGTCAGTATCCATACGCATTGGTGCTCCACATACCCCACAGTATTTGGTGTTCCGGTCCCAGTAGAGCAGTTCTTGGCATTTGCCAGCCTTCAGATACAGTTCACGCGGCAACTTGTAGTAGCTTTGGCGCAGAGGATATGGCTGCAGTTCCGAGTCTGCGGGAGGCATTTCAATTTGATAAGTGACAACCTTGGTACCGTCAGCCATCGGGCTGATATTCATTATGTGCGTCCAGGGCTTGACCTCCGTTGGCGGCTCTTCCTGACAAGGAATGGTGAAGCTGCCGTCGTCAAGAGGCATCAGTAGCACGTCGTCCTTGCAGAATACAAAATAGTATTTCTTCATCATTTTCTTCTTTTTGCATCGGACTCTCACGGACTTCTTTTTTCAGTCCGAGTTAGTCCGAGTTAGTCCGTTGCACTTTTTACCTTCCAAACAGTATCAGGCTGTCGCGCTTCAAAGCTGGCTTTACCCATGCCTCGGGCACGAAACGCCAGTTGTGGTTGGGCTTGGGGTCGATTGTGCCCATCTGCTCTATTTCCTGGGTCAGGTAGTGGCGTTGGTCCAAGGGGGTGTGGAACAGTACGCGGCTCTCCAACGAGTCCTTGGGTATTCCTGCACCTCGGGTGAGCAGTTCGCCTCCGCCGTTGGCACGGTAGCTGTTCATGACCACTTTATACCATTTCTTCTCGTCGAAAGGTTGCCCGTTTGATAATTGCAGGATGTGAACTTTCTGACCGTCAGGCTTGGTGAGGTCTACTTCGTAGTCGATGCCACACGCAGAATCGAAGTTGAATGTATAATATTGGAAACCAGTTCGTTGCTGGTCTTCTTTCGAGTCGTCATTCAGAAGTAGCGCATGGTCTTCAGGACTCTTCATGGTATTTGTCCACATATCATACGAGAACTCCAGATGCTTGCGTATTTCCTCGCCAGTCATGCGGAGCACGTAGAGCAGGTTCTCAAAACGGTAGAGCTTGAACATGTCACCTTGAGTGACATCGCCGGCCTGGATGGTGGTGTTGAACGACAGGGGCGCATTGAACGAGACGTCGGCCTTGGAGATTTGCAGCTGCAGGTTGTGGATGAGGTCTGTGAAAGCCGAGTTGCCGAAGAAACTTTCCCGCGTGTAGATGGGATGTTCGAAGCGACCGATTTTGCGGTTTACATAAGCCTTTACTTGGTCTATCTTTGTCTGGAAGTGGTCCATCATTTGCTGGTCTATCTCCTCGTCAAGCACGCTGACTATTTCGCCCTTGATGTCCTTCTTGGTCAGATGCCCGTTCTGGAATGTCAGTTCAATCTCTGCCTCGGCAATGTTCTTTCCATAGCATGAAGGGTCAACCAGAAGGACATCCTTGCCCTCTTTGTTCTTGACCCACTTGTTGTGAACCTGATGGTCGTGGCCGAAGAAGATGATGTCGAAGCCGGGCACCTCGCGGGCTACTGATGCCGTGGCGTTCTCCTCCATGCCGTCGGTAACGATGCCACCATCGAGCCCGCTGTGGAAAAGTCCAAAGATAAGGTCGGGTTGCTCGTTTTCCTTGATGTATTTCATCCATTTCTTGGCACACGACACCATTTCCTCAAACTCCATGCCTTTCCAGATGCTCTCATTGAGCCAGTTGGGAATGGCTGGTGTGAGCATGCCGATGACCACAATCTTCACCCCTTCGATATAGTGGACGGAGTAGGGCTGTATGTCGCCGTAAGTCCGGAATGGCCTGGTACTACCAGAGGCACCAGGTACCACAATGTTGGCTCCAAGCAGTGGGCAGCGCACTTCTCGTATCCATTTGTCATACACTTTGTGGCCTGGCTCGATGTCATGGTTGCCCACGGTCTCGGCATCGTATTTCATGTAGTTGATGACACTTGCAGCCAGATTCTCGTCTTGCGGCATGACATAGTTGGACCAGTAGACACAGGGCTGCCCTTGCAGTATGTCACCGTTGTCGATGAGCAGCAAGTGGTCGCCGTATTGCTGGCGTTGCTTCTTGACATACGTGTTCACGCGTACCAATGTTCCTTTGATTGGCTTCTTCTCCATGAAGTCGTAGGGGAAGAAGTGTCCGTGAATGTCGCTGGTCTCAATGACTTTCAGCTTGATGGTCTTGGTTGTAGTTGCAGCGGTCAGGCTGGTTGTAAGCAGCATCATGGCTGCCATAATCATGCTATTCTTTGTCATTTCTGTATCATTTTGTGTGCAAAGATACGAAATAAAATGATAAGTGAGAAAAGTTTGGCATGTTTTTTGCAGTTCAAACCATAAAGAAATTAAAAGTTATAGGAGGACAAATTATGGCATTCATTGATTATTATAAGATTTTAGGCGTCGACAAGACGATACCCCAGAAGGATGTGAAGAAGGCTTACTTGAAACGTGCCAAGCAGTTTCATCCCGACTTGCATCCTGACGACCCCAAGGCGAAGGCTAAGTTTCAGGCTTTGAACGAGGCCTACGATGTCATTGGTGATCCCGAGAAGCGCAAGAAGTACGACCAGTATGGTGAACAGTGGAAACAGGTCGACCAGATGGGAGGCGGTTTCAGTGGTGGCCAGTCTGGCGGCTCACCGTTCGACGGCTTTGACTTCTCCAACTTTACGAAAGGTGGAGGTGGTGGCTTCTCATCGTTCTTCGAGAGTCTCTTTGGCGGTGCTGCCCGTGCTGCTTCCGGCTTTGGCGGCTTTGGCTCTCAGCAGGGGCCCCAGGAGTCGCAGGCCTCAGTCACTATCGATATGTACACCGCCTTGTTGGGTGGCGAGATTATCGTCAGCCTACCAGGCAGTACTAAGCTGAAGCTCAAGATTAAACCTGGCACGCAGCCTGGCACCAAAGTCCGTCTGCGCAGCAAGGGGCAGGGTGGGGGCGACCTCATCATCACCTATCAGGTAACGCTTCCTACATCCCTGACAGATCGTCAGCGACAGTTGTTGGAGGAAATGCGCCGAATATAAAACCATTTTCATATAGGATTAGGATACTAACATTTGCGGCTTTTTCTTGCGTGAACGGCAAAAAATGTGTACCTTTGCGCCGTAATTTTAAATAACAGCAACAATGAAGTACGCATTTGTGACCGGTGGTAGCCGTGGCATCGGACGGGCAGTAGCCTTGAAATTGGCTGCGCAGGGATGGCCGGTTATCATCAATTACCGCAGCAACCATGAGGCTGCTCAGACCGTGATGGACGAGATTACTGCTATGGGAGGAAAGGCAGAACTGCTGCCGTTTGACGTGGCTGACGCCGCATGTGCTGACGCCGCTTTGGAACAATGGGAACAACAGCACCCCGACGACTACGTGGCAGTATTGGTGAACAACGCCGGCATACGCCGCGACGGCATGATGTTCATGATGGGTGACGATGATTGGCACCGTGTGATTGACACGACGCTTGACGGTTTCTTTTATATCACCCGTAGGCTGCTGAAGCACATGATGCCGCGCCGACGTGGCGGACGTATCATCAACATGACCTCGCTCTCAGGCTTGAAGGGACTGCCCGGACAGACCAACTACTCGGCTGCCAAGGCTGCGCTGATAGGTGCCACCAAGGCATTGGCGCAGGAGGTGGCAGCGCGTGGTGTGACGGTCAATGCCGTAGCACCGGGATTCATTGCCACCGACATGACAAGCGACCTGAACGAAGCTGAGTTGGCCAAGATGATTCCCGCAGGACGCTTCGGCAAGCCCGAAGAGGTGGCTGCCTTGGTGGCGTTCTTGGCAAGCGATGAAGCAGCTTACATTACGGGACAGGCTATTTCCATCAACGGAGGCCTGTATACTTAATCGTCAATAGAGAAATGGGAAGAAGAGTGGTGGTTACAGGCATGGGCATTTGGTCATGCTTAGGAACAAACCTTGAAGAAGTAAGAGAATCACTATACGAAGGACGCTCAGGGATAGGTGTTGACCCGCAGCGTATAGAATATGGTTATCAGTCGGCCCTGACGGGCATCGTGCAGCAGCCTGCGTTGAAGGGACTGCTGCACCGGCGAATGCGCGTCGGACTGTCGGAGGAGGCTGAGTATGCCTATATGGCAGCCCGCGAGTGCTTCGGACAGGCAGGCGTTGACGACGACTTCCTGCTACAGCATGAGGTAGGCGTGATATTTGGCAACGACTCAAGTGCGAAGCCCGTGATAGAGGCTGCCAACATCATGGCCGAGAAGCACGACTCCGAGCTGTTGGGTTCGGGACTGATATTCCAATCGATGAACTCGACGGTGAACATGAACCTGAGCACTATCTTCCACCTGCGTGGCATCAACTTCACCATCTCGGCAGCCTGTGCAAGCGGCAGCCACTCCATAGGCATCGGCTATCTGCTTATCAAGCAGGGGCTGCAAGACCGCGTGTTGGTGGGCGGAGCACAGGAGACCAACTTCTACTCGATGGCAACCTTCGATGCCCTCGGAGCATTTTCGAAGCGGATGGACGAGCCTACGAAGGCTTCGCGTCCCTTCGACCGCGACCGCGACGGCCTGATTCCCTCAGGCGGTGCGGCGGCTTTGCTGTTGGAGGACTACGACAGCGCGGTGGCCCGTGGTGCCCATATCGTTGCCGAGGTAGCGGGCTACGGCTTCTCGTCGAACGGTGGAGGCATCTCGCAGCCGAGCGACGAGGGGTGCTACATAGCCATGAGCCGTGCCTTGGACGATGCGGGGCTGACGGTTGACGACATTGACTACGTGAACGCTCACGCCACCTCAACGCCGCAGGGCGATCAGTTTGAGGCGATGGCACTCGGACGGCTGTTTGACGGCAAGCGTGCGCTCATCTCGTCGACCAAGGGTCTGACGGGGCACGAATGTTGGATGGCGGGAGCCTCGGAGGCCGTCTATAGCATCCTGATGATGCAGCACTCGTTTGTGGCACCGAACGTGAACTTTGAACATCCCGATGCCTACTCCGAGAAGCTGAACTTGGCCACCACGACCGTTGAAACGGAAGTGAACACGGTGCTCAGCAATTCCTTCGGCTTCGGCGGTACGAACAGCGCATTGGTATTGAGGAAATTGACAGATTGAGAAGATGAACTTATCACCCGCCTTAGAAAAGGCATATAGTAAAGAGCGGCTGTCGGCCCGCGAGGCACAGCGGTTGGCCGAGTGGATAGCTTGGGGACCCGTGGTGTTCCAAGCCTCACGGCTGATGCTGAAGTTTGGCGTACTCGACCTGCTGCGCGACAGCAGCAATGGCCTGACCATTGGCGAAGTGGCTGAGCAGACGGGTCTGACGACCTACGCGGTGAAGTGCCTCATGGAGGCCTCGCTCTGCATAGGAACCGTACTTGTGGACCCTGAGACCGAACGCTTCACGTTGGCCAAGACGGGGTGGTTTCTGATAAACGATCCTGCCACCCGCGTGAACATAGACTTCAACCACGACGTGAACTACGAAGGCATGTTCCACTTGGAGGAGGCACTGACCGAGGGCACGCCCGCCGGACTGCGGCACTTCGGTCCGTGGCCTACCATCTACGAGGGGCTGTCGCAGTTGCCCGAAGAGGCTAAGAAGAGTTGGTTTGCCTTCGACCACTTCTACTCTGACAGCTCGTTCCGTCAGGCACTCGAAGTGGTGTTTGCCGACAAGCCCAAGACGCTGCTCGACGTGGGCGGCAACACGGGCCGTTGGGCACTTCAATGCGTGGCTTACGATACGGAGGTGGGCGTCACCGTCATGGACCTGCCCGGACAGGTTCAGATGATGCGTCAGCAGACGGCAGGCAAGGCAGGCTCCGAGCGAATAGACGCCTTTGCCGCCGACCTGTTGGACCCTGCCACCGCCTTCCCGACGGACAAGCACTACGACGCCATTTGGATGAGCCAATTCCTCGACTGCTTTGCCGAGGACGAGATACGCAGCATCTTGCAGCGTGCGGCGCGCATCATGGATGCCGGCACCCGTCTCTACATCATGGAGACGCTGTGGGACCGCCAACGTTTCGAGACGGCGGCCTTCTGCCTGACGATGACGAGTCTCTACTTCACGGCGATGGCTAACGGCAATTCGAAGATGTACAACACCGACGACTTGGTGCGGCTCATCCGTGAGGCCGGGTTGGAGGTGGAGGCCATCTACGACAACTTGGGACAGGGACACAGTATTCTGAAATTAAGAGTTAAGCATTAAACGATATGGAAAGAACAGAGATTGAAGAGAAGGTGAGGGAGTTCCTCATCGACGATTTGGAAATTGACGAGGAGAAGATAGCGGCTGACGCTCAGCTGAAGGAAGACTTGGGCATCGACAGCCTCGACTTCGTTGACATCGTAGTCATAGTGGAAAAGAAGTTCGGCTTCAAGATTAAGCCCGAAGAGATGGCTAACGTCAAGACGCTCAGTCAATTCATGGATTATATTGAAGTAAAGGTAAAGTAGCGTCGTGGAACAGTTGGAACACGGAGAGTGGCACGGCAACACCGACGGAATGCCGTGGATGCACCGCATGCTGAAGAACTCGTTCAAGTACCTGAACCTGCGCTTCGTGTATTTGGGCATGGCCATATTTGCCGTACCCTTCTACATGGTGTTCTCTCATCAGGGCTACATCTCCATGTACCGATACTTCCGTCGGCGTCGTGGCTGCGGCGTGTGCAGGTCGTTCCTCAACGTCTACAGGAACCACTACCGCTTCGGGCAGGTTATCCTCGACCGCTTTGCCACCTACGCAGGCGAGCAGTTCCACTTCGACTTGGAGGGTTACGACCGCTTTCAGGAGCTGTCGCGCGGCAGTCAGGGCTTCATCATACTGAGCTGCCATGTGGGCAACTACGAGTTGGCGGGCTACGCCTTCCGTGCCGAGAAGCGTTACAACGCGCTCATCTATTCGGGCGAGGCCAAGGAGGTGATGGAGAACCGCAACCGCATACTCTCGAAGAACAACATCCGCATGATACCCGTCAGCGCGGACATGTCGCACATCTATGTGATGAACGAGGCACTGTCGGAGGGCGAGATACTGAGCATCCCCGCCGACCGCATCTTCGGCTCGTCGAAGTACGTTGAGTGCAGCTTCATGGGCTGCCCTGCGCGCTTCCCGTTGGGTCCCTTCGCTATGGCCCTACAGCGCGGTCTGCCCACGCTCGCCATCTTTGTGATGAAGACGGCGGCCCGCCGCTACAAGGTGTACATCCGCGAGATTACGGCCACGGCACCGCCCTCGGGCAACCGTCAGGCACGGGCCACCTGCTTGGCTCAGGCCTTTGCCCGCGAGGTGGAGTCGGTGTTGGACGAGTACCCTGAACAGTGGTTTAACTATTACGATTTTTGGAACCATGACCGATAGTGAACTGAGCCGTATTGACGTGCTGACGCTGCTGCCTCAGTGCCCGCCGTTTGTGATGATTGACCGTCTGACCCACTTCGACGAGACGGTGACCACCACGCAGCTGACGGTGCGCGCCGACAACCTCTTCACCGAGGCCGACGGCCACCTGAACCCCTGCGCCTTGGTCGAGAACATAGCTCAGACCTGCGCTGCCCGCATGGGCTACATCAACCGCTACATTTACCGTCAGCGCGTCAGGCTCGGCTACATCGGCGGCATCAAGAACCTTCAGGTGCTGCGCACGCCCCGCGTCGGCGAGTTGCTGACCACGAGCGTCGAGGTGTTGCAGGAGGTGATGAGGCTGACGTTGGTCAACGCCACCGTCAGGGTGGGGGACGAGGTCATCGTCACCGCCGAGATGAAAATAGCATTAAGTGACATAGAAGTGAAATGAATATGAAAGAACTGAAAGCATCGAAGATATTGGACATCCGTTTCAGCGAGGTCGACTCGATGAACGTGGTGTGGCACGGCTCGTACATGCTCTACTTCGAGGACGCCCGCGAGGAGTTCGGGCGCAAGTATCAGTTAGAGTACACGCGCATAGCCGACAACGGCTACTACGCCCCGTTGGTCGACATGGAGTTCCACTACCGTCGGCCCATCACCTACGGCATGCGTCCGCGCATTGACATCATCTACCGTCCCACGGAGGCTGCCAAGATTATATTCGACTACGAGATACACGACCCCGACACCGACGAGCTGATGGCCTCGGGCCGCTCCGTGCAGGTGTTTATGGACAAGAACTACCAATTGATATGGACCAACCCCGACTTCTACGCCGAGTGGAAAAAGCGGGTGTCACAATGACACAATGACGCAATGATACAGAAGATAGCCGATAACATCTACTCCCCCCTTGGCCCGACGACCGACAGCAACTATCTTGCCGTCTACAAGGGCCGCAGTATGCTCCGTAAGTATGACGGCGGCATGTTGGGCGTGCCTGAGCCGTTCACCGCCTCGCTCTTCGATTGGCCCGCTGTCGAGTCAGCCGAGGGCTGTACACCCTTCGAGCGCATTGCCATTGCCTCGATTGACCGTGCCTTGGCGCGTGCCGACGTCGACGTCCGCTCCGAGGGGCTGCTGTTCATCCTCTCGACCACCAAGGGCAACGTGGGCCTGCTCGGCAGCGGCCATCCTGTTGCGCCCCGTGTGGCGTTGGGGGCTGCTGCTCAGCACATAGCCTCCTGCTTCGGTTTCCGCCGTCAGCCCCTTGTGGTGAGCAACGCCTGCATCAGTGGGCTGTCGGCTCAGCTCATGGCCCTGCGGCTGTTGGAGGGCGGCTACTGCGACACGGCCATCGTCTGCGGTGCCGACGTGCTGTCGCGCTTCATCGTCAGCGGCTTCGGGTCGCTCAAGGCCCTGTCGCCCGTTGAGTGTCGTCCGTTCGACATCGAGCGTTGCGGGCTGAACCTCGGCGAGGCTGCTGCCACCATCATCTACCGTTCCTCCTCCTACGTAGGCTTTGGCAACGAGGACGAGGACGAGGCTATGTGGGTCTGTGCGGGCGGGGCCGTGCGCAACGATGCCCACCACGTGTCGGCCCCTTCGCCCAAGGGCGAGGGCTGCTACATGGCCATACGCGCCGCTATGGGCGACCTGTCGGCTGACAGCTTGGCCTTTGTCAACGCTCACGGCACGGCCACGCTGTTCAACGACGAGATGGAGTCGGTGGCACTCGCCCGTGCGGGACTGCTCGGCGTGCCCGTCAACTCGCTGAAGGGCTATTACGGCCACACAATGGGGGCGGCAGGCGTGTTGGAGACCATTCTGTCGATGCGTGCCGTCGACCGTGGCAACATTCTCGGCACCCGTGGATTTCACGAGTTAGGCGTGTCGAACCCCATCTCGGTGTCGGCCACCAACAGTCCCACCACCAAGCAGTCGTTCCTGAAGCTGCTTTCGGGCTTCGGCGGGGGCAATGCGGCAATGGTGTTTGAAAGAATTGAGAAGATATGAAGAAAAAGCAATGGATATGTATAACGCCCTCGGGCGTTGAGGTCAGCGGCAGCACGTTGGCCACGTCGGCCCGTGGGGCGGCTCTGCTCACCGAGCTGTACCGCACCTACGTCAACGACTACCCCAAGTATTTCAAGATGGACGCACCCACCAAGTTGGGATTTCTCGCCTCCGAACTGCTGCTGCGTGCCGAGGGCGACCGTCACGAGCACTCCTCCGACCGTGCCGTGGTGGTGTTCGGGCGCAACGGCTCCATCGTGAGCGACCGCCGCTTTCAGGCCACGACAGACGGCCCAAAGGGATACTTCCCCTCGCCCTCGGTGTTCGTCTATACCCTGCCCAACATGGTGGCGGGCGAGATAGCCCTGCGCAACCACTACCACGGCGAGACCGCCTACTACGCACTCGACCACTACGAACCCGCCCTCATTTTGAGCGTCGTCGCTACTACCTTGGCCGACAACTGCACGGGCAGCATCATCAGCGGATGGGTGGACTACATCGACCCCAAGCGCTACGAGGCAGCTATGGAATTACTCATATTGTAAAACCGCAATAAACACTTGACAACATGGAAGATATGGTATTGGAATTAAAGAAAAAGATGATTGAGGTGCTGAACTTGGAGGACATGCGGCCCGACGACATCGACGACGACGCACCTCTCTTTGGCGAGGGACTCGGACTCGACAGCATCGACGCCTTGGAACTCATCGTCATGATGGAGCGCAGCTACGGCATCAAAATCAAGGACCCTGCCGAGGGCAAGGAGATATTCAAGAGTGTCAACACTATGGCCGACTACATCAGGAAGCATGGCTGAACCTATTGTCATAACGGGCGCGGGCATCGTTTCGGCACTCGGTGTCGGGCAGGCTTCGACCTTGGACGCCCTGCGCCACCATCGCACGGGCGTCGGCCCCGCTCCGCGATACCTCCACACCCTGCTGCGCGACTACCCCGTGGGCGAGGTGCCCCTGAGCAACGACGAGCTGAGGGCGAGGCTCGGCATAGCCGCCGACCAACCCGCCAACCGCACCTCGCTGTTGGGCATCATGGCCGTAGCCGAAGCCCTGCAACAGGCCGGACTCTCGACCCTCGACTCTCGACCCTCAGTTCTCGTCAACGGCACCACCGTGGGCGGCATGGACCTCACCGAGGACTACTACGACGAGTACCTTGCGGGCGGCCCCCACGCACACTACGCAGCCATTCACGACTGCGGCAGCACCACCGGCCTGATAGCCCGCCACTTCGGCCACTTCTTCGCGTGGGCCACCACCGTGTCCACAGCCTGCTCGTCGGCCATGAACGCCATCATCAGCGGCTGCAACCTCATACGCAGCGGGCAGACCGAGGTGGCCGTGGTGGGCGGCAGCGAGTGCCTGACGCGCTTCCACCTGAACGGATTCCGCTCGCTCATGATACTCGACCACGACGTGTGCCGACCGTTCAGCGACGACCGGGCGGGACTGAACCTCGGCGAGGGCGCGGCCTACTTGGTCGTCGAGACACTCAGCTCGGCACGACGGCGCAACGCCACGCCACTTGCCTGCATCTCAGGCTACGGCAACGCCTGCGACGCCTACCATCAGACCCGTACATCGGACAACGGCGAAGGCCCCTGCCTCGCCATGCGGAAGGCACTCGCGATGGCCCAGCTAAAGCCCGCCGACATCAGTGCGGTACACACCCACGGAACGGGCACCCCCAACAACGACGCCACCGAGCTGACCGCCCTTCAGCGCGTGTTCGGGACCGACAGCCTGCCCGAGCTGCACGCCACCAAGCGGCTGACGGGCCACACCACGAGTGCAGCAGGCAGCGTAGCGGCTGTCATAGCCCTGTTGGAGCTTCAGCAGGGCGCCACCGTGATGGTCAACGCCTTCGGGTTCGGCGGCAACGACAGCAGCCTCATCATAGCCCGTGAGACCCATGACACCCATGAGGCCCATGAGACCCATGAGCTGCGGCAGCCCGTCTACGTGAAAGCCGACTGCGGCATATCCGCCACTGCCGACCCCGACTTCCGCCAATGGCTCAGCCCCTTGGAGAGCCGACGCATGGGCAAGCTGCTGAAGCGCGCCATAGTCACCGCCGAGCAGGCCATGCAACTGTCGGGCGTCGCGTGCCCCGACGCCATCATCAGCGCCACCCGCTACGGCTGCATCGACAACACCGAGAAGTTCCTGCGTCAGCTGCAAACGGCGAGCGAGCAGCAGCCACTGTCGCCCACCAACTTCATGCAGAGCACCCACAACACCATAGCCGCACTCATAGCCGAGCGCCACCACTGCCACGGCTACAACACCACCTACAGCCACGGCCCACTCTCGCACGAGGCCGCAATGAACGACGCCTTGACCCAACTCAGGTTGGGCGACATCAGCACGGCATTGGTCGTGGTCAACGACGAGCTGACCCCCACGTGGGCCGACGCCCTGCGCCACGCCGACGTGGAACCGCCGCTTGCCGCCTCGCGCGCCATCATGCTCACTACCGACCCTGCCAACGCACTCTACCAAATAAGTTGATGATGATGATGAGAATACTGCTCCTTGGCGTCGTTCAGTCACTGCTGCTCTGCGGCGGGCAGGTGCTGCTGAAGTTTGCGCTGCTCAGGATGGGCAACTTCACGTGGACCCTCGACTGCTTCGTGCGCAACCTCACCAATTGGTGGCTGCTCGGCTGCGGCCTCTGCTACGCCTGCGCCACAGCCCTGTGGCTGTACATCGTCAGGACCTTCCCCTTCAGCATGGCTTACCCCATGATAAGCCTCAGCTACGTCTTCGGCATGTTCGCCGCCATACTATTCTTCAACGAAACAGTGCCCCTCACTCGGTGGGCGGGCGTGCTGCTGATAGTCCTTGGCTGCATGCTCGTGGCCAAGTAGGGGGAATTATGGCATTGTGGCATTGTGTCATATACCGTTCTGTCACACAGGGGTTAAGCCTAAGTCCATTCTACTAAAATATATAATAGGTAATAATATACTAGATATATATACTAGAATACTAGATATATATAATAGATCATTTATATATTATATATAGATCATACCTATAGATCAGAGTTGGCCCCCCGACAGCGTTAACGCTGCCCCCCACAAAACAAACGACACAATGCCACAATGCAACAACGATGCTTTGATGCGGTGCAGTCGGGGGAAGGAGGAGGGGGGATAGGGCAACACCCCCCCTTTGGTGCCGACAAACCGACCGACAACCGTAAGGAAAAGTCGTTTTCGCAGTGGGCCGACTATTTATAGGCAAGAAAACGTAAAAAAATCATGGCAAGAAATGAAATCACTTTTCAGGTGAACCTGAAGAAGGACACCAACTCGGCCTCCCGAACCTACGGCATGTACTTCGGTGAGGCTGAAACGAAGGAGCCGCTGAACCTCAAGGGCTTCGCAAAGCACCTGTCAGAGCACGGCAAGCTGACCACCTACGAGATGATGGTGTTGGTACTACAGAACATAGTCTCGTGCATGAAGGAACTGATTTGTCAGGGACAGCCCGTCAAGCTCGAAGGCTTGGGCACCTTCTATCCTACCATAGAAAATAAAAAAGGTGGTGTGGAGGCGCCGTTGGTCTACGACCCCAACGTGCATATTGAGGGCGTCCACCTGCGCTTCCTGCCCGAGGGAGCCAAGGGCGAGGAGCTGACCTCAAGGAACCTGAAGCAGAACTGCGTCTTCGAGATGCGCGACCTCATCACCGTCAACAAGGTGACAGTCGACGGCAAGGTGAAGCGTTATCAGACGCGCGTGCCCATCGCAAGCTTGGCTTTGGCGCAAGGCAACGGGTCGCAGCCGTCTGAACCTTAAAAAAAGTTAAATCAGGCCACGGGCAAGCAAGCAGTACCCCCGCCCACCGAGTGAGGGGTACCGTTTTTTTTCGTTCAAAAAAGCACAATCTCAAAAAAAATCGAAAAAAAACTAAAAAAAAGTTTGGCCGTTTCAAAATTTTGTATTAACTTTGCACCCGAAAACAAAAAACGAGCCGCGAAAGGGACTCTACAAACTCCCAAGGCTCTAATGTTTTCATACGCTGCGCATCTCATTGCGTGGTAAGACAAAAAAAGTCAGGAGCATAATATTTAAGACTCCTGAAATCACATCAGTTTTTTTATGAAGCATGTAATGTCTTCAAATCAGCCACAAAAAGGTGGCATGATGCAGTTTGAAAGCTGCACGAACTCCCGCACAGGGAAGAAACTTTCAAAGGCAGATTTTTGGAAAGCCATGAAAGATGAGAAACACAGGACGCGCACCACAATTGTTGCACCCTGTACCGCTGCTCTTGAGAGTGGCGAAGAAGAGCGCATGAGGTGGGTGCTTGAGGACGACGACTCCGTCGTGAAACAATTCTACGCGGTGTTCACCAACCCTAAGAACCAAGACGAATGTTTCCCCAATGACCCCGACGGGCTTGCGAAGCACAAGGCCATGTCAGTGGAGAAGCGGCTGAGGACGTTCCGTGACTTCGTGAAGCATCGCGCAAGCGTCGTGGCGCCGATGTGCTGCGGGTTCGACAACAACGAGCGAAAGCTTGAGAACTGCCACATCAACGGCTGCGTGATGGAGGACTACGACCACCTGCCCTGCACGCCCGAGGAGGCTTGGCAGAAGGTGGAGCAGACCCCTGAGGTACGCTCGCGAGTATTGTTCGCCTACAAGACCATAGGCGGCCACGGGCTGCGGCTCATTGTCAAGGCCAACCCGAAGGTGGGCAACGTTGCCGACAATCAGATAGCTGACGCCCAACTGACAGGTCTCTACGAGTATCTTGACCCGAAATGTCGCGACGTGATTCATCTCTCGATTCCGCCAACGGTGGAGAACATCTTCTACATCGACGAAGAAGAGTTGTTTAGCTACTACGACCCTGAGTTCGCGGAACTGTACGAGCAATCTTATCGCGAGAAGAAAACCGAACCCCTGTGCCACAAGTTCTACGACCCGAAGGCCGACAAGACCGAAAAGACCGAGACGGTGGAGGTGAAGGTGAAGGTGAGCAAGCCTGAGGCCGACAAGACCGAAAAGACCGAGTCGGCAGCCGACTGCGGCTACAGCATTGGCGGCTGCACGGTGGCGGAAATACTGAAAGCGCGGTTCGTCACGCCGCCTGAGGAAGGATTCCGCCACGACACGTACCTGACGACGGCAGCCGACGTCTACATCATGTGCGACCATAACCGTGAGCGGGCAAAGGACGTGCTGAGCCAATTGGAGTGCCTGAACGACTACTTGGATGAGGACACGAGCGACACGTTGGAGCGGTTGGTCGACGACGGAGCAAAGCGCGTGGACGAGGCTGAGGCGAAAGGCGAGCGGTACAACCTGACGGCCGCGATGAACGACGCCATCAAGAGGCGCTGCGGCGCTTCATACTACGAACTGCGGAAGGCGGCGCGCACGGCCACACAAGTCCCTGACGACAAATACAGCGGCGGCGCGCACACAAGGCAGCAGATGAAGGAGATTGTCGCACGATACGGCGAGAGGCTGTTGCAACTGTCGGAGCACTTCGAAAACTTGCGGCGGTCGTTCGGGCAACAGCGGCCCGGCAAAGTGCCCGCCTTTTTCGTGGCCGAAGCCACGGTCGAGGCAACGCTGCTGACGCGCGCCCACTACGATTTTTTCGACTCGGACGGAAGGCCGCGAGATAGCCGACTTAACTCGCAGGCCTACATCATTGGCCCGTCAGGCTCGGGAAAAGGCAGCATCAAGTCGTTGGTAGAGCTGCTCACGACGCCCTTGAAGGAGATTAGCGACAAGGCGGTTGAGGAATACAACAGGTGGATGGAAAGCGGCAAAGAGTTGACGGCGAAACCACATCTGCCCAACCCCATCATGGGAAACACGACCACGAGCGCCAAGTTCATGGAACAGCAGGACGATAATCACGATATTGTCGACGGCAAGAAACTGACGCTGCATCTGTTCACGTTCTCGGAAGAGTTGGCGGCTGTGAACAACAAGAGCAGGGATCAGTACTTCAACAAGCACGACTTAGAGGTGGCGGCTTTCTACAACGAGACGGTCAGCTATTCCACCAAGAACAGCGACGCGAAGATTTACAACGGACCTTGCGCGTGGAACTTCGTGGTGACAGGCACCGAGAGTGCGCTGAACGAGAAATTCCCGTGCGCGGAAGTGGAGAACGGCCACTCGGCACGCAGCATCATCGCGCCATTCCCCGACGACATCGAGATGTGCTCCTTGGACATGAATCCTGACACGGAGCGCAAGCAGTGGCTGAAGGACGCCGCAAGCAAGCTCTACAAGGTGAGGGGACTGCTCGGTGGCGAAAACGGGTTCAAAAGGTTAGTCCTCTTCATCTACGAATATTCCAAAAAAGTCCACCAAGAGGCAGCAGCCGAGCCGGACAAGGCCAAGGCTAACGCAATGGTGCAGATAGTGCGACGGGCCGCATCCTACGGCTTCAACCTGTCGGCAAGCTCCATCATTTTGCGCCATTGGGATCAGATGGTGAAGGACGCTGACGGCTACTACCGCTGTCCCGACACTTTCACCATCGACGAGACAGATGAGGAATTGTGCGAGTGGATTATGGACTTCGCCCGCGAGACTCAGTGGTACTACTTCATCGGCAAATACATTCAGGCAAACAGGGTCAAGGAGAATGAGTACTATGCGCCACTGAACCTTCAGGACGCAACAGCCGACAAGTTCGCTCAGCTGCCTGACGAATTCACGACGGCCGACGTGCAGGTTGCGTTCAACATGACTGAAGTCAGTGCCCGTTCAAAAGTCAACAGGTTCGTCAGGAAAGGCCTCGCAGTGAAGGTCAGCGACAGCCGCAACAAGGGCGAGAAGACACTGTACAGAAAAAACAAAGTAGTAACAGAATCATGAAAGACTTTATTTTCGCCTTCAAAAAAGGCACTGAGCACACCATTGAGTGTGCCGACACGTCGTCAGCATGCATGATGTTTCAACAGTTGATTCAAGACTTGGCACGCTCGAACGTGGCGTGGCGACAGGTCTGTATCGAGAACATCGGCGACCGTCACAACGTGACGTACAGCATAGCCGAGAACGATGCCGACAACACATGCGCAGTCAACCTTCTGTTCTGAAGCAACACGCCCGTCTCCGTTTGGCTACATCCCCTGTGACCAAGCGGGGACGCTCAGGGCGTGAACCGCTCAATGATGAACCGCCCGAGGGCGTTGTCCCTGTTGCGCTCGGCAGCCTCGCGGATGCGTTGTGTCAAAGTGTCAAAGTTGCGCTCCATTTGTGTGGTGGTAGCACGGGGACTGAGCGAGTCGCGGTGTGTGGAGGCAAGCGAGCGCAGCAGGCGGTCGTAGCGGGCCACAGTGTCGCACAGGGCCTGCCATTGGTTGTTGGTCTTGGTGCCCGAGACGCGGGAGTGGCCTGCCTGTGGCGACAGCTCGACGTAGATGTTGCCCGGCTCGGTGAACAGCAGTACCGAGGCGTCGGGGCACGAGGGGGCGTAGAGTCGGCAGAGTAGGGGGGTGGTGGCGGTGGCGGTGTGGGTGAACCGTCCGTCAACGATGCTGATGGTGTCGCAGTCGGCAGTGTCGGCGTTGAGGTCGGGCGTGAGGCATAGCAGGGTGCCGTCGGCAAAGGGCCGTGCCTCGCCCCTGATGGTACAAAGGTCGGACTGACACGCGGTGACTATAAGGGTCAGGGCGGTCAGTCCGATGAGTGTGCTGCCGAGGAGTCTCATGCGTCAGATGATGTAGAGGTCGGAGATGCTCTTGTTGTCGATGACTCGGCGGATGGCTTCGGCAAACATGTCGGCCACCGAGAGCTGCTTCACTTTGTCGCAGCGGCGGGTGTAGGGAATGGAGTCGGTGAAGACGATTTCCTCAAGGGCCGATTCCTGCACACGGTCGCTTGCGGGACCCGACATGACGCAGTGCGAGGCACAGGCGCGCACGGTCTTGGCTCCTGCCTCCTTCATCACGTCGGCTGCCTTGCAGATGGTGCCTGCCGTGTCGACCATGTCGTCGACGATGACAACGTTCTTGCCTGCCACGTCGCCTATAATCTGCATCGACGATACGACGTTGGCACGCGCCCGCGTCTTGTTGCACAGCACCAACGGGCAGCCCAAGTACTTGGCGTAGGTGTTGGCGCGCTTAGAGCCGCCCACGTCGGGCGAGGCAATGACGAGGTTGTCCAAGTTGAGACTCTTCAGGTAGGGCATGATGACGCCCGAGGCGTAGAGGTGGTCGACGGGCACGTCGAAGAAGCCCTGAATTTGGTCGGCGTGCAGGTCCATAGTGATGACGCGGTTCACACCCGCCACGCTGAGCAGGTCGGCCACGAGCTTGGCGCCGATGCTGACGCGGGGCTTGTCCTTGCGGTCCTGACGTGCCCACCCGAAGTAGGGTATCACGGCGTTGATGGTGTGGGCCGAGGCGCGTTTGGCGGCGTCAATCATCAGGAGCAGCTCCATCAGGTTGTCGCTGTTGGGGAAGGTCGATTGCACAAGGAAGATGTCGCGTCCGCGAATGGACTCTTCGTAGCTGACGGCAAACTCGCCGTCAGAGAACTTGGTGATGAGAAGCTGTCCGAGCGGGCAACCCAAGCTTTGGCAAATTCTTTCTGCGAGATAGCGTGTGGCTGTTCCCGAGAAGACCATGTAGTTGTTTTCCATAATTTCTGTATAGTGTTTCAGCTTACTGCTTTTCTGAGTTTCTCGAAGTGACTGATGAGGGCCTTGTAGTCGTGGCCACCCGTAATGTCGAAGCGGTTCCACAGGTCGCCGCAGATGACGACGCCCCCGAAGCCCAAGTCCTTGGCTGTGCTGATGTTGTCGAGGTTCATGCCGCCCATAGCGTACACCTTACGGTCAATCAGCCCCCGGTCCGAGGCGTCAACGAGCTGCTGCATGGTCAGCGTCGACTTGTCGGCGGGGTTGCTTTGGCTGTCGAACAGCGTCTTCAGGAACACGTAGTTGGAACGCTTCTTGGCCTCCCTCAGCTCGTCGGTGCTGTGGCAGGTGCGGCTGACGTTGCCCCGGTAGCCGATGGGCGGCTCCGTGTGGCAGTCGTTCAGGTGTATGCCCTTCAGCTTGAACTCCTCCTTCAGGTAGAGGTGGTCGTGAACCGTGATTTTGCCGTAGTAGTCCTCGGGCAGCAGCGTCAGCAGCCGTTCCGAATAGACAGGCTCAGACCCCGGCTTGTACAGGTGGAGATTGTCAAGCCCCGCTTCGAAGAGCGTGGTCAGTATCTTGTCTTCTTCCACGAAGAACGTGGATTTCGTCATGATAATGAGCTTCATGCGCTATCTTGTTCTTATTGGTTGCAAAGATACAAAATATTTATCAATTATCAATTATCAATTATCAATTATTTCACGCCTTGTCGTTTTTTAACGTTTCGGCCTTGGTCGTCACCACCGTGACAATGTAGGCACTGAGCAGCACGAGGACGGCTGCTACGGGCTTGTCCCACGTCAGGCGGTCCTGACCGATGGCTATGGCCACAAACGAGGCCACCATCGGCTGAAGGTTGGTGTAGATGCTCACCGTCGTGGCACTGAGGTACTTCATGGCGTAGGGTATCAGGAAGTAGCCTAACACCGTGGCCATGAGCACGATAAACGCCATCTCCAACGCTCCGTCCCACCCGAAGGTGGCAGCCGAGTAGAGACGTTGCTCCGACAGTTCGGGCCATGCCAACGGTACGGTGACGATGGCCGATACGAGGAACACGTACTTCATCTGTGTCACGGGCGAGTATTTCTGTGCCACCTTGCGCGTGATAATCATGTAGACGGCCCACGTCAGCACGCTCAGGATGGCCAACGTGATGCCCAACAGATCGTTGGAACCCGACCCTGACGTCTGTCCCATGACCACCATCAGCACGGCACCGGCTATGCCCAACAGCACGCCGAGGAACTTCAGGCCCGTGATGCGCTCACCGATGAACAGTGCTGCCATCAGCATCACCGCCACAGGCGTCAGCGTGGCAATGAGCGAGAAGTAGACGGGACTTGTGTAGTTGAGCGCCTCGGCGGTCAGCGTCTGCGACACCACAAAGCCCATCAGGCCGCCGAGCATGATGACCATCAGGTCGCGACGCTCCACTTTCTCGGGCTTCATGAAGGCTGCGATGAGCCAAAAGACGACGGCTGCACCAAGGCTGCGTGTGGCCATATAGGTCATCGGCGACACCCAATCCTCCAACAGCAGTTTCGTGACAGGTACGCCAAGGCCGAAGATGGTGTTGGCTAAAAGTATGGCTCCGTGAGCCTGCATTTTCGAATTTTCCATCACTCTTTTTTCCTTATGTTTGGAATTCGGGGTGCAAAATTACGAATTTATTATCAATATCAATTGCCAATTCTCAATTATTTCGTATCTTTGCCGAAAAATTGAGCCAATGACACCGAATACACCTATTTATATTATAGAGGAGGCACGGCTGCGCAGGAACTTGCAGCTGATAGCCGACGTAGCCCGGCAAGCTGACGTGGAAATCATTTTGGCCTTCAAGGCCTTCGCACTGTGGAAGACTTTCCCCATCTTCAGGGAGTACATACGCTCCACGACGGCAAGCTCGCTCAGCGAGGCACGCTTGGCTTTCGAGGAGTTCGGGGAACGGGCGCACACCTATTCTCCTGCCTACACCGACGCGGAGTTCGACGACATCGTCCGCTGTTCCTCGCACCTTACCTTCAACTCCCTTTCGCAGTACGAGCGTTTCCACCGTATGGTGGGGCAGGGCGTCTCCATCGGCCTGCGCATCAATCCTGAGTATTCCGAGGTAGGCACCGCTCTGTACAACCCCTGTGCCCCCGGCACCCGGTTTGGCGTCACGTCCGACAAACTCCCCTTGCAGCTGCCCAACGACATCGAGGGCTTTCACTGCCACTGCCACTGCGAGAGCGGAGCCGACGTCTTGGAGCGTACCCTTGTGCATATTGAGGCGAAGTTTGCCCGTTGGTTCCCTCAACTGAAGTGGCTGAACTTAGGCGGAGGCCACCTGATGACGCGCCGTGACTACGATGTTTCCCACCTTATTTATATATTAAAGGGACTGCACGACCGCTACCCGTGGCTGAAAATCATCTTGGAACCCGGCAGTGCCTTCGCTTGGCAGACGGGACCCTTGGTGAGCCATGTGGTGGACGTGGTGGAGGACAAGGGCATCCAAACGGCCATCTTGGACGTCAGCTTCACCTGCCACATGCCTGACTGTCTCGAAATGCCGTACTACCCCGATGTCAGGTTTGCCACCCATATTGAGCCGGCCAATTATCAATTGTCAGTTGCCAATTGCCAATTCCTTTATCGCCTCGGCGGCAACAGCTGCCTCAGCGGCGACTTTATGGGCTTTTGGCAGTTCGACCACGAGTTGCAGGTGGGCGAGGAGGTGATTTTCGAGGACATGATTCACTACACCACCGTCAAGACCAACACCTTCAACGGCATTTCGCACCCTGCTATCGGCATGCTCCATGAGGACGGTACACTCGAAATCCTGCGCCAATTTGGCTACGAAGATTACCGTAGCCGTATGGACTGATGATTGCGGTGAGCGCTATTTCAGGAACTTGTTGAGGGCACGGTCTTAAAAGCTTTTGCCCTTTCAGGGCGGTGCTTAAACGTCCTGTCACCCAGGGCGCTGCCCTGGACTGATGGCTCATTGCCCCTTCGGGGCGTTATCGGATACATACGGATAATCATTTAATAATATATAAGGTGTAGGGTGAGAAATGATGGGGAAAAAGAAGGGTAAGAAACTTTTTTTGAAAAAAAATGGCGAAAAGTTTTGTCAGTTCCAAAAAAAGCATTACCTTTGCACCCGCAATCGAGAGAGATAGCCGAAGAAAAGCAGATTTTTCGTACAAACGAGCGCAGATAGTTTACTTTATGCCGAGTGCAGCCGAAAATGTTAAGTCTTCGAAGAAGACGCGGAAATAGCTCAGTTGGTAGAGCACAACCTTGCCAAGGTTGGGGTCGCGGG
>CAMVLT010000044.1 GCA_947168395.1 uncultured Prevotellaceae bacterium | reverse complement strand
GGTCGCCGAGGGTGCAACTCTAAAACTAGTTTTAGAAATTCGCTTAATTTTTTGCCCAAAGGTGGGGCAAATGGTGCATAAATGGGGCTACAGTTGCGTGATCTTATTCATCACGGCATCGGGCATCACGTCGAGGCCAAAGAGGAGGTCGTCTTTGTCATAACCGAGAAAGGCGATGTATTTCAAAATGAGGGCATAGTTCGTCTGCGCATAAACCATGCTCTTGCGTCCTGTGGCATCGAAGCAAATGGGCTCATGGTGTGCGATGCGGTTGCGGAAAGCCTTGATTTGCTGTAGTTCCTTGAAGATGGCCTTCTGCCCGAGACCAGTCTGCCGACCTGTAAATATCTGCAAGATGGACTGACCGCCGATCCGGAAGGGAACTTTGGTAAACATGTACGTCCAAAAGCCAAAGCTGACTGATGCAACCACTTTGTCGGGGGTGTATTTACCTTTGGCCACCATCGCTGTGATGTCATTCTGCGTGTCGTGCTGATGCGGCGAGTGTTCCAGCATCCCACCGCTCTGCAATTGGTGGTAAATCCAATCAGCATCGTTGAAGTGGGCGGCATAATGCTGGTTAATAGCGTTGCGGAGAATGATTTCGAAGATGTTCAGCACGCCATAGAACTTCTGACACAACTTTACGTTATGTCGATAGAGCGTCAGGGCTTTGTTGGTGTTGCCGCCGCACGCGTTTTTGTATTTATTGAGCCTTGCAGCCGAGAAAGCATCCTCGAAATCTTTATATTTCATAAAAATATTGCCTTTTATTTGCGTAGTTCAGATATTTTGCCTACCTTTGCAGCGTAATCCCCCGGAGTCCCTGTCCTAAAGACAAACTTCGGGGTTAAGTTTTTCTTATAGGCAGGTGCAAAGGTAACGATAATTTCTGAATAACGATACGATTGCCTTTACCTTTTATGTTTTATTGGCGTTTTTATGTCTTTCCGAATGTTATCTCCTTGCGGAGTTTGCTCAGGTAGATGGGCGTGATGTTGAGAAACGAGGCGATGTCCTTCAGTGAGAGCATCTGCACCACCTGCGGACAGCGTTCGAGCAGACGGCGGTAGCGGCTGCGGGCAGTGTAGCGGTAGTGGTCGAGGTCGCGCCCATAGACCATCTTGAACAGGTTCTTGAGTATCTTCACGTCCATCTTCGCCATCTTCGGGTCGTTGTCGAACAGCGCCTGCAGCTCCTGTCCGCTGATGACGCGCACCTCGCACGGCATGTCCGCCTCGATGCTCACCTCCGACACGTCGCCGTCGAGGCAATAGGGGAAGTCGGACACGAACTCGCCCTCGAAGGCGAAGCCCGTGCAGTAGTCCTTGCCCTCCTCGTCGTTGTGAACCATGTACTTGAAGCAGCCCCGCTCCACGAAGGCCACCCACTGTGCCGGCTCTCCCGCCTCCTCCAGCGTCTCGCCCCGCTCGAACGTTCGCCGTTCCCCATGCTCCATGCAGTACACCCGCAGGAACTCTAAATCGAGTCCCTCCTTGTATGTGTTGAATTGCTTGTTTGGTGTCATATTCGCCAATTATCTGATTCGCGGGTACAAAGGTAGTCATTTTTCAGCATAAATCGTTTCTTTTTGTTATACCACAGCCTTGTTTTAGACAAAATTTGCTTAAATTACGCGCGAAATGATGATTTTACGCTTCCATTTCGAGAAAAAGTAGTAACTTTGCGATTTGAATAGATACAGACCATACAGATGAATGCATTTAATAGTATAGTAGCAAAGAAACCGCGTGAAAATGCGGGTAGTCATATAGGGACGGTTCGCGTGATCATTTCTAATATTATGGCCGAAGCAAGTATTTGAATTGCTCCGGCCATACTTTTTCTTGCATCAAATACTGCATAGATAACGAATTAGGCAAAAGCGAATAAATATTGAGCTGTTTTGGTTAAAATTTATGGCAAAACGATGGCAGAATGAAAAGAAATCATTACCTTTGCAGCAGTAATCATCAATTGTAAGTATTATGGCACAAGTATCAATGACCGTTCGTATGGATGCAGGCATCAAAGCCGCTTTCGATTCACTCTGCCAGCAGTTTGGCATGAGTGCAAATGCAGCAATGAACATTTTTGCTAACGCTGTGGTGATGCAACGTAGGATTCCCTTTGAAATCAAGGCATATCAGAAAAGTGCTAACGAAGATTTCAAAAACGCATTTTATGCTCTTAGGGAGTCTGCCCGTAAAAATGGGCTTCAGAATATGACCTTAGAGGAAATAAATGAAG
This sequence comes from uncultured Prevotellaceae bacterium, assembly GCA_947168395.1. Lineage (GTDB taxonomy): Bacteria > Bacteroidota > Bacteroidia > Bacteroidales > Bacteroidaceae > Prevotella. The sequence continues at coordinate 30,862 of CAMVLT010000044.1, read as the reverse complement.
AAATCCGTCAGGCTCGTTTAGAAAGAGCTGAAAGAGAGAAAGCATCATTATGATCTATGCAGTTATCGACACTAACGTTTTGGTGTCAGCTATGCTTACGCATAATAAACAATCAGCTACTTTCCTGGTGATGGGGTAGAGATTTTGCAAAAAGAATGAGAAACAGGATATGGGGACTACTTGTCTCAAGATATTGGCTAAGCCTCGCCCTGCCCTCGCTTGATTGCCATCTTGACTTGCGCCATGTTGCTGCGCGACACGGGAATGGAATCGTTGGAGTGCTTGATTTGGAGCTGCATCGAGCCTGAATGAGAGAAAATTTGCTCCACCTGTTGCAGATTGACGAGGAAGGCCCGATGGCAACGTACTATCATGGGATATGGCTGGAGCGTCTCCTCCATCTGCTTGGAGGTGGCACGCAGCATATCGGTACGAACCTTGCCATCACGCAGTTGGCAGACCTTGACGTAGTTACCTACTGCCTCAATATACAATAGGTCGGAAATGTCGAGGGTGACCGATTCGTTCGTTGAGCCAGTAAGACAAAGGGTCGAATGCGGTTCCTCCTTTACGGGAATAGGTGCCGGGGGAGCCTGCAGGTTCTGAGTCTTCTGGGCTTGCTGTATCTTCTGCAACTCCTCATTCAGCAGCCTCGTCTCTTCCAGTTCTGCGGCCAGATAGCGGCTACGGTACTTGAAGCGCCAATAAAGTCCGATAGCGAACGAGCAGAAGGCGATGATGACCAGCGTTTCGAGGTAGTTGACGAGCGAGAGCTGATTGCCCTCCACGCGATTGTTCAGCACGAAGTGACGATAGAGGCAGATGCCTAAGGCAACAAGCGGCGTATTGATGAGCTGGAACCACAGGTTGCGGCGGATGATGTAGCTGACGCCCTTCTTGAATGAGCGAGGCATGTGGACGATATACTTCAGTATAAGGTCTGTCACCATGCAGATTGAAAAGCCTATTGCTCCGAGGGCCACCAAGTGGACGTATGCCTGCCAATGCCAAGCATCGAGTCCGAAAGGCTTGAATACCGCCAGCGCCACCACCACAAACGTGGTGCTGAGCAGCCGGGTCATAATTGTTTCTGTTCGTCCTTGCTTCATACGGCTGACTAATTTTGAATCACTACCAGCTTGTCGCCGCTCAAATCCACATCAAAGAAGTGGGGCGTGCGGACTGTACGGCCTCGGGCATCTTTACGGTGCAGGTGGACGGACATCATCCATTGTCCGTCAAAGCGTTTGAACAGCATCGAGTGTCCGTATCCTGGAGGCGTGATGGGTTCAGGCTCCTGCTCCCACGGGCCGTCGAGGGTGCCGCTCTTGGAGTAGGCTACGCCTTGCGTGTAAACATCGAACACCCATGAAGTCCAGACCATACCCAAACGGCCTGTGCCTGTACGGAAGAGATAAGGTCCGTCGGTCACCTTGTTCCAGATGATGTTGCCTTGCTCGTCTCGCTCACGACTCCAAGGTGAGTCGCTGGCACGGAAGAGCACCTTGGGCTCGCCAACGGTGCCGCTGAGGTCGGGCTTGAGTTCTATCTTCTCGATGGTACCGTTCCAGTTCTGCAGCCACTCGCCACAAAACACCATGTAGGGCTTGCCGTCCGAGTCACGCCAGAATGTTCCGTCGAGCGTTGGCCTGTTGGCGGGCAGGTAGATGTCGTCGCCAAATGCACGGTACGGCCCCATCGGATTGTCGGCTCGCAACACCTGCGAAGCACGCCGCTCGATGACGTTGCCACGAACTGTGTCAATCTTTACAGCCTGGTTGGTGAACGTCGCGAAATAGTAGTACCAACCGTCGCCCGTCTGGTGCAGCTCTGCCGCCCAAATCATCGGCCGGGGGCCCATCCACGAGTCGGCCTTGAACTCGGTCACACGGAACGGTCCCTCCCAAAGTTTCAAGTCAGCGCTACGCCACATCATGCCGCCTGTGCCGGTCATGTAGTAAAGCCCACTCTTCTGGTCTGCCAATATGGCAGGGTCACTCAGCCGGATCGAATCGGTCGGCACGTTCTTACGTACCTGCATGCCTCGCTGCGCTGTGGCTGTAAGCACCATCAGCGCAGCGAGTACGTTTAGTATAAACATTCTTTTCATAGTTCCTTGTTTTTGTTTGTATCTTAACGCCTTCTGTCATTGTTACCCCACTTCTTGTCGTATCGTCCCTCGGTATCGACCTTGCCGCCAAACATGTTGAGGCGATAACGGATGTGGAGCATGGCGTATGAGTTGACGCTGTTGTAACGGGTGTCGCTGCTGCTGGTGGCATTGACCCAGCGTTCGTAGTTCGACTGCTGGCGCAGCAGGTCGTAGAAGTTGAGGGCTACTATCAGCGTCTTGCTCTTAAGGAAGGCCTTCGACAGCTGACCATTCCAGATGAGTTCGTTGGTGTTCGACGACGGGTCGTTGTATCCGCGACGCGAATCCTGGTGGAGGTTGGTTGAAATCTCGATGCCGGAAGGCAGACGGAACATCACCTGTCCGCCGTAGTTGAACCGCCACGTGTCGAGGTTGGCGGTGGGCTGCAACTTGTTGCGCGAGTGCTGGTAGTTCAGGCTGCCGTCGAGCGTCACTTCCAGCCAGTCGTTACGGAAGCTGAGGTTCAGCCGTTCGCGCAGGTTCGTGGTCCGTGTAGTGTTCTCAACAGCATCGGCCCTGGCCTGGGCTACATAGCTCACATAATTATTATATCGTACGCGCGTGTCCGTACCTATATTCCAATGGGCGGCGCTGTCGATGGCGGTGCTGAAGTTCACCCCTCCGTCGGCGTTCCAGTTGCCATTGATGTTCTCGGGACGTGATATGCTACCACCAGTCTCAGGATTGTAGCGCACGAGGTTGCTGATGCTGTTGCGTATATGGCGGTAGTTCGCATAGACCACGATGGAGCGCTTGTAACGCTGGATGTAGTTGTTGTAATAAAGGTTCAGCGTGTTCGTGAACTGCGGCTTGAGGCCCGGGTTACCCTGCGTGATATAAAGCGGGTTGGAGTCATCGGTGATGTCGAGCAGCTGGGTCATCTCCGGCTGGCGTGTATCACCTCGGTAGGTCAAGCGAATGCTCTGCTGGTCGTTGAAGTTGTAATGAAAGTCAACGGTCGGCGTGAGGTTCACGACGTTGCGTATGGTATCGACATAGACGCCTCGATAATCCTGGATGAAGTTCGAATGTTGCGGCTGCACGAGGAAGCCGATGTTGTAGTCGTACTCCTTCTGCCAATGGCGCAGGGTCAGGCGGATGTTGTGGGTGTAGTTCTTGTACTCGGAGAAACGGCTCAGGTTCTTGTCGAGATGCGACTGCATGTCAGCCTCATCGAAGCTGCCAATCCACGGGTCCCACTCGCGGTATTCGGGATCGATGCCACTGAAGGGATTCAGCGCCAGGTGGCTGAAGTCGTAGGTCTGACGGTCGCTCTTGTTCTGATTATAGCGCAACTCGTAGTTGAACTGCAGGTGGGCACCCTCCCATAACGGCTCGCTGTAGAGTGCGCTTACCACATAGCCCTTGTTGTCGGAAGGCGTTGTATTATAGCGAGCGGTGAAGTACGTCGAGTCCAGGCCGGCAGCATTCTTCTTACGATAGAGGTGTACTTCGTTGTTCGAGGTGCTGCGGTTGTCGTTGTCGCCTATCGAACCCTCGACACGCAGGGTGACGTTGCGTCCGCGCTGGTTCAGCTTACGATAGAACTGCAGCATGGCCCACGCATTCTTGTTTTCGCCGTAGGAGAGCGAGGCACTCCTACTGCTGTTCACGGTATATGGGGCCAACGAGGGAGACAAGGATAACGGGTCGTCAGCATAGAGATAGGGATCAGCGTCGAACGATGCATTGGCCGACGTGCTCGTACCATCATTCGTACCCGTGCTTCCGTTGGCACGCAGCAGCAGGTTGGTCAGTGTGTCGGGCTTCCACTCCACGCGGATGTTACCCCACCAGTTGTCGCTGCGCGAGAAGCTCTTCGAACGGCTGTTCGAGAACGTACGGTTGGTCTCGGTGTAGAAGTTCTCGGTCAGGTTCTCGTTCTCGTTGTCGCCGTCCCGGTGGTTCCAGCGCACACTCGCGTCCATCTTCAGCTTCTCGCCGTCGTCGTAGTTCAGGTTGGTGCCCAGCATTTTCCGGGCATTCAGTCCCCGGCGGTTCCACCAGCCTGCGTTCTCCTCCTTATTATTAAGGTTGCCAAGCAGCACGAAGCGCGTCTTATCGGTAAACATACTTCCCATACCACGCGAGGCGTAGCGGTGCTCCGTACCTCCGGCTATGTCGAGGTTGGTCATGTAGCCTCGGTTCATGCCCTTCTTGATGGAGAAGTCGAGCACCGTCTCCTTGTTGCCGTCCTCAATGCCGGTGATACGTGCCTGGTCGCTCTGCTGGTCGTAGAACTTCACGGCCTGGATAATGCTTACGGGTATATTCTTGAGCGCCGTCTCCACGTCGCCGAGCATGAACTCCTTACCGTCTAACAGAATCTTTTGCACCACCTTGCCATTGACCGTGATGTTGCCGTCGTCGTCGACCTCGGCACCCGGTATGCGCTTGATAAGCTCCTCAATCGGCGAGCCCTCAGGCGTGCGGTAAGCATCGGGGTTATAGACCAGCGTGTCCTTCTTCACGATAACCTGTGCGGCACGGCCCGTTACAACCGTCTCGCGTAGCATGACTGCGTCCGACGACATAATCACTTCGCCCAGTTCCTGGTTCTGGTTGCGCCGCAGCGTCACCTCGCGCTGGATGGTCTGAAAACCTACCGACGAAATCTTCAGCCGGTAGATGCCGTTAGCCGGAGCCACGACCGAGAAGTTTCCCCGAATATCGGTCACAGTTCCGCCCACGAAGGTAGAGTCACGCTGTCTGAACAGCTGTACCGTCGCCTGCACAAGCGGCTCTTTCAGTTCTGCATCATACACAGTGCCGCTGACCGTCAGTCCACGGTCTTCGTCACTTGCCTGAGCCTCAACGCCCAATATGGCCAGCATCATGAATGCCAGCATCATTCCTATTTTTCTTGTCATCTCTGTTAGGCTGTCAAATAGTTTTTTCATCGTCCATCGGGTAGCGCACATCCCATTTGCGACGCAGTTCGTCCATCAGTTCCATGATGTAGAGTGTCTCGGCATGAGGCATTGAGGGCGGTTCCAGCCGTCCCTCAGCCAAAGCTTCGCGACAGGCCAGGAACTGATACTCGTAGCCCGTTATCTGCTGCGGCACGCGGATGGTCTCGATGAAGGTGCGGTCAGGGCCGTTCACCGTGATAGTCTGCGGATTGTTGATATTGTCGATGATGAGGTTGCCCTGAGTGCCGGCGATGACACCGATGTTGTCGCCCACACATTGTGCCGACGACTGGACGTTGGCAAGAACGCCGTCCTTGAAAATGATGGTGATGGCGTTGGTCAGGTCCATGCCCGTCGTGCTCTTCACGCACGAGCCGTCAATACTTAGGATGTCGCCGTCGGTAAACATCCTCACGAAGTTGAGGGCATAGACGCCGAGGTCGAGCAAGGCCCCGCCACAGAGGTCGGGCCGCATGATGCGCGGCTTGTCGCCCATCGAGTAGCCGAGTGTGGCAGTAATGAGATGGGGCGTCCCGATGCGCCCTTCGGCAATCAGTCCGCGCACGATGCCGACAGCAGGCTGGTAGCGCGTCCAGATAGCCTCGGCCAGGAATACGCCACGCTCATGGGCCAGGTCGATAATCTGCCGAGTCTGGCGTGCGTTGGCCATAAACGCCTTCTCCACAAGGCACGGCTTACCAGCCAGCAGCGCCTCGCGTGTCACGTTGTAGTGGTGCGAGTGGGGTGTCCCGACGTAGACCAAGTCCACGTCAGGGTCGGCTATCAACTCGTTGTAAGAACCGTAAGCCTTCTTGATGTTCCATTTCGCAGCAAAAGCTTCAGCTTTCTCCAAAGTCCGCGAGCCTACGGCGTAGGCTTCGCAGTTATCCAGTCCGTTCAAGGTGATGGCGGCCTTCTCGGCAATCCATCCCGTTCCAATAATACCAACCTTCATCTTATCCCCTTGCCATGATGTAAATAGCCTCCATATCCTCTGCCGTAAGTACTTTCAGGGCACCACAGGTAGAGGTATAGTCACGGCTGCACTTGCGGGTCATCTCCTTGATTTCCCCGTCGGTAATGTCGCGGCCTATCAGCTCCTTGATGTTGATGGGCATACCGATAGCATGATAGAAACGCTCCATAGCTTCGATACCCTTGATGGCTGTTCCCTCGGGGTCGGTGAAGTCGTTCGGCACGTCCATCACGTTGACGGCAAAGCGGACAAAACGGCTCAAGTTCTCATGCATCACATATCGGGCCCAGCTCGGCCAGATGGCAGCAAGGCCGGCACCGTGGGTGACATCGAACATACCGCTCAGCTCATGCTCCAGCTGGTGAGTGGCCCAGTCGTCGGCTACGCCACAGCCCGTCAGTCCCCAATGGGCCACGCTGCCGCCCCACATAATCTGGGCACGGTTGCGGTAGTCCTCGGGATTCTTCAGCACGTCGAAGATGGCTGTCTTCATCCTCCTCAGCACGGCTTCGGCCAGGTCGGTGGTCAGGTCCATATCATCGTCCTTGGTGAAGTATCGCTCCATCGTGTGCATCATCATGTCGGTCACGCCTGCTGCCGTCTGGTAAGGAGGCAGCGTGAAGGTACGGCGGGGGTTCATGATGGCGAACTTCGGGCGCGACATGTTGTTCGAGTAACCAAGCTTCACGTCGCCGTCCTCGTTGGTTATCACGGAAGCCTCGCTCATCTCGCTACCGGCGGCAGGGATGGTCAGTACCGACGCTACGGGCAGCATCGACTCAGGCTCAGCCTTGCCGAGATAGAAGTCCCACACGTCACCCTCGTAGCAGACGCCATAGGCGATGCACTTTGCCGAGTCGATGACGCTTCCGCCACCTACCGCGAGGATGAAGTCAACGCCCTCCTGACGGCACAGTTCAATACCTTTCTGGGCTAACGAGAGCCGGGGATTGGGCACCACACCGCCAAGTTTCACGAAAGCAATGCCGCCCTCGGTGAGCAGACCGCAGATTTTGTCGAGCAGCCCCGACCGTTCGGCACTCTTGCCGCCGTAATGTACCAGCACCTTTGTGCCACCATATTTCCTCACCAGAGTAGCTACCTGCTCTTCCGACTGTTCACCAAACGCCACTTCCGTTGGTGCGTAATAATTAAAGTCTTTCATAAAATGTATTGGTTGTTATAAATTGTTTGCTGCTAATACAAGGAACATATAATGTGAGGAACCGCCGCCGAGCACGTACTCCGTCTGTTGCCAAAGGAACGGGAACTCGAGCAGTTCGGGGAAATCGGGACGGATGAGGGCCGTGCCGCTCACTACGCCACCTGGAATGTACGACCAGTCGGCGCGGTTCAGACCGTAGGCCACCGTAGCCGACTTGGCACCGACACCCGAGGCGAACGAGGCACTATTGCTGCCAGGATGACAGCCGAGCACGAAGTTCAGCGCGTTGTAAACGGTCGCTTTCGGGAAGATGTCGGGATAAGCGTCAACGAGGAAATAGTACTCGAAGCCAAAGCGCTGTATGTCCCAGCCTGCACCCCAGATGCTGGGGCGGTAGGGCACACCGTAGGGTGTCTCGGCGGCTTGCTGGTCGAGCTGTGTCTTGTAGTCGGCAAGGGCGGCACGGAAGGCTTTCACGAAGGCCTTCGAGCGTTTGTCGTTCTTCGACTCAAGCTGCTTGGCGATACGGGCCATGAACCAGCCCGAGCGACTGATGTTCTTAGTAACGGTTTCCTGCTGACTGAGGATGAAGTCGAGGTACTCGGCCTTGTTCGTCGTGAGGTACAGCTCGACGGCGGCCTGCAGTTTCATGCCTGCCAGTCGTCCACTTGCCTCCGTCTGCTGATACACGTCGGCTGCAATCTGCTCACACTCGGCGGCCAGCGCATCGTTAAAGCCGCGGAGCACGCGGGCGGCACCAGCCAACTGCGCAGCCGTAGAAAGGGCACGCATGGGATTGTCCTCGGTAAAAATCCAGCGGTCGTCGTCGTTGCCGATGATGCCGTCGGTCATAGCAGCAGCGTCGCCAAGCATGGCATACTGGCGCAGGGTGCTGCAAATGATACCGCGATAGAGACGGCCCAGCGCCTGATACGAGTGGACGACGGTCAACGCGCCGTTCTCCACCTGCTGCAGGATGTCGTTCTTGCCGTCAGGCTCGTGAATCTCCACACGGTGACGCTGCTGGTCGATGGCCGTCACGTCGATATTGGGATGGAACTGCTCGTAGGCCAGAGCGAGGATGTAGGCCTCACCAGCCTGCGACTCTATACGCAGGTCGAAGTCGCCTGCATCGTGCCAGCCGCCGACGTTCACGCCGGGTACTTTCTCGCCTTCCTTGTATTTCGACAGTCCGGGCCGCTGGTCGTAGCCGTCGATGTGGTTGCCCACACGGGCCATCAGGGCGTCGTCCATGTGGCAGGCATCGTGCCAGATACGGTACTTCTCCGAGACACGCATGTGGCACATCTGTACTGGCAGGAAGTACTCGATGACGGGCTGCCACACGCCACGTTCGTAAACGTCGTCGGCAATGCGGAACACGCTCGACTCAGCCTGGCCGTAGCGCACTTTATAAAGGCCTGACTCGGTGACATCGCTGAAGTCGGCCGTGCTGTAACGGTAACGCAGGAAATTGCCCCAGACACTGGGCTTGACCGAGCGGACTACGTGCTCGCCGTCGGCATCGATGCGGAGCAGCTCGACACCGTTTTCACGCTGAAGGGTCGCCTGGTTGCGCTGGGCGCCGCGACGGTCTTCCTCAATGACGATGCGCTTCGGCTGGTTGGGCAAATAGCCTACTTGCGACGTCTGGATGACGGTAGGGGCGAACCACGACTGCTGAACGGCAGGCTTAATAAACCAGCGCACAGCTCCCTTCGTGGCTCCCTTAGCCACCTCGCTGCGCAGCACGAACCAGCCGTTGTTGTGGTTCATGCGACCGTCGTAGAGCTTCAGGGGCTCGGTCAGCGACTCCACGGTCAGGCGGCTCAGCACATCGTCGGGACGAGACGTGAACTTACGGCCTACGGCGTAGGGTTCGGCTATGATGTCGTCGGCACGTAGTGGGCTGTATCCCTTGCCGTCCAACTGCTTGAGGTCGGCCTTTTGGCCGCGGCCTGCAAAGTAGTTGCCGTCATGGCCCCGGTTGGTAGCCACCTGCAGCAGCGGACCATTCGGCTGCTGCGGATAGATACCAGACTGCTGGTCCATCAGCCAAGGTTTCCCGAACAGGTCGCCTGGGAAGAACTCCAGGTTGAAGCCCACCTTACTTAATAAGAACTCAGGCACGGGCTGGTCGAGGTCGACGGTGACGAGGATGCCTTGGTCCTTTGGCTCTACGGTCACGGTGTAGGTCACACGCCAGTCGGGATAGACCATCGGGTTGAAGCCCGTCAGGTGACGGCTGGAGTCGGGATAGCAGAGTGTCGTCACAATGCGGTTTCCAACTACCTCCCGCTTCAGTTGCTTGGGCACAGGTTGCCATTGGCCGGGCGTGGCCTCCAGACGGATGTCGCCGTTGGTGGCAATACGCCGTCCGTTCATAATCACGCACACACCACCCTGGTGTCCCTCAGGATAGAAATCGCTGAACGCCATCACGTCCGTCCCTCCAGCCTGGAAGTAGCCGTCGTTGTTCAGTTGGAATGTCTGTGCAGAGGCAGTAAGACTTGCCAATGCGACCACGATGAATAAACTGATAATCTTTACCATAAACTGTCGTTTCTGTGTATCAAACGTTTGCAAATTTACTACAAAAATCTGACAGTAGCAACTGCTCACTACACATTATATATCACTATAGCTTTTTTTAACTTTCGCACATTGAGTTTACCCTAAGTAAACCCGGCGTTTACCGTAAGTAAACCGGGAGTTTACCGTAAGTAAACCTCAAGTTTAGCCTACTGTAAACCCAACGTTAAGAAACTTTGCAAAAAAAGTGTCTTGCCCTGAAAAAGGTTGTTGATTCAACGTTTTTCAGGGCAAGACACACAAGTTGCTTGTGGTTATTTCAAAGTCAGCACAATGATGGACTTGGCGGGAATGTTGACCGTCAATACTCCCTTGTTGAGCTTGGCATCCTTGAAATCGGCTGGTGCTACAACATTGGGATGCTGGAAGTCATTGTAGTCAGCCACGTTCTTCGAGGTCAGGATGCGTCCAGTGACGCTTTTGGCATTGTAACCGGCTATGTCGAAGTCGATGGTCTGTGCCTTATCGAGACTCACGTTCGTGATGGCGAGCACGATGTTGCCATCAGTGGTTTTGGCAGCAGAGGCCGAGAGCAGCGGACAGGGGCGGTAGCCGGCATCTTTGGCATCCTCCTTCTGCTTAAAGTAAGCCTTGCTTACAGCCACCACCTCGCTCTGCAGGTCGACGGGCAGATAGGTAGCCTCCATGAACGGCGTGTACATCTGGAATACATGATAGGTCGGCGTCAGCACCATGTGGCCGGTACCTTCCTGGTCGGTCAGTATCATCGACTGCAACACGTTGACAATCTGCGCGATATTAGCCATCTTCACGCGGTCGGTGTACTTATGGAACACGTTCAACGAGAGGGCTGCCACGAAGGCATCGCGAAGGGCATTCTGCTGGTACAGATGGCCAGGGACAGTGCCCGGTTCTTCGTCCCACCAAGTGCCCCATTCGTCGACGAGCAGACCGACTTTGCCCTCAGGGTCCTTCTGGTCCATGATGGCCTTATGCTTCTTGATGACCTCCTCTATCTCCAGGCACTTGCCCAGCGCCCAGTAGTATTGGTCGTTGTCGAATTTGGTAGCCGAGCCTTTGGAGCCATCCCACCCTGAGCAGGTGTAATAGTGCAAAGAAACGCCCTGCATGCGATTGCCAATTTTATCCATCAGTACTTCCGTCCAGTTATAGTCATAGTCGGAGGCTCCACTGGCTATACGGTAGAGTTTGTTCGCGCCCTGGTCGCGCAGATAGGTGTTGAACTTACGGTATTCGTCGGAGTAGTATTCGGGAGTCATGTTGCCGCCGCATCCCCAAGCTTCGTTACCGATGCCGAAATACTTGACTTTCCAGGCTTTTTCGCGTCCGTTCTGCCTGCGCAGCCGGGCCATAGGTGTATCGCCGTCGCTGGTCATGTACTCTACCCATTGCGCCATTTCCTTGACGGTTCCTGAGCCGACATTTCCGCTGATGTAAGGCTCGCAGTCGAGCATCTCGCATAGATTCAGAAACTCATGGGTACCAAAGGAGTTGTCCTCGATGGTGCCGCCCCAGTTGTTGTTGCGCAGCGAGGGGCGCTTGTCGCGGGGGCCGATGCCGTCCATCCAATGGTAGTCGTCAGCAAAACATCCGCCAGGCCAGCGCAGCACGGGCACTTTCAGGGCCTTCAGCGCTTCGAACACGTCCTTGCGGTAGCCGTTGATGTTGGGAATCTGTGACTGTTCGCCCACCCAAAGTCCACCGTAGATACAGGAACCGAGATGCTCGGAGAACTGGCCGTAGATTTCACGGTTGATCTTGGCTCCGGCCTTGTTGGCATGAACGGTAGCCTTCACGTGCTCGGCAGCAGTCATTCCACTAACGAGACCGAACGCCAGAGTAGCGGTAAAAAATAGTCTTTTCATAACAATTATTGGTTTTAGGGTTCATAATCGTCTGCAAATGTAATAATAAATAATGTGGAAACCAAGAAAAAATGCAAAGAACTTCGATTATTTCAACAAAAATGAGTAATTTTGCAGCCGCAAACAAATAATATATGACATGAACTATCTTGATAGAAACGAATTTAACTTTGAACCCAGCCAGAAAGTGCTGGAGGCTGTGAAGAATTTCGACCCAAAGGATCTGTGCTTTTACACCCGCATATACGATCAGGGAAAGAAGAGCGTCATCTCAGTACGAGTAAGTGAAATATATGGTGTCCCCGAGGAGCAGGTGCTGTTGGCCTACGGTGGCGAAGAGATACTGAAGAACGCCATCCACTATTTCCTGATGGAGGGGCAGAACAAGACCATACTCATACCACAGTTCTCGTGGTGGTATTATAATAAGGTGGCCAGCGAGTGCGGAGGCACCTTCGAGATGTATCCCCTGCACGAGACCGATGACACCTTTGCCTACGATGTGGACGAGGTGATAGAGTACACCAACCGCATTCATCCCCGCATGCTGCTCTTGGCATCGCCCAACAACCCTACTGGCAACAGCCTGACATCGGAGGAGATAGGCCGCATCATGGAGAACATTCCTGAGGACACGATGGTGCTTGTGGACGAGGCATACGCCAGCTTCATCACCACCGATACCGACTACATAGCCCCGCTGGTGAACCGCTACCAGAACCTCATCATTTCGCGTACGCTGTCGAAGTTCTACGGACTGCCCGGCCTGCGCACGGGCTTCGGATTTATCGGCAAGGGACACGACCAGTTCCTCAGCTATTCGAACAAGTATCTTGGCTTCAACCGCTTTGCCGAGGCTGTGGCCATCGCTGCTTTGGAGAGCGATGAGCACTACCGCCATGTGGCCAACGAGATGGAATGGGGACGCCAGCTTTACAAGAGCGAACTCGGACATCTGCCTGGTTTCAAGGTATATAAGTCGGTGGCCAACTTTATCCTCATCAAGTACCCCATCGTCATCAAAGAGGCCTTGATGGAGGCGCTGAAGATTCAGGATTACAAAATCAAGTTCATGGGCGACCCGGGACTGGAGTCGTGTCTGCGCATCACGTTAGGACGCCGCGAGCAGACTCAGGTAGTCGTCGACACCATTAAGCGCGTGTGGGAGGCACAGCAAAAATGAACGAGAAATACAGGGCTACGCTGAAGTCGGCAGAGACGGAAGACTGGCTCGACCTGCACGTCATCCGTCCCTTCTGCTATTACTGCGCCGTATTCTTTGCCAAGTTCGACATCCATCCCAACACCGTCACCATCTGGTCGATGATTATCGGTGCCGTGAGTGCCATATTCTTCGGCTGCAGCAGCTTCTACTACGGCGGGACGATGGGCTTGGTCTACAACCTCATAGCCGTTGTGCTGCTGATGGTGGCCGACATCCTGGACTGTACCGACGGACAGCTGGCCCGCATGACGGGCAAGAAGAGCCGCATGGGCCGTATACTCGACGGCGTGGCCGGCTTTGCCTGGTTCATACCTATTTATCATGTGTTGGTGTACCGTTTCTACCTGCACCACGACCTGGAGTTCAGCTTCCTGGGCATTGCCGACACGCAGCAGAACGTACTGATAGCAACGGCCGTCGTCTACGCTCTGGGACTCATTGCGGGTATTGCCGGACTGGCCGGACAGCAGCGTCTGGCTGACTATTATATTCAGGTACACCTGTTCTTCCTGAAGGGTGAAAAGGGTTCCGAGCTCGACAACTCGAAGCGCCAGCAGGAAATCTATGACCAGATGACGCCCGAGACCCATACGTGGGCGGAGCGCTACTTCCAGAAGTCGTACATCGACTACACCAAGAAACAGGAGGCCGTCACCCCGCAGTTCCAGCGTCTGTTGAAGAAGCTGCGCGAGAAATTCGGCTCTACGGACAACATCCCCGCCGAGGTTCGCGAGGACTTCCGTCAGCGTTCTCTGCCCGTCATCTTCTGGAACGGTCTGTTGACGTTCAACTTCCGTGAAACTTGGCTGTTCCTGTTCTGCCTGTTAGACGTTCCCGTCTGCCACTTCCTGTTCGAAATCGTCGTCATGGGGCTGCTTTGGAAGTATGTGAATACCCGTCACGAGAACTTCTGCCGCCAGATGGCCGACAAACTCTGAACCGTTATGACCTGGACAAAGCAGCGGCTCAACAACCTGTTCTTCGTCGTCGGCGTACTGGCCTGCGTGGTCATGCTGCTGTCCTTCGACGTCAGCTTTGTCGAGTTGTGGGAGCACTTGTGTCACGCCGGCTACTGGCTCATACCCATCATCGGCGTGTGGCTCATCATCTATGCTGTCAACGCCTGGTCGTGGTACACCATCATCAGCAGCAAGATAGCCGACACCGACGAGCACGTCGGCTTCTGGCGTGTCTATAGGCTGACTATCACGGGTTATGCCCTGAACTACGCTACGCCTGTTGGAGGCTTGGGCGGCGAGCCCTACCGCATCATGGAACTGTCGAAGGACATCAGCACCGAGCATGCTACCTCGTCGGTCATCCTCTACGCCATGATGCACTTCTTCGCCCACTTCTGGTTCTGGTTCTCCAGCATATTCATCTACTTGGCGTTGGCTGCTGTAGGCGACCTGCCCATCAATACTGCTATCGCCACCCTACTGGGCATCATCATCGTGTTCTGCCTCGTGGCCTTCTACATCTTCTCGAAGGGCTACCGCAACGGACTGGTAGTGAACGTGCTGGGCTGGATAGGCCACATACCGGGGCTCAAGGGCTGGAGCCGGCGCTTCCGCGAGCGCCATGCCGACTCGTTGCAGAACATCGACCAGCAGATAGCCGCCCTTCATGCCGAGGACAAGCGGGCGTTCTACGTGAGCCTGGTGTTAGAGTATCTGTCGCGTGTCATTCAGAGCAGCGAGGTGCTGTTCATGCTACTGCTCTTCGGCATCGACAACGGCGGCGGTTTCTCGGGCCTCGTCATCACTTACCTGCATAGCATCCTCATCGTCTCGTTCACCACGCTCTTTGCCAACCTCATAGGCTTCCTGCCCATGCAGCTTGGCGTACAGGAGGGTGGCTTTGTGCTCTCCATTGCCGCCCTCGGCCTCTCGGCTGCTCTCGGCATCTTTGTGAGCATCATCTGCCGTGTGCGCGAAATCATCTGGATAGCCATTGGCATGCTGCTCATGCGACTACCCGACCGTTAATTATCAATTGTCAATTATCAATTATCAATTCTTATGATAGGAGTAATTCTTGCTGCGGGTATGGCCAAGCGTCTGCGCCCGCTCACCAACGACAAGCCCAAATGCCTGCTCAAAGTAGGCGAACGAACTCTTTTGGAACGTACCGTTGAGGCCATGCGCCAGACTGGTATCACCGAATTTGTTGTTGTCACCGGCTATTGTGCCGACCAAATACGCGACTTCCTTACCGCACACTATCCGCAGACAATCTTCCACTTCTTGCATAACGTCGACTACGAGCACAACAACAACATCTACTCGTTGTGGATGTCGGGACAGGTTGTCCGCGGCCGTGAGTTCCTGCTTATGGACAGCGACATCCTGTGCGACCCTGCAGCAGTAGGCCGCATTGCCTGCGAACAGGAGCCGGCATTGGCCGTCAACCGTCATGAGCTGGGTGAGGAGGAGATGAAAGTCGTAGTCGATGCCGACTGCCGCATCACGGAAATATCGAAAACATGCCGCCCCGAGGATGCTATGGGCGAGTCGGTAGGCATCGAGCACGTCACCCCAGAATACAGCGAGGCCCTCTTCCACGAACTCGACCTGATGATTGAGCATGAGGGACTCATCGACATCTTCTACGAGCGCGCCTTCGAACGGCTCATCCCTCAAGGCCACACCTTCCGTGTGGTTGACACCACCACCTACTTCTCCTACGAACTTGACACCCCCGAGGACTTCCAGCGTGCTCAAGAGCTGATGCCAAGTAATCTGCTCTAACCATTGGGCAAACACAATGAGAGGGTGCATCGTTTGATGCACCCTCTCATTGTTCTATTAAAGTGAATATCAATTATTTCACATATACTACAGCCAGACGGTTAGAGGTAACACCCTGAACACCCTTACCTGTAGCCTCGTCAACGATTACACCTCTACCCTTCAGGTATTCAGCAACAACATCGGCACGAGCCTGCGACAGACGATCGTTGAGTTCCTTAGAACCTTCAGGTGAGCAAGTACCAACAACCTGTACGTGACGGCCAGCCTGAATATTGTCGAGGGCCTTCTTGTTCTCCGCAGTCAGGATAGACTTGCCCTGCTGGAATGTAACGAAGTACAGATTGTCGATGGTGATTTCCTGAACAGTATTTGTGCTGACGGGAACCTCCTTAATCACTTCCTTAACAACCTCCTTAACCACTTCCTTCGGCTTGGCGGCAAGCTGTGCACGGAGATCGTTAATCTGATTGTTCAGGTCGTCGGTATCAATAATCTTGAAGTTATGAGTGCCGTTTGAGGTCATGAACTTGTAATTTACACCGACCATCAAAGCAGCAAGTGCATAATTGCTGTTGAATCTGACACAGTCACCAGGACCAGGAGTAAGGTTCCATGTAATCTGTGGCTCTGCATACAGCTGCCACGCCTTCTTCTCACCAAGGTTCCAGGCAAAGATAAGACCAGCCTTGCCTAACAGTTCATCGTCATCACCCCAGTTACCTGGAATGACCAAATCGGGGTCACCATAGATGATACCCTTAGCCATACCAAACTCAGTGCTGAGTTCAAAGCGGCGCTCAGGAGTGTACTCCTTGAAAAGATTGGTGAAGTTGGTCGTGAGGTTCAGACCATAGCTCAGTCCCTTGACAAATGTGTGGCTGTTAGCAAAGTTGTTGTCACCAAACGGAAGCTGTACTTCGATATTGGCACCCCATACCGGGCTAAAGTTCTTTCCTAACTTGACACCAGCCATTCCGTTGAGCGGGAATACAGAGTTGAAACGAAGGTTTGTGGAAGCCCCTACGGCTGCTCCTACGTAAACATTGTCAAACGCTTTTGCCTTCTGATATGCAACTTGTGCATTCAGATTGCTTAAGCCCATACCGAGCATTAAAGCAGAAAAAATCAGTCTTTTCATTATTCTTTAGTGATATTAATAAGTGTAATCTTTCTACCATTTATTAAAAACGGTGCAAAGTTACTCATTATAATTTACTTTTTGATGTTTTTTATTGAATAAGTGCAGTTAATTAACAAAGATTAGTACTCAACGAGGTTCCCGTCTCGCTCTATTGCCTTCCATATTGAGAAGCGGGCTTCAGGATTCATGCGTTCGATTTCGGCATAAAGTTGAGCGACAGCTGTGCGATTTGTGTCTCGTTCGTACGGACAGCATTTTATCAGCTTTTGATACCCTCGCAATTCGGCATAGCGGCTGATGTCGGCTTCATCGATGAGACAAAGCGGACGTATGATGCTGAGTGGCATTTTGCGCATCCTCAACAGGGCTGGCATCGAGTCGAAGCGTCCTTGGAATATCAGGTTCATAAGTGTAGTGTGAATAATGTCATCACGATGATGCCCAAGGGCTATTTTGTTGCAGCCCAGTTGTTGGGCAAGGTTGAACATCTGCTTACGGCGGTTCCATGAGCAGAGAAAGCAAGGAGGCTTTTCCCCGGTTTCCTCAAAACGGGTGGTAACGATGTGCAGGGGCACGTCAAGCTCGCCACAGAACTGCTGCAGGTATTCGGTTGAGGTTTCATAGCTGATGTTCTCCATCCTTACGTGAACTGCCTCCACCCGGAAACGAGGATGGCTGATACGGGCACGTTTGGCCAACAGCTCGAGTAATAACAACGAATCCTTGCCTCCTGAGAGTCCAACGAGTATATAATCGTCGTCGTCCAGAAGGTGATAAGTGGCGAAAGCACGGACAAAACGCTCTTTCAAACGGTGCTCTAATTGTTCAAGTTCTGTCATTTTTATTATGTTAACGGAAGAAATAGTGTGATATTGTCGATTATTTCGAAAATTTTGTGTAAGTTTGCAGTCTAAAACAATAACAAAGTCGTAAAACAATGGATTCGAAACTGATTTTGGCGTTCCTGAGGGACGTGATGCGCAACAATAACCGAGAGTGGTTTCAATCGCACCGTGCTGCCTATGACGAAGCCAGAGCCGAGTTTGAGCAAGGTATAGCGAAGGCTATCGGTCGTATTTCAGACTTTGACCACGAAATAGCCCATGTGTCGGTAAAAGATGCCACTTACCGTTTCTATCGTGACACACGTTTCTCGCCCGACAAGTCTCCCTACAAAAACCATTTTGGGGCCTACATCAATGCTCATGGCAAGAAGGCATTAAGAGGTGGATATTACATCCATCTGGAGCCTGGCAATTGCTTGTTGGCTGTAGGCAACTATTGGCTGCCCACAAATGTACTGACAGCCTGCCGCAACGAGATGATGGCCAATACGGAGCAATGGCTAAAGTGTGTTGAGCGTAAAGACTTCAAGAAATATTTCCTGAGTGACCCTGCTGCCGAAAACCCGTTCTGGGGTGATGCTCAGGGCAACGGCTCTTCCGGTTTCGGACTGGAACGGCTGAAGACGTGCCCAGCCGGCTTCCCCAAGGACTGGAAGTATGTGGAGTGGCTGCGCCTGAAAGACTATTGTGCCTGGCGTGGAGTGCAAGAGGACTTCTTCATCGGAGACGACTGGTTAGATGAAATGGCCAAGGTTTTCAAGGCAGCTAAGCCTATGATGGACTTCGTGAATGCAGTAATCGATGACTATGAGTGAATTTCAATAACTATCAAAACTATCAATAACAATGAAGAAATTACTATTAACAGTAATGTGCTTGGCTTCCGTAGCCGTTTATGCACAAAAGACGCCGGTTTGGAAAGATCCGGCTGTGAACCAAGTGAACCGTGAGGCACGCCGTGCCGCGTTCTTCGCCTTCGAAGATGCTGACAAGGCGAAAGTAAACGACAAGACCAAGTCCAGTCGTTACCTCTCGATGGAGGGCAAGTGGAAGTTCTGTTTCGTGAAGGACCACAACCTCGCGCCGAAAGATTTCTTCTCGCTGAAGTACGATGATTCCCAGTGGGTGGACTTCCCCGTTCCGGGACTCTTCGAGATTGAGGGCTACGGCGACAAGATTTACCGTAACGTCGGTTACTCCTGGTGTACTACCTTCGACAGCAATCCTCCGTTTATTGGCGAAACCAACAACTACACAGGCAGTTACCGTCGTACGTTCGACCTTCCCTCCGATTGGAACGGTCAGGAGGTGTACTTCCATGTAGGCTCGGCTACGAGCAACCTTTCGGTGTGGGTAAACGGCAAGTACGTAGGCTATTCGGAGGACTCGAAGGTGGCTGCCGAGTTCAACATCACCAAGTACCTGAAGAAGGGCACGAACCTCATCGCCATGCAGGTGATGCGCTGGTGCGACGGCTCTTATTTAGAGGACCAGGACTTCTGGCGCTTTACTGGCATTGCCCGCGAGGTTTACCTCTACGCCCGTCCGAAGGCACACATCGAGGACTTCACCGTCAACACCGACTTCTTTAACGGCAATCTCAATACGGGTCAGATACTCATCCAGTTGACTGCTCCTGCTGCTAAAGGCAAGAGAGTCGAGATTGACTTGTTGAACCCTGACGGGAAGTCGGCCACTCCTAAAAAGATAGACAGTTTTCAAATCAAGAGCGACGGAAAGGCGGAGGTAGGCATCATCATTCCTGATGTGCTGCGATGGACTGCCGAGACTCCCTACCTCTACACTGCCATCATCTCACTCTGGGATGGCGATAAGCTGTTGGAGTCTATTCGCCAGCGCATCGGCATCCGTAAGGTGGAAATCAAGGGTGGCCAGCTGCTGGTCAACGGTCAGCCCATTCTCATCAAGGGTGCCGACCGCCACGAGCTGGATCCCGACGGCGGCTATATCGTCTCCGTGGAACGCATGATTCAGGACATCAAGATCATGAAGCAGCTCAACATCAACGCCGTGCGCACCTGCCACTATCCCGACGACCCGCGTTGGTATGACCTCTGCGACGAGTACGGCATCTACCTTACAGCCGAGACCAACATCGAGAGCCACGGCATGGGCTACGGCGACCGTACCCTGGCTAAGCGCGCTGACTTCGAGTTGGCACACCTGGAACGCCAGCATGGCAATGTGCTGTCGTTCAAGAACCACCCCAGCATCATCGTCTGGTCGTTGGGCAACGAGGCCGGTTACGGTCCTAACTTCGAGAAGTCGTACGACTGGGTGAAGGCCACCGACCCAACGCGTCCCTGCCAGTTCGAGCAGGCCGGACAGAACGGCAAGACCGACATCTTCTGCCCGATGTATTACGACTATCGCGGTTGCGAGGGGTACTCGAAGGGTAACAACCCTCGTCCGCTCATCCAGTGTGAGTATGCCCACGCTATGGGTAACTCCATGGGTGGCTTCAAGGAGTACTGGGACCTGGTGCGCCAGTATCCGAAGTATCAGGGCGGCTACATCTGGGACTTTGTGGACCAAGGTATGCGCGACAAGAGCCCCATCACCGGTCGCACCATCTTCACCTACGGTGGCGACTACGGCGAGTATCCCGCCTCCGACTATAACTTCAACTGCAACGGCATCATCGCCCCCGACCGCCGTTTGAACCCCCATGCCCATGAGGTGGGCTACTACTACCAGAACGTATGGGTGAAGGACGTTGACCTGAAGAACGGTAAGGTGGAGGTCTATAACGAGAACTTCTTCAAAACCCTCGACGACCTCGCAATGGTGTGCATCCTACAGCCCGGCGGCTACATCGTTAAGGAGTTTAACGATTTCACAGGCATTGCCCCACAAAGTCGCAAGGTCATAGAGTCTCCATCGCTGAAGCAGGCCATCGCTGACTATATGGCCAAATACCCCGACCGCGAGCTGACAGCCAACTTCTATTTCCGTGCCAAGCAGGCTCAGCCGCTGATTGAGAAGAACCAGATTATGGCCAAGCAGCAGTTTATTATACAGCCCTATAAGTTCCCGACACTCGAAACCACATCGGCAAAAGTGCAGAAGGAGGAGACCAACACCTACATCAAGCTGATGGCCAACGGCACTGACTTCTCCGTCGGCAAGCGCTCGGGACTCATCGACTACCTGAACGTTGGTGGCAAGCGCATGCTGCAGTTCCGCGAGAGCATCACTCCCGAGTTCTGGCGTGCCCCGACCGACAACGACTACGGTGCCGGACTTCAGCGCCGCTTTGCTACGTGGAAGAATCCGCAGATGAAGCTGAAGAAGCTGGAGGTGAAGGACAATAGCATAGAGGTGGAGTTTGATATGCCCGACCAAAAGGCAGAGCTTGAACTGACCTACACCTTACTTGAGGACGGGCAGGTCATCATCCGCCAGAAGCTGGATGCCGACGACGATGCCAAAATCAGCAATATGTTCCGTTACGGTATGCAGCTGCAGATGCCCAAGCAGTTTGACCGCATCGAGTATTACGGCCGTGGTCCGGTGGAGAACTACATCGACCGCAACTCGTCGGAGTTCATCGGCGTTTACGAGAATAAGGTACAGGACGAGTACTTCGAGTATATCCGTCCGCAGGAGTCAGGCAACCACACCGACGTTCGCTGGTTCCGCGTGCTCGATGCCAATGGCGGTGGCTTGGAGTTCTACTCGAACGCTCCGATGGAGGCCTCTGCCCTACCCTACACCATCGACCAACTCGACGACGGTATGAACAAGGACAAGAAATGGGGCAACCACTCCGGCGACCTCGTTCCTGCCGGCAAGACGCAGGTGCACATCCAGCAGCGCCAGTTCGGTCTCGGCTGCGTCAACTCATGGGGAGCCTGGCCACGCGACGAATACCGCGTGAACTATGGCGACAAGGACTTCACTTTTGCTATCAAACCCCTGAAGAGTGAAAAGTAAAAGTGAATAGTGAAAAGTGAAGACTGAAGAATCGGTAGCGCGGCTACTTCCTATCCTGCTGATAGCGGTATTACTATTGATACCGCTATCAGTCTTTTCGCAGAAACTGCAAGTGAACAAGCAGCAGAAGTTTCCGCACCACATTCCCGCTGGTAATTACAGCGGCATCACCGCTATCGGCAACGACCGCTACGCCGTTGTCTGCGATAAGTCCGACGACGGATTCTTTGTCTTTCATATTGACATCGACACCCTCTCGGGCCGCATCCTCGGTGTTCAGAACGAAGGCTTCCACCCCTCCGGCTGTCCCAACCGCGACCAGGAAGGCATCAGCTTTCAGCCCTTTACGCGTACCTTATTTATATCAGGAGAGGCCGACAACCAAATCATGGAATATACACTCGACGGCCGTCGGACTGGCCAACAGCTGCAGGTTCCACAGACGTTCAGCCGCCTCGACCGCAACTATGGGCTCGAGTCGCTGTGCTATGATGACCAGACGCACCGTTTCTATACCATATCCGAACGTCCGGCCAAGGGCGATAGCGTGCTGTGGCTGACTTCGTTCAGCGACGACGGCACCATGCTTCAACAGTATGCCTATATGCTCGACACGCCAAAGCCCAAGCGTAAGGGCGTATTTCTCAACGGAGTCAGCGAACTCTGTGCGTTGGGCGGCAGTAGGCTACTCGTGCTCGAGCGCACCCTGCGCATCCCACCCCTGAAGATTGGCTCCTATGCCGAGTGCCGGCTCTATGTCGTGCAACCCTCTGCCGACAGACAGCTTCAGAAAACACACCTGCACACCTTCCGCACCAAAATCAATCTCTTCAGGAGGAACTTCGCCAACTACGAAGGCCTCTGCGTAGCTAAGCGACTGACAGACGGCAGCATCATTCTTCTGATGATTGCTGACTCACAGAACCACTACAAAGGAATCCTGCGCGATTGGCTGAAGACAATACGACTCTCCACCACTTACCCGCCGACATAGCAGACGTTCCCTCCGTGCCTTATACTACCAATACTGCCACCACTTAACAACTTGAAAATCAGCAAGTGTTGCAGTGGTGGAAGTAGTGGCAGTATAAATTGAAAACTAATTGAAGTTACTTCACCATCACTTTCCGGCCATTAACGATGTAAACGCCCTTGGCAAGTCCTTTCAGCGTCGTAGCACCCTTCTTGACCATCCGGCCATCAGTCGTGTAGACATCGAACGAACCGCCGCTGATAATCTCACGGATGCCGCTCGGCACCGTCACCGTCAGCTTGCCGTTGACGTAGCTCAGCTCGTAGTTCTGGGCCTCTCCGCCGCTCACGATGATGTCATACTCACCCACCTCGCTGTCTTTCGTCGCCGTAGTCGTCGCCACCGGTTTCTTGGTCAGCACGGCTTCCGTCTCGCCGTTTTTCCAGCCCTCGTAGGTAATCACAAACTCAGGATTCTCCACACCCTGCTCGCGGGTAGCATCTGCCACCGTCACCTTCAGCGGAGCTTTGGTGATGGTTAGCGTACCATTGACATACGAATCGTTATAATTCGTCACGCCACCTTTTTTGATGACAATTGGATAAGTGCCCACAGGCGATGTAGCTGTAGCCTCGCAAATAATCTCCGGCTGTCCCTCCAACGTTGCTCCTTCTGACGTAAACTCAAATGTCGGGTTCTCCTCACCATACTCACGGGTATAGCTCTTTGCCGTCACCGTCACTGGATCTGCAGCAGTAATGGTCAATGTTCCAGCAGTATAACTGATGTCGTAGTTCATGGCCTCTGCACCGCTGACAGTCACCTCGTAAGTGCCTGGTGTACTTGCCGAAGTGGCAGTAGTCGTCAGCGTCGGCTGCTTCGTCAATACCGCTGAAGTCTCGCTGTTCTTGAATCCAGAGTACGTAGCCTTGAATGTCGGCAAAGCATCCCCTTGCTTCATGGTATAATCGCCTGCGCTGATAGTCAGCGGAGCTTTGGTGATAGTTAGCGTACCGTTGACATAGGAATCGTTATAATTCGTCACGCCACCTTTCTTGATGACTATAGGATAGGTGCCGGCAGGCGATGTGGTCGTTGCCTCGCAAGTAATCTCCGGCTGTCCCTCCAACGTTGCTCCTTCTGACGTAAACTCGAACGTCGGGTTGTCCTCACCATACTCACGGGTATAGCTCTTCGCCGTCACCGTCACTGGATCTGCAGCAGTAATGGTCAATGTTCCAGCAGTATAACTGATGTCGTAGTTCATGGCCTCTGCACCGCTGACAGTCACCTCGTAAGTGCCTGGTGTACTTGCCGAAGTGGCAGTAGTCGTCAGCGTCGGCTGCTTCGTCAATACCGCTGAAGTCTCGCTGTTCTTGAATCCAGAGTACGTAGCCTTGAACGTCGGCAAAGCATCCCCTTGCTTCATGGTATAATCGCCTGCGCTGATATTCAGCGGAGCTTTGGTGATGGTCAGCGTACCATTGACATACGAATCGTTATAATTCGTCACGCCACCTTTCTTGATGACAATTGGGTAAGTGCCGACAGGCGATGTGGTCGTTGCATCGCAAGTAATCTCCGGCTGTCCCTCCAACGTTGCTCCTTCTGACGTAAACTCGAACGTCGGGTTGTCCTCACCATACTCACGGGTATAGCTCTTCGCCGTCACCGTCACTGGATCTGCAGCAGTAATGGTCAATGTTCCAGCAGTATAACTGATGTCGTAGTTCATGGCCTCTGCACCGCTGACAGTCACCTCGTAAGTGCCTGGTGTACTTGCCGAAGTGGCAGTAGTCGTCAGCGTCGGCTGCTTCGTCAATACCGCTGAAGTCTCGCTGTTCTTGAATCCAGAGTACGTAGCCTTGAATGTCGGCAAAGCATCCCCTTGCTTCATGGTATAATCGCCTGCGCTGATAGTCAGCGGAGCTTTGGTGATAGTTAGCGTACCGTTGACATAGGAATCGTTATAATTCGTCACGCCACCTTTCTTGATGACTATAGGATAGGTGCCGGCAGGCGATGTGGTCGTTGCCTCGCAAGTAATCTCCGGCTGTCCCTCCAACGTTGCTCCTTCTGACGTAAACTCAAATGTCGGGTTCTCCTCACCATACTCACGGGTATAGCTCTTTGCCGTCACCGTCACTGGATCTGCAGCAGTAATGGTCAATGTTCCAGCAGTATAACTGATGTCGTAGTTCATGGCCTCTGCACCGCTGACAGTCACCTCGTAAGTGCCTGGTGTACTTGCCGAAGTGGCAGTAGTCGTCAGCGTCGGCTGCTTCGTCAATACCGCAGAAGTCTCGCCGTTCTTGAATCCAGCAAACGTAGCGACAAACGTTGGCAGCGGATCTCCTTGCTTCATGGAGTACGTTCCGCCGCTAATCGTCAGCGGTGCCTTGGTGACAGTCAACGTGCCATTCACCAAAGTAACGGTATCAGCCACGATACTTCCTTTCCCTACAATAATAGAATAGGTACCCACGGGAGAAGTCTGAGTGGCGGAGCAGTCGATGGTTGGCGTACCCGTTGTGTAATTCTCGCTTACGTCATACTCCAGCATACCGTTATCCTCGCCATACTCGCGCTCCATGCTGAAAGCCGTCACCTTTACAGGAGGCACAATCGTCAGCGGCGAAACAGCATCACTGAGGTAAGTCATATTGCCGTTCACGTCACTCAGCATCATGTTCCTGAACTTTATGCTGTAGCTGCCTGCCACAGCTTTTTTGTCGGCCTTCAACTGCATCTCCATAACATGACCAGCGTGAGCCGTCGTGAGCGTTGGCGAATAGACGATATACCGAATGCTACCGTTGCTCTGTGTACGCATTGTGTAAGTCATGTCGCCAGTACGTTTGTCATCCAATGACTCGCCAACTAACGTAATTCCAGCTGGCAACTCAACATCGAACTGGAAGCCTGCATACTTCTCTGCAGTCTGTTCTAATGAGATTCCCATAACTTTCTGAGTACCAGCGTTCATGATGACGCTTTCTGCTTTCAAATTATCGGCCCATGCACTGCCCATCGTCAGGACGAGCAGTGTTACTATCGTTGCAAATATCTTTTTGTTCATAGTCTTACTTGATTATTCTCTTGCCATTCATAATATAAATACCCTTCGGCAACCGCAGAGTTGACATACCCTTGTCCAGCACCTTGTTGCCACGCAAATCGTAGACGTTGGCTGTAGCCATCTGGCCGGAATAAACGCTACTGATACCCGTCACTATTCCGTTAGGTAGTGTGCCGATAAGTGTACGTTCACCTGTAGGTGTGGCTAACAGTACATTGGCCGTCACAGGTTCACCGTCGCCATCGGTAATCACCTCTAACAGACAACCGTTGACGGGTTTGAACGTCTGATTGCCCATCGAGTAGACCACTACCGTATATTGCCCGTTGCCCGTCTGCTGGTATGCCAACTTGTGGGAACTGCCGTTGCTGCCTGCCAATCGGATGTCTCTGATGCTGCTGCCAGCTGGAACATTCACATTCAGCTGCATGGCCGTATATCTGGTCAGGTCAACAGCCTCAGCTTCGCCACGAGCCATCTTTGGTGCCTCGAATTGGTTGCCCTGATCCAAAATCGCCTTTACCAACAGGATAATGTCGCCCACGTTCAGTTCGCCATCCTCGTTCATGTCGAGCAGTTCCTTCTCGTCATAAGTCAGCAACTTCTCGCCGAGCACGTGATTGATAGCGGCCACGACATCGCTGACATCCGTATAGCCCTTGGCATCGAGATCGCCCTTTGGCCGATATTCTCCTATCGTTGTCTTCGCTGCATTGCATATCTTGCCAGTATTCTTGTCGAAAAGCAAGGCAACGACAGTAAGTCTTGATTTGTCCTGTATCAACTCGTTTTGAGAAATGTTGCACACATAGCTGAATCCCTGTGGCACACCAGCTTGTATGTCTTTTACCGAGCCACTTATTCCCTGGCTTATTCCCCAGGCATCCACTGCCACATGATTGTATTCCATATCGCTTAGCTGACTTGGAAGCGCTGACAGAGACTGTAGGTTCGGGTCACTGATGGATCTGCCGGAGTAATAATTATTCTGAATCCAGTCATCGCCATTACCTTTCATTCCATCCTCTACAAGCGCGAATCCGATGCTATAATGCGAAGCATCCTCATCTATTAGGAACGTGGTTTTTGTATTTATCTTGACAGCACTTTTGTCTCCATTATTCCATTCAGCGGCAACTTCTATATCTGCAGGCGACAGAATGTTCTGCTCTGCTTCAACAAGTTCCTTGATACCATAGGCATTATCCGAAAGTCCATAGTACGCATCAGCCATTTCCCCTCTATTTACTCTTGCGGTAGGAGTAGAATTTGAGCCTATTGTATATGAACTGGCATCCATCGGGTCTCTTTGGTGAGCAGCGATTGTAATTATGTCGTCTCCATATTCCTTATTCAACAACTCAAACGCGACTGTCCCACGTGGACTCCAGCCACACCAGGTGGCGCAAAACTCCTCTACAACTACACGTTTGGGCACTTCCCTCTCCATCGTATATAGATAGCCTTTCGCTGTTTTCCGCGCTGCCGTGTTCTCATGGTTGTTCACCTTAGTGACCATAAGCAACACTTCTTCTTTCCCGATGCTATTACTTGACTCAACAGGTATGGAAACCGTGAAATTGTCTCCAGTCTGGGCGTAAGGCTCAGTAAGGGTAACTCTCTTTTCAGAAGACGCCACACCACCAACCGACCATGTGTATGCTATCTCTCTTATTTCCTCAGTTCCTTCATTCTTCATTCTGAATGTAAAGTCCTTGTCTTTCCCTTTGGCCCTGAGTAAGTTTCCAAAATCCCATGGACTAACGGCATAGCTGAAATCCCCCTCTATAGGTTGAATCTCAAATCCTCTGATGTTGTTACCATTGGAATCCTTCAATTGTGAGCTTTTTGTGTCATCTGGGTCAAAAGTTACTTCCTTCGGAGAAATGAACGAACTGTTTATTAGCGTCAACGACGCGATACGGAAGAAAGACTGACCTATGAAAGTGGAATGATTTACAATCAGTTTGTCCATAGGCTGCATATTATTGCCGAAAGCAGTATATCCCTCACATTTTAGTGTGGTATGGTCTATTGTCACATTACATCCATAAAGCCAGAAATCATACCAGTTTGACTGGGTTGTCAATGAACCATCACCCGTAATGATTACGTCACAGAAATTCAATTCCATGACAACAGAATTGGTCGTATGAACCTTGTTTTCACCTTTCAAGCGGATTTCTACTTGTTCGTTACTAATAACAAACAGGTTCTTGTCACTCGCTATATTCAGGTTGTCAAAAGTGAGTACCCTGCCATCGTTTGAGACTGAGAAACGGCCCGACTGGATGTCGCTGAAGTCATCATGCGTATAAGTATGTCCGCAGAAAAGGGGCTGGTCTGAAAATTGGATGTTGCTCGGTATGGTGTTGTCTTCCTGAGTAGCAATCACAAAGTGACTGGAAACATTACCATATCTTATCGAGCAGCCTTCCATGCTCAAGTTAGTATCACTACTTAACATGTTACCCTCAAACCGTGAACTCTTTACCATAACATTTCTGCAAGAAGACACGGAGCAATAACCCATGCAAGTGAGCGTCGTATTGTCAATCACCAATTCGCCGTTTGGTACGTTATAATAACCAGATGAAAGCGAAATGTCGATGTAGTCGCTGCTTAACGTCAGTGAACCTTCACCAGAGATTGTCAGCTTGTCTATACCCCTACATGAGATGGCTTCATAACCTTTAGTAGTTAGTCGGTTTTCACCTGTCAGTACGATGTTGATAGCATTCATGGTGGCACCATTGAAAATGTCAGCGGAAATGAGTTCACCAGCAGACTTTTCCAACTCACAATCCATTACCAGATGATTGAAAAATAACGTTTCGCCGTCGTCTGAAACGGTGAGACTCCCCGACTTGATAAACGTGATGTCAGCGGAGGTGTAGGTTTCACCGCATAATAAAGGTGTCCTTTCTGTGCCGTCTTGCGAGGGTAGCGTGATACCGTTCTTTTGCGATGCCTGTCCCAATGTTGATCGTCCGATGACATTTGTTCCGTCAATGTCGGTGGCTACCCACAAATTCCACGAACCCGATACTGTGGGCTTGAAATAGAAAGTAACGATTTCGCTGCCCCCACCCTCAATGGCTGAGCCAGCGGTATAAACGTGATGCTTCGTGTCATCTGTACTGGCAAACAGGTAGAGCGGCATGACATAGTCGTCACCCCGATTCTCGACCGTCACGTTCACCTGCATTATTTCATTGGCAAGCGGATTGCCTATGAACTCAAAATCAGTAGCCTGCAAGTCCTGCTTGATGGTTACTTTCTTCTTGGCCAGCACCTCATTGCCAGCATAGTCACCTGTCAGCCAAATGGTGTAAGTGCCAGCCTCCAACCGGCCCAGTGACAGTCGGTATTCCTTGGTGTTGCCTGCCGCAATGCTGACGTACCTGCCGCTGTGGTACTCTCCTTTGTCATTGTCAGTACCTACATGCAGATATAACCTTTTCTCAATATTGTCGCCCAGATTGGTGATGCTTGTCCTCATGTATTGGATGTTACCCGGATTACCACCAGATATGATGTCGAAATCGTTGATTTGAAGGTGATCAATAGGATGGACGACAATATCCTCCTTCCCTCCAGTGACATTGACTTCAAACCACAGGTCGGCAGGCTTGCAACGCCTCCACTCATTCTCACCATTCAATAGGCTGACGGGCACCAGCACGTGTCGGCCCTCAGTAAGAGAATACGTCGAGAAGTCAAATGGGATGCCGACATAATAGTAACCGCTTCCTAATGGGTCCATTTCTTTTAGAAATTCCTTGCTATTGTCAACTACCGTGAGTGTTCCGTCATTATTCAATTCTGCCATGCCATAGCCAAATGCGTACGGCTGGTCGTTGCTGTTGCCAAGATTAAGCGTCACCGTCGAGGCCTCAATCACCGGGCCGCTTGCTGTGGCCACCAGCCCGTTAATCTCTGCCACTTCCCACTGGTCGTCGGCATTAGGGTCGGCAATGTCGGGCCATGAGCTGGGTTGCAAGCCTATGATACAGTCGTTGTCGGCGACAAAGCCCTCACCGTACTTTCCGTATGGATTGGTCACCTGTAGCTTGAAGTAGCCGTCATAGCTGCCTCCCCATCCCCAGTTGAAGTGAAACATCCCGGCTCCGTCGTATCCGTCGCAGAGGAACACGTGGCCGCCTTTAGATCCTGAGCCACTGTACATGACGGGGCGACCGTTGGCTATTTCGTTGTATATCAGTTCATCCCACTCGCTTATCGTATATTGGTAACGGCTAACCCCTTTCCATGTATTAGGGTTGTAGCCAAAATACTTGCTCATACCGTCGGCAAGCGTATATGCCGATGCTCCCGACCCTTCAATCTCGTAGTTCATTCTTGCTGCGTAACCGCAGTAGAGCATCAGGTCGGCAACGGCATTCACGGCTTCTGTGTTAGGGTCATTCTTAACGTACTTCGTCTTCATCTTGTCCCACAAGAACTGAGTGGGAGCAAGGGCGTTGCGGGTGTCTGCCCCACTGTAGGACTCATATCCCGGAACACTTTGCGTCATGGCCTGCGGCCACCTGTAGTAATACATCAGCTGGGCACCGGCTGTAGCCACACATCCAGTACAGGGATACTTGCCATTGATTTTGGGCAAATGCACGTTATACACCCCGTCGCTGTTGATGCCGTTGTCCCAGTTTCCTTGGTTCCAGGTCGTAATAATAAGTGGCTCAATCCTTGCATGAATGGCTACTCCGTCATGTCTTGGCACAAGTGCAGCCGTCCGTGACATCGCTGCCGACTGGCATGCCTCAACTTCGGCAGACATCTGTTCCATCCATGCACGGACGTTATCAGGCAAGTTCCCTTCATCGAAGTTGCCTTCCGTTGAATATCCCAGAATGGCATCGGTATTATCATTGCCCGACACAATGACAAAACCGCCATTTGCCTCGACGTTAAACACATACAGGCTCCGTTCCACCAAACGCTCGGCTCCACGTGCCAGTTGTGGCTGTTCGAACTTCTTGCCCGGCATAAATCGCTGCGCCTCCTGCAGCGCCTGTTGCTCAGAAATCTTTCCCGCAGTAATTGCCATGCTCAAAAGCAGACATGGAATTAGTAGTAAATACCTTTTCGTCATAATGCTAAGTTTTTGTTATTGCCAAATAAGCAGCCCTATGGCCTTCACACATAATTGCCACAAAGATACAAAATATTTCGACCTGTACGGTTGAAAAATGACTGCTGACTGAATATTTCCCCACATTTT
>CAMVLT010000043.1 GCA_947168395.1 uncultured Prevotellaceae bacterium | reverse complement strand
TCAACGATGGGTACGTCTTCTTCAGATAGATGGCGAGGGCTGCGCTGTCCTTACCTCCTGATATGCCTAATATATGTCTTACCTTTGTCATTTCGCCATCTTCTTGTTAAGTATCGACAGTAGCGTGCAAACGTCGATGTTGTTGTCACCAGAGAGTAGTTTGCTGATTTTCTTTTCGAGGTCATCAGCTTTCGACTTGTCTTTTTCTGGCAGCACGTATGTCTGAGTCCTTACGTTGGTTCCCTTGTTGGTCACCATGTCGAAGGAATATGCTTCATTCTTCTCAGAGTCACCCACCTTTTGGGAGATATCTGAGTACTTCTCACATTCGCGGAACAGATATACTAAGTCATCAGCCAACTTGTCTTCTTGCTCATCCTTCAATGCATCAAGACGCTGTTCGAGAATGGTGTAGCAGATGGACTGATACCATTGTGTACGATTGTCGTATTCTGTCATCACATGGTGGTAGAACTCACGCTGTTTTCCTGTTAGCAAATAGTCTTTCACGTGGGCCAGTCGCTCACGCACTTCAACGATATATTCTGAGTAGTCATAGCTCTGCAAGCCAAACTTCTCAACCAATCTTGCTTCGATGCGGTCTATCAACTGAGTGTAACAAGAACGTAGTTCCCTGATGGCCCGCTGAATGATTCTGCCATACTCATTGATAAACTCTTCCTGTTTCAGCTTCTCTTGTGTAAAGCCAAGAGCCTCTGGTAAGTCCTCAAAGAAAGCCTTCTCTGGGTCTTTTGCTTTGGCCAGCACATCGCGGAATCTCATTGTTGACTCGTGGTCAAACTTGCGTGTATGCTTGGAGTATTCATCCAGTCGCACATAGAAACTGAGGAACGGCTTGATGGTCTCAATGAAACTGGCATTGGTGATTGTGAACTCATCGCCCAGATTGATGAAACGACGATACTGGTTGAAGAAGCCCAACTTCACACCATCAACAGCGAACTTCTTGATTTCAAAATCGCCAGGATGCTTTTGGAGCAAATCGAAGAACTCCATATTCACATTAGGCATAAATGCACCCTTAGATGCGTCATAGAGTGCAAAGTCCTGACGCTTGATAAAGAGATAAGTAGGAATCCAGAATTCCAAGAATCCTTGCTTTATTTTATAGGGCTGAGCAGACAGTATCTTTATCAGTTCTGATATCTTCCTTGCCTTGTTCTCTGAACTCTTCAAGAAATCCTCACAGGCATCCCACAACGGCATGAAGCCCTTGTTGGCTGGCGCATCTGCGAAATCCCCATTCTGATGCAGGCCTGTATTCAACAGCAACGACGAATAGATGGTCTTCTCTGGTGGAAATTTATCTTCAGGGAATCCCATTCCGTTCTCTGAATAGTGTTCCGTCAGATAGAGCAGATAACTCTTTCTTGCTTGTGTAATTGTGCCGCTGAGTTTATGTTTGTTGAACAATTCATTGACCATCACAGGCGTTTTACTGTAAACCTCGTTACAGACTCTTGACAGCAACTGGTTGAAGTCACGATGCGATTCCACCTTCTGTTCCTTGCCTGCAAATACCCAAACGACTCTATTCTTGTATGAGAAAAGATTGTCGCTGATTGCCTTGTTGAGCAAGGTCTCTTCGTATTCTTTCAGTTTCTGGATTTCAGTCACAGCCACCCTGTCGTTCTTGTCGAGTACACGCTCCAACAGATACATGTACTTTTTGATATTGTAGAGGTGGTCAATAATGTCCTCCGTATTGGTGAAGTAAGCAAATATCAGAGCATGGTCAGTTTCAGAACTGAACTTCTTGATTTCCTCCAACGCTTTCTTATGGGTAGAGAATATCAGTTCAATGTAGCCGTCAGTATCACCAGTAGGCACAGCATCTAAAGGTTCTTCACGAATCATGTAGTCAAAGAATCTTGGTGTGCCTTTCTGATAGAAGTGAGCTTTGACTGGAGAGATTCTACGATTGAAGAATACGTTCAGTTCATCAACAAAGGTGACAGGACGTGATACCATCATGCCTGCCTCGCGTATCTCTGCTTCGAGGTCAACATCAGTACCCTCAAACAGCATCAGGCGCTCCTTGTATGCCGCATAGCGGATAATCTTCTTGGCTGTCAGTTTTTGAATGATTTCTTTGGCGTTGTTTATCGCCATAGCCTCACGAGCATAGTCCGTCAAGTTTCTCTCTGTAAGCTTGAATCCTGCCGTTCCAAAGAGGTTCAACAGACCAATGGCTTTCACCAACTGCACAGCCTGTAGCATTTCCTCTTCATTACTCCAGTCCTGACCTTCCACTCGTTCTATAGATACCTGAATGGTGCTCCAACTCATCGAGTCGGCATTGGCATCTTTCAGATAGGAATAGAAGTTGTATAACACGTAGTCATAGACCTTCTGTAGATTGAATGTCAGATGTTCTGCTGGTTCGAACTCAGAAATAGAATTGGTGCCTTTGGCTGCCAAGAACGTAAAGAGCGAACGCTCATTCTGACCATATCGCTGAATGGCTGTGGTAATAGTGTAGGCAGAGAAAAGGTCCAATGGATATAACTGGACGGCAGTATCGAGAGGAAAGTCCTTTGATACGTAACGTGTTTCTTTGGCCAACTCGTAAAGGGCCGTGATGTTATTGACAGACTTGAACTCATTGTTTGCCTTCAATTGAGCAGAAGCAAGATAAAGCAACTGCTCAACAGGCTCCACAAAGGTTATCTCCTTGAAGCGTCCCTTTACCTTAGTCCACTCGTTGGCTTGCTCTTCAGTAAGCCCTTTGGCGTATGCACAAAAGTTCTGATGAAGCGTTGTAAGCAGCATAATCTGGCGAGTAGGAACATTCACCAACTCAGACAACTTCTGCAAGAAATACAGTTCCTTTTCTGGATTGTTCTTGGCAGCATGTTCCAGCACTTTACCAAACTCATCAACAACTATCAGCAGAAATTTTCCTTTCTTCTGGCATTGGGTGTAGTAGTTTTTTAGGCTATCAAGAATGCTGGTTGTATTGCCCTCCACGTTCAGGGCCTTACTCAGTAGCGTTGACATCTCAACATAGTCGCCCACGATATTCATAATCTCAAACGACTTGGCATCAGAGAGGTTCTTGGAATCCAGTAGATACTTGTGCTTGCCTGTCTTCTTCAAGTCAGACTCCAAAGCCAGCAGGAAACTCGACTTACCTGTGCCGTATGAACCAATGATAGTGAAAGTGTGAATGCCAGTACGGAAGTCGTTCACAATGTTGTGAATGGCATTCTGGGCATTGGGCGTCACCAGGTATTGCATTCCTTCGGCAAAGCCGTTCTCTATGTTTGCAGATAAACTAAATGTCTTTGCCATAATAATCGTCTAAAACCTGTTTAACTTCCAAGTCTTTGATGAACTGAATCTGTTTGATACCAGCCACATCGCTATAGGCGAAATACTGGCTGTAATCGCTGCCCAATTGTTTCAGCATTTCGATTGTCTCAAAATCTTGCATACAGAACACCAGTCCGACTCTCTCCTGAATAGTATCGAAAGAAATGGTGTTGTCACCTTCCTGCTCCTTCAGTTTCAGCAGGCCATAAAGGAAAATCTCCTTTGTCACCTTCCGTTTGCCTTCGACATTGAAGAAATATCCCTTGCCCTCTGAACTCTGGCGAATCAAGTCAAGGTCAATCAGCAATGATGAGAAGTCCTCATTGGATTGTGCTTTGCGAGGCAGCGCATAGTTCTGCAAGAGCACACCAACATCCTTTTTAACTGTATTAGCATTGAACAGTGTCATTTTGTTAGCTTCCACCATTCTCAACTTCACATAGGTAAGAACCTGCTCCCTCTCAAAATGGGTACGTTCGCGCTGAACACCACAGAAGAACATCTTGTAAAGTGTAGCTTCCTCACTGAATACCAAATTAAAATGAAGCAGCCACAACGTGGCTATGTCTTCCAGATACTTATCCTTACCCTTGATTTCATCAAAGAGATAATCACCAAGCCACGTTATCTTGTCATTCTCTGTAATACCAAAAGCCTTCAGCCAGAAGCGAATGGAGGCAACCATGTTCTTGCCGACTCCCAAACCAATAACTGCCTCTGGACTATTGAAGTTGTTTCCTGCCACTACGAAGTCATATCCCTTCTTCAGCCAAAGCGACTTACAGGGAAACGACTCATGACCAGAAAACGTATATTTCACGCCTTTTGTCTTATTAGTAGCACTCATTGTTTTAAGTTCATTAAGTTAGGGGAAAAGAAAAACGTACCCTTATCTTCATGTATTCCTTGTTACAGCTGTCCTGGAAATTAGCCTAGAAACGAAATACGAAGAAAGGGTACGCCCACTAGGCGTACCTAACTTCCTCCGAGGTCGTTTCTATAAAGTTTTTCCAGGACTTTGTAACGAAGGCCTCTTCAGATTATAGATACTTTGATCTATCCCACGAAATCTTGCACTACAGCCCTCACTCCCAATGGAGATCAGTTTACGCTGCCATGCATTTGCTCAGACGACTTCTTAAGACCCTACGGGTATAAGCGACCCAAGGTCGAACGGCGCCATCATCACAATAATGCTGCAAAGATACAAAATAAAATCGAGATTATTCACAATATAGCACTTTTTTTTTAATAAAACGAGCAATTATACCAATCAAATTAACATTAAGTACACACGCTATTACACTATAACACTATTACATAAGGAATATTGAAAATGTGTACACCGTCACACCGTGTGTTACAGTGTTACAATGTTACAATGTTACATAAGGAATTCCGCATTGTACCATTGTACCATTGTACCATTTGACTTTTTCGTTTTCAGTGTAATGGACGAAAAAAACTATGTATTATATTTATATTATATATTATTATATATAATAATATATAATATAAAGTAATATATATATATCATGGTACAAAATCGATTTTCCAAATGGTACAATGGTACAATGGTACATTGGTACTATACAAAAAAAGCTTATGTAACATTGTAACATTGTAACATTGTAACATTGAACAGTCCTACATGTGCTTTCGGGTTGCCGTATGTAAACCTGGGGTTTAGACTAACTAATCGTGGGGTTTACCCTATCTAAAATGCAGGGCAAAAAAATACGAAAAAAAATTAGGAAATGTTTGGTGGGGTCAATTATTTTTAGTACCTTTGCAACATAAATCAAGGCCTTTGAAAAAGCGGGAAGCGGCGACCCGGTGTAGTTCGCTGCAAGAAGATTCTGATACCATAAAAAATACAACAAAATGGCAAGAAATGTTTAAGCACCTCACGGAGCACGGCAAGTTGACCACCTACGAAATGATGGTGCTGGTCTAAAAATTTTCGATGCTCAAATTTGGTGGCATGAAAATTTTGCATTATCTTTGCAACGAAGAAAACAAGGTGAGATTATGAAAAGGATACTGATTAAGGTTATGCTGCTGACACTGCCGGTGATGGTGCAGGCGCAGGCTAAGTTCGAGACGGCCCACGAGGCAGTGGGCAACATGCAGTTGGGGTGGAACTTAGGCAACACGCTCGACAGCAACTCGGGCGATGTGAACAATATGTGGATTGAGGCCTGGACCAACCGCAAACCTGCCGACTACGAGACGGCATGGGGACAGCCGGTGACCAAGCCCGAACTGATGAAAATGTTCAAGGAGGCGGGTTTCAACGCCATAAGGGTGCCCGTGACGTGGTACCCCCACATGGAGGCGACGTTCAAGTCGGTGAAGTGGGACAACGCGAAGCAGGCGCTGACGACATGGGATATGGCCAACGACCTGGGCACCAAGGTGGATGCCGAGTGGATGAAGCGCGTCCGCGAGGTGGTGGACTACGTTATAGGGCAGGGCATGTACTGCATCCTAAACGTTCACCACGACACGGGAGCGTCGAACACGGCGTGGCTCATAGCCGACGACGGCGTCTACAAAAAGGAGCGGTCACGCTTCGAGGCCCTGTGGACGCAGATAGCCGAGGAGTTCCGCGACTACGACGAGCACCTGCTCTTCGAAGGCTATAACGAGATGCTCGACACGCAGCGGTCGTGGTGCTTCGCCTCGTTTGCTGCTAACGGCGGCTACAATGCCAGCATTGCCAAGTCGGCCTACAGCGGTATCAACAGCTATGCCCAGAGCTTCGTGGACGCCGTCAGAGCCACGGGCGGCAACAATGCCCAGCGCAACCTCATCGTCAACACCTACGGTTCCTGCTCGGGCAGCGGTACGTGGAACTCGCACCTGCAAGACCCGCTGAAACAGATGAAACTGCCTGAAGATGCTGCCAAAGACCACCTGCTGTTTGAGATTCACAGCTACCTGGACGTCAAGAACCTGAACAATGCCAAGAAGGAGGTTGACCAGATGATAAGCGACGTGAAGACCAACCTGATGGCCAAGGGGGCTCCCGTCATCTTTGGCGAATGGGGCACCAGCACGGAGAACGGCTACGAGAACTACCGTAGCAACATGCTCGCTTTCGCCCGCTACTTTGTTCAGCAGGCCACTATCAACGGCATAGGGACGTTCTACTGGATGGGACTCTCGGACGGCAATCACCGCAGCGTGCCTGAGTTCAACCAGAAAGACCTGGTGGAAGCCCTGCGGACAGGCTACTACGCGAAAGGGGGCGACGAGACAGCCGTTACCAGTCAGGAGAGCACATTGCAGGCTCACTCGGACATATACGACCTGAAGGGACGGAAGACCGGCCCGAACGCCGCGCCACGTAAGGGACTGTACGTCGTGCGTTCAGGCGGGAAAGGGAGAAAGGTACTGGCGAAATAATGTCTAACAAAAAACGATAAGGTATGATGAAAAAAACTGTGTTCGTGATGTGTCTCGGCTGCGCTGCCATGATGCTGTCGTGTGGCCATGAAACCGAAAAGATGAAGATCACCAATGACTCGTTGGCAAGTGTGAACTTAGAACAGCAAGGCGTGCTCGAAGACCTGACCGAAACACTGGTGGAGGTGTCGGCCAGCCTCGACTCCATCGCCATCGGCGAAGGCATGCTGAAGCGTGGCGGAGAGGGCAGGAAACTGACACGCCAGGAGATTATGGCCAATATCAGCTCGTTCAAGCAGATGCTGGCCGAGAACCGCGAGAAGCTGGACAAGATGCAGAAGTTGCTGTCGCAGCGCGACGACAAGATTGGCAAGCTCAGTGCCCTGATTACCCACCTGACCAACGAGCTGGACGAGCGTGAGGCCACCATCG
Organism: uncultured Prevotellaceae bacterium; assembly: GCA_947168395.1. Taxonomy (GTDB): domain Bacteria; phylum Bacteroidota; class Bacteroidia; order Bacteroidales; family Bacteroidaceae; genus Prevotella. Next base: position 26,128 of record CAMVLT010000043.1, on the reverse strand, counting down.
CACAGCTGCAGGGCGTCATCAGCGACCAGAAGACCACCATCGAGGACCTGACGGCCACCGTGGAGAAGGACAAGGCGACCATCGGTGAGATGGAGGAGGAGAACGTGCAGCAGCGCGAACAACTGTCGAAGCAGGACATGGAGCTGAACGCGGTCTACTACATCGTCGGTTCGTCGAAGGAACTGAAGGCGAAGGGGCTGCTGAAGGGCGGTTTCCTGAAGAAGAACAAGGCCGACTTCTCGAAGGTGGACAAGGCGCTGTTCACGAAAGCCGACAAGCGCCAGCTCTCGGAGATTGCTATTCCGTCGAAGTCGGCCAAGGTGATGAGCGGCCAACCCGACAACGCCTACGAGGTTGTGGCGAAGGACAAGCAGTCGTGTACGTTGAGAATAACCAACAAGGACAGGTTCTGGAGTGCCGCCAACCTGCTCATTATCGAGGCGAAGTAAGGCTTACCTGCGGTCGGCCAAGTACATGCCTACGAGGATGAGGACGGTGCCGACGAGGAAGTAGGCGGTAATCTGCTCGCTGAGCAACCACCACGCAAAGACAATCGTGGCGATGGGGTTCAGGTAAACATAGTTGGTGGCCACCATGGCCCCCAACTTTTTTATGACCCATGTCCAAGCCAGGAAGCAGGCCAAGGAGGCGATGCAGCCGAGGAAGAGCAGGTTGAGGATGACGGAAGAATCGAAGGATTGAAGAATTGAAAGGTCGGCTTCTTCAGGTCTCCAGAGGTAATAGGGAATAATGGTGAGCAGGCCGTAGAAGAACACCTTGCGGGTGATGAATACTGAGTCGTAGCTACGACCAATGGGAATCATCAGCAACGAGTAGAAGGCCCAGCAGAAGTTGGCGCCCAAGGCCAGGGAGTCGCCAATGGGCGACAGGTGGAGCACGAAATGGCCGTTGAGCACGACGGTAGCAACACCCGCTACCGCCATCAGCGCCCCAAGGGTCTGTAGGCGGCTCATGCGCTCGGAGCGGTAGAACAGCCCTATGAGCACGGAGGCCACCAACGGACAGGAACAGACGATGAGCGACGTGTTGGTGGCGGTGGTGTAGTTCAGCGCCTCGTTCTCGGTCAGGAAATACAACGAGCCGCCCGTCACGCCGAGGGCCACCATCAGCAGTTCATCGCGCCAGTTCTTACAGACGAGTGATGAACGAGAAATGCGCCTCGTCAGCAGTTGACTGGACATCAGCAGCACATAGGCTATCAGGAAGCGCAGAGTGAAAATCTGTGCCGCCGAAAGTCCAGCCTGGAGCAGCATCTTGGTAAAGACGAAGGTGCTACCCCAGACGACAATCGTGAGAAAGGCGACGAGGTGGTAGAGCAATTGATTACTTCTTGATTTCAATGTCGCGCTTCACGTTGTTGCGTATCTTGGTGAGGTACGCCTTCATGCCTTCGGCATTCTTCGTGTCGATAATCTCCAAGAGTTCCTTCAGCTCCGTGCGAATCTGCGAGACCTGGTCGTGGGTGTAGGGGTTGAAGAGGATTTCCTGCAACAGGTAATCGTCCTCGTTGAGCACGCCCTTGGCAATCTTCATGTGGCGCTTGAAGGTGGTGCCCGGCGCGTCCTGATGCTTCATGACGGCGGCAAAGACAAAGGTGGATACGAAGGGAATACTCAGAGAGTAGGCCACCGTGCGGTCGTGCTCCTCGAAGGTGTACTCGTAGATGTTCAGGCCGAGGCGCTGGTAGAGGTCCTTGAAGAAGATGCGGCCCATGTAGTCGCCCTCGCTGATGATGATGGCGTTCTCCTCGCTGAGCTGGTTCAGGTTGGCGAAGGTGGGGCCGAACATCGGGTGGGTCGATACGTAGCGCATGCCCGTCTGCTCATAGAACTCCTTCAGGTCGGTCTTTACCGAGGCTATGTCGCTGATGATGCACTCCTTGGGCAGGTAGGGAATGACCTCCTTGAACACAGGGATGGTGTACTTCAGCGTGACGGCGTTGATGAGCAACTCCGGCCGGAACTCGCGTACTTCGTCCAGCGTCGTGAACCGCTGGCAATTATAGGTGAACCGCATGCGCTTGGGGTCGCGCTCGAAGACGGCTACCTCGTGGTCAAAACTAAGCAGGTCGATGAAGAAACTTCCCATCTTGCCTGCGCCCATGACTAATATCCGGAACCCACCCCCAGCCCCTCCCGAACGGGAGGGGTGTTGGGTGACACCTGTTGATTTATTGCTATTCATGATTTAACAGTATTTAAGCTCCCCTCCCGCACGGGAGGGGTTGGGGGTGGGTATTATTTGTTGATAATCTCTATCTGCTGCCTCACACTTTCCTCGTGAATGTTCTCAAAGACCTTGGCGACGAAGTCGGGGCCCATGCCGCAGAGCGAACCCTGCACGCCGCGCTTCGACAGAATCTCGTTGTAACGCGAGGCCTGCAGCACGGTCATGTTGTGCTCCTTCTTGTAGTGGCCTATCTCGCGGCAGACACGCATGCGCTTGGCCAGAATGTCCATAATCTGGTTGTCGAGTTCATCAATCTGCTTACGCAGGCTGATGAGTCCCTCGGTAGTGGTGTGCTCGTCGCGGATAACCAGCAGCGAGAGGATGTAGTCGAGCACCTCGGGCGTCACCTGCTGCTTGGCGTCGCTCCATGCCTTGTCGGGGTCGCAATGGCTCTCGACGATGAGTCCGTCGAAGCCCAAGTCCATAGCCTGCTGACAGAGCGGGGCTATCAGCTCGCGACGGCCTCCGATGTGCGAGGGGTCGCAGATGATGGGCAGGTCGGGTATGCGGCGATGCAGCTCGATGGGAATCTGCCACATTGGTGCGTTGCGGTAGATTTTCTGCTCGTAAGAAGAAAAACCGCGATGGATGGCACCCATGCGCTTGACGCCGGCCTGGTTGATGCGCTGCAGGGCACCAATCCACAGCTCGATGTCGGGGTTGACGGGGTTCTTCACGAAGACGGGCACGTCGACACCCTGCAAAGCGTCGGCCAGTGCCTGCATGGCAAAGGGGTTGGCCGTAGTGCGGGCACCCACCCAAAGAATGTCGACACCGTACTTCAGCGCTAACTCCACGTGCTCGGGCGTGGCCACCTCGGTAGAGACGAGCATCTTGGTCTCGTCCTTCACCTGCTTCAGCCATACCAAAGCAGGCTCGCCGTGGCCCTCGAAGCCGCCGGGTTTCGTGCGGGGCTTCCACACGCCTGCACGGAAGTTGTGGCAGCCCTTCATAGCCAGTTCGCGGGCTGTGGTCATCACTTGTTCCTCGGTCTCGGCAGAGCAAGGGCCTGCAATCACAAAGGGACGTTCGTTGTCACTCGGTAAGTTCAAAGGTTGAAGTTCTAATTCCATACTGAAAGCCCACCCAAGCCCTCCCCAAGGGAGGGATGTTTAGTTACATATAGGGTGCTCCTTTTGTTTAATTATTATTTATTTGTTGTTTCTGATATAAGTCGCCACACATTGTCTATTCAGACACCCCTCCCTTTGGGAGGGCTTGGGTGGGCTTTATTCTTTCAAGTGCTTCTTGTATTTTCTCCTCCTTGGCGCACAAGGATATTCTGATATATCTTTCGCCATTAGAGCCAAAGATGAAGCCAGGGGTGATGAAGACGCGCGCCTCGTGGAGCACGCGCTCGGTGAGGTCTTCCACATTCTGAATATTCTCGGGAATCTTGCCCCAGAGGAACATACCCACCTGGTTGGGGTCGTAGGTGCAGCCCAGGACATCCATAATCTGCTCGGCATAGCGACGGCGGCGGGCGTAGGTGTTGATGTTGAACTCACGATGCCACTCCTCGCTGTTGCGGTAAGCCTCAGCAGCAGCTAACTGGATGCCTCGGAACGTACCGCTCTCGATGTTCGACTGCACCTTCAGAATCCATTGGATAAACTGCGCATTCGTGGCACAGAGGCCCACACGCCAGCCCGGCATGTTGTGCGACTTCGACATGGAGTTGAACTCGATGCAGCAGTCCTTGGCACCCGGCACCTGCAAGATGCTGAGGTGCTCCTCACTGAGGATGAAACTGTAGGGGTTGTCGTTGACGACGACGATGTGGTGTTCCTGAGCAAAACGCACCAAGCGTTCGTAGGTCTTGCGCTGGGCACGACCTCCCGTCGGCATGTTGGGATAGTTGGTCCACATCAGCTTTACCCGCGACAGGTCCATCTGCTCCAGCTCGTCGAAGTCGGGCTGCCAGCCGTTGTCTTCGCGCAGGTTGTAGTTCACAATCTTAGCACCCAGAAGTTTGCTGAGCGACGTGTACGTGGGATAGCCGGGATTGGGCACCAGCACCTCGTCGCCAGGATTGACGAAAGCCAGCGTGACGTGGAGGATGCCCTCCTTCGAGCCGATGAGCGGCAGGATTTCCGTCTTCGCATCGAGGTCAACATCGTACCAACGCTTGTAGAAGTGAGCCATCGCCTCGCGCAGCTCTGGAGTACCCATCGTCGGCTGGTAGCCGTGGGCGTTTGGCTGGTGGGCCACCTCGCAAAGCTTTTCTATCGTCTGCTCCGACGGCGGCATATCGGGACTGCCTATGGCAAGGCTGATAATGTCCTTGCCCTCGGCGTTCAACTGTGCCACTTCCTTCAGCTTGCGGCTGAAGTAGTATTCGCTGACGAGCGACAATCGCTCAGCGGGTTCAATTGGTCTGTTTGCCATCTTTGTATTCTCCTAATATTTTTAAGTCCTTGGTCAGTGGAATAATAGCGTCTATCGACTGCCGGTAGCGGGTCAGGTCGTCGTACATCACGTCAACGTAGAACAGGTACTCCCACTCATGGCCAATGATGGGCAGCGACTGTATCTTCGTCAGGTTGATGTGGTAGAATGATAGAATCGCCAGCACGTGGGCCAGACTGCCCTCCTCATGAGGCAACGAGAAGACGATGCTGGCCTTGTCGGTCTCCGTCAAGGGGCGGAGCAGGTCGGCCTTGTTGGGATTCGACACCACGAGGAAGCGGGTGAAGTTGTGCTTGTTGTCCTCGATGTGGTCTTCGAGCACCTTCAGGCCGTAGAGTCTGGCTGCCTCGGCGTGACAGATGGCCGCCCATCCGCGATGCAGCCCTTCGGCTATCATCTTAGCCGAGCCAGCCGTGTCCTCGGCCTCCACGTTCTTCAGCTTGGGGTGCTGACTCAGGAACTGGCGGCATTGCATCAGGGCCACAGGGTGCGAATGTACCTCGGCGATGGTGTCCCAGTCGTCCTCGGGCAGACAGCAGATGCAATGGGTGATGTGCAGCTTGTGCTCGCCAACGATGGTCGTTCCTGAGTCGCGCAGCAACTCGTAGTTGTGCAGCAGCGAACCGGCAATGGTGTTCTCGATGGCCAGCATGCCGATGGCCGTGGGGTCTTGCTTGATGCTCTGAAAGACCTGCTCGAAGGTGGAGCAGCAGATGAGTTGCATCTGCTCGCCCTCGTAGTAGAGGTGCGCCGCTATGTCGTGGAACGACCCTATCAGTCCTTGAATGGCTATTCTCTTCATCTTCTCTATCGTATTAAAAAACTCCGCTTTCACCTTTGGTGTGAAGCGGAGCCTTATTTTATTTTTTACCTTTTTACTTTTTCACCCTTACTTACGGCCTACCGCTTCACAACTCGTTGCAAAGTAAAAGTAAAAGCCGTAAAAGTAAGCATTGTGGTTCAACATCTCTTTTTCGTTTTGTATTTCGGCTGCAAAAGTAACACTTTTCCTTGAATCCCGCAAATATTTTGCAAGAAAAATGCTCCTTTAGCTTACATTTTGTGGTTCCCCCGGTCAATTCAGCAGCGAAGTGTCGCCTTCGTAGAGCCGGTAGTAACGTCCGCGGAGGGCCAGCAGCTCGTCGTGAGAACCCTGCTCGACGATGCGCCCGTGGTCGAGGACGATAATCTGGTCGGCATTGCGGACGGTCGAGAGCCGGTGGGCTATGACGAAGGTGGTGCGGCCTTTCATGATGGTGTCCATACCTTGTTGCACAAGCTGCTCCGTGCGGGTGTCAATCGATGAGGTGGCCTCGTCGAGGATGAGCACAGGCGGGTTGGCTACAGCAGCACGGGCAATGGCCAACAGCTGGCGCTCACCCTGCGACAGGTTGCCTCCGTCGCCTGAGAGGACGGTCTGATAGCCGTTGGCCAAGCGGCGGATGAAGTCGTGGGCGCCCACCAGCTGGGCGGCACGTATGCAGTCGTCGTCGGTGGCGTCGAGCCGTCCGTAGCGTATATTGTCGAGCACGGTGCCCGTGAAGAGGTGGGTCTCCTGCAGCACGATGCTCATGCTCTTTCTGAGCGAGTCCTTACGGATGTCCTTGATGGGGATGCCGTCGTAGAGTATCTGTCCTGAGTTGGTCTCGTAGAAGCGGTTGATGAGGTTGATGACGGTGGTCTTGCCGGCACCTGTACCGCCCACGAAGGCTATCTTCTGGCCAGGCTGCGTGTTGATGTCGATGTCGAAGAGCACCTGCTTCTCGGGCACGTAGCCGAAGTTCACGTCAGTAAAGTCGACATCGCCTTTCGGACTCACTAACGCTTTCGTCCCTTCGTCCACTTCCGGCTCGGCATCCATCAGCGTGAAGACGCGCTCGGCACCAACGGCGGCGTTGAGCACGGAGTTGATTTGCTGCGACACGTGGGTGATGGGCTGCGTGAAGCTCTTGTTCAAGGTCAGGAAAGCAACGATTGTACCAAGTGACAAGTTAAAAGTAAAAAGTGAGAAGTCGCCCAAGGCTATGGTGGCGCCGACGACGGCAATGAGCACGTAGCCGAGGTTCGAGAGGTTGCCGTTGACAGGCATCACGATATTAGCGATGCGGTTGGCACTACAGGCCGACGAGCGCAACTGCTCGTTGATGGCCTCGAAGTCGCTGACGGCCTGTTCCTCACGGCAGAATACTTTTACGACTTTCTGCCCCGTCATCATCTCCTCGATGAAGCCGTTGACACGGCCGAGGCTCTCCTGCTGGGTGCGGAAATAGGCACGCGACCGCTTGCCGAGCTTCGTGGTGGTGACCATCATAACGGCGGCAATCAGACAGCTGACAATGGTCAACGGCACGCTGAGGACAATCATCGAGGCCAGCGTCACGCCGATGGTGATGACGGAATTGAACACCTGTGCCAAAGCCGTCGAAATCATCTGGCGCAACGAGTCTACGTCGTTGGTATAGACGGACATGATGTCGCCGTGCTGCCGCTGGTCGAAGTAGCTGATGGGCAGCCGCTCCATGCGCTCGAAAAGCTGCTTGCGCAGTTTCAGCTGGGTACCCTGCGACACGTTGATCATCAGGCGGTTGTAGAGATAGGAGCAGACGACGCCGACCAGCAGGATGAGGCCGAGCTTGAAGAGTACCTGGGCCAGAGAATGGTATTCAGGATTGTCCGTCTGCGTCAGCGGCACGATATAGTCGTCAATCAAGGTACGCGTGAAGAGCGTCGAGGCAAGCGTTGTGACAGAGGTGACGACGATGCAGACGAGCACCACGCCGATGCTCAGTTTGTAGTCGCCAAGCACCAGCCGGGCCATGCGCCAGATGATGTTGCGCGTCTTACGGTCAATCTTCTGTATGCCACCCTGATTCTGGGCGTGCGGGCCACGCGGTCCTCCGAAGTTGGGCTGTCTCATGCTGCACCTCCTTTCTTGTCAAAGTCGCCGCAGTCGGCGGTCTGTATGTCGTAAATCTCCTTATACAGCGCATTGGTCTTCAGCAGCTGCTCGTGGGTGTCGTAGCCAGTGACCACGCCATTGTCCATCACGAGAATGCGGTCGCAATGCTCTACCGACGATATGCGCTGGGCAATGATGAGTTTCGTCATTGCAGGCAGCTCCTCGCGGAAAGCCCGCTGAATCTTGGCATCAGTCGCTGTGTCGCAGGCCGACGTAGAGTCGTCGAGCACCAGCACACGAGGCCGTTTCAGCAGGGCACGGGCAATGCAGAGACGCTGCTTCTGTCCACCGCTGACGTTGGTGCCGCCCTGCTCGATGCGTGATTCGTAGCCCTGCGGCATCTGGTCGATAAACTCGTCGGCACAAGCCAGCCGACAAGCCTCCCGACACTCCTCAAGAGTGGCGTTGGCTTTCCCCCAACGCAGATTCTCTATCACGGTCCCTGAAAAAAGCGTGTTCTTCTGCAGCACCACGGCCACAGCCCCGCGCAGCGTCGCCAGGTCGTACTCCTTGACGTTGCGGCCACCCACCAGCACCTCGCCCTGCCCCACGTCGTAGAGCCGCGAAATGAGGTTCACCAGCGTCGACTTGCCCGAGCCTGTACCACCAATCACGCCAATGGTCTCACCACTCCTCACCTTGAAGGTAACGTTGTAGAGGGCGGAGCGGCGGTGAAGAGACCCTCCCCCTACCCCTCCCTGTTGAGGGAGGGGGGCAATTACCTTGCTCGCCAACTTTGTCTCGGATTGGAGTATCTTCTCCCCTCCCTCAACAGGGAGGGGCTGGGGGTGGGTCTTGTAGTCAAACCTCACTCCCCTAAACTCGACGCTGCCATCCTTGACCTCGTACACCGGGTTCTCAGGATTCACAATATCTGGCTGCTCCTCTATAATCTCGCTGACGCGCTTGGCCGAGGCCGCACTCTGCGTCAGCATGACAAAAATCATCGACAGCATCATCAGCGACTGCAGGATGCTCATGACGTAGGTGAACAGGCTGGTCAGCTCACCCGTGGTCAGCGTGCCGCCGACAACGAACTGGGCACCCCACCACGACAGGGCGATGATGCAGCCGTAGACGACGATGTTCATCACGGGGTGGTTCAACGCCATCAGGCTTTCAGCGCGTACATATAATCTATAAAGGCCCTCGGCTGCCTTCGAGAACTTCTGGTTCTCATAGTCCTCGCGGACGAAGGCTTTTACCACGCGAATGGCCTGGATATTCTCCTGTACACTCTGGTTCAGCTCGTCGTACTTCACAAACACCTGCTGGAACAGCCGTGCCACCCGCGAGATGATGTTGTAGAGCGAGAAACTGAGGATGGCCATCGCCACGATGAAGATGATGGAGAGCCGCGCATCAATGACCAGACACATGACGATGCTCAGCACCAGCCGGAACGGGGCACGCACCGTGATGCGCAGTATCTGCTGGTAGGCATTCTGCAGGCTCGACACGTCGGTGGTCATGCGCGTCACCAGTCCCGAGGTCGAATACTTGTCGATGTCCGAGAATGCAAAGCGCTGGATGTTGCGATACATAGCCCGACGCAGGTTAGCTGCAAAACCCGTAGCAGCGTAGGCCACAGAGCGCCCCGCCAGTATGCCGAAGCCCAACGACAGGAACGCCATCCCAACCATCACCGCCCCATACAGGTACACATTCTCCATGCTCCCCGCGTTGATGCCCTTGTCGATGAGCGAAGCCGTAACGTAGGGTATCAGCACGTCCATCACCACCTCCAGCGCCGTCCACACCGGCGTCAGCAGCGACGCTTTCCAGTAGTCGCCGATTTGCTTATAGAGTGTCTTGATCATCGGTAGACATGATAGCTGCCGCCGTTGCTCTGACAGTACTTGCGGACAAGTTGTTGGATAAACTCGGCATTCTGGCGCACACGCTGTTCGTCGCCGTCGTAGCCGTTGATAAGCACTAACAGATGAGTGGTGTCGAGCGTCATCTTCGTACGCTCGTTGTCGCTGGTGGGTGTTCCTACCCCACCCTGCGCGTCGCGGTAGACGGGCAGTCCGGCGATGTTGAGCATGCCACGCCCTATGCCCTCGTAAGGCTCACCCTCGCGGCCCACGCCCAGGGTGAGCGTGTCGCCCACTATCTTGTCAGCATCGAAGCCGCCGATACTGTAGCCGAATGCGATAGAGGCAAGATTCACCAGGTCGACGAGCGTGTCAATCTGGTAGAGTTCCTTGCCGTGCAGCATCCGGCGGATAAGCTGCTCGGAAGCCGGGCGGTAGCGCGAAGGATCTTTGCCACACTTCTTATAGACGGCCCGCGTGGCAGCGATGCCCGACAGCGACTTCAGCGACTCGGTGGTCAGGTCGCGCAGGAATCGCTCCTCCCACTCGTGAATTTCGTCCCAGAGCGGGGCGCAGAAGGGCGTGTTAACCACCTGTGCCTCGACGGCGGCACCCACGAATCCGGGGCACACCTGTTCTATTTCCTGTGATACGATGATGTTCATGTCTGATTCATTAATGTCTAATCGCTGCAAATTTAGGCATTTTTTCTGTATTTTCTGCGCTCATTGGCTTTTTTTCGCTCGTTTTTTGTAAATTTGCAGGCGCAAACGAACTACTAATATCATATCTATGCACTACAAAGTGATTTCTTTGGCTTTGACCGTCAGCCTCAGCGTGGCGGTTATGGCCCAGACTAACAACCTGAACAGCCGCGCCCTCTGGGCCAGTATCAACGACAAGAAGGACGCCTCACTCGGCGACTACCAGCAGCACACGGGCAAGGTGCTCGTCACGTGGCGCATGCTGCCCGGCGACGATGCCACGACGGGCTTCGACCTCTACCGCGCCATCGGTACGGCCGCTGAGAAGAAGATTGCCACCAACATACGCAACCGCACGTGCTTCCAGGACGCCTCGGCCAGCAAGACCGCCGACAACCACTACCGGCTGACCTACTCGGGCAGCGACGAGACGCTGTCGACGTTCACGCTGACGAAGGCTCAGGTCAGCGGCGGACTGCCCTACGTCAGCATCCCCCTGGCCGACACGAAGGACGTGTATGCCGACACCAAGAAGATTGTCTATACGGCCAACGACGTGAGCGTGGGCGACCTCGACGGCGACGGTGAGTTCGAGATTGTGGTGAAGCGCCTGCAAAGCGTGAAGGACGCCTCGGGCAACATCGTCAGCGACGGCTCCGGCGCCAGCTACTCGCAGCAGGACTGTCTCTGGGCGGTCATCTGGGATGCCTATAAGCTCGACGGCACGCTCCTCTGGCGCGTCAAGGGCGGCCCGGGCATCATCCTCGGCAACTCGTCCTCATTCGCCATTGCCGACTTCGACGGCGACGGCTGTGCCGAGATGGCCATCCGCACCTGCGAGGGCACCGTGTTCGGCGACGGCACGGAGATTCCTGACGTCAACGGCGACGGCAAGATCGACTACCGCACGTGGGGCAATCTCAATTCGAGCAGTCCCGGATGGGTTGACCACTACAGCTCGGCAGGGCCGGAGTTCATCAGCATCATCGACGGAAAGACAGGCCGCGAGCTGGCCCGCGACAACTTCATAGCCCGCGAGACCAGCAGCGCCTGGGGCGACGACTACTGGAAGCGCGCCTGCTCGTTCCGCGTCGGCGTGGGCTGTTTCGACGAGTCGGGGCTCCCCTCCGTCGTCATCGGGCGCGGCGTCTATGCCCGCTCCGTCATCGAGGCGTGGGACTGGCGCGACGGACAGCTCACCCGCCGCTGGCGCTTCGACACCAACGACAAGGGCACCGGCAAGGACGGCAAGAAGCACAGCACCTACGCCGCCCAGGGCAACCACTCGCTCAACGTGGCCGACCTCGACGGCGACGGGCTCGACGAGGTGATGTACGGCTCGATGGCGGTCGACGACGACGGCATCGGCCTGTGGAACACCCGCCTGGGCCACGGCGATGCCAACCACGTGGGCAAGTTCCTGCCCAGTCGAGAGGGCCTGCAGATGTTCCACTGCTTAGAGACGGGCAAGACGATGGTGGCGCTCCACGACGCCCGCGACGGCTCCGTCATCTGGAAGAAGGACGCTGCCAGCGACAACGACATGGGCCGCTGCCTCGTGGGCGACTTCTTCCCCGAATATCCCGGCTGCGAGTTTTTCTACTACCAGGGCAACTACATCAGGCAGGACGGCACCGAGACCAGCATCAACACCAAGGGCCAGAAGGGCGGCTGCGGCATGGCCGTCTGGTTCGACGGCAACCTCTCGCGCCAGCTCATTGAGGACAACATCATCCAGAGTCCGAAGTACGGCCGCACGTTCACCATGTACCGCTACTCTGAGACGTTCATCAACGGCACGAAGTCGAACCCCTCGTGGTATGGCGACATCCTCGGCGACTGGCGCGAGGAGGTCATCCTGCCCGACGCCACCCGGCTGCAGGACATCAAGATATTCAGCACCTGGTACCCCACGACGCATAAGTTCCCGTGGCTGATGACCGACCACTGCTACTGGATGTCGGCACTCAACGAGAACATCGGCTACAACCAGCCCACCAACACCGGCTACTACCTTGGCAGCGACGTGAAGCGCGACGCCGACGCATGGGCCGAGGCCGAGCGGGTGCAGAACCGAGGTATTACGACTTCTGTCGGAACGATGCCCTATTACATCATCCCCCAGTCCTCAGAAGTCTATGACTTGCAAGGTCGTCGTATTCAAACACCGAAGCGCGGCTTGTATATTAAGAACGGACAAAAGGTATATATAAAATAAGGTATGAGACGGATTCTTTCATTCTTCATCATGGTGCTTCTCGCTGTGTGTACGCAGGCCGTGGAGCGACAGAAAATCAACTTCAATGCCGGCTGGGAACTGCACATCGGCGACCTGAAAGCCCCCTCCAACCTCCCCCCACTGGGGGAGGCTTCCTGGCAACATGTCACCCTCCCCTACGCCTTCAACGGCGACGAGGCATTCCGCAAGGACATCGTCGACCTGACGGACACCGTCTGCTGGTATCGCAAAGTTTTCAAAGCCTACCCTTCGGGGGGAGGTCAGGAGGGGACTAAATACTTCATCGAGTTCGAGGGCGCCCGTCAGGGAGCCGACGTCTACCTCAACGGCCATCACGTGGGATTCTCCGACAATGGCGTCATGGCCTTCGGCTTCGACCTCACACCTTATATAATAAAAGGTGAGAACGTGCTGGCCGTGCGCTGCGACAACTCCTGGCAGTACCGCGACCGCACCCTCAACAGCCGCTACCAGTGGAACGACCGCAACTTCAACGCCAACTACGGCGGCCTGCCCAAGAACGTGTGGCTCCACATCACCGACAAGCTCTACCAGACGCTGCCCCTCTACTCGAACCTCGGCACAACGGGGACGTATGTCTACGCCACCGACATAGATGTGGCCGCACGAAAAGCTGTAATCCATGCCGAGAGCCAGGTCAGGAACGATGACACCCGTGCCCACAGCTTCACCTATCACGTCCAGCTGATTGATGCCGACGGCCGCGAGGTGGCCCGGTTCCAGAGCGACCCCGTCACCATGCAGCCCGGCGAGATGCGCACCGTCAGCGCCCGCCAGCAGGTCGGCGGCCTCCACTTCTGGTCGTGGGGCTACGGCTATCTCTACACCGTCAAGACCTCGCTGAAAGCCTCCCCTTCGGGGGGAGGTCTGGAGGGATGGGGAGGAGAAAAAGCCTCCCCTTCGGGGGGAGGTCTGGAGGGGGCTGACCTCGTCATCACCCGCACCGGCTTCCGCAAGACGCGCTTCGGCGAGGGCAAGATATGGCTCAACGACCGCTGCATGATGGTCCACGGCTACGCCCAGCGCACCAGCAACGAGTGGCCGGGCGTGGGACTCTCCGTGCCCGCCTGGCTCAGCGACTATAGCAACGGCCTCATGGTGGAGTCGGGCGGCAATATGGTGCGCTGGATGCACGTCACGCCGTGGAAGCAGGACGTCGAGTCGTGCGACCGCGTCGGACTGCCCCAGGCCATGCCCGCCGGCGATGCCGAGAAGGACGTTGAGGGTGCCCGCTGGCAGCAGCGCACCGCCCTGATGCGCGATGCCATCATCTACAACCGCAACAACCCCTCCATCCTCTTCTATGAGTGCGGCAACGAGAGCATCAGCCGCGAGCACATGCTCGAGATGAAGGCCATTCGCGACGCATACGACCCCCACGGCGGCCGCGCCATCGGCAGCCGCGAGATGCTCGACATCGACGAGGCGGAGTACGGCGGCGAGATGCTCTATATCAACAAGTCCCGGAAGCACCCCATGTGGGCCATGGAGTACTGCCGCGACGAGGGCCTGCGCAAGTACTGGGACGAGTGGAGCTACCCCTACCACCGCGAGGGCGACGGTCCGCTCTATCGCGGCAATCCTGCTCGCGAGTACAACCACAACATGGATCAGTTTGCCATTGAGATGGTGCGCCGCTGGTACGACTACTGGCGCGAGCGTCCCGGCACCGGCACCCGCGTCTCGTCGGGCGGCGTGAAGATTGTGTTCAGCGACACCAACACCCACCACCGCGGCGAGTCGAACTACCGCACCAGCGGCGTCACCGATGCCATGCGCATTCCCAAGGATGCCTTCTTTGCCCATCAGGTCATGTGGAACGGCTGGGTGGAGCCTGAGACGCCGCAGACGTATATTATCGGGCATTGGAGCCTCACCCCCAGCCCCTCTCGCAAGGAGAGGGGCTGGGGGTGAGGCTAAGCCCGTCTATGTTATTTCTACTGCCGATTCCGTTGAACTCTTCCTTAACGGCCGCTCGCTGGGTCGTGGCCGTCAGAGCTATCGCTACCTCTTCACCTTCGACGACGTCCACTACGAGCCAGGCGTACTCGAGGCCGTAGGTTCCGACGGCAGCCGCTACAAGCTGGAGACCGCCGGCGAGCCTCACGAGCTGAAGCTGACCGCCATCAGTAACCCCGAGGGCACGAAGGCCGACGGCGCCGACATGGTGCTCGTCCAGGCAGAGGTCGTCGACAAGCAGGGGCGCCGCTGTCCGCTCGACAACCGCATGGTTCACTTCAGTCTCTGGGGCGAGGGCCGCTGGATAGGCGGCATCGCTGCCCGTAACAACCACGACCTGCAGCGCCCCGACGACCACAGGCAGGAGGGACTGCTCGACGCTGCTGCCACAAAGAACGTCTCCGACAACTACGTCGGCGCCATGTCGCTGCCCGTGGAGTGCGGCGTGGGCCGCGTGCTCGTCCGCACCACGCCGACCCCCGGCCCCATAAGCCTCTCAGCCTATGCCGACGGCGTCAAGCCAGCGTATATGGAAGTGAAAAGTGAAGGAGTGAAAAGTGAGGAGTATCTGCCGCAGCTCACCCTGAAGGGCCGCCTGCAGCGCGGCGAGACCCCCGCCGGCAGTTCCTACAGCGACAGTCGTCTATGCGTCAACATTGTTGACGCCACCGCCGGCTACGACCCCGCCAACGCTAACCGCAGCTACGACGACAACGAACTGTCAGAATGGAAGAACGACGGCCGCCTCTCCACAGCCTGGATCACCTATCGGCTGGCAGAGAAAACCGTCGTCGACGACATCTGCATGAAGCTCACCGGCTGGCGCCTGCGCAGCTACCCGCTCGAAATCTTCGCCGACCGGCAGCTCATCTGGAGCGGCGAGACCGAGCGCAGCCTCGGCTACATACACATCACCCCCACCCGGCGCGTCAAGACCGACCAGATCACCATCCGCCTGCGTGGTGCCGGCAAGGACAAGGACGCCTTCGGCGGCATCGTCGAGGTGGCAGAGCCCGCCGCCGGCGAGCTCGACCTCTTCAAGGCCAAGGACGGCGGCAACACCAAGAGCGAACTCCGCATCGTCGAGGTTGAGTTCCTGAAGGCCCTGTAGCCCCGCGGCGGCAGGCCGCCCGTCGTCGTCAGTTCACCGCGTTCGCCAGGCGCCGCCTCGTCATGATGAGGTGGCGCCTGGTTTCATCATTATATGTGATTGTTGTTACGCTCTAACTATATAACTGAGAAATGCGGAAATCTTGCACGACAGTACGAGAAATTATAGGAATTTAACTTTTGCGGCGTTACTTCAGTGTGCTGAACTTGGCGTTCTTCTCGATGGTCCAGTCCTTGCGCTTCGAGAGGTCGCAGTCGTTGCCGACGAACATCTTGGCGGCCTTCTTGTCGCCCTTCAGCTGCCACTGGAGCCAGGCGAGGGCTACGACGGTGAACTCGCCGCCGTGAGGCTCACGATAGGTGCCGCCATGACCGACGGGGAAGTTGGCGGCGCAGGCGGGCACATGGCTGATGCGACGGAAGTCGTCCATACCGTTGCCAATTCGCACTTTATATCCTACACTCCCTACACTTCCTACACCTAAGAAAGTTCAACAGGTGTAGGAAGTGCAGGAAGTGCTGGGTGTTTTCTGCGATTAACAATTACTCATTGTTCTATCATTTGGAGGAATTCATCCTCATTGACAATCTTGATGCCGAGCTTCTCAGCCTTCTGGAGTTTCGACGGGCCCATGTTGTCGCCCGCCAGGATGAACGAGGTCTTGCCGCTGATGGAGCCGACGTTCTTGCCGCCGTTCTGCTCGATAAGGAGCTTGTACTCGTCGCGGCTGTGGTGCTGGAAGACGCCGCTGATGACGATGGACTGTCCGGCGAGCTTGTTGCTCTGGGCTGCCGTCTGCTCAGTAGAAAGTTCAAACTGCAGGCCGTAGCCGCGCAGCCGCTCCACTATCTGGCGGTTCTGCTCGTTGTGGAAGTAGCTGATGATGCTCTTAGCCATCACCTCGCCGATGCCCTCCACCTCCTGCAATTCCTCAAGTCCGGCAGCCATGAGGACATCCATCGACTTGAAGTGGCGGGCTAAGAGACGGGCTGAGGTCTCGCCGACGAAGCGGATGCCGAGGGCAAAGACGACCCGCTCGAAGGGCACCTCCTTCGACTTCTGTATGCCGTTGACAATGCGCTGTGCCGACTTCGTGCGCGAGCCGTCGCCGTTGATTTGCTGCACCTCGATGTCGTAGAGGTCGGCCACGTTGTGGATGAGTCCGCGACGGTAGTACTCGTCGACGGTCTCGGGGCCTAATGAGTCGATGTTCATGGCCTTGCGGGCTATGAAGTGCTCGATGCGACCCTTGATCTGTGGCGGGCAGCCCGTGTCGTTGGGACAGTACCAGGCGGCCTCACCCTCATAACGGATGAGTGGTGTGCCGCACTCCGGACAACGACGGATGAACTGCACGGGCTGGGCGATGATGGGACGCTGGTCGATGTCGACACCTACAATCTTGGGGATGATTTCACCCCCCTTCTCCACATAGACGTGGTCGCCGATATGGAGGTCGAAGGAGCGGATAAAGTCCTCGTTGTTGAGCGTGGCACGACGAACGGTGGTGCCAGCTAACTGTACAGGAGCCATGTTGGCCACGGGAGTGACGGCACCTGTGCGGCCTACCTGATAGGTCACCTCTAAGAGTTCCGTACAGGCACGCTCGGCCTTGAACTTATAGGCAATGGCCCAACGGGGCGACTTCGCCGTGAAGCCCAACGAACGCTGCTGGCGCAGGGAGTTCACCTTCAGCACAATGCCGTCGGTGGCTACGGGCAGGTTCTTGCGTTCCGTGTCCCAGTAGTTGATGAAGTCAAAAACTTCATCAACTGTGCGGGCTTTCTTCATGCCCTCACTTATCTTGAAGCCCCACTGGCGGGCAGCCTCCAAGTTCTCGTAATGCCCCTCGGCAGGCAGTTCATCGCCTAACAGATAATAAAGGTAAGCATCGAGCTGACGACTGGCAACAATGCGTGAGTCAAGACTCTTCAGCGTACCACTGGCGGCATTGCGGGGATTGGCGAACAGCGGTTCCTCGGCGGCCTCGCGCTCACGGTTCAGCCGCTCGAACGACGCCCAGGGCATCAGGATCTCGCCACGAATCTCGAACTCATGAGGAGGCAGACCCACCCCCATCCCCTCCCTGAATGGAGGGGCGTAATTACCTTGTTGGTCCGAGCTGTCCGCAGAAGAAGCATCTACTCCCCTCCCTACAGGGAGGGGTCGGAGGAGGGTCTCTAAGGGTATGCTCGGAATCGCCCGCACATTCTGCGTCACGTCATCACCCTGCACACCGTCGCCGCGAGTGACGGCCTGGGTGAGGCGGCCATCGACGTAGGTGAGCGAGATACTGAGGCCGTCGTACTTCATCTCGCAGCACACCTCGAAGTCCTCGCCTGCCAGTCCCTTCTTCACGGAGTCGTACCAGTCGCGCACGTCCTGCTCTGAATAGGTGTTGGCTAATGACAGCATAGGGTACTTATGCGCTACCTGACGGAACTCCGACTGCAGGTCGCTGCCCACGCGCTGCGTCGGCGAGTTGGGGTCGGCCATCTCAGGATGGCGGGCTTCCAGGTCCTGCAGCTCGTGCATCAGCTGGTCGAAGTCGTAGTCGCTGATACTCGGCTGGTTCAACACGTAATACCTGTAGTTGTGCTCATGCAGTTCGTGCCGCAACTGCGCTATCCGTTGTTGCTCGTCCATAAGTTATCTGACAATCATTTTTTTGCCGTTAACAATATAAATGCCTTTACGAATACCTGGTTCTGAAACCTTGCGGCCCTGCAGGTCGTAGACTGAGTTTGCAGTTATGATTTCTGAATGTTGGATGGCAGGAACGGCCGTCACCTCGTCCACACTCTTGCTGCCATAGTAGTAGAGGCGGAAGTTGTCGAAGATAGCCCAGTAGTTGCTCGGCATGGAGGTGGACTTGACACCCACCTTGAGCAAACCGTCATCCGACGTTACGGCTGCCACGACACGGTTCTCGTAGATACCTTTCTTGAAGTAGGCATCAGCCGACTGCATGTCGTTGGGCACGTATCGGCCACTCGTCAAAGCCGTCTCGTTGCCCTTGCCCACCTTTCTGGTCTGGATGCCGTCGCAGATGTGGGCCAGCGACTCGCTATTCCCACCGGCATAGATTACGGCGTTCACCTTGTTGCTGCCAGCCTTGTAGTCGCTATAGGCCGTGCTGGAAGAGCCAGGACGCTGGAAGCCCTGTCCACAGAAGGCGTATGTTCCCACCGGCAGGTTCTTCACCGTCTGGCTGAAGTCGAATGTCTTCTGGTAGAACTCGGCACAGCCGTAGCTCACCGTTGCACCTCCCGTCCATCCGTCGGCAGTCTCGTCAAGTGTCGGGTTCACCAGCATATAGGTCAGGTCGAAAGGAGTAGCCACGTCGATGGGGGTAACGTTGCGCAAGAATACGGTGGCGGCATCCTTTGCCCTATCTACCATAGCCGACAGTTCCACTACACTCTCAGAAACAGCCATACTGGCCTCAACGTCGCTGACGACCGACAGCAAGGCAGCATCTGCACCGGCAACCGTCTCCTCATGGGGCACATCGGCCAGAGCCTTGACCAGGCTAAGTGCATCGGCCACCGTCTGCCTCATCTGCTCTACGGCCTTTGCCTCCATGCTCCTGGTGTCTTCCATCGTCATGATGAGCCAACGCTGACGCTCGGCCGAGTTGGCTATATCAAACGTGGCAGTACCAATATTGCCGTTGGCGTTGGCCTGCAGGCAACGGGGGGTCCAGTTCGACTCGGGATGAATAATCCAGTAGCCACGCTGGCCGACCACATCGACACGCCCCTTCATCAGGTGCCAGTCTTCATTGCCGGTAAGCGTTGTCTTGGCAGCCGTCTTGATGCCACCGCTGTTAGTCAGGTACTGTCCCGTAGCCGCATTGCGGAACTGATAGTACTGATTATCAGGAGTAAACGTGATGTACCACGCCGTACTGTCGTTCATGGCGGCCTCGGCCGATGTCATAGCCGTCCATTTCAGCGCCCCCGTAGCATTGGGCTTCAGGAACGAGGTGTTCAAGCCACGGTCGGCTGCCTCGTTCTTGATGTAATACTTGATGGTGTCCTCCTGGTTGAGGGCATAGTAAGGCTCGGCAAACAGCGAATAGGTGTGCTGCAGACCGTCCTCGCCCAAGGCCTGGCATACCAGCGAGTTGCCGATGTAGAGCAGGTCGGAGCCATTGTCCTCATTGGCGCCATTGATGCCGTAGGGCCACAGGTGCTGGTAGTCGCCGTTCAGCTTTTGCACCTTGTTGTCCCAGAAAGTCAGCACCTCAGTCACACGGTCGCCTAACCAGTAGCCCGTACCGTAACCGTCGCCATTCACACCTGAGCGCAGGTTGTGGCGGCTCCACTCCGTATCGGCCCAAGGTATGACGCCGATGCCGTGCAGCATCTCGTGCATGATGGTGCCGCACCGCTGGTACGACGTGTTAGGTCCCACGCGAATCCAGCCGCCATACGAGCAGTCGGCGGTTGGCGTGCCGCTCTCATAGCCTACGTTGGGGCCGAAGCCTTTCATCTCGGTCAGGTTGTTCCACCAGTTCACAGCCGTCTCGGCGGCCTCCTTGATGCGGTTATAGGTTGCCTGGTCGCCACCGCTGCGCATAGTCAGCTGGATGGTTCCCTTGGGAATGGTGTAGAACTTGATGACGTCGCCATAGCCCGTCACCCCGTCCTTGTTAGTAGCGTAGGCACGCATATAATATTTCGTGGCAGGCTTCAGGTCCTTGAAGTAATAAATGATGCCGTTGTTCGTCAGCGTTGCCGTGTTTGTCACATCGTCAATCGTTGGATTGTTATGCTCTGCTAAGCAGAAGCCACGCTTCTGTATGGCCGCGCCACCATTGACATTGGTACTCTTGATGCGCCCAAAAGCCATCGTGGCGCCACGGGCAAAGCGGGTATCAGTCACTACTGTAGGAGTCTGAGCCATAGCCTGCTGGGCAAGGAGTGTTGCAAGGCCAATCATGAATAATTGTCTGTACTTCATCTTTTGAATTTAGGTATGTAGTTATTACAGGCTGCAAAGTTACGAAATAAATATCAATTATCAATTATCATTTCCAATTATTTTTCGTACCTTTGACTTCGTCGAAGATACTCTCGCTCGGAAAAAACCCAAATAAATTTGGTTTTTCTCTCGCTTATTCGTACCTTTGCACCCGTGAACAATCCTCTGAGCATCATCAGGCTGTTATTCAGGGCTGTCAAGCCAAGCCGCATCAGCGACATGCCCGCCGTCTGCGACGCCTTCTGGCTGCGCCGCGGTTTCACAGCCATGACGTTCTTTGGCTTCATCGTGACCCACTCACGTAAGGAGGCCAACCAAATAAACAGCTGTTACGACTCGCTGAAGAACCACGAGATGATTCACCTCAGGCAGGCACAGGCTACGGGCGACTCGTGGCTGCGCTTCTACCTATTATATTTATGGTACTGGCTACGCTACCTGCCCAGGAGCCGACGGATGAAGGGAGCAGCCTACTGGCTGAACCCCTTCGAGCTGGAGGCCTACTGCCACATGCACGACCTGACCTACCCCACCCGATGCGGCGACAGCGGAGCACAGGAGTGGCGTAAATACGCAAAGATGAAGTACGACGAGCGACGAGCCGTCTATGAGAAAATAAGGAAATGAAAAAGGGACTGGTTTTGGAGGGTGGTGCCATGCGCGGCCTGTTTACCGCCGGCATCATCGACGTCATGATGGAGCACGACGTCTGGCCCGACGGCCTCATCGGCGTGTCGGCAGGGGCGGCTTTCGGCTGTAACATGAAGTCGAGGCAGGTGGGGCGGGCCATCCGCTACAACAAGCGCTTTGCCCGCGACAGCCGCTACAGTGGCGTGCGCTCGCTGCTCACCACCGGCGACTACTTCAACGCCCAATTCGCCTACCACGTAGTGCCCCACAAGTACGACATGTTCGACAATCAGGCGTTCGAGGAGAACCCTATGGAGTTCATCGCCGTCTGCACCGACGTTGAGACAGGCCAGCCCGTCTACAAGTGCTTAGACCATTGCAACGAGGACACCTACGACTGGATTCGTGCCTCGGCCTCGATGCCTCTCTGCTCACGGGTGGTCTGCCTGGAAGGCTACAAGCTGTTGGACGGCGGCGTCAGCGACAGCATCCCCTTGGAGTATGCCGAGCGGAACGGCTACGAGCGCAACGTCGTCATCCTGACCCAGCCCTTAGGCTACCGCAAGCATCGCACCCGCCTGATGCCCCTCATGCGCATCGGATTAAGAAAGTACCCACGCATGGTGGAGGCCATGGACCGCCGCCACCTGATGTACAACCGCCAGTTGGACTACGTCGCCGAGGCCGAGCGCCAAGGGCGCTGCTTGGTGATACGCCCTGACGGGAAGCTGCCCATCGGCCACGTCAGCCACGACCCTGAGCAGATGGAGCGCGTCTACCAGACAGGCCGCCAGATGGGCGAACGAAAGATTAACGAAATCAAAGAAATATTATGCGTATAGACATCATCACCGTACTGCCCGAAATGCTGGAGGGCTTCGTACACGAAAGCATATTGGCCCGCGCCGAGAAGAAGGGACTGGCCGAAATACGACTGCACAACCTGCGCGACTACACCCTCGACAAGTGGCGCCGCGTCGACGACTACCCCTACGGTGGCTCGGCGGGCATGGTCATGCAATGCGAGCCCATCGACCGCTGCATCACCGCCCTCAAGGCCGAGCGCGACTACGACGAGGTCATCTTCACATCACCCGACGGCGAACGCTTCGACCAGCACATTGCCAACGAGCTGTCGCTGAAGGGCAACCTTATTATATTGGCTGGCCACTACAAGGGCATCGACCAGCGCATACGCGACCACCTCATCACACGCGAAATATCCATCGGCGACTTCGTCCTGACGGGTGGCGAACTGGTGGCGGCTATGATTGCCGATGCCGTCGTCCGCGTCGTCCCCGGCGTCATCGGCGACGAGCAGAGTGCGCTCTCCGACTGTTTCCAGGACGACCT
Source organism: uncultured Prevotellaceae bacterium (assembly GCA_947168395.1). Lineage (GTDB taxonomy): Bacteria > Bacteroidota > Bacteroidia > Bacteroidales > Bacteroidaceae > Prevotella. The sequence continues at coordinate 3,687 of CAMVLT010000043.1, read as the reverse complement.
CCTCGCCGCTCCCATCTACACCCGTCCCGCCGACTACAAAGGCTGGAAGGTGCCCGAAGTGCTGCTCAGCGGCCACGAGGCCAACATCCGCAACTGGGAGTTAGAGCAGGCCATCGAGCGCACCCGCCGCCTCCGTCCCGACCTGCTGAAGGAATGACGGAAAAAGAACTGGCAGCCAAGAAGCTGTTCTGGCAAACCCAGGGTTTACCGTAACTAAACCCGGAGTTTACCCTACCTAAACCCAGGGTTTACCCTACTTAAACCGGGAGTTCCTACGGGGGGAACTCGGAAGGATGGGGAGTGGGGGCTGGAGAATGAGAGAATTACCAGAAAACACCTAACCTCCTACCTAAATCTTCGGAAAGGCCTTTGTAGACAGGGGTTTCGGAGAGGTAGGTGTTGGCGGAACACCTAACTAACACCTAACCCGACTGGTACCTTGAGGTGATAGATAGAAATAGGTAGGTGTCAGGTAGGTGTTTGGGAAACACCTACCTGCCGGAAATGCCTTTGTAGAAAGGCATTTTGGGAGATTCAGGTAGGAGGTTAGGTGTTTTTGCCTACAAAACTTATTTCAGCTGCACGGCGAGCATGGTGAGGTCGTCGCTCTGCTCGGCATCGGCCACGAAGTTGTGGACGTAGGCACCCATGCGGTCAATCACCTCGTCGGGACGGCAGCAGCCCTCGGCAGCTATGGCGTGGGCTACGCTGAGTATGCGGTTGTCGCCAAACTGGTCATGGTCGGCGTTCTCGGCCTCGTTGAGTCCGTCGGTGAAGAGGAATATGATGGTGCCGGGGGCAATGGTGGTAGTCTGCTGCGTGAACTCCCAGCCCGACATGACGCCTACGGGCAGGTTGGCATCGCAGGGCAGCGGACGGACGTCGTGGCCGATGAGCAGCGGCGCGTCGTGGCCGGCATTACAGTAGCGCAGCTCATGCGAGGCCAGGTCGAGCACGCCGACGAAGAGGGTGACGAACATGCTGGTCTCGTTGTCCTCGGCCATGACGCTGTTGAGGGCTATGACAATCTGGTTGGGCTCCGACGTGTACGAGGAGATGTTGCGGAACAGCGAACGTGTGACGGCCATGAGCAGCGAGGCGGGCACTCCCTTGCCTGACACGTCGCCGATGCAGAACAGCAGTTTCTCTTCGCGGATGTAGAAGTCGAACAGGTCGCCACCCACGGCCCTGGCTGGTGTCAGCTTTCCGAACACGTCGATGTCCTGTCGTTCAGGGAAGGGCGGGAACGTCTTGGGCAGCATCGACATCTGTATGTCGTGGGCAATCTTCAGTTCGCTTTCGATGGAGGCTTTCTGGGCCGTGGTGGCCTGCAGCTGCTCCACATAGTCGGAGAGCGAGTGCTGCATGTTCTCGAACGAGTCGCGCAACAGTCGTATCTCGTCGTTGTGCCTGATGTTGGGCAGCGGCGCGTCGAACCGTCCCTGTGCCACTACGCCTGCCGAACTGGCCAGCTGCTTCAGGGGTTTGGTGGCGTGGCGCACCATGCGGCTGCTGACGAAGAAGGTGACCAATAGTCCCACCACCATGAAGAATACAAGGGCAATGGTAAGGCCTATGGCCCACATATTAACGCCAAACCAAGGTATGACAAGGGCTATAGACCAGTCGGTATTCGACATGGGCTGGTAGAAAGCATAGGATGACTCACCATTCAGTATCAGTTCGTTCTCCTCATCGTCCTTGTGGAAGACTCCCACTCTGTTTGCCACCATCTGGTGGCCCAGATAGTCGTCCAGGGTATCAGGAGTTTCCTTGGCTCGGGTGAAGTAGTTTTCTTTCAGGATGCGCTCTTTGTCGGGATACAAGATGTAAGTACCATCCTTGTCGATGATGAACAAGTAGGTTGACCCGAACACCACCGAAAGCGAGAATCCGTCATCCTGATAATCCAGCAGACTGCCGTCAGCATTCCCCATGTAGTCATTAAGCCATTCCAACGACAGGTCGACACCCAGTATCGCCACCGTGCGCCGCTCGCGGTCGTGGATGGGCACCATATAGGCCACTAAGGGAGTCTTCTTGTCAAAGCCGTCGGCAAAGGGTTTCGACCAGTAACCCGAGTCGGCCGCTATGGCCTGCTTGAACCATTCGGTCTCCAAATAGTTGTTGTTCTTGGTGACGGGGTTGCGCACTTCCACCTCCGAGCTGTCGTTCCTCAGGGTATAAGGGCAATAGGCACGGCCCTTCTGCGGATAGTAGCCTTCCACGAAGCTGATGCCGCAGCTGCGTATGTTTGGATTCAGCCTCACCATGCGCTCGGTAATGCGCGACATGGCGTCGGGACGGTCAAGGTTGGCCTCTATTTCAGGCACCAGATTGACCGTAGCCACATGGATGTCCGACATTACCTGACGTATTTTCTCCCTGCAGAGATGCAGCTGGTTCACGTAGTTCATCTCAGTCTGAATCACTACCATCGCCCATCCTATCATCACTATCCATGTACAAAGCAGAGACAGGACGACGAAGAGCGTTAACACCAGACGGCGCGTCAGCCGACGGGAAAAGGGGCGGAATTTCTTTTTCTTTTTCATCGCTGAATCCTATTTTTCGCTACAAAGGTAGGTATTTTTCCGTTAACTCCCAAGCAATCAGCTGAAAATTATGGGCATTTGTTTGGCCAATTCACTTTAATTGCCTACTTTTGCATTCGTAAACTAATCCTAAACGTATTACCATTGACAATGAAGAAACAACTGTTAATTGCATTGTGCATGGCCGCATCGCTGACGATGGAGGCCGGGCAAGTGGTCGTGCAGACCAAGAACATGACGATGGTGCTCAACGTCGAGAACGGACAGAAGCCCCAGTACCAGTATTTCGGGTCCCGCCTGACGGAGGCCGACCTTGGCAACCTGCCTTGGCCGATGGGCGGACGCATGGATGCCTATCCTGCCTACGGACAGAACGCCCCCGCCGAGGCCGCCTTGGCCATGCGCCACGCCGACGGCAACCTGTCGACCGAGTTGGAGGCTACGGGCGTGGAACGGCTGAAGAACGACGGCAACCAGATAACCGTCATCCACCTCAAGGACAAGGTCTATCCCGTCACCGTCGACCTGAAGTTCCAGGAGTACAAGGACGTTGACATGATCGAGACATGGGCGGAAATCACCCACCAGGAGAAGGGCACCGTCACGCTGACGCAGTTTGCCTCCGTCTCGCTGCCCATCCGCCGAGGTGATGTCTGGCTGAGCCACCTCTACGGCTCGTGGGCCAACGAGGGCCAGCTGGTGTGCGAACCGCTGACCGCCGGACAGAAAATCATCAAGAACAAGGACGGCGTTCGCAACGCCCACACCGACCACGCCGAGGTGATGTTCTCGCTCGACGGCCGCGCACAGGAACTGACGGGCGACGTCATCGGTGCCGCACTCTGCTACTCAGGCAACTACCAGCTGAAGGTCGAGACCGACGACACCGACTACCACTACTTCTTCGCGGGCATCAACCCCGACAACTCGGAGTATCACCTGAAGCGGGGCGAGACATTTGTCACGCCGAAGGTGGCGTTGACCTTCTCGCAGGAGGGACTCAGTGGTGCCTCGCGCAACTTCCACCGCTGGGGCCGCAAGTACATGCTGGCTCACGGCAACCGTGAGCGCAAGATACTGCTCAACTCGTGGGAGGGTGTCTACTTCGACATCAACCAGCAGGGCATGGACC
>CAMVLT010000042.1 GCA_947168395.1 uncultured Prevotellaceae bacterium | reverse complement strand
TAGGCATTGCCAGCGACCACGCAGGCTTTGCATTGAAACAGTTTGTAAAGAAGTACTTGGAGGAGAAAGGAATGCCGTACATCGACTACGGCACGTTCACCGAGGATTCATGTGACTACTCAGACTTCGGCCATGCGCTGGCACGCGGCATTGAGCAGGGCGAGGTCTATCCTGGCATTGCCATCTGCGGCAGCGGCGAGGGCATCAACATGACGCTGAACAAGCACCAGTCCATACGCGCCGGCCTGTGCTGGATACCTGAGATTGCACACCTCATTCGCCAGCACAACAATGCCAACGTGCTGGTGATGCCTGGCCGATTTATCGACGAGGAGATGGCGCGCAAAATTATGGATGAATACTTCGCGACCGACTTTGAGGGTGGTCGCCACCAGAAGCGCATCGACAAGATACCTGTTTAAGGTAAAAGTGAATAGTGAAAAGGGAAAAGTGAATAGTGAATAGTGAAAAGTGAAAAATTTGCTACCGCCATACCTGCTAACGGGGACGGCGGTAGCAAATTATTCACTATTCACTTTTCCTTGTTCCTTTAATAACCATAGTAATACCAATAGGAATTGGCATAGTGGTCCATGACATTGTTCTTCCGCTCATTGAAGTCGGGATAGAGTGCCTCTAACTTGCGGAAATCCTCGAAGTCAACGTCCAGTATAGGGTCGTGATAGACAATGTAGGGACGACTGCGCAGATGGGTATAGAGCACCAGCGCCTCGCGATAATGACGCGGGAGGCTGTCGTTGATGGCATAATAACTGCCTATTTGCCTGGCAAAGTCGTCGAGTTTCTTGTCGAGCAGGTAGCCGCACAGCAGATAGTCGACGGCAGCAGGTTTGGCCTGGCGGGTACGCAGGATGGTAGTGAGATACTCCATAGGCTGCATGGGCCGACGGGGTATGGCTCCCAGATGACGGTAAAGGCTGTCGGTGGGATAAATCATCATGCGTACCTGACCGTCAGCCGTGGGCAGCATAGCATCGGACGAGGCAACGAGCGGATACTCAAACAGCCTGTCGGCCAGCTGTCCTTCGCGTGAAAGGGCATACATGCGCACCATCATGAGGCTGCCGTCGGTTTCCAGCGAGCGTTTGCCCACACGCAGGGCTTCGTCAAAATCACGCCCCATCAATGCCGTCTCGGCGTGGGTACGGAAATGGAACACGGCGTTGGTGTTGCCAGCAAGGGCCACGCCCCACATCATGAGCACCAACGTAAGCACGTTGACCCATACGCGGCGCGAGAAGAACCCCGATGCCGCAGTAGGCTCGTAATCCTGAACAGTCCTGAACAGCCAGACGCAGCCTCCCCACGCCACTAACAGCAACGGGAAGAGCCACAGCCACGGGCCGAAGGAGAAACGGCGGTCGATGTCGGTACTGACCGAGGTCAGCACAGCCAGCAAAAGCATGGATGGGAAATAAGTGAAAGCGTGACTATACTTCAGCAGCTTGGTGATTCTATAGACCCCCAGCTGCAACAGCAGCAGGACGGAGGTTATAACCACCGCTCCCACCCAAGGATGGTAATCAGTCTGTCCGTGGCTTAGCGCATGCTGTGCGACGGAGAGCGTGTCGGCTTGGAAAAAACAGAGCCACAGAAAGGAGAATGCAACAAAAACGACAGCACATATCACGCGAATGGTGACGGTGCCATCGTTCTTGGTAGAATGATTGTAGCTCATTTAACTTAGTTCTTCTTCAGTACGACTGCCGAACGTGCAGGGATATAGAGTTTGAGCCACTCCTTCTTATCCTGCACATAGAGTGGGTCGTAGTTGGTAACGTGAGTCATCGTGTCGTCGGCAAAGCCGTTGCCACCAAAGTCCTTCGAGTCGGTATTGAGCACCACGTCGTAGGAGCCTGTGGGCACAAGGAAGCCGTAGTCGGTATAGCTGCGGTCGGGCGAGAAGTTGAATACGAAGACGAGGTCGCCGCGCATGAAGCAGAGCACCTTGTCGCCCTCGTCGTGCCAAATCTCGGTGACGGGCGTAGCCTGGAAGTTCTTCTGGCTCTTGATGACCTCAAGCATGCGGCGGTCGAAGTCGCCAAGCCAGTGGTAGCACAGGTCCTTGTTGTCGACGAGGTTCCACTGGCGGCGAGCGTACTTGTAGCTCCAGCCGTTGCCCTCGCGTGGGAAGTCAATCCACTCAGGATGTCCGAACTCGTTACCCATGAAGTTGAGGTAGCCGCCGTTGATGCAGCCTGCGGTGACGAGTCGAATCATCTTGTGGAGGGCGATGCCGCGCTGAGCCAGGTCGTTGACGTCCTTCTTGGCGAAGTGCCAGTACATGTCGGCGTCGATGAGGCGGAAGATGATGGTCTTGTCGCCCACCAGTGCCTGGTCGTGGCTCTCGCAGTAGGAGATGGTCTTCTCGTCAGGACGGCGGTTGCGCACTTCCCAGAAGATGCTGGTCACGTTGATGTCCTCGTCGCGTACCTCTTTTATAGTCTTTATCCAGTAGTCGGGAATGTTCATGGCCATGCGGTAGTCGAAGCCGTAGCCGCCGTCCTCGAACTTGGCAGCCAGTCCAGGCATGCCACTGACCTCCTCGGCAATGGTGATGGCATTGGGATTGACCTCGTGGATGAGCTTGTTGGCGAGCGTCAGGTAGCAGATGGCGTTATCGTCCTCGTGGCCGTTGAAGTAGTCGCCGTAGCCGCCGAAGGCCTCGCCCAGTCCGTGCGAGTAGTAGAGCATGGAGGTGACGCCATCGAAGCGGAAGCCGTCGAAGTGGAACTCCTCAAGCCAGTACTTGCAGTTGGAGAGCAGGAAGTGCATCACCTCGTCCTTGCCGTAGTCGAAGCACAATGAATCCCAAGCTGGGTGCTCGTGGCGGTCGCCGGGATAGAAGAACTGGTTGGGGTCGCCGCAGAGATTGCCCAGACCCTCTACCTCGTTCTTCACGGCGTGGCTGTGGACGATGTCCATGATGACGGCAACACCATTCTTATGAGCGGTGTCGATGAGTTCCTTCAGTTCCTCGGGCGTGCCGAAGCGGCTGCTGGGAGCAAAGAACGACGATACGTGATAGCCGAAACTTCCGTAGTAGGGATGCTCCTGGATGGCCATAATCTGGATGCAGTTGTAGCCGTCCTTGATAACGCGCGGCAGCACGTTGTCCTTGAACTCAGTATAAGAGCCCACCTTCTCGGCGTCCTGACCCATGCCGACGTGGCACTCGTAGATGAGCAGCGGGGCGGTGTTGGGCTTGAACTTCTTTTTCTTCCACACGTAGGGCACCTCTGGGTTCCACACCTGAGCTGAGAAGATTTTCGTCTGGTCGTCCTGCACCACACGGCGGCACCAGGCGGGTATGCGCTCACCCTCTCCCCCATTCCACTTGACCTTCATCTTGTAGAGCTGGCCGTGCTTCAGGGCTTTCTCCGAGAGTTTGAGTTCCCAGTTGCCAGTGCCCTCAATGCGCTTGCACTTGTACTTGTCAGTCTCCTGCCAGTTGTTGAAGTCGCCGATGAGGTAAATCTCAGTAGCGTTGGGTGCCCACTCGCGGAACACCCAGCCCTTGGCCAGCTTGTGCAGGCCGTAGTAGAGGTGGCCTGTGGCAAAGTCGGAGAGCGTCCTCTTGCCGTTCTGGGTGAGTTGTCCTATTTTCCACAGTGCATGGTCGTGACGGCCACGGATGGCTCCCTCAAAGGGTTCCAGCCATGAGTCGTGCTCCACCAGCCCGATATGCTGCGGAGCTTGAGGTTTTGGATTGGCGGCTTTGGTTCTGGTGCCACTCTTAGCCCTCTTTGCGGCAGGCTTCTTTTCCGTTGTTTCTGTTTTCTTTGTTACCATAGTATTTATACCTTTACTTTAAATATAGCCTTTTTGATTGCAGGTTTGTCCGAGATGCAAGGAGCGTGTCCGTCCTGGGGGAAGAAGATGACCATCTGGCCAGGCTTGACCGTGAAATAGGTCTGGGCCATTGTGTCGCCGTACTTGGTAATGTCCTTCTCGGCATTGTACTCATAGTCGGGCAGGTCGCAAAGTGGCGTGTAGCCGAAGGTCTCTTCCGTGTCAAGCGGTATCTGGATGTCAATCATGTCGATGTGGGTCTCCAGTACGGCAGCCTCCTTGGCACGTCCCTTGGCTGTCGTAACATTCACAAAGAGGTCGGTCCCCTGTATGGGATGCTTCCCTTCCTCCATCTTACTCAGGTCGTTAGCCTTCAAAAATGCAACAACATCAGCAAACAACGGGTTCAGTCCCACGTACTTGCTCAGGTTGTCAATAGTGTCGATTACCATATTCTTTTCTTGTTATTTAGTTAAACAAATCTCAAAATCCTCGTCAGTTCTTCACTTCCTGCCGATGCCCACGGGTATAGGTGCCCTCGGCTATGATGTTGCCGTTACGGTCTTTCTCGATGAACTTGCCGTCGCGCAGGTCGTCGACGTAGTTGCCCTCAAAGCGCTTGCCGTCCTTGTCTTCCTCGATGGCCTTGCCGTTGCGCTTGCCGTTCTTGAAAGTACCCTTGAACTTCATGCCGTCGGCAAATCGGGCGATGCCCTCGCCCTCAATCTGACCGTTCATAAACTGACCTTCATAGACGTCGCCGTTCTTCATCGTCAACTTACCGCGACCGTTGGGCTTGTCGGCCTTCCACTGGCCTACATAGACGTTGCCATTGCTCCATACCAGCGTACCCGTGCCCTGCTTGGCTCCCTGATAGAACTGACCCGTGTACTTGTCGCCGTTGGCGTAGGTAAAGATGCCCGTACCTGAACGCTTGCCCTCCACGTAGTCGCCCTCGTAGACGTCGCCGTTCTGGAAGCGGTAGATGCCCTTGCCGTGCTGCAGGTCCTTCTGCCACTGGCCTACGTACGAGTCGCCGTCGGCATACTTATAGACGCCCTTGCCCTGACGCTGGTTGTTCACCCAGCTGCCGTCGTAGGTGGAGCCGTCGCCCCAGTCGTAGAAGCCGTTGCCCTGCTTCTTGTCGTCCTTCCAGTCGCCCTTGTAGTAGGCGCCGCTGGCAAAGGTGTAGGTACCCTTGCCATCACGCTTGTCGAGCTTCCACTCTCCGTCGTACTTGTCGCCGTTGAAGTAGTACATCACACCGTGCCCCTGCTGGTAGTCGCGGAACCAGAGACCATCGTAGCGATTGTTGGTGGCAAAGTAATAGACGCCCTTGCCATGCTGCTGATCCTGAAACCATTCGCCCTCGTAGCGCTCGCCGTCGGAAAAGGTATAGGTGCCGTAGCCTTGACGCTTTCCTTTGTCGTACTCACCTTCGTAGACGTTTCCGTTCTTGTATGTGGCCTTACCCTTTCCGTGGGGCTTTCCGGCCACCATTTCGCCCTGGTATTCGCCACCGTCCTTCGTGGTGGTCGAGCCAAGCGTAATTTTCTGCGCATCCACACTCAGTGGCAGGCAGAAAAGTAGTGCTGATAAGATAATATTTTGTCTCAAAACGTAGTCATTTAAAATTTAATCGCACAAATTTAGGAAAAAAACGCCAACAGGCAAAGAATATGAACGTTTTTTAAGGATAATTCCCGAATATTTCATAACTTTGCAACGAAAAAACAGAGACAACATGAAATTTACTGCTATTATCCCCGCCCGCTATGCCTCCACCCGCTTCCCTGGCAAACCGCTGGCAATGTTAGGCGGCAAAACCGTTATCGAGAGAGTTTATGAACAAGCCGTGAGCGTGCTCGGCGAGGCATACGTAGCCACTGACGACGAACGTATTCTCAATGCCGTGGAGTCATTCGGCGGGAAGGCCGTCATGACACGCAGCGACCACAAAAGCGGCACTGACCGCATAGAGGAAGCTGCCACGAAAATCGGTACTGATGCCGATGTGATTATCAACATTCAGGGCGACGAACCGTTCATTCAGCGCTCACAGATTGAGACACTCTGCCAGTTGTTCGACAATCCTGGGACGCAGATAGGCACACTCGGCAAACGGTTCGAGTCGATGGAAGCCGTCGAGAATCCCAACTCGCCCAAGATTGTTTGCGACATCAACGGATTCGCCCTCTACTTCAGCCGCAGCGTGATACCCTTCATCCGAGGGGTTGAACAGCAGCAATGGTTCGGACACTACCCCTTTCTGAAACACTTAGGCATCTATGCCTACCGCCGCAGCGTGCTCTCGGAAATCACAAAGCTGCCCCAGAGTCCTCTGGAACTGGCCGAGAGTCTCGAACAACTGCGCTGGCTACAGAACGGCTACCGCATACGGGTAGGCGAGACCAACGTAGAGACCGTCGGCATCGACACCCCTGAAGACTTGCGCAGGGCCGAGGAGTTCCTCACAACAGCTGCTGGGCACGGTCGAGTGCAAGATTGATGTGACTGCAGATGTTGTCGCTGCCGAGCATGGTGTCGAAACCTGCCTTGTGGAGTGTCTGAGCAACAGTAGGGCTGACACCTGAGAGCACAACCTGAATGCCTTCCTTCTGTGACATAAGACAGAGGTTGGTCAGGTTATGGATGCCTGTGGAGTCGACGAAGGGCACCTTACGCATACGGATGATGCGCACCTTAGGCCGTCCGTGCCTCAATGCTCCCATGATTTCCTCAAACTTGTTGCCTGCGCCGAAGAAGTAGGGGCCGTTGATTTCGTAGACTTCCACGCCATTGGGGATGGTGAGATGCTCGAGATTGCCTAACTGGAAGTCGCTCTCTTCCTCGGCAGGATTGATTTCGTCGCTGATCACCTTGACATCGGTTGTCTCAGCCATGCGGCGCATGAAGAGCAGGCAGGCGCAGATGAGTCCCACCTCGATGGCAACGGTAAGGTCGAAGATGACGGTGAGCAGGAAGGTGACCCAGAGCACGATGACGTCGCTCTTGGGATTTTTCATAATGGAAAGGAACGAGCGCCATCCACTCATACCATAGCTGACGATGACGAGTACGCCAGCGAGGCAGGCCATCGGTATATATTGTGCCAGCGGCATGAGGAAGAGGAATATGAGCAACAGCACGGCAGCATGAACGATGCCCGCCACAGGAGTACGGCCTCCGTTGTTGATGTTGGTCATGGTGCGGGCGATGGCTCCCGTTGCAGGTATACCTCCAAACAGCGGCGATGCAAGGTTGGCAACGCCTTGGGCTATCAGCTCGGTGTTGGACGAGTGGCGGTCACCAATGACACCGTCGGCTACAGTTGCCGAAAGCAGCGACTCGATGGCTCCGAGGACGGCAATGGTGATAGCGGGCGTCACAAGTCCCTTGATGACCTCCCACGACAATTCGGGCATCTGAGCCTCAGGCAGCGCATTCGAGATGCTGAAACGGTCGCCGATGGTCTCGATAGTTGTCACGCCTGCATATTGTTTGAGCAGCAGGGCAGCCACAGTCATGACGATGATGGCAATGAGACTGCCAGGCAGCTTTTTAAGAATTGACAATTTAGCATTGACAATCGAGCATTGCGTGAGCTTCGGCCACAGGGCGATGAGGGCTACGGAACCTATGCCGACGGCGGCACTCCAGGCATCGATGGTGGGAAAAGAGCCGAAGTAGGCAATCCACTTCTCGACAAAGTCGGAAGGCACGCTCTGCATCGTCAGTCCGAGGAGATCCTTGATTTGCGTGGTGAAGATGGTCAGGGCGATACCCGAGGTGAAGCCCACAACGATGGGATAAGGGATGTACTTGATAATAGTACCCAGATGGAGCACGCCGAACATGATAAGGAAGACACCCGCCATGAACGTGGCAATGGTAAGCCCCTCGAAGCCGTACTGCTGGATGATACCATAAATAATAATAATGAACGCGCCCGTGGGACCTCCAATCTGCACTTTGGAGCCTCCGAGGACAGAGACGAGAAGACCTGCCACGATAGCGGTGATGATGCCTTTCTCGGGCGTTACGCCTGAAGCGATACCAAAGGCAATGGCCAACGGCAAGGCAACGATGCCGACAATGATACCTGCCAGCAGGTCGGTAGTGAATTGTTTCTTACTGTAGTTCTTGAGCGTCGCAATCAACTGCGGTTTAAACTCTACTGATGTCATCATTTCTAATACCTATTTTCTTAAATTACGGTACAAAAGTAAGAAAATAGTTAAAAAGCACAAAAGAAACGCACAACTTAATTGAAAAAAGACTAAATTTGCCAACGTAAATCAATTAGAGAATCGAGATTTATCGTATTATTAACAATTAAAAGGAGAAAGCAATTATGAAGAAATTGATGTTCATGGTGATGTGCGCTTGCGCCATCGGTTTCACTTCGTGTGGTAACAAGGCTCAGCAAGCCCCTGCTGATGAAGTAGTGGCTGCCAACGAGACTGTTGACGTAGAAGCTGCCATCGGCGAGGCTACCGCCCAGCTGACAGAGCAGATTGAGGCTAACGATGCCGGCAAGCTGCAGCAGGCTCTCGAAGCCGTGCAGGCTAAGATTGCCGAGATTCTGAAGGCTAACCCCGATGCCGCCAAGGAGTTTGTGGCCAAGGTTCAGGACTTCCTGAAGGAGAATGCAGAGAAAATCAAGGCCGTAGCTGGTGACAACGCTGCCGTGCAGGCTGCTGTCAGCGCATTGACGGCTGCTCCTGCCGAGACTATCGTAAGCGGACTGATGCAGGCCGTTGACGGTGTGAAGGCTGCTGGTGAGGATGCCGTTGACGCTGCCCAGGGTGCTGTGGACGGTGCTGTGGATGCTGCCCAGAATGCTGTGGACGGTGCCGTTGACGCTGCCAAGCAGGCTGCCGAGGACAAGGCAAACGAGGTGAAGGACGCTGCCAAGGAGAAAGCCAACGAAACCATTGACGCTACCGCTGACAAGGCCAAGAAGGCACTTGGTCTCTAATTCCAGCCATGATTCACTGAAATATTTGGGGCATTCGTTGAACGAATTTGCCCCATTTATTTTTACTCCTTACATTTGCAACATGAAAATTAATACTTCCATAAGATGAGACAAGCATTAACAGCAATCCTTCTCGCAGGCTTTCTGACGGCACAAGCAGCCGTCAACGGCGTCGACATAGCCGACAACACCGTAGAGATTGTCTACAACGGCACCACTGCCACCGTCAACGTTGCTACCAACATCAGTAAGTACGTCACCGTCAGCAGCGGCACTTCGTCGCACGTCGTCATCAAGCAGGCCGAGGACTTTACGGGTGTAGACGCCACGGCCGACAACGAGGACGGCGAGATTATCTATACGCTCTCGGGCAAGTCCGACGACGGCGAATTTTATTTAGAAGGCTCGTTCAAGGCCTCGCTCGAACTGAGCGGACTGACGCTGACCAACCCCAACGGCCCTGCCATCAACATACAGAACGGAAAGCGCATATCCGTGAGCGTTCAGAAAGGAGCCGCCTCGACGCTGACCGACGGAGCCAACGAGAAATACAACGGCTGCTTCCACTGTAAGGGACACACCAAGTTCAAGGGCAAGGGCACCCTCAACGTTGTGGGCAACTCAAGGCACGCCATCTACAGCAAGGAGTATATGGAGGTGAAGAACTGCACCATCAACGTCACGGCTGCAGTCAAGGATGCCATCCACTGCAAGGAGTACTTCTTCATGGAGAGCGGCACCATCAACATCACAGCCGCAGGCGACGACGGCATACAGGTGGAACTTGACGACGAGAACGCCAACACTGGCATCACCGCCGACCATGAAGACGAGAACACTGGCAACTTCTACCAGAAAGCTGGGACACTCAGCATCAGCGGCTACACAGGCAAGGCCATCAAGGCCGACGGCACCATCACCTACAGCGGAGGCACGCAGAACTTTAACACCGCTGACACCCAGACTACAAGCGTCGCACCAATTACCAACAGCTCATCGGCCCAAACATCATACTACGACCTGCAAGGCCGACAGGTAAAAACGCCCAAGAAGGGACTCTATATCTTCAAGAAAGGAAACACCATCGTCAAGAGATTGTACAACAACTAACAGTCAACATAGCAAATACTATGTCATTTCCAAAAAGCGACCGTCACGAGACCGTCATCTACTTGGTTCTATGGGGAATCCTCTTCATAGAGCCGGTGATGAACTTCTACTTCCGCATGGCTGGCCAGCCAGAGGCGACGTTCGACTGGAACGGCATCTTCAGGGTGTGGCGCGAGTACGGCGTGTTCTTCGGCCTGTTTCTCGTTCACAACTACTTGCTGGCCCCGCTGCTGGTGTACCGTCAGCAGAAGGCGCTCTATTTCTCGGTCGTGGCAGTTCTCTTGGCGGGCTTCATATTCTACCAATGCCAGAGCCGCCCGAAAGAAAGAAGGCACCACAAGCCCCGCTTCGAGCAATTCGAGAACCACCGCCCGCCAGAGTTCAGCAGGGAACACGGACTGATGGAGCCGATGATGGAGCCGAAGATGGAGCCGATGGGGCCCAACCATCACGACATCGTGGCCTTCATCATACTGGTGCTCATGCTCGGCATGAACCTCGGCGTGAAGCTCTACTTCAAGCAGCGGTACGACCAGCAGCAGTTGGACAAGCTGGAGAACCAGAACCTGCAGCAGCAGTTGGAGTACTTGAAGTACCAGATAAACCCCCACTTCCTGATGAACACACTCAACAACATCCACGCGCTGGTCGACATTGACCCCGAGCGTGCCAAGGAAACCATCGTCGAACTGTCGAAGATACTGCGCTTCGTACTCTACGAGGGCAACAAGCCCACCGTCCCCCTCAGCCGCGAAATGGCTTTCCTTGAGGACTACATCCGACTGATGCGCATGCGCTACAGCGAGGACAAGGTGAAGGTGACGTACAACCTACAGCCGTCGGTCACGAGAAGCCAGTCGGAAGTGCCGCCGCTGATGTTCATCACCTTTGTCGAGAACGCCTTCAAGCACGGCATCAGCTACCGTCAGGCCTCGTTCATCGACATCGGCATCAGTGCCGAGGGTGGCAAGCTCGTCTTCGTCTGCCGCAACAGCAAGGCTCCGCGTGAAGAGGGCAAGCAGGGCGGCGTGGGGCTGCAGAACATCAAGCAACGATTGGAACTGATTTATGGGAAAAACTATACCTTAGACATCGACGAACAGTCGGAAACGTACAATATAACGCTGATTTTGCCGTTATAAAATAAAAGAAACAGCGTAAAAAATGATAAAAGTTCTCGCCATCGACGACGAGCCTCTGGCACTCCAGCAACTCGTCGCATATATAGGCAAAGTGCCGTTCCTGCAAGTGGCCGGCCAGTGTCAGAGTGCCCTCGAAGCCATGGAAATACTGAACCGTGAGACGGTGGATGCCATTTTCTGCGACATCAACATGCCCGACCTCAGCGGCATGGAGTTTGTCAAGTCGCTCACCGTGCCGCCGCTCGTGGTCTTTACTACGGCTTACTCGGAGTATGCCGTCGAGGGCTTCAAGGTCGATGCGGTCGACTACCTGCTCAAACCGTTCGGACTGCAGGACTTCATGCGGGCGGCCAACCGGGTGAAGGAGAGGTTGGAGGTAAGAGGTACGACGCATGAGACGCATGAGACGCTTGAGACGGGTGGCGACATATTCGTGAAGACGGATTACCGGGTAGTGAAGGTTGCCATTCACGACATACGCTATGTGGAGGGAATGTCGGAGTACCTGAAGCTGCACTTGGAAAGCCAGCCCAAGCCTATTGTCACGCTGCTGGCCATGAAAGCATTGGAGGAGCGGCTGCCGCAGAACTTCATGCGCATACACCGCTCCTACATTGTAAACCTCGACAAAATTCAGGAGGTGAACAAGAACCGTGTCATCCTCGATGCCGACACCTACCTGCCCATCGGCGACAGCTACAGGGAGGCGTTCAACCGCTACATCGAGGCCAAGTTCTTAGGACGATAGCCCTTTCATCGACAGCGAGATACGTCCCCGGCGACGGTCAATCTGAATCACGCGTACCCTGACGTGCTGGTGAAGTTTCACCACGGAGTTAGGGTCTTTCACGTATTTGTCGGCCAGCTGCGAGACGTGTACGAGTCCGTCCTGATGCACACCGATGTCGACAAAGGCTCCGAAGTTGGTGATGTTGGTCACGATGCCTGGCAGCTCCATGCCCTCCTCCAAGTCGTCAACGGTCTCAATGCCCTTGGCAAACTCAAACTCCTCAATCTGCTCGCGGGGGTCGCGTCCGGGCTTCTCCAGCTCCTTCATGATGTCGGTCAGCGTGGGCAGTCCCGTCTCGGCGGTCACATATCGTTTCAGGTCTATGGCATCGCGCTTGGCTTTGTTGCTTATCAGGTCGGCCACCGTGCAATGCAGGTCGCTGGCCATCTGTTCCACAATCTTGTAACTCTCGGGATGTACGGCTGAGTTGTCGAGCGGATTCTTGGCCCCTGGTATGCGCAGGAAGCCGGCACACTGCTCAAAGGCGGCCGGTCCGAGCCGTGGCACCTTCTTCAGCTGCGCCCGCTGTGTGAACGGGCCGTTCTGGCTGCGGTAGTCGACGATGTTCTTGGCCAGTGCCGGTCCGAGTCCGCTGACGTACTGCAACAGATGCTGCGAGGCCGTGTTCACATTGACGCCCACCAGGTTGACGCAGCTTTCCACCGTCTGGTCGAGCGAGTGCTTCAGCTTCGCCTGGTCTACGTCGTGCTGATACTGCCCAACGCCGATGCTCTTGGGGTCAATCTTGACAAGTTCGGCCAGCGGGTCCATCAGTCGGCGGCCTATCGAGACAGCTCCGCGCACGGTGACGTCCTCGTCGGGAAACTCTTCGCGGGCGGTCTTCGAGGCGGAGTAGACAGAGGCTCCGTCTTCGCTGACCACGAAAAGCCTCACTCCCGACCCCTCTCTTACAGTAGAGGGGAGCGCCTTGACGGTATCCTCGACGAATGCCTTGGTCTCGCGGCTCGCCGTTCCGTTTCCTATTGCGATGGCCTCTATGCGGTACTGCGAAATCATCTGCTGCAGGTGTACGGTGGCTTGCATGCGGTGGTTAACGGGCGGGTGAGGGAAGATGGCTTCATGGTGGAGCAGGTTGCCCTGCGCGTCGAGACACACCACCTTGCACCCCGTACGGAAGCCTGGGTCGATACCCATGACGCGCTTCTGGCCAAGCGGAGCCGACAGCAGCAGCTGGCGCAGGTTCTCGGCAAACACTCGGATGGCTTCCTCGTCGGCCTGCTCCTTGCTCAGATTAGTAAACTCGGTCTCGATGCTCGGTTTGAGCAGCCGCCGGTACCCGTCCTCCACCGCCTCGGCCACCAGCCGTCCGCAGGGTGTGTGACCATAGACGAAGTTGCGCTGCAGGCGCTCTATGCACTCATCGTCGTCGGGCGAAATGCTGAGCCGCAATATGCCCTCGGCTTCGCCCCTGCGCATGGCCAGCAGGCGGTGGCTGGAGCAGCGTTTCAGGGGTTCCTGCCAGTCGAAGTAGTCGCTGTACTTGGCTGCCTCGTCGGTGTCGGCCTTGGCTTTCACCACCTTCGACGTGATGACGGCCTGCCGCCGGAAGGCGCCTCTCACCTGCTGTCGGCTGTGCTCGTCCTCGCTCACCTTCTCGGCTATGATGTCCTGAGCGCCCTTGATGGCAGCCTCCGCGTCGGGCACCTCGTCGTTGACGAAGGCGAGTGCTGCGTTCTCGGGGTCTCGCTCGCGCTGCAGCAGCAGTGTTTCGGCCAGCGGTTCCAAGCCTTGCTCACGGGCTACCTGGGCACGTGTGCGGCGCTTGGGACGGTAGGGCAGGTAGATGTCCTCCAGTTCGGTGGCATCCCACGTCGCTTCGATGCGTTTCTGCAGTTCGGGCGTCATCTTGCCCTGGTCGCTGATGGTTTTGACAATGGTTTCCTTACGTTTCAGCACCTCTTTCAGCCGCTCGTAGGTGTCGCTGATGGCTGCTATCTGTACTTCGTCCAGTCCGCCCGTGCGCTCCTTGCGGTAGCGGGCTATAAAGGGTATGGTGCAACCCTCGTCGAGGAGGGCCAGTGTGCCGGCTACATTCTTCTCTGCGATGTTGAGCCGTTCGGATATGAGTCGTGAAAATGGCATAATCTGTAGGGTTTCGGTTCGTCTGAGTTAATAAATCTGGCGTGCAATGATAGCCGCTGCCTGTTCCAAGTACTCGCGGTCGGTCTGGTCGAAGGTTCCCAGCTCCTTGCTGTCGATGTCGAGCACGGCCTTGACGTCGCCCTGTTGACTGAACAGCGGGACTACAATCTCGGAGCGTGACAGCGACGAGCAGGCTATATGACCAGGGAAGGCTTCCACGTCGGGCACTACCTGCGTGGCGCGCTGCTGCCAGGCTGTGCCGCAGACGCCGCGCCCGAAGCCTATATGGTAGCAGGCCACCGTGCCTTGGAAGGGGCCTACAAGCAGCTCGTCGCCTCGCACGACGTAAAACCCAGTCCAGAACCATCCGAACTCGGTAGCGAGTGCTGCCGACGCGTTGGCTAGCACCGCCGTCTCGTCGTGTTCGCCTTCAATGAGTGCCTGCAGCTGCGGCAGGAATGCCTCGTACTTTTCTTTCTTTTCCATCATTATGTTACATTTACTTACGGTAAGGTGGGGTGATTGCTTACGGCAAAGGTGGAGTTTGCCTACGGGTGGGTCACTCGCCTCACGCGTCTGTGTGATTGTTGATGCAAAGGTACAAAAAAATCGGGACGCCGCCTAATCTTTCGCCCCAAACTTGCCGTTAATATTTGTAAACGGGGTCTAAGCGTCTCAAGCGTCTCAGCGTCTTTTTCCGAATTGCACACGGGCGGATGGCCAGCCCGCCACCATGCGCGTACCTTATATATAAATTTACATTAGAAACCTCCGAAAACCGCCTCTCAACTTTGCTCCGTGCAAACTCCGGGTTTAGGTAGGGTAAACTGGGGGTTTGGGTAGGGTAAACTCCGGGTTTACTTACGGTAAACTCAAACGTTGCAGAAATGGGCTTTTCAGACGGGTTTCAGCCATCGAAAGGTTTTATGAAAATTATCAACAAAGACCACACTTCTACCACTCCGCTCTGCCGCTGTGTGAGTTTTACGAAAAAAGACGCTGAGACGCTTGAGACGCTTGAGGCAGTCAAGACAGCTGTTTACAAAAATTAACTGCAAGTTAAATACGAATAATTTGGTATAGGCAGGCTTTTTTTGTACCTTTGCACCAAATTAGGAAAAACGATGATTTCCGTAGAAGGACTAAAGGTAGAATTCGGCGTGAAACCGCTGTTTGCCGACGTTAATTTCGTCATCAATCCCCGTGACCGCATAGCATTGGTGGGAAAGAACGGAGCGGGCAAGTCGACAATGCTAAAAATACTCTGTGGGCAGCAGGCGCCGACAGCGGGTAACGTGGTCGTACCCAACGGCTGCACCATAGGCTACCTGCCGCAGGTGATGAACCTGCAGGACAACACGACCGTCCGCGAGGAAGCCCAGAAAGCCTTTGCACACATAGCCGACCTGAAAGCCCATGTGGAGCAGTTGGAGCGACAGTTGAGCGAGCGTACCGACTATGAGAGCGAGGAGTACATGCAGTTGGTGGAACGCTACACCACCGAGCACGAGCGGTACCTGATGATGGGAGCCGACAGACGCGAGGGCGAACTGGAACGGACGCTGTTCGGACTCGGATACCAGTACACCGATTTGGAGCGGTGGTCTGGAGAATTTTCCGGCGGCTGGCGCATGCGGATAGAACTGGCGAAGATACTGCTGCAGAAACCCGACGTGTTGCTGCTCGACGAGCCTACCAACCACCTCGACATTGAGTCTATACAGTGGTTAGAACAGTTCCTGGCAACCTCATCCTCAGCCGTAGTGCTGGTGAGCCACGACCGCGCGTTCATCAACAACGTGACGAACCGCACCTTGGAAATCTCTTGCGGACGGGTCATCGACTACCACGTGAAGTACGACGAATACGTCACCCTGCGCAAGGAGCGGCGCGAGCAGCAGCTGAGGGCTTACGAGAACCAGCAGAAAGAGATTGCCGACATGAAGGCCTTCATCGAACGCTTCCGCTATCAGGCCACCAAGGCCGTGCAGGTTCAGCAGAAGGTGAAGCAGCTGGCGAAGATTGTGCCCATAGAGGTGGACGAGGTTGACAACGCCGCCATGCACCTGAAGTTTCCGCCCTGCCTGCGAAGCGGCGACTATCCCGTCATCTGCGAGGAGGTGAAAAAGGAGTACAACCACCTTGTCTTCGACCACGTAAACCTGACCATCAAGCGTGGCGAGAAGGTGGCCTTCGTGGGCAAGAACGGCGAAGGAAAATCCACACTCGTCAAGTGCATCATGGACGAGATACCCTTTGAAGGCTCGCTGAAGGTGGGTCACAATATCCAGATAGGTTACTTCGCCCAGAACCAGGCTCAGCTGTTGGACGAGTCGCTGACGGTGTTCCAGACGATAGACAACGTAGCGAAAGGCGACGTCAGGCTGCGCATCAACGACATCTTGGGGGCCTTCATGTTCGGCGGCGAAAATGCCGACAAGAAAGTGAAGGTGCTCAGCGGCGGCGAACGCAGCCGTCTGGCCATGATAAAGCTGCTGCTGGAGCCGGTGAACCTGCTGATACTCGACGAGCCAACCAACCACCTCGACATGGCATCGAAGGACGTGCTGAAAGAGGCCATCCGGGCGTTCGACGGCACCGCCATCATCGTCAGCCACGACCGTGAGTTCCTTGACGGACTGGTCACCAAGGTCTATGAGTTCGGAGGCGGTCGTGTACGCGAGCACTTAGGCGGCATCTACGACTTCCTGCGCGAACGGAAGATTCAGGAGTTGAACCAGTTGGGAACCCAAGCGTCTCAAACGTCTCAAACGTCTCGCGAGACAAAAGAGAAAAGCCCAATCCCCGAGTCGCCCAAAAACAACTATGCCGCCCACAAGGAACAGCAGCGGCGCATAGCGAAAGCCGAGAAGGCCGTGAAGGCTTCCGAGCAGAAGATTGAGCAGATGGAAAACCGCTTAAAGGAACTGGACCAGCTGATGATGATTCCCGAGAACGCAGCCGACATGACGCTGGTGACGGAATACACCACCACCAAGAGAGCCATGGACGAAGAAGTAGAGCGATGGGGACAGCTATCGGAAGAATTAGAAGGTTTAACAAATTAACATAACAACATGAAAAAAAGAAACTTACTGATGATGTTAACGATGTCGGT
Source organism: uncultured Prevotellaceae bacterium (assembly GCA_947168395.1). Classification (GTDB taxonomy): domain Bacteria; phylum Bacteroidota; class Bacteroidia; order Bacteroidales; family Bacteroidaceae; genus Prevotella. The sequence continues at coordinate 16,396 of CAMVLT010000042.1, read as the reverse complement.
GATGTCGATGACAGCCATGGCCGATGAACCCTTGAAGTCGGGTATCAATCTGGCCGACATGAACACCAGCGCCAAGGCTGGCGACGATTTCTACGAGTACGCTTGCGGCGGATGGATGAAGGCCAACCCGCTGCCAGCTGCCTACTCACGGTTCGGTTCGTTCGACCGTCTGGGCGAGGACAACAACAAACGTATCAACAGCATCCTGAAGGAACTGGAAACGGGCACCTATCAGCAGGGCACCATTGAGCAGAAACTCTCGGACTACTACAAACTGGCCATGGACTCGGCCCGCCGCGAGCAGGAAGGACTGCAGCCCGTCATGCCGATTATCAAGAAGCTGGAGGCTGCCAAGACGCTGCAGCAGCTGTTCGACGTGCAGCTGGAGATGGCTAAGTATGGCGACTCTGAGTTCTACAACGCAGGATTGGGAGCCGACGAGAAGAACGCCTCGCAAAACATACTGAGCGTCAATCAGGGGGGCCTTACATTGGGGCAGAAGGACTACTATTTAGAGACCGACGAAGCCACGACAAAGATTCGCGAGGCTTACAAGAAGCACATCGTACGCATGTTCCAGCTGTTCGGGTTCAGCAAGGGCCAAGCTACCAAGAAAATGCAGAACGTATGGAAACTGGAACTGGCACTGGCCAAGGTGTCGAAGAGCCGTACAGAACTGCGCGACCCGCAGGCCAACTACAACAAGATGACCCTGCAGGAGTTCAACTCGAAGTACCCGAACCTGAAGCTGGAGCAGGTGATGAACGCCTCAGGACTGAAGAGCCAGTACATGCAGGAACTGGTGGTAGGCCAGCCCGCCTTTATGGAGGGCACCAACGACCTGCTGGCCAAGATTAAGCCCGCCGAGTATCGCGACTACATGGAATGGGGGGTCATCGTGAGTGCAGCCAGCTACCTGAACGACGAGGTGCGCGAGGCCAACTTCGACTTCTTCGGCCGCACGATGACAGGCCGCAAGCAGGACCATCCGCTGTGGCGCCGCGCTACCAGTCAGGTGCAGGGGGCTATGGGTCAGGCCTTGGGGCGCATCTATGTGAAGAAGTACTTCCCCGCTGCTGCCAAGGAGCGCATGGTGAAGCTGGTGAAGAACCTGCAGATAGCCCTGGGCGAGCGTATAGCCGCGCAGGAGTGGATGGACGACTCGACGAAAGTGAACGCCCTGCTGAAGCTGAACACCTTCTACGTGAAAGTGGGCTATCCCGACAAATGGATTGACATAACAAAGATGACCGTAGACCCGAAAAAATCTTACTATGAGAACCACATTGAGAACTTGAAGTTCTGGAACGAGTACTACATCGACCACATGGCTGGAAAGCCCGTCGACATAGACGACTGGTACATGACGCCGCAGACCGTGAACGCGTACTACAACCCTACCACGAACGAAATCTGCTTCCCGGCTGGTATTCTGCAAGTTCCGTTCTTCGACATGACGGCCGACGATGCCTTCAACTACGGTGCCATCGGCGTGGTGATAGGCCACGAGATGACCCACGGATTTGACGACCAGGGACGTCAGTTCGACAAGGAGGGAAACATGCACGACTGGTGGAAGGAAAGCGATGGAAAGAACTTTACAGAACGGACTGACAAGTATGCCGACTTCTTCTCGCAGATTGACGTACTGCCCGACCTGAAAGCCAACGGACGGCTGACGCTGGGCGAGAACCTGGCCGACCACGGAGGACTGCAGGTGGCTTACGCTGCCTTCAAGAACGCCACCAAGAACAATCCGCTGCCCGTCATCGACGGACTCACTGCCGACCAGCGTTTCTTCTTGGCCTACGCTGGCGTGTGGGCTGGCAACATAACCGAGGCCGAAATACGCAACCGCACCAAGAGCGACCCTCACTCACTGGGACGCTGGCGCGTGAACGGAGCCTTGCCTCACATCGATGCCTGGTATGAAGCCTTCGGCATAAAGGAGGGCGATAAAATGTATATTCCGAAAGAAAAGCGCCTGCAATTATGGTAATTTGAAACGAATAAGCGCAAAAAATGCCGTCGTAAATGAAAATTTACGGCGGTTTTTTGTTGATTTAAGTTTTTTTTCCTATCTTTGCACAAATATTTTGCAAAATCATTTTAAAACATGACTATAGATTCTACTATCAGACCAGAGCAAGCGAGCCGTGACATGCAGCCTATGCAACACGACGCGCGTGTAATGGACACGGAGTTTACTCAGCAGAGTATGAGCCAGCCCCGCCAGCTGCAATCTCAGGCGGTTATCTGTCCGCATTGCGGTACCGTGAACGACCCCGAATCGTTGTTCTGTGCTTCCTGCGGACGGCCATTGCGCATGGGAGTCTGCCCAAGCTGCGGCAGCGAGATTGACCCGGAAGCTGACTTCTGTGAAATATGCCACCACTATATCAAGCCCAACGTCTGCTCGTTCTGCGGGGCAAGAATCGGCGAAAGCGATGTCTTCTGCCATGAATGTGGCAGTCCGCGAGGAGGCATCGTCTGCCCCGTGTGCAATACGCTCAACGACTTTGCCTTCTGCAAGCAGTGTGGTACGCCGCTTACCGACGATGCCAAGGCTCTGGTGGCCGACTTGAAGAAGCTGCCCGACTACCAGCTGCTGACAGAAGCCGCACGCGAACTGGAGGAGCTGAACATGCAGCTGCCCTACAACTCGGAGCGCGACGTCGTCAGAGACCAGATGAACAGCCAGTTGCGTGAACGGGTGCTCATGTTGCTGGCACAGGACAAGGGGGTGCCCAACCCGGTAATACCCAAGAAGGAGAGCAAAAGGTTGTCGAAGGAAGAGCTGGCAAAGAAAAGGGAGGAAAAGGAACGATTGCTGTCTGAAATCCTCGACCGCATGGCGGTGCCTGCCCTACCCTCGCCCATCAAGGCCCGTAACTACGCGATGGCTCAGAAGCCGGCCGGTGTGCGACTGACGTGGGTGTGCAACTGGAAGCACGCCATGCACTCAAGTCCCTGCGGCTGTGCAAAGCCCCAACTCGGCGGGAAATGGGTTATTTTAGGACCGAACATGAAAAATGTGATTAAAGACGACAATAAATAATGGCTACAGACAAGACTAATCCTAATCCAGAGCAAATGGACAGAACGTTCGTTGGAGAGGAACTTCGGACTTTACGTGCCACAACCAGAGAGAATTCCCCCACCACGTCGGCTGACAGTACCATCAGGACCACTAAAAACGGAGCAGAGCCCAACAGTACTGAGAACGATGGCAACATTTTTACCCTCAAGGGTGTGCAATACAGGAACATCAGATGCCTGAGCGACTCTTCGGGGGAAGCCCAGATTTTCTTGGTGGCTAAAGAGGACAAGGAGTTTGTGCTGAAGGTTTACTATCCAAGCTTCGACGTGAACAAGAAACTGCTGCAGACCATCCGTTCCTTCGATTTCGAGATGATTGTCAAAATCTACGACTTCGGAAAAACTTACCTCGAGGGGAAGCATCGGTCTTACGAGCTGATGGAATACCTGAAGGGAGGAACGCTGAACAAATACAACTTGGGGAACGACTTGAACCAATTCAGGAGAATAGCCCTGCAAGGTGCCGCCGCACTGGCGTACTGCCACAACAACAACATACTGCACAAGGACATCAAACCGTCGAACTTCTTCTTCCGTGACGAGATGCACGAGGAGTTGGTGCTGGGCGATTTCGGAATATCTTCCATGCTCGAAAAGGACGGCAAGGCTCATCGCACCACACAGGCCCGCACGCCCATCTATGCCGCTCCGGAAATGTATTCCGACGTGATTGACGGCGTGGTGGAACTGACACCGGCTGCCGACTTCTACTCATTAGGCATGACGCTGTTCGCACTCTGGTTAGGAGAGAACCCCATGAGCAGCAACGAGCGCGTGATGATGCGCCAGAAGAACGAGGGACGCCTGCCGCGACTGAACGAACTGCCCGAGACGGTGAAACACATCGTGCAAGGACTGACAGCCGTGAACCCCTTGAGCCGATGGGGCTATAAAGAGGTGGAGAAATGGTTCCTCGGAGAAGAGGTGTCGGTTGACATCAGTTCGCCGTTCCTCAAATACAAGAACTTCATAGTCGACCCCGACCGCAACCTGGTTGCCGACAACGTGCATGAGCTGATTCCGCTGCTCGTCGAGAACGAGAAACTGGCAACGGGCTATCTGTACAACGGCAGAATCAGCCAGTGGCTGGAGTCGTGCGGAAACATGAAACTGGCGACCGTAGTGAAAGACATCGTGGTCAACAAGTACCCCGTCGACCAGCATGCCGGTCTCATGGCCGCTGTCTATGCGATGGAGCCAACCTATCCGTATAAGGACGCGGGAGGCAACCTTTGCGACGACGTTCACAGCGTGGCTATTTCCATGCTCAGCTATATAGAACGCTACTCCGTGCTGCTGAGGAATCCCAACGACACGCTGTTCCTGTATCTTGAGTACCACTCGAAGTGCAACGTCAAACGGCTGCGCTCGTATTTCTACAACGAACTGGACGAGAACAAGGAGATAGACTACCGGGTGGCTGTCATCCGCAGCGTCTTCGAAATTGACAAGGAGATACCGTTCCTGGCCAAATATCCTTCTTCTAACATCAGCCAGATTATACACTCCTTTGGGTATGAGCCGCTTGGAGATGACGAGTGGAGGAGTCTGACGGACGGAAGGCTGCTCTCGTGGATGTACAGCCATGAGGATGTGATGGCGTGCGAGAGCCTGAAGATATTGACGAAAGACCAGCCTCACTCCACATCACTGGCTTATAAGGTGCTCTATAATCTTGACCGCAACGCTGCATACGACCTGCGTTCAGCAAAGACACCCGAGGAGATAGGCAAACTGCTGGCAGCACGGCTACAGAATGCGGAGCATCTGAATGACGAAGACTTCGAACTTGAGATGCGCGACATGGTCGAACCGAACGGACGCTTTGCATATTTTGCCCAGCTGCACGGATGGATTGAACTGCAGGCAGAGGCAAGCAGGACGTTCGACATGACATCGGAAGAGAACCGCGAGCGTCTGGGGTTATACGACCTCAAAACTGCCGTCTACCGTTTTTGCTGCATACTGGGCGTCAGGCCTACCTATCTGTTGCCTAACGGCACAGAGCTGAAGGACGGAAAGGCGCTGAACCGCTCCATGAGCTCACAGATGCGCAGCGAAATCAGAGAAGGCAACTTCGCCCAGTGGCTCTCAGTCTTCTATCACGAAGACCCGTCACGCGACTTCGAGGAAGAATATTCGTACGAACGCGAACTTGAAAAGTGGCTCTTGGCACTTGGCGAGATTGACATGGCGAACCAGTACTACAAACGATTCACCAATGCCCGTGAGACTACCCTGAACAAGATGGACAGCGTGAGAAGAGAATGGAAGGTCGCCAAGCGCAAGGAACAGACTTGGCGCATGGCTTTCTATGCGCTCTGCGGAATATGGGTGCTGCTGGTGCTCGCCATTGGGGTTACAGGGCGTGACTTCCTGCTCAGAAACTCATTCACCACCATCGGGCTGCCCTTAGGTGGTGTCACGGCTGTCATCGTGGCAACAAGGGCCTACTTCAGAGGCTACGGATTCGTACTCTCATTGCTGTGGGGAGGACTCGGAGCCTTGTCGACACTGATACCCATCACTATACTGAAGTTCCTGAACGGTTCTTATCCCTCCTTATTTAATATAGGTATCGTGGTGATGACGGCTATTTACATGCTGATTTGCCACATGACGGATTTCAGGGGCGACGAGAAAGCTGACAACAAGCTCATCAACGAGGTGCTCGACGACGACATACAGTCCTCGTTGCTGGAACCGCTCTATTACACCTTCAAGACCAAGTCGTTCAAGTACAAGGGTTCCAAGTTCGGAATGCTTGACGACATGTCTGACCAGGTTCGCTCCATATCTGGCGAATCCGTACTCCACTATCTGCTGTGGTGCTTGATGGTGCTGCTGCTGGTGGCAGAGTTTGTGATGTTCAGCCCAACACTGATGAACGTCCGTAACCCGAACCTTGACGGGCAATGGAAGCACCAGACCCACAAAGTGATTAAACAAATCGAAAAGGACGTAGAATGATTTGCGAGCATTGCCATAAGGAAAACCGTAGTGTTGCCAAATTCTGCAAATGGTGTGGCAGCCCACTTGCCAGTCAGGACATTCTCGACAAGCTGGTGGGGCTGAATGACGTGAAGGCACAACTGAAGACGATTGTCGACACATACACCTATCTGCACTCGCGAAAGGACATTGCCAAGGTACGGCTCTCGGTCAATGCTATTGTCATTGGTGAGACCGGCACAGGCAAAACGGCACTGGCCGAAATCATTCGCGACTACTTCTATCAACACAAAATCATCGAGAAGCCTAAACTAACGATGGTCGACGCGGTGGACTACAGCCGATTCGTCGACAAATGGGACGACAACATTAAGAAGGCAAAGAATGGCATCCTGTTCTTTGACAACGTGCAAAAGCTGCTGCCCGACAAGTATTCCAATCAGGTGAATCCGCTCGACAAACTCTTTGTGGAGATGGATAAGTGGGACGATAACCCCATTGTCATCATGTCGGGACTTTCCAAGGGACTCGACGATTTCTTAGAGAGCAACCCGGCTGTGAAGAACAGGTTCAAGTACACATTCCGACTGCCTACCCCTAATTGTCAGGAGCTGTGCGACATCACGAAGATGGAGCTGAAGACTAAGTACGGCATCACCCACTACAGCCCTGAGGCTGACAAGCAACTGATACGCTTCTTCAAGTACCAGATCAAGATGAAGGACGAGACCTTCGGCAATGCCCATCTCGCCATGAAGACCGCCGAAGACATCTTCACCTCCTTCATCAGCCGAGGAACAGACGCTGCTCAGGTTGAGAAGGACGACATCCAAGGATACGTGCCTGAAGAACGGACACTTGACGAGATACTGCACGACCTTGACAATTTCATCGGCATGGACGGAGTGAAGCAGGCCGTACGTGAGATAGCTTACTCCGTGCAGAACAGCTTGCAACGGGCTGAACGAGGCCTGGGTGAACAGGAGAAACTGTCGATGCACATCATCCTGACGGGAAACCCAGGAACGGGCAAGACAACAATAGCCCGCAAACTGGGCGAGATACTGGCTGCCATCGGCTATTTAGACAGCGGCCATGTGGTCGAGGTTGACCGCGCAAAGATGGTTAGTCCTTATCAGGGCGAAACGCCGAAGGTCGTAGACCGGCTCTGCGACAAGGCTTTGGGGGGCATCCTGTTTATTGACGAAGCCTATACGCTGGCTCCTGTCAGCCAAGCTGGCGACCGCGACACACAAGGTGCCCAAGCTTTGGAGAAACTGATGAAGCGTATGGAAGACGACCGAGGGAAATTTGTTGTCATTGCTGCCGGTTACCGGACGGAGATGGACAACCTCTTCCGAGTGAATCCGGGATTCAAGAGCCGCTTCAACTACTTCCTCGACATCGATGACTACACGCCCGAACAGCTTTACGAAATCATGCTCATCTTCGCCAAGGAGAAGAAGTACATCATGTCAGTCCAGGCAGAAGCCAAGGCTAAGGAGTGTATCAAGCAGATGTACGACTCACGCGGCAAGGACTTTGCCAACGGACGTACCATGCGTACCCTGTTCGACGAAATATGCAAGAAGCAGGCCCAGCGCCTGCAGCATACCGACATCACCACGATAAGCGACGAACAACTGATGACGATTGAGGATGACGACATACCGTTCGAGGCTCCTCAATCCGTTGATTACACAGAATGTCTCAAGAAGCTGGAGGGCTTGGTGGGCTTGTCAGCAGTCAAGAAGGAAATCAGTAACTTGGCAGCCTTCCTGAACCTGCAGATTAAACGTGGCGAGTCGAACACCTTCCAAGGCAAGCACTATGTGTTCACGGGCAATCCGGGAACAGGTAAGACCACTGTTGCACGTATCATGGCTGATGTGTTCAAGACCTTGGGCATTCTGTCACGCGGACAGCTTGTCGAGGCCGACCGTGCCAAACTCGTGGCTGGCTATAGCGGCCAGACAGCCATTAAAACCAACCAGCTTATAGACTCGGCGATGGGCGGCGTGCTGTTCATTGACGAAGCCTACACACTGAAGTCGAACGACAGCGACTCGTTCGGCGCAGAAGCCATCGACACCTTGCTGAAGCGCTTAGAGGACGACCGGGGAAAGTTCATCTGCATCGTTGCAGGATATACCGACCAGATGCACGATTTTATCGACACGAACCCCGGTCTGAAGAGCCGCTTCACCCAGACCATTCATTTCGATGACTATACCCCCGACGAACTGACGGAGATATTCCTCAACCTCGCCGCCAGCAAGAATTTCACCATCAGCGAAGATACCAAGGGGGCCATACACCGCCAGTTTGAACAGCTATACCTACGCAGGGACAAGAACTTCGGCAATGCCCGCGAGGCCCGCCGCATCTTCGATGAGGCTGTCGAGAAGCAAAGCCAGCGGTTGGTCGGCATGATGAGCGACCCCAACTTCAAGGAGGAGGATATGTATCGCATCACCACCGACGACCTGCCAATGGCTCAGAACGAGAAGGCCCGTCCGTTGGATGAAGTTCTCAACGAACTGGACGACTTCGTAGGCATGCGTTCAGTGAAGAACAGCATCCGCCGTCTGGCTGTACAAAGCATGTTCATGAAGCAGCGTGCCGCATTCGGTGCCGGCAAGGTTCAGCAGATGGCCATGAACTTCGTGCTTACCGGCAATCCCGGTACAGGCAAGACTTCCATTGCCCGCAAGATGGGCGAGATTCTCAATTCCATGGATATATTGCCGACAAGCAGAGTGTTAGAGGCCAGCCGAGCCACGCTGGTGGGCAAATACATGGGTGAGACACCAAAGATTGTCAACAATATATGCGACAAAGCGATGGGCGGCATCCTCTTTATCGATGAAGCCTATACCCTGAGCGACTCAAACGACCAATACGGCAAGGAAGCCATCGACACCCTGATGAAGCGCATGGAGGACGACCGAGGAAAGTTTGTCGTCATTGCTGCCGGCTATCGTGACAAGATGGAAGAATTCATGCAGATGAACCCTGGTCTGGCCAGTCGCTTTACTCACAAGCTGCATATCGACGACTATAACGAGGACGAACTGCTGGCCATTTTCAAGAAGATGGCACAGCGAGACCAGTACACCCTCTCGACCACGGCCGAATTCAAGGCTCTGGATGTCATCTTCAAAATGGTGATGAAGAAGGACGGCTCGTTCGGCAATGCCCGCGAAATGCGCAATTTGCTTGACCGTACTATCCAACAGCTTTCAATGCGTGTTTCACAGATGCCGCCCGACCAGGTGACAAAGGAAACCTATCAGATTATTTTACCAGAAGATATTACCGACTCAATATGATTATCTGCCCAAGTTGTAAAGAAGAAATCGATGACGACAGCTACTACTGCGACCAATGTGGCCAGGCTTTGCTCTACTGCAAGAACTGCGGTCGTGTGGGTATCGGACGCCGTTGCACCTATTGCGGAGGACTGATGGTCTCTCCGCAAGTACGCGACCAGGTAGCCAACCCCCACATCATCAGTGCCATGTCCGTGTCAAACGTCATTTCCCAAACGGCTCCGCCTCCTACCTACGCCTTTTCAGGACAGAACCAGGCTATGGCCCATCATGGCGGGGTGCCGACACTGGTGCTTTACAATAGCAATCTGAACATACGTATACAGGGGGTCAATGGTGCTGTCATCGGACGCCGACAAGGACCCTATACGCAGTTCTTTGAGCACAACATGTACGTCTCAGGCGTACACGCCCAATTGAAGTACAACTCTGATACGGGTTGGTGTATCGTCGACAAACACTCATCTAACGGCACGAAGCTTAACCAACATTCCATGCAACCTGATGTGGAAATGTCGCTCAAGAACGGCGACATCGTAGCGTTAGCTAATGTCAATCTTCAAGTAATTATCAGTTAAACTAACAATATAGAGGTGAAACTAATTGTCAATGCAGCCAGTCATGTAGGCTGCGTCCGTCAGAATAACGAAGACATGGTGCTCGTAGGCGACCGTTTCATACGCAATGAAGTGTATTCAGACGAGGTCAACCTGGAAGACAAAAACCGCTACCTCCTGGCACTGGCCGACGGAATGGGCGGTCATAACGGCGGCGAGGTGGCCAGCAGCGACACGCTGGCCAACCTGCACTATTACTTCTACGACATGCCTGCCGCACTGGATACCAGCGATTTCAACGAGGCTATCTTTGGATGGCTGGTTTCCATCAATAACATCATCGACTCCAAGGGACGCTTCGCCTTGCGCTACCGTGAGATGGGTACCACCCTCGTCGCCTTAGCCTACTATGAGAACCAGTTCTACTGGATGAATTGTGGCGACAGCCGCATCTATCGTCTTCATGACGGACAGCTACAACAGCTCTCCACAGACCATTCGCTGAACAAGCTCATGGGCGTTGCCCGGCACTCGAACATTATCACCAACTGCATCGGCGGTGGGTGCAAGACATCCTACATCGATATTCTGAAATGTACTGAAAATGTTCAACCGGGCGACATCTTCATGCTCTGCAGCGACGGTCTGACGGACATGCTGACCGATGAAAAGGTGCAGACACTCCTCAATGACGATGCCGACGCTTCTCTGCTATGCCATGCTGCCAACGAGGCTGGTGGCTACGACAACGTGTCGGTATGTTTGATAAAGATTGTTTAATTCGTATTTACCATGCCATTAAGATTACCCGACAGGCTTCCCGCCATTGACTTGCTGAAACAGGAGAACATCTTCGTCATGGGCGATGCAAGGGCACATGCCCAGGACATTCGACCGCTGCGTATTGTCATCCTGAACCTCATGCCACTGAAGGTGACAACCGAGACCGACCTCATCCGCCTGCTCTCAAATACACCGCTGCAGTTGGACATCAACTTCATGAAGCTGAAAAGCCATACACCCAAGAACACGCCGATAGAACACATGATGATGTTCTACCGCGATTTCGACCTGATGCGCAACGAGAAGTACGACGGAATGATTATCACTGGTGCCCCCGTCGAACAACTTGATTTCGAGGACGTCAGCTACTGGGAGGAGATTTCCTGCATTTTCTCATGGGCCAAGACCCACGTCACCAGTACCTTATATATATGTTGGGCTGCCCAAGCCGGACTCTACTATCATTACGGAGTGCCCAAATATCCGCTGCCCAAGAAGATGTTCGGCATCTTCCCCCAACAGAAGCTCGACCCACAACTGCCCATCTTCAGGGGCTTCGACGATGAGTTCCAGATGCCCCATAGCCGCCACTCGGAGATACGGCGCGAGGACATACTGGCCAACCCTGCCCTGACTCTCATTGCCGAATCGGCCGACAGTGGTGTCAGCATCGTCATGGCCCGGGGAGGCCGTGAGTTCTTCATTACGGGGCACATGGAGTATTCTCCCGACACCCTCGACCATGAATACCGCCGCGACAAGGATATCCGCGACGATGTGGACATTCCGCGCAACTATTACCGCGACAACGACCCCGAGAAAGGCCCTAACGTCACGTGGAGGGCGCATGCCAACCTGTTCTACGCCAACTGGATTAACTATTACGTCTACCAGGAGACACCCTACAATATCAATGAAATCACTTGAACTGCTGGCACCGGCCAAAAACTTGGAGTATGGCATAGCGGCCATCGACCATGGAGCCGATGCCGTCTATATCGGTGCCCAGCGTTTTGGAGCCAGGGCGTCGGCAGGCAACCCAGTGGCCGACATTGCCCGTCTCTGCGACTATGCCCACGTCTTTGGTGCCAAAGTTTACGTGACAATCAACACCATTCTCTACGACGACGAGTTAGAGGACACCCGCCAACTGTTAGCCGAACTGCAACAGGCAGGTACAGATGCCATCCTGGTACAGGACATGGCATTGCTTTCCATATACAACTCTCAATTCTCAACTCTCAATTCCCAGATCGCTCTCCACGCCTCCACCCAGACCGACAACCGCACAGCCGAGAAAGTACGCTGGCTGCACGACATCGGTTTCCGGCGTGTCGTCTTGGCACGTGAACTGTCCATCGAAGAAGTGCGGGCCATCCACGAAGCAGTACCCGATGTCGAGTTGGAAGTCTTTGTCCACGGTGCTCTCTGCGTCAGCTATAGCGGGTTGTGCTATGCTTCACAGCATTGTTTCCATCGCTCGGCCAATCGTGGAGAGTGCGCCCAGTTCTGCCGCATGCCCTTCGACCTGATTGATGCCGACGGGCACGTCATCGAGCACAACCGCCATCTGCTGTCGTTGAAGGACATGAACCAGATTGACAACCTCGAACAACTGGCCGAGGCCGGAGCGACATCGTTCAAGATTGAGGGGAGACTGAAAGATGTCAGCTATGTCAAGAACGTCACAGCGGCCTACAGCGAACGCCTGAACCAAATTATCAGCCGTTATCCAGACAAGTACCGTCGTGCCTCTCTGGGCCGATGCCGTTACACCTTCACGCCCAATCTGCAGAAAACGTTCAACCGAGGCTATACCACCTATTTTGCCCACGGCCGCCAGCCCGACATCGCGTCGTTCGACACGCCAAAGGCCATCGGCGAATTCGTGGGGACGGTGAAGGAGCTGCGGCGCGACTCATTCACCGTGGCCGGCACCGCCAGCTTTGCCAACGGCGACGGTCTGTGCTTCTTTCCATCCAATCCCAACTCCTCTGGGAAGGGGGATAGGGAGCGGGGCTCCCTCGAAGGATTCCGGGTAAACCGCGCCGAGGGCAACCGTCTGTATCCGCAACACATGCCCCAAGGCCTGCATCCGGGACTGCGTCTCTACCGTAACTTCGACCAGCGGCAGGAGCAGTTGCTTAGCAAGCCCAGTGCGGAGCGCAAGATTCCTATCACCCTCTCGTTGCGTCCCACGCCCGACGGCTTCTGCCTATCCTCTGGCTCCGTCAGCGTGGAGCTGCCTTTCGTTCATCAGACAGCTGAGCGACCGCAACGTGAAAACGTCATCCGCCAACTCACGAAACTGGGTAGCACCCCCTTCGAATGTACGACCGTCGATATCCCCGACACTTTCAACTATTTCATTCCCAGCAGCCTGTTGGCCGACCTTCGTCGGCGGCTGGTGACTAAACTTGCCCAGCCCCACGAAACCCATGAGGCCCATGAGGCCCATTTGCCTCACCTGCCCCATAAGCCCCATGATTTCCACAACATTGCCAATCGACTCGCCTGCGACTTCTACGGCATTGAACGCCCCACGGCCTATGAGCTGAATCCCACGGACAACGCCAAACTGATGCAGTGCCGCCATTGTCTGCGTTACTCATTAGGGTTCTGCGTCAAGAACGGTGGCCGCCGGCCCGTCTGGCACGAGCCGCTCTTCCTGCGCTTAACCGATGGCCGTCGCTTCCGTCTCGAATTCGACTGCAAGCAATGTCAAATGAACGTAGTCCTATGAAGAAGGCATTATTCATTATTCATTATTCATTATTCATTAGCGTAGCGCTCCTGTCGCTGTGCTCCTGCTACAACCGTGGACAGCAGACCCCTGATGCCTGGAACTTGACCGAGCAGCAGTTGGACAGCATCTCGTTCTACACCACCCATCACTACACCCAGAACTTCAACTTCCTCGTCAGGGCCGACTCCCTGCCCATCATCCCGCAACTACCAGCCGAAGCCATCAGCGACATGCCTGTCGACACCCTCATGCTCTACAAAGGCGAGCAGTTAGTGGTGGCCGACATCATGACCGTACCCGCCGACTCGCTCGACTCCATCTGGGTGAAGGTGGCACGCGACCAGCTTACTTTCGGATGGATTCACGAGCGCGAACTGCTGAACGCCGTATCTCCCGACGACACCATTTCACAGTTCATCGACTTCTTCTCCGATGCCCATCTGCTCATCTTCCTGGCCTTTGTCGTCATTGTCATGGCGGCCTACATCTACGTGAAGCTGATGCGGCGACAGGCCAAAATCGTGCATTTCAACGACATTGCCTCCTTCTATCCCACGCTGCTATGCCTTTTGGTAGCCTCCTCGGCCACCCTCTACAGCAGCATCCAGCTCTTCGACCCCGAGAAGTGGCGTCACTTCTACTTCCACCCCACCCTCAACCCATACGCCGTACCAGTCAGTCTCGGACTGTTCCTTGTCTCCGTGTGGGCCATCCTCATTGTCGCCATCGCCGTCGTTGACGATGTGCGCCGGCAGCTGCCTTTCGGCGATGCCATCCTCTACCTTTTAGGGCTTGGCGCAACCTGCGCCGTGGCCTACATCGTGTTCAGCATCTTCACCTTATATTATATAGGCTACCCCCTCTTGGCCCTCTACTTCATCTTTGCCTTGTGGAGCTACTTCCGCCATCCTCGCCCCCACTACCGCTGCGGCCGCTGCGGTGCCCTGCTCTACGAGAAGGGGAACTGCCGTCACTGTGGAGCATTCAACGAATAGCCGACACCTGTTCTGGCCTCCTACTTTGTTAATTATTTTTGCATCACTAATAGGCTACTGTAACCGCCTCAAAACGCCTTAAAAACGGACTTTAGAGTTTAGGTAGGGTAAACTCGGGGTTTACCGTAACTAAACCCTGGGTTTACCCTACTTAAACCCAGGGTTTGCCCGGAGCGGAGTTCGGGGGCCGTTCAAAATACCTTTCAAATCGACTTGCATCAAACGCGCATGCCGGGGACGGTTCTCTTTGTGTAGAAGTACACAAAGAGAACCGTCCCCTTTGTGCACTTTCGCCTCCCAACCAACGGCAAGCCTCCTTAAAATCTTTATTCAGATATTTCATCACCAAGTCAATGGTGCCTCCGCTTGCCCCGCAGACGAAGCAACGGAAGGTATTCTTGCTCACCTTGAACGAGAGCGAGGCGTGGTGGTCGTCGTGGAACGGGCAGAGCGCCTTGTGGCGCACCACCCGCAGTCCAAGCCGCTCCGCGACCTCCTCGATGGGCAGGTCGCGAAGCTTCTGCAATTCATACTTTTCCATAAGAAGACTCTCCCCCCAGCCCCTCCCTGCGAGGGAGGGGAGTAGAATGCTTGTTGGGGGGTATTCTACTATTGATTGTCAATGGTTTTGTTGTTGCTGCTTGAGGTAATCACCCCCTCCCTCACAGGGAGGGCGGGGGGAGGGTCTACTGTTTCAGGTATTCTTCGGTCTTCGTGTATAGTCCCGTCTGGGCGGAGTAGGTGATGAACTTGCGGAACACCCATTGGTATAGCTGCGCTTTTGCCCCTTCAGGATTCTTTCCGAGTGTGGTGCGAAGGGCTTCCAACTGAGCTTGGCTAAATGTGTTGGGCAACTGCTGGAGCATATTCTTCGGGCCGCGCTTCTGAGCCTCGCTCACCACGTCGGCATCCTTGCCAACATGTCGGCGAAGAGTTGCATCTTGCTCCACAGATCGTGGTACACCAGCCATTCTACGAGGTCGCCCATCGACTTCGTCCACGTCTGGCCATTGAGCACCCAGAGGATGCAGCCAGCCTTCCATGCCGAGACCAGGGCACGCTTCGACACATCCCACAGCACGTCGTCATCTACCAAGTCGGCCAGCGTGGCCATGTCGGCCGCCAGATGGTCAATGAGCTTGTTCAGCGGACGGATGATGAAGCGGCCCTTGCAGATGTCGAGACGTGCCAGATAAGTGTCGAGTTTCTGTAGGAAATCGTCAGTAAACTCACCCTTTCGCGGTATGCGTCCGTTGCGGCTGCCGCGTGGCTTGTATGAGAAGACCATACGGCCGAAGGTGCCGTTATGGAGTTCGTTCTGATAGAAGGTGCGAGCCGTGACAGGTACGGCCGAGAGCGTGATGCCTACACGCAGCACAGGGTTGCCGCTGATGCCGTCGGCTGTGGCACGCAGCGCACCGGCGCGAGCCATGTCATAGACGTTGCGCAGCAGGTGACTCACCTGTTTATGACCGCCGCAGAGCTTATCGGCCATCTCCACCTCAGGCAGGTTGAAGTACTGCGTACGGCCGCCTATCTTCATCAGATTCATGGCGTTCTCGATAAAGGCCGCGTTCGTGGTGTCCGACGGAGGGAAGAAAATGGCAATGGCCGGCTTGACAGGTTTGTCTTTCGACTTCGAGTGGTAAAGGTTGGCCCATTCCTCCAACTTCTTGAATTCCTGTTCGTCGTGTTGCTGGAAATCCCGACAAATAGCTTTCACTAAATCGGTCAATTGGCCCTTGTTACACCCCGAATCGCCCACCAGTTGGGCCATTAATCCGCACATTTCCTTCCAACTGCGGTCAGGATACTGAAATTCTGCGCAGCTGATATGTGCGCCAAGTGAGGGGAAAAGCATCGGAATCAGGGGTTCGTGCATGTCTTTTGAGGCCTGTGAGAGCAGCAATTTGATGCATTCTGTACCTTTTC
>CAMVLT010000041.1 GCA_947168395.1 uncultured Prevotellaceae bacterium | reverse complement strand
TTCAACGAAGAGCCAGTCGCGCACGTTCTCACCCTTACCATAGACGGGCAGCGGCTTGCGATGACGGATGTTGTTGATAAACAGCGGTATCAGCTTCTCAGGGAACTGATAGGGGCCGTAGTTGTTCGAGCAGTTGGTCACGATGACGGGCATGCCGTACGTGTCGTGGAAGGCACGTACAAAGTGGTCGCTGCTGGCTTTCGAGGCACTATAAGGCGAGTGCGGATTATACTTCGTGGTCTCCAAGAAGAACTTGTCGCCGTATGCCAGATGGTGCTCGGCACTGGAGGCCGTTGTGGTGAAAGGCGGCTCAATACCCTCGGGGTGCGTCAGTTCGAGTGCGCCATACACCTCGTCGGTTGAGATGTGGTAGAAGCGCTTGCCCTCATACTTCTCAGGCAGGCTCTCCCAGTAGAGCTTGGCTGCCTGTAACAGGCTCAAAGTGCCCATCACGTTGGTCTGGGCAAAGGTGAAGGGGTCTTTGATGGAGCGGTCCACGTGGCTCTCGGCAGCCAGATGGATGATGCCGTCCACCTTCTTCTCCTGCATCAGCTGGTAGAAGGCATCGAAGTCGCAGATGTCCATCTTCACGAACTCGTAGTTCGGACGGTCCTCGATGTCCTTGAGGTTGGCCAGGTTGCCGGCATACGTCAACTTGTCGAGGTTGATGATGTGATACTCGGGGTACTTGTTCACAAACAGGCGCACTACATGGCTGCCAATGAAGCCTGCGCCACCCGTGATTACAATTGTTCTTTTCATTTCTTATCGCTTAATGTTATTACTTCCATATCCTTAAATTCACGGCCGTCAATCGTCAGCCGTACAAGGGTACGCTCCTTATGCCACCCCTGGATGCCGGCAGCACCCGGATTGATGTGCAGCAGCCCCAGCGTCTTGTCGTACTTCACCTTTAATATATGACTATGCCCGGCTACGAACAGCTGCGGCGGGTTGGCAAAGAGCGTAGAGCGGACAGAGGCATCGTAGTTGCCTGGATAGCCGCCGATGTGCTTGATGAGCACGTCCACGTCCTCGCACTTGAAGCGGTTCAGCTCGCGAAACATCAGCCGCAGGTCACCACCGTCGCAGTTGCCACAGACAGCACGGAAAGGCCGGAAGTCGGCCAGCCGCTCGGCCACCTCCACGCTGCCGATGTCGCCAGCATGCCATATTTCGTCACACGGCTCGAAGTAGTGCAGATACTTCTCGTCCCAATAGCTGTGAGTGTCGCTCAGTATTCCTATTTTCTTCATTGTCCCAAACGTTTACGGATAAAGTCGGCTATCAGCTTCTCGGTCTCCATCAGCCCCAGTACTGACGAGTCGATGCAGAGGTTGTAGCCCGAGGCATCGCCCCACCTCTTGCCTGTATAATAGTTGTAGTAGGCAGCACGTTTTGACTCGCCGTGCTCAATAAACCTGCGAGCCTCCTGAGGCTTGGCAAAATGCTGCTTGGCCATAATCTGACTGACACGGAAGTCCATCGAGGCCGTGATGAAGATGCTGATCATGTTTTTGAAATCGCGCAATACATAGTCGGCACAGCGACCTACAAACACACAGCTGCCCTCGGTGGCTGCCTTGCGGATGGCGTCGCTCTGGAACTGGAAGAACGAGTCCTGCGAAAAACCCTGACGGGCGAAGTTGTTGCTGACCATCGCGTTAGGCAGGTGCAGGAACGAACGGAGAAAACTCTTGTGCTCGTCGTGCTGCTCGAAGAAGTGTTCGGAGAGTCCGCTTTCCTTCGCCGCAAGGTTCAGCAGTTCGCGGTCGTAGTACTTGGCGCTGAAGTCGAGGGCCAGCATGCGTCCGATATCGTGGCCGCCGCTGCCTAGCTGGCGACCCACACAGATGATGATAGGTTTATTTTCCATAGGTTCTTAGTTTTCTCAGATACCACCACAAGATGGGAAGGGTCATGGCAAACGAGCCGAAGTCGCTGGCGGGCATGGAGTACCACACACCGTCTAAATCCATCCACAAAGGCAACAGGTAGGCCAACGGCAGGAGCATAAGCAACTGGCGCGTCAGCGACAGGAAGATGCTGATTTTCACCTTGCCGATACACTGGAAGAAGTTGGTGATGACGGCCTGCGAAGCAATGATGGGGAACACCAGCATGTCGAGACGAATGCCTCGTGCCGACAGCTGCAGCAGCGTCTCATCGGTTGTGAAGATGCGGGCTATCTGCATCGGAAACAGCATGGCCAATGCCCAGCCCACCAACAGAATGCTGGTGGCAACGGCAATGGTCTGCCACAGACAGCGCAGCATGCGGTCGAACTTCTCGGCTCCGTAGTTATAGCCCACAATGGGCTGCATACCCTGGTTCATGCCCATGACGAACATGAAGAACACCATAGCCATGGAGTTGGCTATCGAGTAGGCGCCAACGGCCATGTCGCCGCCGTAGCGTACAAACTGGTTGTTCATGAAAATCACGATGACGCAGCTGGTGACGTTCATCAGGAAAGGCGATATACCGATGGCAATGATGTTGCGTACCAAGTTGGCCTTCAACTTGTAGATGCCGCGTTTCAGGTGCAGTAGCTCGCGCTGGTCGCTGAATATCCACATCTGCCAGCACAGAGCCAGCGACTGCGAGGTGACGGTGGCCAGTGCAGCCCCTCGTATGCCCCAGCGGAACCACCACACGAAGGCTATGACCAGCAGTATGTTCATGCCCACGGTGAAGAGCGTGGCATACATGGCGTGGCGTGGCTTGCCTGCGGCTCGCAGTACGGCGTTCATGCCGAAATACATGTGGGTCACCATGTTACCCAGCAGGATGACTATCATGAACTCGCGGGCGTAGGGCAGCGTAGCGTCGGAAGCGCCGAAAAAGCGCAGGATGGGATTGAGAAACAGCAGGCACACCACCATGAACAGGAAGCCCACGATGAGGTTCAGCGTCACCGTGTTGCCCAGCAGGTTCTCGGCTGTCTTATAGTCCTTCTGCCCTAACTTCACGCTGATGCACGTCGAGGCACCCACACCCACAGCGGCACCAAAGGCGGCACTGAGGTTCATGAACGGGAACGTGATGCCTAAGCCCGCTATGGCTTCAGGCCCCACAACCTGGCCAATGAACGCACGGTCGATGATATTGTAAAGACTCGATGCCGTCATGGCCACAATGGCAGGCAAGGCGTACTGCCACAGCAGTCGGCCTACGGGTTTCTGTCCCAATTCGAGTGCGGCTTGCATGTTGTCCATTTCCTATACCTTATATAAACAGGATGCAAAGTTACGAAATTATTGACAATTGGCCATTGATAATCGGCTTTTTTTTTCGGCAGCAGCAATTTTTTCACTTTTCACTTTTCACTTTTCACTTTATTTCGTACCTTTGTAGCGTGAAACGAATAGTCAGCACCTTACTACTAATCATTCAGTTCCTTACGGGCACTGCCGCCACCAAGATGAAGTATCCTGGCGGCCCACAGTATATGTACCGCCTGACGCTGACCGACAAGCACGAGTCAAACTTCCGACTGGACCACCCCACCCGATGGCTTTCGGCAAAGTCGGTCGAACGGCGCCGCCGTCAGGGGCTGCAGCTCGACTCTACCGACCTGCCCGTGTCGCCCAAGTACCTGAAAATCATTAAGGCGCAGCGCGGTGTCGACATCGTGGCTCAAAGTCGGTGGAACAACACCGTGGTGGCGCGGCTCAGCGACTCAGTGGCTCTACAGCAGTTGCAGCAACTACCCTTTGTCCGCAAGGCCGAACTGGTGTGGGTGTCGCCCGATTCGGTCGACAAGAAGCTCACCAGGGGGAAAAGCCACAATCACTTCAACGCCTGGGACTCTGTCAAGCAGGAACGCTACGGAGGTGGAAAGGAGCAGATTGAGAGTCTGATGGGCCACCGGCTGCACGCCATCGGCCTGCGAGGACGGGGCATGACTATCGCCGTGCTGGACGGCGGCTTCCAGAACGTTGACCAGATTCCAGCATTCTACAACGTCAAAATCGACGGCATCCGTGACTGCGTGTGGCATAACCCCAAGTTGCCTCACCCCGAAGTGGCCGACCATCAGCTGTATTACGAGACCGATCACGGCACCAAGGTGCTCTCGGCCCTGGCTGCCAACCTGCCCGAAGTGCTCATAGGTACTGCCCCCGAGGCTCACTACTGGCTGATGCGCTGTGAGGACCAGCAGTCGGAACAACCCGTAGAGCAGGACTACTGGGCGATGGCTGCCGAACTGGCCGACTCGGCTGGCGTAGACATCATCAACTCGTCGTTGGGCTACAACGACTTCGACGAGCCCCACGAGAGCCTGCGGCTACGCGACCTTGATGGCAATTCGACGCTCATCAGCCGCACCGCCTCCATGCTGGCCCGCAAGGGCATCGTGCTCGTCAACTCGGCTGGCAACATGGGTATGGGTCCTTGGAAGAAAATCTGCGTCCCCGCCGATGCCCACCAGATACTGACCGTCGGAGCCGTCAACGAGCAAGGCAAGAACGCGCCCTTCTCAGGCGTAGGACCCTCTCAGGACGGCCGTGTGAAACCTGATGTCATGGCACTCGGCGCACCTGCAGCCCTCATTTCGGGCCGTGGTTCCATCGTACGCGACATGGGAACCTCGTTCTCGGCACCCGTTGTATGCGGACTCGTGGCCTGTCTGTGGCAGAGTTGTCCTCACTTGAGTGCCAACGACATTATCAGCCTCGTCCGCAAATCGTCTGACAACTACGCCACGCCCGACAATGTCTATGGTTTCGGCATACCAAACTTCTGGCGAGCTTATATGATAGGAAAACTGGAATATGAGAAATGACTTCCGACTTTCACTCCTCGAACTCAACTCACTCGTCCGCGAGCTGATTGAGAGGCAGATGCCCGATGAGTATTGGGTAGAGGCCGAACTGTCGGAGTGCCGCGAAAACCGCGGACATTGCTACATGGAACTCATACAGCGCGACGAACGCTCAAACACCCCCGTTGCAAGGGCCGCGGCCAAGTGCTGGGCATCGAAGTGGACAATTGTGCGGCCCTACTTCGAACGCACTACGGGACAGCAGCTGCGAGCTGGCATGAAGGTGCTGCTCCGCGTCTATCCGCAGTTCCACGAAGCATACGGATTCTCATGGATAGTCACCGACATCGACCCCAACTACACCCTCGGCGACCAGGCACGCCGCCGAATGGAAATCATACGCCAACTGAAGGACGAGGGCGTCTTCGACCTGCAACGCGAACTACAGCTGCCCCTGCTCTGCCTCAACATTGCCGTCATCAGCAGCCAGACTGCTGCCGGCTACGGCGACTTCTGCAACCAGCTGGCCGACTCGCCCTTCGCCTTCCGTACCCAGCTCTTCCCTGCCACGATGCAGGGCGAGGGCGTGGAGCAGAGCATCATCAACGCGCTGGAGCGGATATACAACTATCAATCATCAATTGTCAATTATCAATTTGATGCTGTCGTCATCATCCGAGGCGGAGGTGCCACCAGCGACATGTCGGGCTTCGACACCCTGCTCCTGGCCGAGAATGTCGCCAACTTCCCCATCCCCATCATCACAGGCATAGGCCACGACCGCGACGAGTCCATCATCGACATGGTGTCCCACCAGCGGGTGAAAACCCCCACCGCCGCTGCCGCCTTCCTCATCGACCACGCCCAGACGTGCCTCGATGCCATTGAAGATGCCCAGACCCGCATGGCCCGCTATACGCAGCAAAAAATCACGAATCTCAAGTCTCAGCTCTCCATCCTCCAAAAGGCTCTACCACGCCTGTTCTCTGTTGTGAAGACTCGCCAGGAAGCCCGTCTCGATGCCCTCCACAACCGCATGCTCACCCGCATGCAGCAGCTGACGACTACAGCCCGTGCCACCCTCAACCTGCTTGAAAGCAAGCTCCCCCTGATGGCTGAGCGCCGCCTGCAAGCCGGGCACCACAACATAGCGCTCATAGAGGAACGGCTGAAAGCACTTGACCCACAGCTGCTACTCAGCCGAGGCTACAGCATCACCACGAAAGACGGCCGAGCCGTGCGCGACCCCTCACAACTGAAACCTGGCGACCAAATAGAAACCCGACTGGAAAAAGGTACCATCAAATCAACCGTTATATGAAACAAGAACTCAAATACGAAGCCGCCTTCGCGGAACTTCAGGCCATCGTCCGCAAGATGGAAAACGACGAACTCGACATCGACCAGATGTCCGACCAACTGCGCCGTGCCCAGCAACTCATCAAGCTCTGCAAGGACAAACTGACGAAAACCGACGAGGAAATCAAGAAAATACTTGCCGAGGAGTAAGTTTTTGACGGAAATAATTGTCAATTTGCAGGAAAATGCGTACTTTTGCAAGCAAATTTGAATTTTAAGCTATAATACGACGATGAAAAATTTAGATTGGTCAAGTTTGTCGTTCGGTTACATGAAGACCGACTACAACGTGCGTTGCTACTATCGCGACGGAAAGTGGGGCGAGATTGAGGTCTGCTCCGACGAGTATCTGAACCTGCACATGGCTGCCACCTGCCTGCATTACGGCCAGGAGGCTTTCGAGGGCCTGAAGGCTTACCGCTGCCCTGACGGCAAGGTGCGCATATTCCGCGTTGACGAGAATGCCGCCCGCCTGCAGTCCACCTGCCGCGGCATCATGATGCCCGAGGTCAGCACCGAGCTGTTCACAGAAATGGTGAAGAAGGTGGTACGCCTGAACCAGGAGTGGATTCCTACCTACGAGAGCGGTGCCACGCTCTATATCCGTCCGCTGCTCATTGGTACCAGCGCCCAGGTGGGTGTGCACCCTGCCAAGGAGTACTGCTTCCTGATTTTCGTCACGCCTGTAGGCCCGTACTTCAAGGGTGGTTTCGCTGCCAACCCCTACGTCATCATCCGCGACTACGACCGCTCGGCTCCGCTCGGCACGGGTAAATACAAGGTAGGCGGCAACTACGCTGCCAGCCTCTTCGCCAACAACCTGGCCCACGAGAAGGGCTACGCCTGCGAATTCTACCTCGACGCCAAGGAGAAGAAATACATGGACGAGTGTGGCGCTGCCAACTTCTTCGGCATCAAGGACAATACCTATATCACCCCGAAGTCAACCTCCATCCTCCCCTCCATCACTAACAAGAGCCTGATGCAGGTGGCCGAGGATCTGGGCATGAAGGTGGAGCGTCGCCCCATCCCCGAGGAAGAACTCGAAACCTTCGAGGAGGCAGGTGCCTGCGGAACAGCCGCCGTCATCAGCCCCATCAGCTACATCGACGACCTCGACACCGGCAAGCGCTACTCCTTCGGCGAGAAGCCCGGCCCCATGTCGAAGAAACTGTTCGACACCCTCCGCGGCATCCAGTACGGCGAGATTGAGGACAAGCACGGCTGGACGACGGTTGTGATTGAATAATAGCCCTCCCCCCCTATGGCTCCGACTTTCAGTAGGGGAAACTCCCAGTTTCAGTAGGTGAAACCCGGAGTTTCCCCTACTGAAACTTCACGGTTCTCCTAAGTAATGCCTGATAATATTCAAAGTTGCTATCCACTACCGTTTATTTGATGACAAAGTTTTTTCATTTCACAATCTCATTGATGCGCTTCTGAAGTTCTGCCGGCAGGGCAGGGATGTTGTGGCTGCGCTCCAACTGCTGCAGATTCTGGTAGGTCATCTTCATCTTCTTTTCCTTCTTCAGCTGCTTCAGCTCGTCCTTGGTCACGTAGGCACGATCAACCGTGAACACCTGTATCATGATGTTGGTATGACTTTTATGTTTCTCATCGTCGTAGGAGGTGGCTCCCTGCTGCATGACGAAGTCCTCAGGCGCGTAATTGCCATCATCGTCGATGAGATAGACGGTAAAGTCCTGATCCTTACGATTCTTTTCCCGCTCTTCCCGTTTGTCGGCCTTAGCCTTCTTCTTGTCGCTGCCCGTAACCTGAATCTTGTGCTGACTCAACAGATGCGTATCGTATGAGTAGCGGCGCTCGCCCTTACCCTGATTATCCGTGACAGAGCCTACGGTGCCAAACTTATCCGTGATGCGCTGCTTGCCGGGCCCGTCAGGAACAAAGGAGAGTCCAATTTCCTTGTGTTTTTGCTTCATGCGGGTCTCTATTTTTTCTGTTTTCAGACTTAACTTCTTGATATGTGCATTTAAGACGGTGTTGAGCGTAGTCTTGAATATGCCCATGTTGCAGGCTGAGAAATGATCCTCGTCGGAAGATACTTTCTTTGTCTTCTTATCGTAGGAATTGTTAAGCACGCCCGCACGATAGTAATAAATAGGCATCTCGCTACCGTCTTTCTGATAGACCATGCGATAGTAAGTCTGCACATACACCAGCGGTTTCTTGGTGACGGTAATCTCAGGCAGGTCAAAGTCGGCATCCTCAAGGGTTACACGACCGCCTTGGCCCACCTTCACCTTCTTCGACTTGTAAGCCACATGGGTGATTGACACCACCTCAGCCCCTTTAACATCGTTGAGGATGCCATCGAGACCCGTGGTACCGATGATATCGCCAGCCTCAGTAAAAATCGAGGCATAAGGTATGGGCTGGCCGTCCTTGTCAACTGTCTGAATCTTCTGCGCCTGTACACTCATTGCCGTCATTATGGCGACTGCGACGATTACTAAAATCTTTTTCATAACTATAAGTGTTTGTTTTATGAATTTGGTTTATCCGATGAATTGATAGATCATTTCGGCCACTTCATCCTCGGTCTTGCCGTCCTATCGTTTTTTCGCCTTCACCTTCGGTTTCGGCAGTGCATGGCAGGTTTCGCGCACTATTTGGGCGAGGTAGTCGCGGTCGTCGACGTCGGCGATGTAGAAGTAATCCTTGGCACCGTCGTAGGGGGGACGCATGTCGACGACCCTCAATAGCGGGCGCACGGCATCGGTGGGCTTCAGGTAGAAGCAGTCGTCGCAGATGAGACCGAATATTTTGCCGTCACAGTAGATGCCGTAGTCGCCAAACATCTTCTTGGTTACGATTTCGCCTGCCCCAGCACACTGGTCGGCGATGTATTGTACAAAGTCTGTATTGCTTGCCATATTGAATGATGTATTAAGAGTTATTCCCAACATTCCAGTTCGCTTTCTATTTCGGGCAACTGGCTGCGGTGGAAGACGGGCTCCTTGATGCCCTGCCGCTTCTGGCGGCGATAGTCGTCGAGCAGCCGGAAGGCGTAGCGGCCTAACAGGATGATGGCGATGAGGTTGCAGGCAGTAAGGAAGGCCATGAAGAAGTCGACGATGTTCCACACCAGCTCAAAGCTGGCAAGAGCCCCGAAGATGACCATTACGCCCGCTGAACAAATGCGGTAGATGGTCATTACCCAGCGGCTGGACGTGATGAAGCGGATGTTGGCCTCGCCGTAATAATAGTTGCCGATGATGCTGGAGAAGGCGAAAAGGAAGATGGCCACCGCAACGAATATGGGGCCTGCTGCGCCTACCTCCGACTCCAAGGCCGACTGGGTGAGGTTGATGCCGTTGAGCTCAGGCACGTCGTAGAGTCCGCTGATGAGGATGATGAAGGCGGTACACGAACAGACGAGCAGCGTATCGGTAAAGACGCCCAGTGCCTGAATGAGTCCCTGCTTGACGGGATGGCTCACCGCCGCCGTAGCAGCCACATTGGGCGCACTGCCCTCACCAGCCTCGTTGGAGAAGAGTCCCCGTTTCACTCCTAACATAATGGTGACGCCGATGCCGCCGCCTGCCACTTTCTCAATGCCGAACGCGTCGAGTACTATCAGCTTGAACACATGCGGTATCTGCTCCAGATTCATGGCAATCACGACCACAGCGAGCACCATATAACCGATAGCCATCACGGGCACCAGGACTGAACTGACATTAGCTATGCGCTGGATGCCGCCAAAGACGATGAACAAGCCGACTATAGCCAACACACCTCCCACCCATGCTGGTGACCATCCGAAGGCTTCGTGCATGGCTCCACAGATGGTGTTGGCCTGGATGGAGTTGTTGGAGAGTCCGAACTGCAGCGTGATGAGTACGGCAAACGTGACGGCCATCCACCGCAGATGTAGCCCACGCTGGATGTAGTAGGCTGGGCCGCCTATGAACGAGTCCTTGTGCTTCTGCTTGAACAGCTGTGCCAGCGTGGACTCCACGAAAGCCGTTGCCGAGCCAACGAGGGCAATGACCCACATCCAGAACACGGCTCCCGGCCCGCCGACGGCAATGGCCGAGGCCACGCCCGCCAGATTGCCCGTGCCGACACGGGTGGCTACGCTGACGGCAAAGGCCTGGAACGACGATATGTGCTTCTGCCCCTTTCCGGCTTCCTGAACTTGCGACCCGACGGTGTCAACCACCGTATCGGTGAGCAGCCGCAGCATCTCGTCCACCATTCGGAACTGCACAAAGCGGGTGCGCCACGTAAACCACAGGCCACACCCCGCCAGCAGGAATACCAGCACATAGCCCCACGCGACATCGTTCACAGCGGAAATAAGTTCGTTCAGCTCCATATCACTTCACCGTTTTATTGTCCTTTGTTATCACGTCACTCATTCTGTCCCTCAGCTCGCGGTTGTCGGCAAGCAGGTTCCAGATGCCGTCCTCGGAGAGCACGCCACGTTTCAGGTCAGCAGGCAGTAGTCCCGCCTCGTCGTCGGCATAGTCCTGTTTCCACTCGTCGCTGCCATAGTAGTCACTAAGGGCCGCGATGGACTGCTGCGCTTCGATGTACTTGTCGAGTGCAGCCGAGAAATTGATAATGGCAGATGAAGCGCGCTCCATGTGCTGCTCCATGCTGCTGATTCTGTCAGTTTGCTTCATCGTCAGCAGCTTTAGTATTCTAATTGCGGGTACAAAGATACGAAATAAACCGCAGATTAGACATAATGAACAGGAAAAAATATAAAAATCCTTATAATCTGCGTAATCTGCGGTATATTTTTCGTACCTTTGCACCCGTTATGGGAAAAGGGAAATTAGCTAAGTTTGCGGATATGGAGACATACAGCAACGTGTTCCAGTATCCGTTCTCCACATACGAGGAGCATCCGTTCACGATGCAGGGTAAGTGGCGCGAACAGTATTTCAAGAACGACAACCCCATCGTGCTCGAATTGGGCTGCGGCAAGGGGGAGTACGCCGTTGAGCTGGCACGCAACTATCCTGACAAGAACTTTATAGGTGTAGACATCAAGGGGGCGCGTATGTGGACAGGTGCCACACAGGCCCTGAACGAGGGGCTTACGAACGTGGCCTTCCTGCGCACTAACATCGAGATTATCGACCGCTTCTTCGCTGCCGACGAGGTGCAGGAGATATGGCTGACGTTCAGCGACCCGCAGATGAAGAATCCAAGGAAGCGCCTGACGTCGACGTACTTCATGGAACGCTACCGCCGCTTCTTGGTGGACGGAGGACTCATCCACCTGAAGACGGACTCCAACTTCCTGTTCACCTATACCACCTACGTGGTGGAGAAGAACGGACTGCCCGTTGACTTCCGCACCGAAGACCTGTACCACGACGAGCGCTCCGTGCTCAACGTGGAGCCTGCCACCCTCGCGGTACAGACCTATTACGAGCAGATGTGGATAGCCCGCGGACTGAACATCAAGTACATGCGCTGGCACCTGCCCCACCCTGCCCCGCTCGCGGAGCCTGACGTGGAGATTGAGCTGGACGACTACCGTTCCTACCACCGCAACAAGCGAAGTCCGAAGCGCACTTCGTGCTAAATGACAAATGAGAAATGACAAATGAGAAATGACAAATGAGAAATGAGAAATGATATGAAGAAACTATTTACCATCATCGCCACCCTGATGCCTCTTATGGCAATGGCACAATCCAAGAACGTGAGTGTTGACTCTGTGGGCACACTGGCTCGACAGCTGCCCGAGGACGTCCGCTTCAAAGTAGCAGAACTGAAGGTGACAGGCCCGTTGGACGGCTCCGACCTGAAACTACTGCAGCAGATAGTCACCCGCAACAAGACCAACAAGAAGGTGGCCGACGAGTGCTTAGTGACAAACATCGACCTCAGCGAGGCCGTCATCATGGAAGGCAAGGCTGGCATGAAGACCGAGAACAACACGCTGCCTGCAGGTCTGTTCTCAGGAGCCAAGAGTCTGGTGAAAGCCATCCTGCCGAAGAACATCCTGAACGTCAGCCGCAACTGCTTCGACAACTGCCCGGCACTGGCAGAAGTGACCATTCCCGAGACGGTCATCACCATTGGCTCCAACGCCTTCAGCGACTGCACCAGCCTGACCGAGATACGGCTGCCGAACCTGCTCACCACCATCGAGCACGATGCCTTCGAACAGTGTACCAGCCTCGTGGCCATCGACATTCCCGAAAGTGTGGTCACCTTGGAGAACGACGTCTTTGGCGGCTGCAAGGCTTTGGCCAAGGTCAATATACAGGGCAACATCACCAGCATTGGCAGCGGCACCTTCAGGGAATGTGAAGCACTGGCCGAGATTACCATTCCCGAAAGCGTCAAGTCAGTGGGCAACAACGCCTTCCGCGACTGCAAGAGCCTGGCCGCCATCAGCCTGCCCGACGAGCTGGACGAAATAGGCAGCTCGGCCTTCGAGAAGTGCAGCAGCTTAGACAGCATCGGCATCAGCAAGGTTGGCAAAATCGGCTCCAACGCCTTCGAGGAATGTTCCAGCCTGAAGGTTTTCGAGGCAGAGGGTGTCACGAAAATGGGCAACGGAGCTTTCGAGAAGTGCATCAACCTGAAAACGGTGAGCCTGCAAGGCAGCCTCGACGAGATAGGCATGGAGACCTTCGCTGGCTGCGGCAACCTGAAAAACGTCACGCTGCCCAACGGCATCAAGAAGATTGAGAGCCGCGCCTTCGAAGCCTGCAAGAGCCTGGAGACCTTAGACCTGCCCACGTCGCTGACAAAGATGAACGACCACGTCTTCGAAGGCTGTTCCAGCCTGAAGTTCATCGCCATTCCCAACATGGTGAAGTCGATGGGCAACAGCATCTTCGAGGAATGTACCAGCCTCGACAGCGTCCGTATTCAGGGCTTCATCGAGGAAATCGAGAGCGACGCCTTCCGCCACTGCCACAGCCTGCGCGCCATCACGCTGCCCGTATCGGTCAAGAAGATTGGCTCGAAAGCCTTCGAAGAGTGCTCGGCACTGACCAGCGTCAATCTGCCCATCACGCTGCTGAGCATCGGCAGCGGTGCCTTCCTGAAGTGCTCCAGCCTGCAGGAAATCGTCATCCCAGCTGCCGTGAAGGACATCAACAGCGACGCCTTCCGCGAGTGCAGCTCGTTAGCCAGGGTTGAACTGCCGGTAGGCCTGAAGAGCATCGACGGCGGAGCGTTCTCCAAGTGTGTCTCACTGCGCGAGGTGAAAATGAATGCCCCCATGCCCCCGAAGATTTCGAGTAGCACCTTCAAGGACATCGTACTCGGAGCCTGCAAGTTCTATGTGCCCCAAGGCTGCAAGGCTCTTTATATGAAGGACAAACAGTGGATGAAAATTCCCCAAATACTTGAACGTACAGCACTATGACACTATACCCCAAACTCATCATGGACGCGCTGGCAACGGTGACGTATGCCGGCACAAAGAAAAGTCTGGTAGAGAGCCAGATGGTGGCCGACCAGCCTACTGTCAACGGCAATCAGGTAAAGGTTGTCCTGGAGTTCCCACGCGACACTGACCCCTTCCTGAAGTCCACCGTCAAAGCCGCCGAAGCGGCCATCAAGTACCATTGCGGACAGGACGTGGAGGTGACTATCGAGACCGAGTTCAAGACCAAGCCCCGCCCAGAGGTGGGACAGATGCTGCCTGGCGTCAGCAATATCATTGCCGTCAGCAGCGGCAAGGGCGGCGTGGGCAAGTCCACCGTCGCCGCCAACTTAGCCATCGCCCTGGCACGCCTCGGCTACAGGGTGGGACTGCTCGACTGCGACATCTTCGGCCCCTCCATGCCCAAGATGTTCAACGTTGAGGACGAACGCCCCTACGCCGTCAAGAAGGACGGGCGCGACCTCATCTGCCCCATCGAGCAGTATGGTGTACGCATGCTCAGCATCGGCTTCTTCGTGTCGCCCACCACTGCCACGCTCTGGCGCGGCGGCATGGCCACCAGTGCCCTGAAGCAGCTCATTGCCGATGCCGACTGGGGCGAGCTTGACTACTTCATACTCGACACCCCTCCCGGCACCAGCGACATTCACCTGACGCTGTTGCAGACGCTGCCCATCACGGGTGCCGTCATCGTGTCGACACCCCAGCAGGTGGCACTGGCCGACGCCCGCAAGGGCATCGACATGTACCGCAACGAGAAGGTGAACGTGCCCATCCTCGGACTTATCGAGAACATGGCGTGGTTCACCCCTGCCGAGTTGCCTCAGAACAAGTACTACATCTTTGGCCGCGAGGGCTGCAAGCAGCTGGCTCAGGAAATGGACGTCCCCCTGCTGGCACAGATACCGCTGGTACAGAGCATCTGCGACAGCGGCGACCAGGGCACGCCTGCCGCCCTCAGCAGCGACACCGCCACCGGCCTGGCCTTCATCAACCTGGCACAGGCAGTAGTCACGGTGGTCAACCGCCGCAACAAGGAACTGCCCAAAACCAAAATTGTTGGAATGAAATAACGTTCAATGTTCAACGTTCAACGTTCAATGTTCAACGAACGGCACCCTGTAGGTGCATCCCTCCTTCCAGCGTGAGCACCCGAAGGCCGTCTTGCCACGTATGATGTGGCCCTGTCCGCAGAGTGGGCAGGGCGCTCCCTCTACAGGCTCTCCTGCCGCAGCCGCCTTCTTCTGGCGCGGTGCCTTCGGCTTCGCAGCCTGAGCTGTCTTAGCGGGCTTGCTCTTCTTCAGGTCTTCATCCGTCGTCACGGTGACGTGACGGTTCGTGCTGTCGCCCATCACCTGCTGCACAATCTCCGTCACCTGCACCTTCAGCTCGTCAACAAACTGGTGGGCATCATACTTCTTGTGCTCAATGTCGCGCAGCTTCTTTTCCCAGATGCCCGTCAGCTCCGCACTCTTCAGCAGCTCCTCGTGTATCAGGTCAATCAGCTCTATCCCCGTCGGGGTAGCCACCAGGTTCTTGCGCTCCTTGCGTATGTAGTGACGCTTGAACAGGGTCTCGATGATGGCGGCGCGGGTTGAGGGTCGCCCTATGCCATTCTCCTTCAGCGCGGCACGCAGCGTCTCGTCGTCCACCAGCTTGCCCGCCGTCTCCATAGCGCGCAGCAGCGTAGCCTCCGTGTAGTACTTGGGCGGCGTCGTCCACTTCTCGGTCAGCGTGGGCACGTGGTCGCCGCTCTCGCCCTTCTCAAAGGCTGGCAGCGTACGTTCCTCCTCCTCAGGCTTCTTCTCGTCCTCGTCGCCCGTGCCTGCGTCCTTGGCATACACCGCCCGCCATCCGGCGTCCAGTATGGTACGGCCTGTCACCTTGAACTCCACGTCCTCCACCTTGCCCAGCACCGTGGTCTGCGCAAACTTGCAGTCGGGGTAGAACACGGCAATGAATCGGCGGGCCACCAGGTCGTACACCCGGCGCTGCATGTCGGGCAGGTTCTGCGGGGGCACACCCGTGGGGATGATGGCATGGTGGTCGGTCACCTTCGACGAGTCGAACACTTTCTTCGACTTCGGCAGCGGCTTGCCGCCTAACGGGCGGACCAGCTCGGCGTAGGGAGCCTGCCCTGCCACCCTCGTCTGGAACAGTCCGTTCATGATGTTCGGACAGTTGGCATACACGTCGTCGCTCAGGAACGTCGTGTCAACACGTGGATAGGTGGTCAGCTTCTGCTCGTACAGACTCTGGATAAGGTTGAGCGTCGTCTCGGCCGAGTAGCCGAACTTCCTGTTGCAGTCCACCTGCAACGACGTCAGGTCGTAGAGCGAGGGAGGGGTCTCGCGCCCGTTCTTCTTCTGCACGTCAGTCACGGTGAAGGGCTTGCCCGCTATGGTCTCGAAGGCCTGCTCGCCCTCCTCCTTGCTGGTGAACCGCCCCTTGGTCGCCGTGAACGTGGTGTCGCGATACACCGTTGCCAGCACCCAGTAAGGCTCGGGCTTGAAGTTGTCTATCTCCTTCTGGCGGTTCACGATGAGGGCCAGCGTCGGCGTCTGCACCCTGCCTATGGAGAGCACCTGTCGGTTCTGCCCGTACTTTATTGTATACAGGCGGGTGGCGTTGATGCCCAACAGCCAGTCGCCTATGGCACGGCTCAGTCCCGCCATGTAGAGCAACTGGTACTCCGACTGGTCCTTCAGGTTCTGGAAACCCTCGCGGATGGCCTCGTCCGTCATCGACGATATCCACAGGCGCTTCACGGGACACGTAGGCTGCGCCTTCTGCATCACCCAGCGCTGTATCAGCTCACCCTCCTGGCCAGCGTCGCCGCAGTTCACTATCTCGTCGGCAGCCTTCATCAGCCGCTCGATGGTGGCAAACTGCTTCTTCACGCCTTCGTCCTCCTTCAGCCTGATGCCAAAGCGCTGCGGAATCATCGGCAGAGCCGTCAGGCTCCACGTCCGCCACATCGGCGTATAGTCCTCGGGCATCTTCAGCTCACACAGGTGCCCAAAGGTCCACGTCACCTGATAGCCGTTACCTTCCATATATCCGTCACGCGAACTGGTAGCTCCCAGAATGCGTGCTATGTCACGAGCCACACTCGGCTTCTCTGCTATGCATACTGTCATCTCTACTTCGATTTAGGGTGCAAAGGTAATCAAAATGTTTGAGAACGCCAAATATTTGTTAATACTTCGTCGGGTGGGGGGTCTTGCTCGATCGGATGGGGGGTCTTGGCCTGTCGGGTGGGGGGTGTGGAGCCAAATATGGCCGCACATCGGAAAAGGTGAATATGCCAAAGTTGGTGATGCCTGAGACCTTCTAATATTACAATATTACATTATTACATTATTACAAAATGCTTGTTTTTGATATTAGTTATAATAATATATTTATATATAAATATATTATTATATTATATTATTATATTATTATATAAATATTTGTCTTAAATGATTATCCGCATGTATCCGACAGACGGCCTGAAAGGCCAAAAACCACCAGCCCAGGGCAACGCCCTGGGTAAAAGTAATTAAGGTATATGGAAGGAACGTGAATGTGGGGGAAATATTTCCCGCACATCGGGCGAAGTCAGAAACAGCCGACAAAACCTTCTAACATTACAACATTACATTATTACATTATTACAAAATGCTTGTTTTTGACTATTGTTTATAATAATATATTTATATATAAATATATTATTATAAAAATAATATTTTAGTTTATAGGTATAAAAAAAGGGGGAAAATGTAATAATGTAATAATGTAATAATGTAATGTTAGACATCCTTTCATTTTCTTCCTTTAAATGTATAACCGATACCTTCAACTGCTGCACGGATGGCCTCCTCGGTGGCAGAGCCTTTGATGGTGAGGGTGTTGGCCGAAGCACTGGCCTTGGCTTTCTCTACGCCTGGCACTTCCTCGACGGCACGGACAACGGCTGCCTCGCAATGACTGCAATGCATGTCTTCGACCCTGTAAACAACAACGTCGGGGGCTAACGTTTCTTTGGAGGTAAATTTACTGAATAGTTTCATCATAAGAGCAAAAATTATTAATAGGGTTAATATTGTAGCGCAAATAAGCTTAAAGGGGCTGGGTAGAGCCGATGTGCTCAAACAACAAGCATCGTGAGCGGCAATGGTGAAGTCGATTCCCGTAGCATTGAGCAGCAGTCCGAAGAGGATAGCGAACGTAACGATGGTCATCAGGTAAATTGATGTAAAGCGACGCCCCATTGATTTGTGAGCCACGAGGATGGAGGAGAGGTTAACGGCAGGGCCAGCCATCAGCATCACCAGTGCCGCTCCAGGCGAGAGTCCCTTCACCATCAATGCTGCCGCCACGGGGATGCTACCCGTCGAGCAGATATACATCGGAATGGCGATGACAAGTAATACCAGCATCTGCAGCAACGGCTGACTACCAAACTGCAGGAAAAACTCGTCGGGCACAGCCACCTGAATCAATGCTGCTACGGCAAGGCCGATGAGCAGACGCAGACCAATGTCGCGAAGCATGTCGAAATAGGCATACTTCAGAACGCGCCAGATCTTATTCCCCTGTTCCGCCTGACATGAGCAGCTATCAATGTCGACGACATCATCATCACGCAGCAGACGGTTCACCAGCAATCCTCCACAAATACCCGTGACAAGTGCTGCTGTAGGACGGATAATCGCAAAGCCCAGTCCCATCAGCGAGAACGTGGCCAGAATGGAGTCGATGCCTGTCTGCGGCGTGGCTATGAGAAACGAGGCGATGGCTCCTTTCGAAGCCTTCTCGTTTTTCAGGCCGACAGCTGTTGGAATGACACCGCATGAACATAGCGGCAGGGGAATGCCCAAGAGTGCCGCCCAGACAACAGACAATTTGTTATTCCGCGACAGATACTTGGCATAGAACTTCTGTGGCACGAATACATGCAACACCCCTGCGATAAGGAATCCCAACAACAGATAGGGAGCCATCTCGCAAACAACATTCAGTAATGATAATAAGAATTGATACATATCACTCACGTTGAATAACAATCAGGGTATCAGCAGCGAGGAGTCGCCGTAGCTGAGGAAGCGGAAGTGGTGAGTGAGGGCGTAGTCGTAGATGCGTCGCCAGTCGCCATGAACGAAGGCGCTGACGAGCAGGAGCAGGGTGGACTGCGGCTGGTGGAAGTTGGTGACCAGCATGTTCACAATCTTGTAGTCGTAGCCTGGGGCAATGATAATCTGGGTGCTGGAGTGGAGCACGGTGAGCTGGCGACGGTCCATCCAGTCGAGCAGGGCCTGCAAGACCCTCTCCACCTCCCCCTGTTTAGGGGGAGAGCTTAGTGCCCCCCTAAACAGGGGGGATGGGGGGTCTTCATACGGTTCCCACTGGCTGACGTGCAGCTGCTCCTCAGCGATGTCGGGGTTCCGGAGCGTCTTCAGTCCCATGTAGTAGAGGCTTTCGAGGGTACGCACGCTGGTGGTGCCTACAGCAATAGCCTGGCACTGGTGGGCCAGCAGCTTTTCCAGCGTCTGACGGTGCACGGCTATGTACTCGGTGTGCATCTCGTGGCCGGCAATCTCGGCACTCTTGACGGGCTTGAACGTACCTGCTCCTACATGAAGCGTCACCTCCTCGCGGTCGATGCCTCGGGCATCGAGTGCAGCGAGCACTTCGGGCGTGAAGTGAAGTCCGGCGGTGGGAGCGGCAACGCTGCCCTTGATTTTGGAATAGACGGTCTGGTAGGTGGTCTTGTCGCTCTCCTCGGTATCGCGGTTCAGGTAGGGGGGTATGGGCAGCTCGCCAGCTGCGTCGATGACCTCGGCAAACGATACTTGGCTGTTGTCCCACTCGAACTCTATGAGGTGGCTGGTGCCCTGCTCACCCTCCCGCGTGGCGGTAATGGTCAGCGGGCCATGTTCCATGTTCAGCGTCCGCGTGAGCGTACCGTCCTTCCACTTCTTCAGATTGCCCACCAAGCAGAGCCAGCAGCAGCGCTGGCGAGTCTGGAACATCTGCTCGTAGTCGGCGGGCTGGAAGGGTTCGAGCAGGAATATCTCGATGAGGGCACCTGTAGACTTGCGGAAGTGCATGCGTGCCTGAATGACGCGGGTGTTGTTGAACACCATCAGGGCTCCCTGAGGCAGATAGTCGGGCAGGTTGTAGAACGAGTCCTCGCTCACCTCGCCGTGACGGTAGAGCAGCAGCTTGGAGTGGTCGCGCTGCGGCAGGGGGTACTTGGCAATGCGCTCGTCGGGCAGCGCATAGTTATAGTCGCTGATTTGTATGTGTCGTGTATCCATCTTGTTAAACGTATAGCATGAGGCAGGCACGCAGCATGGCATAGACCAACGTGTAGACCAGCACGGAGGCCACCACGTCGATGTCGCTGCGCTGATAGCCCGTCACCGTGTACTGCGTAGAGACAAAGTTCAGTTCGTTTATATAGCGGTGGAGCATGCGGGTGTAGAAACGGTAGACCGCAAAGCCCACGAGACCGCCCCAGAGCAAGCCAACCAGTATGTCGCCCGGAAAGTGGACGCCGAGGTAGAGACGGGTCCAGCAGTTGACCAGCGACCACGCGACAAGGGCCGTCGTGAGCAGGCGGCTGCGCACCAGCAGGCTAAAGAATACGGCCAGGCTGAACGTGTTGCAGGCATGGGCGGAGAAGAAGCCGTACTTGCCACCGCGATAGCCGTTGACCACATCCACCTGCCAGCCGATGACGGGGTCGTGGGTGGGTCGCCAGCGGGCTACCAAGGGCTTGACGATGCCGTCGTCGAATGCTCCTGCCAAGAGGTAGCACAAGGCTGCGCAGCCCACGATGAAGGCAATCCGGGCGACGGAGTTGTTGTTCCGCATCACTAAGTAGAACAGTGCCAGGTAGAGCGGTATCCACGTGGCAGCCGTAGTGAGCGTCTTCACCACCCCGTCGAGGTAGAGCGACGGGCTGCCATTCACGGCCAGCAGCAGCCAGCGGTCGAAGTCAATCAGCAGGTCGAGCATTATATCACTTCTATTTGAGACGTTTCAATCCAGCCTTCCTTACCGTCGGCTATGCGTATGCGCTTCCACTGGCGCATGCTGCCGTCGGTAATGTTGACCTTGGTGCCCTCGTGCAGGATGAAGAGGTCGGTGCCCTGCTTGGCGGGTGTACTCTTCACGGTGGCGGCAGGTGCCATGATGATGGCTCCGCTGCGGCTCGTGAAGCTCCGCTTCTGGGCGAAGGCGAAGAAGTTGGAAACCACGAACACTACCAGCAGTGCGAAGGCACCGAAGAAGCCCAGCTTACGCAGCCACACTGGCTCGGTGAACAGGTAGACCAGCACGAGCACTATGGCCAGTGCCAAGGCACAGAGGGCGAGAGTGGCCCAGCCGTCGACACTCGTCAGGTTGACCAGCGAGTGATACCACGTGACGAAGAACATCTCCGACTCGGGCGTTATCTTGTCGATGGTCTTCGAGCGGGCCATCTGCAGGTTGAAGCGTATGTCGCGGTCGCCTGGCGAGAGCAGCAGCGCACGCTCATAGTTGAGCACGGCGCGGGGCATCTCGTCCATGCGGTAGTAGGCGTTGCCCAGGTTGTAGTAGAGGTCGGCACTGACACCCTGTTGCAGCAGCTGCTCGTAGGCCTTGACGGCCTGCTGGTAGCGGCCCTGCGTATAGGCGCTGTCGGCCTCGGCCTTGGTGACGGCTGACGCTGACAGCGGCAGCAGCAATGCCAACAGCAGCACGGCCGACTTGGCCTGACGGCGTTTCTTCATGCCGTCCTCAATCTTCTCAATAGCATTCATGGCTTTCTCAAACACCTTGTTCATATTTCCCTTGGGGTCGCCTGGGGCGTAGCGTTCAAACTCGCACTCGTCGATAGCTCCTATGAACTGGTCGATGACCGTCTGCTCGACGGAGCGGGCCGTCAGGCGCTCGGCAATGTTGTCGTGCGACAGTTGCTCGACGGGAATGTTCAGCTTGTCGCCGACATAGCCCCAGAGGGCACGCAACACCTCGTCGTAGAAGTCGGAGGGCTTGTTCTCCCTCATCAGCCGGGCGGCCTTCCTCAGGCGCTTAGTGGCCACCTTGTTGGCGCGGCCTGCACGCTGGCCCACAATGTCGGCACCAGCGATGGCACGCTGACGGAAGATGACAAACAGCGAGACGAAGACGAGGGCGAGCAAGGCCAACGATATCCAGTAGCCCTTGCTGCCGAAGAAGAAGTCGTCGATGCCGTGCTGCTCGGTGGTGCCCGTCTTGATGTAGCGTATGTCCTTGTTCAGCAGTTTCAAGTCCTCCTGCCCTGTATAGTCGCTCATGGTGGAGCCGCTGCCCGAACCCTTCTGCACGTCTAACGTGAAGCCCTGCGACTTCACGGTCTTATAGCTGTGCGAGGCCGTATCATAATAGGTGAACTCCACTGGCGGAATCTCGAACTTGCCCTGATGGCGGGGTACGGCGAGGAAGTCGTAAATCATGGAGCCTTCCAGCCCGTTGGCCGTCAGCTTCGACTTGTCAGTGAGCTTGGCATCGTACTTGTCGAAGTCCTTGGGGAACTCCACCACGGGCTGCTTGATGAGCTTCAGGTTGCCCACGCCGCTGACGATGACACGCAGCTTGACGGCGTCGTTGGCCTTCACCTCGGTATTGTCGAGCTGGGCGCTGATGTTGAAGTGGCCTACCCCACCCGAGAAGTTGGCAGGACGCTGTGGCAGCGGATCCACCTGTATCTCCATGCCGGGAGCCTGTATCTGTTTCTTCACTTCCACATAGCTGGAGCCGCCGTTGAAGAAGGCCTCGAAGGGGTCGATGTTGCGGTTCTGCTGGACGACGATGCCGTTGAACGTCAGGGCAGGAATCTTCAGCTTACCCGTTATCTGGGGGAACATGACGTACTGCGACCACGTCACCGTGCGGTAGGGACGGCCGTTGACGGTCTCTATCTTGAAGCTCTTCTGCTGGGGCAGCGGCACTTCCTGCGTGTGGAATCCGTTCAGGTCGGGCATCTTGCCCTCCAACTGGGTAAGTTCCACCAGCGTGTACACCTTGTAGGTCAGCAGCACAGGCTCCTGCTCGTAGACGCGCTTCTTGTTGGCACTGACCTTGATAAACAGGTCGGAGCCTGATATGGGCGTGCCAGCGGCACGTGGCTGCGGCTGCATCTGCTGTTGCTGTCGCTGACTGCCCCCACCGCCCTGAGCCTGTCCCGAGACGGTGATTTTCAGCGAACTCGATGCCACGTTCTTGCCCTCGGCCGTGATGTGGGCAGCCGGAATGGTGAAGGTGCCGTTCTTCACAGCCACCACGATATAGGTGAAGGTGATGGACGACGACTGGCTGGTGTG
Source organism: uncultured Prevotellaceae bacterium (assembly GCA_947168395.1). Taxonomy (GTDB): domain Bacteria; phylum Bacteroidota; class Bacteroidia; order Bacteroidales; family Bacteroidaceae; genus Prevotella. The sequence continues at coordinate 10,731 of CAMVLT010000041.1, read as the reverse complement.
ACCGTTGATAATCTGAATGCTCGACTGCGACGAGCGGCTGGGTCCCATCAGCACCTCAAAGGCATCGGGTATGTCGCCCACACGGAAATCGCCGACATCCTGCGTATTGACGGTGTACGAGAGCCGGAACTGCTCACCCACGGCCACATGCGACGGGGCATTGGCAGTCAGCGTCTGGGCCAAAACCTGGAAAGGGAGGAATAAAAGGAACAAAGCCCACCCAAGCCCTCCCCAGGGGAGGGATGTTTGAATACCTGACTGGCGGGACTTATTGATACCTGAATATACTCTATTTCGTTTCATTTCTACGTGTTTATCTATTTAGACATCCCTCCCTTCGGAAGGGCTTGGGTAGGCTTTACCAATTCTTCTGAATATTACGACGCTGGGGCTGCTGCTGGGCTTTCTTCATGCGCTCCTGCGTCTGTTTCTCCTGCTGCATAGCGGCATTCAGCAGCTGCTCGGCGTTCTCCTTGCTCATCTTCGGCTCCTGCTTCTGCTGCTGTTGCTGCTTCTGCTTGTCCTGCTGTTGCTGCTGCTGGTCCTGCTTCTGCTTGTCTTGTTGTTTGTCCTTGTCGTTGCCCTGCTGCTGTTGCTGCTGGGGCTGGTTCTTCTGCTGGCGCTTGCATAGTTCCAGGTTGTAACGGGTCTCGTCGTCGTGCGGATTCAGTCGGAGGCTCTGCTTGTAGGCCTCGATGGCCTCGCCATACATGCGGTGACGCTGGCAGATGAATCCTACGTTATGGAAAGCCTTCGACTTGCGCAGGTCGTTGGACTCCACCTTGGTAGCCTTGTCGAACTCCATGATGGCGGCCGAGTCCTTGTTCTGGGCCATCAGCGCATTGCCCAGGTTATAGAGAGCCTGCGCGTTGCGGTCGTTCTTCTCCAAAGCCTTACGGTAGCTGACCTCGGCGTTGGCGTAGTCCCCGCTACGGTACTGCTTGTTGCCCTGACGCACATAAAGCCTGTCGGTCTGAGCACTCACACTCATGGCCACCATCAGCAGCACGACGGTGGCTACGGCTTTCTTCCTGGCACCAAACAACGAGATACGCTTGGCGAGCGGGTTCTTGCTCTCTAACAGGCAAATCTCGATGATGAGCAGCAGGAGAGCCAGGATGCCAAAGGCCTGGAACTGCTCGTCGTAGTCGCTGTAGATGGTGCTCTGCGTCTCCTTCTTCGACAGCTTGTCGAGCTCCTGGTCCAACAGGTCCTGCGCGTTGCTGTTGTTCTCGACGTGGATGTAGGCACCGCCGCCAGCGGCAGCTATCTGCTTACACATATCCTCGTTGAGGGCCGACATCACGGTCTGCCCCGTATTATCCGTCATGTAGTCACCCGTTCCGGGAATGGGGATGGGCGACCCCTTGACAGAGCCGATGCCAAGCATATAGACGCGCATGCCAGCCTTCTTGGCAGCCTCGGCAGCCTCGACGGCACCGCCTTCATGGTCCTCGCCATCGGTAATGACGATGATGGCCTTGCCTATCTCCTTCTCCTGGGTGAAGCTGTGGGTAGCCATCTCCACAGCCCGTGCTATGTCCGTACCCTGGGTGGCCATCATCGACGGGTCGATGTTCGACAGGAACATCTTGGCCGACACATAGTCGCTGGTAATGGGCAACTGCACGAAGGCATCGCCTGCAAACACGATGAGGCCTATCTTGTCGTCAGTAAAGTGGTCGACAAGGTTCTCGACCATCATCTTCGCACGGTCTAAGCGGCTGGGCGTCACATCCTCGGCCAGCATGGAGTTACTGATGTCGACGCAGATGATGGTCTCGATACCTGTGCGCTTCTCGTGACTGATTTTTGTTCCCATCTGCGGACGGGCAAGCATCAGGATGAGTAGGGCCAAGGCTGCCTGCAGCAGCCAGAACTTCACTCCAGGACGCCAGCGCGACACATCGGGCATCAGCTCCTTCAGCAGCCGGGGGTCGCCAAACTTGCGCAGACGCTTCTTCTGGTTACGATAGGTCAGAAACCTGATGATGGCCAATACGGGAATCAGCAGCAGCAGGTATAGGTATAATGGGTCTTCAAATCTAAACATATTACGGTATCCTCCTAAATATTGTTATGCGCAGCAGCAGCTCCAAGAGCAGAGCCAGCACGGCCACGAGGGCAAAGGGCTGGTAGACGTCGTACTTCTTGCTGAACTGCTTCACATTCAGTTTTGACTTCTCCAACTGGTCTATCTCCTTGTATATCTGATGCAGCTCCTTGGCGTTGGTGGCACGGTAGAAGTCGCCGTCGGTGGCATTGGCAATGCCGCGAAGCGTCTCGTTGTCAATCTCGACGGGTATGTTCACATACTGCACACCGCCAGCCACAGGCATGGGGTAAGGTGCCACCTTGTTGCTGCCCACGCCGATGGTATAGACGCGGATGCCCAAGCTCTTGGCTATCTCGGCAGCCGTCATCGGCGATATGTCACCACGGTTGTTGGAGCCGTCAGTCAGCAGAATGACCACCCGGCTCTTGGCCTTGGAATCCTTCAGGCGGCTGACAGAGTTGGCCAGTCCCATACCGATGGCCGTACCGTCCTCGATGAGTCCGCGCTGGGCAATGTCAGTACGCACGTTCTGGAGCAGGTTGAGCAGCGAGGCGTGGTCAGTAGTCATAGGGCACTGGGTGAACGACTCGCCAGCAAAGATGGTCAGTCCGATATTGTCGTCAGGACGGCCTGCAATGAACTCGGCGGCCACCTGCTTGGCTGCCTCCAAGCGATTGGGCTTCAGGTCCTCGGCCAGCATACTGGTCGACACGTCCATAGCCAGCATGATGTCGATACCCTCAACCGTCTTGTTCTTCCATGAATTGCGGGTTTGCGGACGTGCCAGCACCACCACTATCATGGTGAACGCCAGGATACGCAGCAGCATCTGCAGGGGCATGAGCCTCACTTTCCAACTCTTCGGCGCATAGCGGAAGGCGAAGGTGTCGGACATGCGCATGGTCGGCTCGCTCTTCTTCCTGTAGAGCAGATACCATAGTATATAGGGTATCAGCAGCAGGAGCAAAAACAGATATTCTTTATTCGCAAATTCCATTTCCTTAGTTCAATAATTGGTATAGTCCATAGAACACATAACCCATCAATGCCACACAGGCGACGACAATGACCGTGATGACGGCCTTCAGCGTGCGGCGGGTCTTGACGGTGCGCTGGTCGGCCTCTGTCAGCTCTGGCTTCACAGCCTCCTCGGTAGGCACGTTCTCGAGCTTCGTCTGGTTGATGAAGTCGATGGCGCTCACGAGGTTGGCATCGTTCTCGTTGATCATCGTCGAGTACTTGGCAAACTTCACCAGGTCGGCGGTGGTAAAGAGCTGGCGCAGCTCGGCTTTCATTGACGCTGCCGTCTGGGCATCCTCCGCGAGGGCTTTCTCCAAGCGTTCGATAATCTCACTACTGGTCATCTCCATCGCACTGAATCCGTAGCGGTCCTCAATGTACTTGCGCAGGGTGTCAGTCAGGCGCGTGTAGTACTCCTTCGGATCCTCCGCGTTCTGCATCTTCTCGGCCTTGATTTGCTCTATCTCCTTCATGGCCTTCTGGTGAGGAAGCAGGCGCTTCACTATGCGGATGTGGGTGATTATAGGCTTGTTGTCACGCAGGCGCAGATAGAGGTAATAACCTGCTGCCATCAGTACCAGCATGAGCACACTCAGCCAGAACAGCAGGCTCCAGTCGCTCCACTGGAACGGATTGTCCTGCACGTCCTTGGGGCCAAAGAACTGGTCGACGTGGGTGGTATCTACCTCTATCCCAAGCACTTTCAGCGCAAGGCTCTTGCTTTCGTAAGGCTTGCCGTCGACTTTCACCACAAAGGGAGGCAGGTAGTAGAGTGTATCATCAAACGAGGTCAGCGTGTAGACCACAGCACGGTCTACGAAGCCGTCGCCCTTACCCTTGCTGCCCAGCTCGGTGCTCTTCAGCACTTCAACACCAGGAATGAGCTGCTGCGTAGGCTTGAAGACAGGAAACTCTGCCTTCGCCCCTTCCTTCATCGTGGCTGTCACCGTGACATGCACCTGCTCGCCAATAAGCATCTCGATAGAGTCGATGGCTGCCACGACGGTGACTTGCGCCCGAACGGCCAGTACCGCCGTTGCCAGTAATATGAACAAAAACGTTCTTTTCATCATTAACTTCTTTGCTTAAACAATCCAAGCAGCTGCTTGACAAAGTCCTCGTTGGTAGCTATGCTGACGTTGTCGACATTGCTTCGCGTAAAAGTGTCCTGCAACTCCTTCTGACGGTTCATCCAGTAGCGGCTGTAGGCCTGACGCAGACTCTTGGAGCCAGTATCGACATACTGCTCGAAGCCCGTCTCGGCATCTACCACCTTCATCAGTCCTACATTGGGCAACTCACGGGCACGGGGGTCGTACACTTGGATGGCCACCACATCGTGCTTGCGGTTGCATATCTGCAAGGTGTGCAGGAAGTTCTCGCGCACGTAGAAGTCGCTGAGGATGAAGGCTGTGGTGCGACGCTTCTGTACGCTCGTCATGAACTCGATGGCCTGCGTCACGTTGGTACGCTTCGAGTCGGGCTTGAAGTCCAGCATCTCGCGGATGATGTAGAGTATGTGCTTACGGCCCTTCTTGGGCGGGATGTATTTCTCAATCTTGTCCGAGAAGAACACCACGCCTATCTTGTCGTTGTTCTGGATGGCCGAGAAGGCGATGGTGGCTGCTATCTCGGTCACCATGTCGCGCTTCATCTGGGTCTGCGTACCAAAGTCCAACGAGCCGCTGACGTCGACCAGCAGCATGACCGTCAGCTCACGCTCCTCCTCGAACACCTTCACGTAGGGACGGTGGAAGCGGGCTGTCACGTTCCAGTCAATGTCGCGCACGTCGTCGCCATACTGGTACTCACGCACCTCGCTGAACGCCATTCCCCTACCCTTGAAGGCTGAATGGTATTGTCCGGCAAAGACCTGTGAGCTCAGACCGCGCGTCTTGATCTCAATCTTGCGTACCTTCTTTAATATATCAGATGTCTCCATCAGGGAACTTCCACTTTGTTGATAATCTTCGAGACGATTTCCTCGCTCGTGATGTTGCTGGCCTCAGCCTCGTAGGTCAGGCCAATACGGTGGCGCAGCACATCATGGGCAACGGCACGCACATCCTCGGGCACCACATAGCCACGACGCTTGATGAAGGCGTAGGCACGGGCTGCCTTAGCCAGATTGATGCTGGCACGCGGCGAGCCGCCGAAGGATATCATGTCCTTCAGCTCCTTCAGGCCATAACGGTCGGGATAACGGGTGGCAAACACGATGTCGGCTATATACTGTTCAATCTTCTCGTCGATATACACCTCACGCACCACGGCACGGGCTTTCAGTATCTCGGCACCCGTAGTGACGGGCTTCACCTCGGGCAGCCCACCGCCAATGTTCTCGCGGATAATGCGCTTCTCCTCGTCCAGCGTAGGATAGTCGATGACCACCTTCAGCATGAAACGGTCCATCTGGGCTTCGGGCAGCGGATAGGTACCCTCCTGCTCAATGGGGTTCTGCGTAGCCATTACCAAGAAGGGGCTGGGCAGGTCGAACGTCTGGTTGCCAATGGTCACCTGCTTTTCCTGCATGGCCTCCAAAAGGGCACTCTGCACCTTGGCTGGGGCACGGTTGATTTCGTCGGCCAGCACGAAGTTGGCAAACACGGGACCCTGCTTCACCTGGAAGCGCTCGTCCTTCTGACTGTAAATCATGGTACCCGTCACGTCGGCAGGCAACAGGTCGGGGGTGAACTGTATGCGGCTGTACTTGGCGTCTATAAGCTGCGAAAGGGTCTTGATAGCCAGGGTCTTAGCCAGACCGGGCACACCTTCCAACAAAATGTTACCATCACTCAGAAGACCAATGAGCAGGGAGTCCACCAGGTGCTTCTGCCCTACGATAACACGGTCCATGCCCGTTACAAGATTCGTAACGAATGCGCTTTGTTGTTCTATCCGGATGTTCAACTCGCGGATGTCAATTGATTCTGCCATATTTCTATTTACTATTTTATTATGTACAATATGCTATTTATATCTCAATTCTTTGAACTCTTCTTCTTCTTCGGCTTCTTCACTTCCAGCTTCGGAATCTTGATGGTCTGCCCGGCCTTGAGCTGGGTGCTGGCCTTCAGACCGTTATACACCTCGACATAGCATTCCATATCGGGGCCAAGGTAGCGACGGGAAATGCGGCCGACGGTCTCGCCCTCCTTAGCCTGCACTTCCTCGGCTGTACCTACAATACGGTACGCGCCTGTGCGCACACGACCGTCCATCTGCTCGTACTTGCTGTAGTCATTGGCAGGTGCGGTAGCGGCTGGAGTCGGGGCAGTCGTCACGGGGACGGGTACTGGAGCCACGTTCTCGGCAGGCTGCGACTTCGTCGGCATCGTGTCAGGAGCAACGGCTCCACTTGCCTCATCTTTCGTAGCCACAGCCGACGAATCGGCCTCTTCCTGCACTCCTACTGCGACTTCGTCCATGTTGGCAGGCTCTACGGCCTCCGACTGACGATGTCCGACGAAATAGCCAGCCACGAACGAGCCGACACAAGCAAACAGGGCTACAATGGCCCAGTTGCGCAACTTATTACGATACTTTCTATTCAGTTCCATTTCTTCTAAGATTGATTCATCAATTTCTTCCTCAGACTCAGGTTCTGGGGCTGCCTCAACGGGAGGCTCTGGGGTTTCCTCAACGGGCGGCTCTGGGACTTCCTCTGCCTCAGGTTCAGGTTCCTCAACGACTGGTTCTTCCTCAACAACTGGTTCTTCCTCAACGACTGGTTCTTCCTCAACGACTGGTTCCTCCTCAACGACAGGTTCCTCCTCAACGTGAGCTTCTTCCTCAACGGGCTGTTCTGCCACCTGAGGCTCCTCAATTGGCTCAACAAATTGCAGGATGGGGGCATCCTCCTGTACAGGCTCGGCAGCCTCGGCAGGCTCTGCAGGCTCCACAGCCTCGGCAGCCTCAACGGGTTCCTCAGGCTCCACGGGGTCGTCAAACTCCACACCTTCGTTCAGCACCACCGTCTCGAACTGCGAGAACGGCTTGTTGACCAGCTCCTTCATCGTAGCATCAGGGGTGAAGGTTACTTTCTCGTGACCTTCTATCACCACACGCTCGCCCGTGTTCACGTTGACACTCTCACGCGACTCAATGTCGATGACCTTGAAGGTGCCCAGACCCTTGATTTTCACCAGTCGGTCGGTAGCCAACCCGTCCTTCACCACCTCAAAGATGGTGTTGGCGAAGCGGTCGGCATCCTTCTTCTTCAGTTTGCTCTTGGCTGTCAGTATGGCAGCTATCTCCAGTATTGATACGCGCTCCATCAATCAGTCCCTCCATTCTTTAGCTTGTCCTTCCAGACGGGACTAATCTTGAATCCCAGCGTCAGTTTCGGGGGCACCAGCATGCGCTGGCCCGTTGTCGGATTCACAATGATGCGCTCCATCTTCTTTTTCACCTCAAAGCTGCCAAAGTTCAGCACGCCTACCGAGTTGCCCTCCAGGAAGCTGTCGGCCATAGCATCTATCACCTGATACATCATCTTCTGCGTATCCTGTGCCGTATACCCCATGCGCTTGGCCAGCTCTGCGATGAATTGCTTATTGTTCATATTACCTTACTATAATGTCGTTCCATACAAATCAAATTCCTCGGCATCCGTGATGCGGACATCGTAGAATTGTCCTATCTCCACCTGCTCGGTGGCAGGTATCAGCACCTCGGGGTCTACCTCGGGCGAGCAGAACTCAGTCCGCCCCACATAGTAGTCACCCTCGCGGCGGTCGATGATGGTCTTCAGCGTCTGCCCTATCTTGGCGGCCTCTATCTCGGCACTTATATGCTGCTGCACACGCATCAGCTTGTCAAGCCGAGCCTGCTTCACCTCCTCGGGCACGTCGTCCTCATAGTGCTCAGCCGACCACGTGCCGTCCTCCTCAGAATAGGCAAAGGCACCCATGCGCTCAAAGCGGGCCCACTTGGTGAACTCCACCAGCTCGCGGAAGTCCTCGTCGGTCTCGCCAGGGAAACCCACCATCAGCGTTGTACGCAGATGAATGCCTGGCACCTCACGACGCATGCGCTTCACCAGTTCGTAGGTCTCCTCCTTGGTCACATGCCGACGCATACGGCTCAGCATCGGGTCCGAGATGTGCTGCAGGGCTATGTCTAAGTATTTGCAGACGTTCTTGCGCTCGCGTATCACGTCGAGCAGTTCCCAGGGGAAATGCGTCGGATACGCATAGTGCAGCCTTATCCACTCCACACCTTCTATATCGGCCATGCGCGACACCAGCTCGGCTATGTGCTGCTGTCCGTCGATGTCCACCCCGTAGTACGTCAGTTCCTGGGCTATAATCTGGAACTCCTTCGTGCCGCCCTTTACCAAGTGCCTCACCTCGTCCAGTATCTCGTCCATAGGCCGGCTCTGGTGACGCCCCGTTATCAGCGGTATGGCACAATAGGCGCAATGCCTGTCGCACCCCTCGCTGATTTTGATGTAGGCGTAGTGACGGGGAGTGGTCAAGTGTCTGAAAGCCTCCCCAAGCCCCTCCAAAGGAGGGGATGTTTGGCTACATGATGCTGCGGAGGCAGGTATCTTAACATCCCTCCCTTTGGTAGGGCTTGGGAGGGCTTTCAGCAGTTCCTTGTAGTTGAACTTCCCATACCACCCATCCACCTCAGGAATCTCCTGCTCCAAGTCAGCCAAATAGCGTTCCGAGAGACAACCCATGACGTAGAGCCGCTCGATGCGTCCCTCAGTCTTGGCCTGCGCAAACTCCAGAATGGTATTGATGCTCTCCTCCTTCGCGTCGGCTATGAAGCCGCAAGTGTTGACGACCACGATTTCACCCTGGGGGTCATCGCTATCGTGCGTACAATGATAGCCGTTGGCCTCCATCAGTCCCATCAGCATCTCGCTGTCAACGAGATTCTTCGAGCATCCCAGTGATATGAAATCTATCGTCTTCACTTTCCTACGTTCTATGCTCAACGTCCAACGTTAAACAATGAGTCCACGAACTCACGCTTGCGGAACAGCTGCAAGTCCTCCATACCCTCACCCAGTCCGATGTACTTCACGGGTACCTTCAGCTGGTCGCTGATGCCGATGACGACACCGCCCTTGGCCGTGCCGTCGAGCTTGGTGATGGCCAGCGACGTAATCTGCGTCACGGCAGCAAACTGCTTGGCCTGCTCGAACGCATTCTGACCGGTACTGCCGTCAAGCACCAGCAGCACCTCGTCGGGAGCATCAGGCAGCACCTTCTTCATCACCTCTTTGATTTTCTTCAGCTCGTTCATCAAACCCACCTTGTTGTGCAGACGTCCGGCTGTGTCAATCAACACCACGTCGACGCCGTTAGCCTTGGCGCTCTGTAAAGTGTCGAAAGCCACTGATGCCGGGTCGCTGCCCATCTGCTGCTTGATGACGGGCACACCCACACGCTCACCCCAGATGCAAAGCTGCTCAACGGCAGCAGCACGGAACGTGTCGGCAGCACCCAGATACACCTTCTTGCCAGCCTGCTTGAACTGCCAGGCCAGCTTGCCGATGGTTGTGGTCTTACCTACCCCATTCACGCCCACCACCAGTATGACGTAGGGTGTGTGGTCAGTAGGCAGGTTCCAGTCGTCGTTATCCTCCGAGTTGTTTTCGGCCAACAGCGCTGCTATCTCCGAACGCAGAATACCGTTCAGCTCACTCGTACTCACATACTTGTCGCGAGCCACACGTTCCTCAATGCGGCGGATAATCTTCAGCGTCGTTTCAACACCAACATCACTCGTAATGAGCACCTCCTCCAAGTTGTCCAGCACATCGTCATCAACCTTCGACTTGCCGGCAACAGCACGCGCCAGTTTGTCGAACACCGACGTCTTAGTCTTCTCCAGACCCTTGTCAAGTGTCTCCTTGTTCTTTTTACCAAAAAATCCAAATATTCCCATATAGCTATATATTTCGACATGCAAAGGTACGTCAAAAACACCAAACAACCAAAGCCCTCAGTCCATTTTTTTCCTAATTACACACACTTTCACAGTTTTTTTCAATCACCCCACCCTTCACTTTGTAAACTATTTTTATTGTAAGCCAAAGACAGCAAAAAGTGCCCAGAAACGCCCTGAAAACGTGCCTTGGAGTTTACCGTAAGTAAACTGGGAGTTTACCCTAACTAAACCCCCAGTTTACCCTACTGAAACCTCGACAGATAGTAGTCGCTGAAGTCCTTGCACCCCGGCGGCAGCTGGTGATGTTCCAGGTTGGGCAGCACCTCTTTCAGTTGCAGGAACAGGCGCTCGCCGGGCTCGTCGCGGTCGGGGTACATGTGGAAGGAGAAGCCCCCTCCCGGCCTCCCCCTGCTGGGGGAGGAGTTTAAGCTTTGGAGCAGTTCTATGTCCTTCGGTCGCAGCAGCGTGGCTGAGGGGATGGCGATGGCTTTGTGTCCGGCCGAGAGCATGGCCCAACAGTCTGAGCACCCTTCGGTGATGTAGAGCGCCTCGCCAGGCTTCAGCAGGTTCAGCACGGGCAGGTTGTAGATGCTACATTGCGAGCCCGTAGGGAAGCGGAAGCGAGGCAAGCCTCCCTTAATAAGGTTGCGGTTCTGAACGCCCACCAGCCGCCCCTCACGGTCGTAGTAGGGAATCTGCAGCCAGGGCGTGCCCTGGCGGTCTTTCCAAGAAGTCAGTCGGCACCAGCG
>CAMVLT010000040.1 GCA_947168395.1 uncultured Prevotellaceae bacterium | reverse complement strand
TTGACTATCGGATGGCAAGTTGATAGGGGACTTTTTAACCGTACAGGTCGAAATTTTTCTGTCGTTTCTAACCAAAGCATCACTTTTTCGTCTAACCGTTTAACCTACTGTGAGTTAACTGAGGTGATGCTTAGTTTGAAAGTATCACCAAGCATCACCAATGTAAAACAAGTTGTTTTACTCGGCTAACCCCCACCCTGAGCAAGGGTTTAGGTAGGGTAAAGCGAGGTAAAACAACTTGTTTTACTTCACCTCCCTCTCTCTTGACAATGCGATAGGCAGCACCTCCAATTGACTTAGGGTAGGGGTAACTACCAAACTTTTGCAGGAAAAGTCTTGAATTAGCGTCAAAAGGTGATGCTTTGAAAAGTGCCATCACCTTTGTAATTTTGTAATATACAGGTACTTACACCAAAAGTGATACTTTATGAGATTTCTGCATAATTTTTTGAAGATTTATGTCAGCAAGAAAGGTACTGGACAAAAATCCATACAAATGGAACACAAATAAAATTAAATCATTCCTTCGTGCCAATCCGTGAAATCAGTGTCAAACATTCAAACTCATAATTCTTAACTCTTAATTGCTGCAGGCAACACCTCTTAATTCTAAACTCTAAATTGCGTAAGCTTGCGCTTTCCGCAAACCTTTACGTCAAATTTCCTTAAATATCCACCCCTTTATTTTGCCGATCCCCCAAATCTTCGTACCTTTGTCCCCAAATAGTGCGAAGGCACTAACACCTAAACGCTAATAACAAAAAAGTAACTATAACAAATGAAGACAAAACTAAGATTCTTGTTTGTCCTCCTCACTATACTATGGTGGGGGGCGAATTTTGCGTGGGGAAATACTTACGTCATTTCTTGGGGAAGTGGAGATCCTTCACCAAGTACTACTTATGTACAAGATGGATCAGACTTTAATTATACGGCTACATTTAGTAATGGGCTTTCAATGACTTATACAAGAAATACTAATGATAAAGAACTTACCGCCAGCGGAAATTATATCAAATATAGTAATGGAGTAAAATACACTATCGCAGGAGTGCCAAATACAGAGAAAATTACTTCTGTAGCATTTACGGGATTCCCAAATAGCTCAACCTCAGACGACTGCTATATTGAAGAATTTAACGGGACCTCCGGTTATGGCTTTATTTCCGGCATTAATGACTTTAACAATGCAACGAGTAACAGTACGAAGACCGTTACATTTTCCAGTTTGAACATTTTGTCAGGAGGATTTACCTTTACTCCACGTGGATCACAGCTTGATTTGATAATCACCATCACAACAGAAGACATTCCCACTAATACTACCACTATCAATATTGCAGATTTGCGTTACGAGCATTATTACTTTGGAAGCGACTTGGAGCGAAATGTTGCTGGCTTCATTATCACAGCAAGCAGTGAGATACAGTCTTACAACGACAATAACACGTATTACCTTCTCGTAAAGAACAACGAGACAATTACCGTTGCTCCTAACAGCAGTAACTCGTCAGCCATTATTACCAACGTACGTGTCGTGATGGATGACAATAGCTATGTCGACGTGCCCAACAACAATACTGGAGCAGTGCAATGCAAAAACACCTCGGGATCAGCCAAGAATGTAGCCGCTCTGGTGATTACTACAGACCGTACAATGACAACAGAAAAAGTGACACCAGTACTGACCTTCAATCCCACTTCGGATACGTATGATATGGGAAACACTGAGCTGAAGTTAGGTGACCTTAATACAGGTTTGCTACGCACATCGCCAAAGGCATTCCGACTGGATTACAGCGTTAGCAACAGTGGCTCTAGTACAACGGCAGAATACCATCTAAGTGGCAAATATCTTGGTATAACACCTGGTTCCACGGCTGGTACGGCTACTATAACAGCATCATTTGGTGGGAACGATTACTTTAACGGTGCTTCGGCCAATTTCACTGCTATCATAGCTGGTGGCACTTTTACAGGCGAATATTCCGTTGCAACCACTGGTACAGTAGATGGAGCGACAAGAAACCTGTCAGGTACATACACTTTCACGGGTACAGGAACAGTAGCAGGTGGAAAAGTCATTGATGACGTACCGGGCATAACGATGACTATTGGAACAGTGGGTGAAACACTGGGAGTTGTAGACAATAGTGTAAGTGCCGTTGGTTATGCAGCATCTTCAACTTCTTTTGTATTTATACCAAAAGTTAATGGTTATTTGACAATAAACATGCACTCGAATAATGGTCATACATATATTCGCAAAGACGGGGGAATATTCTTAGATGCACTTAGAATTGACGGTGAGGATGACTATACTTATACTACGCCAAATGAATTCCCACTTATAGCAGGACATACATATATGTTGCATGTAAGAACCACTGACAACAACGGTAATCCAATTGCATATAATAACATCTTCGTACATAGTTTCACTTTCCGTCCCGCTTTCCTCAACCCTGGTGAGACGGCAGAGCAAACGGAGACTTTCCCTGCTTACATCAGTACGACCGATTACCCTAAATTAGTACATAGCGCAGATGCAGGTGTCCGCTTCTCAGGTACCCGTTCTGTGGTTAACCTGACCAACACAGGTGGCGTGACCTTGGTTGGTGGCGGTACTGCTACCGTCCGTGGAGAAGTAACGTCAGGTAACAATTCGTTGACAGCTTATTATACATTGGATGCAAAAGCGTTGAAATTAACTGGGACTACTCCAACAAGCGGCAAAACGATTACCAGCTTAGACAACAGCGTATTCCGATTCATCTTTGATGAGGAGATTGCTGTAGGTGAGAATCCCAGCTTTCAGGTATTAAAAGATGCCGCAGATATGTCAGGTTGTTCTATCGCCGTGAGTACAAATACGGGAGAAACTGACTACAAAAAGACGCTATATGTTTCTGGTTTTGGTACATTGGAGGGAGGCTCAACTTATACTATCCGTTTATTTCCCGGTGCTGTCACTAAAGCAGGTAATTCAAATATAGCAAACGGGCAAGTAACCGGATCATTCACAGTAACGTCTGATGAACCAACGCTTACGTGGTTGTACCCCACACCAACTTCTGCCGTCAGAATTGGCGCGTCTATTGTATTGTTGAGTGACTCAAAGATTGACGAACACTTCCCAACTGATGGGGTAATAGGAACCTTAACCTACGAAGGGCAGACAGAGGGTGAAACCATTACCATGACTGCCATTAAGGATAGTGAGAGATTAATTTTCAAGCCGACAAGGCCATTGGAGCCAAATAAATCATACAAACTGACCGTTGAAGGTGGTCGAGTAAAAAAGGACGGCGCCGACAATAAGATTTCTAAAGACAAAGTATTCTTTTTCAATACTGGTACGGCAACTGGAGCTGAACCGATAATGACATCTGCAACACCCTCACTTGATAATAGTACGACATCTATGACCTATGAAGGAGGAACCATAGAATTCGTATTCGATCAAAATGTTGAATTAGAGCCTTATTCTACAATTAATGTAACACCCGTAAATGGTGCAAATCCCACTGTTTTTGCTAACAGCCCCAGATTGAACAATAAGAGCGTACTTACAGAGCAGTCGCTACATGTTGATAATAACAGAGTGTACTTTACGTATTCGGAAGATGAACTAAAGTATGACCTTTATTATGAGATAGAATTCCCAGTTAACACCGTCACAGGAACTGGTGGAATGCCCAATTCAGAGACGAAGATTATTAAGTTCAAGATGCAGCCAAGACCATCATCCTTAGTTTCTGGAACCAAGGACTTTGACGGTTATCCCCATACTTGGAACTTCACCAATATAGGAACAAAAGATGTTGAATCAGCGACAAACACGTTGACAGCACTTGCCACATACTCAACTGATGCTAACAAGGCAACATCTGGATGGTACACATATGATGGATACTACGGTAATTACAACTTCAATAATAGCGGTATAAAATTCCCTCAAGGAGACGTCCTTTCTTATAATAACGGTAGTAGCAACATAGAAATAAAGGAAGCGAGTGGTCTCAGATGGTCACTGAATAAGAACACTGGTAATTCTGCTGCTAACCGTGTGAGCATTAATCCTGGAGCGAACACCACCTATCTAAAGGTGACAGGAAACACCCACTACCTGACTATTCCGAATGTTCCTGTCGGTAAGTTGTATATCAAGGCAAAGTATAGTGACATGTTGAACATCAATAGCCCGAATGCCGTATTTGTTCAAGGTGGTACGTCAAGTAACAACACTAAGGGAACAACGACAAGGAGCAGTAAGGTTTACATCTTGGATGTTACTAAACAAGACGACGTTTCATTCTGCTTAGACGATGTAACATTTGAAATGATTGCAGTAGCAACAGAAGAAAAGGCAATTTCTTCTGTTGGCTATGCCACCAATGCCCGCAGCTTCCCTGTAGACTACACGCTTGACGGAACACTCCTTGGCACTGGCGTTACAGCGTATAAGATTACGGGAGTTAATGGTAATAGTGTGGTTGCAGAGCCTGTTGAAAAAGTGCCTGCAACAACAGAACTGAATCCAAATAATGGTGTGATGCTTCAAGGCGCTGAAGGCTCATGGCCGCTCTTTACGTTAGACGTAAACAGTACGGAGGAAACATTGACGGATAACAAACTAGTAGGTGTCGTAGACGGTGAATCTGCGGATCCTCTTCCTCAAAAGAGTGGTAGCCTATACAACTATATACTTTCTACGGGAGGTGTCAATGTAAAATACAATTACGAGGGCAAAGTCGGGGATGAAGAAAACCAACAAGGAACCTTTGGAGGCTACGTTTCTGGACTTGCTTTCTATTTAGTCATGAAAGCAGGCACTATACTCGAAAATGGGGCTGAATACGCTTACGAAAAGCCAAAGAGCAATACTGCCTATTTACAGCTTCCCAGTTACCTCGCACGGCAAACAGGAACTGGGGTCAGTTCAAGTGCTCGCCAGTATTTCCCCATTGATTTTGGTGATGAGACGACATCGGTTACAGGAATTGAAGATGATTCAAGGTCATCAATGAAAGATGATTCATGGATTTCCTTGCAAGGTGTCCGTGTAGAAAAGCCAGGCAAAGGACTCTACATTCACAAGGGAAAGAAAATAGTGATAAAATAATTAGATATTGACGTTTTATAGGATAGAAGAATTATGAAAAGAAAATATATCAAGCCTGCCACTAAGAACATAAGTCTGCATACTGACCATCTTCTTGGTACTGTATCAACGAATAATACTCAAGGCGTTGTATCGTCCATGCTTTCAAGAGAGAACAGCTCCGCATGGGACGAAGAAGAAGAGGAAGAGAACACAGGTGGCTGGTTTCAGTAAGTGAACAGCCATCCGAGGAACGAACACCCCTAAACGAGAAATAATCCGAATTGCTTGGCAGTTCGGATTTTTCTTGCTATCTTTGACTCCCGTCGAAGACACTGCCGTTCTTGCGTCCCTTTGGTAGCAAGCGAGCAGAGCTCGAGCGCGAAAATAAAAAGAAAAATGGATTTTCCTTTTGTATTTTGCTCACTTATTCGTATCTTTGCAGCGCAAAAGAAAGAATTGCGAGAATATGGGAAAATTCATCAATCCGTTTACGGACGTTGGCTTCAAGCGCATCTTCGGGCAGGAGTTCTCGAAACCGGTGCTGATAGCATTCCTTAATGGACTGCTCAAGGATGAACGGTGCATAGTAGATGTGAAATTCCTTGACAAGGAGCAAATACGTATAAACGACGGCGACCGCTCGCTGATATACGACATCTATTGTGAGACCGAGACAGGTGAGCACATCATTGTTGAGATGCAGAACAAGTACCAGCCCTATTTTAAGAAGCGCAGCATCTACTATCTTTCCCGTTCTATCGTGGAGCAGGGTGAGCGTGGCAGTGAATGGAGCTACGACATCAAGGCCGTCTATCTGGTGGCCTTCCTGAACTTCAAGCTGAACGACATTTCCAGCGAGTTCCGCACGGATGTTGCGCTGATGGACATGAAGCGGCATACACTGTTTTCGGACAAGGTTCGCTTGACTTATCTTCAGCTGCCGTATTTCACGAAAGAGGCTGATGAGTGTGAGAATATTTTTGAACGTATCATTTTTGTATTGAAGAACATGGATATATTACAGCGTATGCCTTGGGTGGCACAGGACGCAGTATTCAAGCGTCTATCAGACATAGCAGAGGTGGCTTCTTTAGACAAAGAGGAGCGCCGCCAGTATGATGAAAGCCTCCGCCACTATCGCGACACCCTCGTCGTGATGGAAGGTCAGTACATGGAGGGTGAGCGTAAAGGCCGTGCAGAGGGTGAGCTTAAAGGCCGCATGGACATTGCCCGTAACCTGAAGGCGATGGGCCTAAGCATCGACGACATCGTCAAGGCTAGTGGCCTCACTGCCGATGAAGTCGCCGCGTTATAACAATAAGGTGCGACGACCAGCCATCCGAGGAACGCCCTCGAAGGAAGAAATAATCTGAATTGCTTGCTAATTCGGATTTTTCTTGCTAAATTTGCAGCGTGACACCCTTCCACCCACTAACTACTAACAGCCGAAGCACCTGGCCCTGCCCCCATAACAAAAGCAGCCCAGGTGCTTCTCCGTTTCCTCCTCCCACCATTCGCCCGCACCTCCGCACCACCGCCCCCCTCCCTCACAAATTCCCCCCAAACATTTGGAAGTTTCAGGAAAAGTTCGTATCTTTGCGGCAAAATTATCAAAGATGGAAGCAAAGCGACCAATTAAAAATAGTAGGTATGGCAACAATCAGTTTGAACACATCATTATATATTGAAGCACAAAACTATGCTCAAAGACACAATATGAGCATAGATGAATGGGTATCATCACTCATTTTGAGGTTCTTGCCGACAAAGAAGGAGAAATACAAGATGAAATCGATGGACGAATTATCACCTGAACTGCAACAACTAATAGGCTTTGCCAAGCCTATTGTTGCAAATACTGATGACATCAATGGTGACAAGGCACGAATGGAATATCTAACTGAAAAGTATGAACAATGACAAAAGTGTTTATTGACACCAATATCCTACTTGACATCATCGAAGGGCGCCAACCTTTTGTTCTTGCATCCTCAAACGTTTTTGATTTAGGCATAAGAGGATGTATTCAAATGTATTGTACTCCTTTGACATTTGCCAATTGTGCCTACACCGCAAGAAAGAATGTCGGGTACGAGCAGGCAGTGAAGGGACTAAGGCTTTTGAAGCAATTTGTCAAAGCGGCAACGATGGATGACAGACAGGTATCGCATGCCTTAAACTCTGACATGCCAGACTTTGAGGATATGTTGCAATATGAGGCCGCTGTTGACGCTGGATGTGAGGTGATTGTCACACGAGACAAGAAACGCCATTTTCCTGCCGACGGTATTCCCGTCATGTCGCCAGAAGCCTTTCTTTCCACTTATGGAAATTTGTAATTTGTCTGCCCAACGACTGGTCGTCGAGGCACCAAATAATATACGTCAGCCGATTATCGTAAGATTATTCCACGCATGAAGACTAAAATCCACAAAAATAACCATCACAGTGAAAGATTTGTGTTAGATTTCTGAAGATTTTTGTCCCTTATAACCTGACGAGTCGAGATGACTGGGTAGTTACAAGAGTGCGGACTTAAACGGACAAAAATGGAGTCCGTAAAGTCCGATGCAATAAATATAGAAAGGTTGAGTTATTTCTGCTTGATGATAAACTTCTGGTAGTAGTTGATGAGGAGGGTGGTCATGGGGAGGGCGATGATCATGCCGAGGATGCCGAGGAGGGAGCCCCAGATGGAGAGCGACAGGAGGATGATGGCTGAGTTGAGGCCCGTGACGTGCCCCATGATTTTCGGCGTTAGGAACGTGTCCTGAATGACTTGTACGACGGCAAACACGAGAAGTGCCAAGAGCATGATGACCCAGAAGTTCTGCCCGGTATCGGCCGCCTTGACAATGGCCAGTATCACCGTAGGGATGAGTCCCACCAGCTGCAGGTAAGGCACCATATTGAGCAGCCCGATGAACATGCCTAATCCGATAGCCATAGGGAAGCCTATAATCAGGAAGCCTATGCTGAACAGCACGCCGACGCTGAAGGCCACCAAAGCCTGGCCACGGAAATACTTATTCATACCCTCCTCCACATCGGCCACCAACCGACGGGCAAAGGGGCGATAGCGGCGGGGCAGCAGCTGAGGCCAGCCCATAGTTATCTCCTCGTAGTCGAGCAGGATGAACAGAGTATATAGCACCACCATCGTGAGCGATAACACACTTGAAACGACGCTGAGACTCTGGGCTACAACGGCCCACACCTTGGGGATGGCCGACTTCACGGTGTCGATAAAGCCATCCTGAGTGACCAGCTTCTTCAGCTGATTGATGTCGACATTGTCGTGAACGAACTTCTGCACCAGTTTGGGGATGTTGCTCATCGTCTCGTCGGTCTGTACATACCGGACGATGAGCTGCGTCACACGCCCCGACTCTTCAATGATAGGCGGTACCATGAGCCAGAACACACCCGCCAGGAAGGAGCCTGCCACGATGAAGGAGCAGAGGATGGCCAAGATGCGGTACTTCATGTGCAGCCGGTACTGGAAGAACTTGACCATCGGGAACAGCAGGTAGGCTATGAGCCACGCCAGGAAAAACGGCACGAGCACGCCGCTCAGTCTGCCCAGCAGCATCACAATGCCTACTACCAACGCCACAGCCAAAAAGCCGCGGACGAAAGTATCGAAAGTTATCGGTTTACGTTCCATGCTGCAAAAATACTATTTTTTCGCCCAAAACCAACGCCCTTTAACTTCTTTAACGTCTTTTACGTCTTTTACATCCCAAAAAAGTTGTACCTTTGTGCCCAAATGTGCCATTTATGAGCGTAACAGAGATTATCAACAAGCATACACGCGACAAGCAGTTCTCGTTTGAAGTGCTGCCGCCGCTGAAGGGAACAGGCACGGAAAAGCTCTTTGCCGACATCGACAAACTGGCCGTTCTGGAGCCTGCCTTCATCAACATCACGACGCACCACTCGGAGTACGTCTACCGCGAACTGCCCGGCGGACAGTTTGAGCGGCTCCGTGTGCGCCGCCGTCCTGGCACCATTGCCATCGCAGCCGCCATCCAGCAGCGTTACCACATACCAGTACAGCCGCACGTCATCTGCAGCGGTGCCACCATCGAGGACATTGAGTACGAACTGCTCGACCTGCAATTCTTAGGCATTCACGACCTGCTGCTGCTGCGAGGCGACAAGGCAAAGGAGGACAACCGCTTTACGCCGACGCCTGGAGGACATGCCCACACGACAGACCTCATCCGCCAGGTGCAGCGCTTCAACGATGGCTACTTTGCCGACGGCACGCCCATCAAGAATCCCGGACGACGCTTCGACATCGGCGTGGCCTGCTATCCAGAGAAGCACGAGGAGGCGCCGAACTTAGAGATGGACATGGAGTTCCTGAAGCAGAAGCAGGAGCTCGGTGCCCAGTATGCCGTAACCCAGCTGTTCTTCGACAACCAGAAATACTTCGCCTTTGTGGAGAAAGCCCGCCAGATGGGAATCACCATCCCCATCATACCCGGTATCAAGCCGATGGCGAAGCTCAGCCAGCTGACCGTCGTCCCGAAGACGTTCCATTGCGACATCCCAGAACCGTTAGCCAGCGAGATTGTGAAGTGCAAGACCGACGAAGACGCCCGCCAATTAGGCATAGAGTGGACCACGGCCCAGTGCCGCGAGCTGTATGCCCACGGGGTCAAGGATATTCATTTCTACACCGTCTCGGCGGTAGACTCGGTAGTGGAAGTAACCAAACGACTGCTATGAAATTTGACGAAGTGATAGGCCAGGAAGAAGTGCGCGACCGCCTGCTGCAGATGACCCGTGAAGGCCGTCTGCCCCATGCCATCATGCTCTGCGGTCCGCAGGGCGTGGGCAAGAAAGCACTTGCCATAGCCTTTGCAAGCTACCTGTTAGGCGAGGACAACGCGATGGTCAGGCGGCTGGAGCATCCCGACCTGCACTTCACCTACCCCACCATCAAGCTGCCGTCGATGAGCAGCGACCACAAGCCGGTGAGCGACGACTTTGCCAAGGAGTGGCACGAGCTTATCATGCAAGGGCCTTACTTCACCATGGACGAGTGGATGACGGCAATGGGCGGTGAGAACCAACAGGCCATCATTACCGCCGGCGAGAGCGATGCCCTGGTGCGCAAGCTGTCGCTCAAGTCGAGTCAGGGCGGTTACAAGGTAAGTGTCATCTGGCTGCCTGAGCGCATGAACATAGAGTGCGCCAACAAACTGCTGAAGCTCATTGAGGAGCCGCCCCAGCAGACGGTGTTCATCATGACCTGCGAAGAGCCCGACCGGCTGTTGGAGACCATCCGCAGCCGTGTGCAGCGCATCGACGTCAAGCAGATACCCGCCGAGACCATCTGCCAGGCACTCATCGAGCGGCGGGGCATCAGCGCAGAAGCCGCCCGCCGCATCAGCCGACTGGCCAATGGCTCGTGGCTGAAAGCCTTGGAGGAGCTGCAGGTGGGCACCGAGAATGAACAGTTCCTCGACCTCTACATCTCGCTGATGCGACTGGCCTACCAGCGCAAAATCCGCGACCTGCGCAAGTGGAGCGAGGTGCTGGCCACCTTCGGCCGTGAGAAGCAAAAGCGCTTCCTGAGCTATTTCCTGCGGATGACCCGCGAATGTTTTATGTATAACTTCCAGCAGCAGGACATCGTCTACATGACCCAGCAGGAGGAGGACTTCGCCCGCAACTTTGCCCGTTTCGTGAACGAGGCCAACATCCTGGCCCTCTACGACCTGGCCAACCGAGCCATACGCGACATCGGGCAGAACGCCAACGCCAAGATTGTGTTCTTCGACTTCACGCTGCAAACTATCGTGCTGCTCTTACAAAAATAACGACATAACGACACAACGAACAATATGGAAAAAGAATACGAAATACGTACCGGCTGCGACCGGGGACTCTGCCACCAGGCTGTAGGCCGGCAAGACCGCCAGCTCAACACCTACGACTGGCTGGCCGACGTACCCGGCAACCAGCAGACCACTGACCTTGTGGAAGTGCAGTTCAAGCACACCCGCAAAGGCTATTATCACAATGTGAACAACCTGCCCCTGAAGAAGGGCGACATCGTTGCTGTTGAAGCCTCACCCGGCCACGACATCGGCGTCGTCACGCTGACAGGACGACTGGCCAACATTCAGATGAAGAAGGCCAACCTGAAGTCGGCCGACGACATCAAGCGCGTCTACCGGCTGGCCCGCCAGGTGGACATGGACAAGTTCCGCGAGGCCAAGGCCCGCGAGCACGAGACTATGATTGAGAGCCGCCAGATAGCCAAGGGCTTGGGGCTCGACATGAAAATAGGCGACGTGGAGTATCAGGGCGACGGCCAGAAGGCCATCTTCTACTACATTGCCGACGAGCGCGTGGACTTCCGCCAGCTTATCAAGGACCTGGCAGCCGCCTTCCACGTGCGCATCGAGATGAAGCAGATTGGTGCGCGGCAGGAGGCAGGACGCATCGGCGGCACAGGTCCCTGCGGCCGTGAGCTGTGCTGTGCCACGTGGATGAAGAACTTCGTCAGCGTCTCAACCAACGCCGCCCGTTTCCAGGACATCTCGCTGAACCCGCAGAAGCTGGCCGGCATGTGTGCCAAGCTGAAGTGCTGCCTGAACTACGAGGTGGACGACTATATCGAGGCAGGCCGCAGGCTGCCCGGCCGCGAGGTTGTGCTGCAGACGCAGGATGCCGACTACTACCTCTTCAAGAGCGACATCCTGGCAGGACTGGTCACCTACTCTACCGACAAGAACTTGGCTGCGAACGTGGAGACCATCAGCGCCGAACGTGCCAAGCAGATTATCGACATGAACCGCCACGGCGAGAAGCCCGAGTCGCTGCATGAGAGCGGCAAGGCCAAGCCACAGAAAGTACACGTCGACCTGGCCGGCGGCGACATCAACCGCTTCGACAAAGCCAAGAAGAAGAAAAAGAAGAAAAAGCCACAGCCCAAGAAGGATGAGCATCAAGACTAAATGGCTGTTTACAGCAGTTACGGTTGCACTGATACTTGTCAGCTGCAACCGTAAAGTCATCTACCATCACTATGAGCACACATCCTTAGCGGGATGGGAGAAGGACGACACGCTGCGATTCTCAGTCCATGCTGCCGAGCAGAGAGCCGTGGTGAGGCGCGAGATTGAACTGCGCATCACCGACGCCTACCCCTTCCGTGGCCTCAACTTAGTGGTCGACCAGACCTCCTTCCCCTCACACATCCACCGCCGCGACACCCTGCAATGCGACCTCATCGACGCCAGAGGCAACGTCCACGGAGACGGCATCAACCTGTACCAGTACCGCTTCCACCTGGCCGACATCAGCATCAACGAGGGCGACTCGCTCAGCATCTGCATCCTTCACAACATGAAACGCGAGGTACTGCCCGGCATAGCCGACGTCGGTGTCCGCCTGACAACCTACTAAAACCGATATGGAAGAAGCCAACAACATACCACAGGAGTGGAACAAGTTCTACCTGAAAGACGTGTCGTTCGTCAACCTGATGACGAAGCGCATCTTCAACGTGCTCATCGTGGCCAACCCCTACGACGCCTTCATGCTGGAGGACGACGGCCGCATCGACGAGAAGGTGTTCGACGAATACTCGCAACTGGGCATGCGTTATCCACCGACGTTCACACAGGTGTCGACGACGGAGGAAGCGAACAATGTGCTGAAGACGACAGACATCGACCTGGTAATCTGTATGCCTGGCAATGCCGACAACGATGCCTTTGCCGTGGCTCACGATGTCAAGATGATAGCCCCCTATATCCCCATTGTGGTGCTGACTCCCTTCTCGCACGGTATCACAAAGCGCATAGAGAACGAGGACATGTCGATATTCGACTACGTGTTCTGCTGGTTAGGCAACACGAACCTAATTCTCTCGATTATCAAGCTGATAGAGGACCAGATGAACATCGAGCACGACATCAAGGAGGCGGGCGTACAGATGATTCTGCTGGTAGAGGACAACATCCGCTTTTACTCCTCGGTGTTGCCCAACCTCTACAACTATATCCTGGCTCAGTCGAAACGCTTCTCGACCGAGGCCCTGAACCCCCATACTGCCGCCCAGCGCAAGCGAGGCCGCCCGAAGGTGGTGCTGGCCACTACTTACGAGGAAGCCATGCACTGGTATGAGATGTATCACGACAACGTGCTGGGAGTCATCTCCGACACACGTTTCCCCATGCAGGGTGTGAACGGCCGTCTGGCACACGTCGAGGAGGGTGACCCCGAAGCAGGTCTGAAGCTGCTGCGCGAGATTCGCCGCCGAGACGAATACGTGCCCCTCATCCTTCAGAGCTCGGAGATTGCCAACAAAGCGAAGGCAGAAGCCGAGCACTTTCACTTTATCGACAAGAACTCGACGAAGATGAACGTCGATTTGCGCCAGCTTATGGAGGAACACATGGGGTTTGGCGATTTCGTCTTCCGCGACCCTGCCACCCACAAGGAGATAGCACGCATCACCAGTCTGAAGGACTTGCAGGACAACATCTTCAAGATTCCCGCCGACTCGCTCTCCTACCACGTCTCGCGCAACAACATGAGCCGATGGCTGACGGCGCGTGCCATCTTCCCGGTCTCGGCATTCCTGAAACACGTGACGTGGCACAAGCTGCAGGACGTGGACGCTCACCGACAGATTATCTTCGACGCCATCGTGCAGTACCGCCGCATGAAGAATATAGGCGTGGTGGCTGTGTTCGACCGTCTGAAGTTCGACCGCTACGCCCACTTTGCCCGCATCGGCGAAGGTTCGCTCGGTGGCAAAGGGCGCGGCCTGGCCTTCCTCGACCGCATCATCAAGCGCCATCCCGAACTGAACGACTTCGAGGGCGCCAAGGTGTCGATACCAAAGACCGTCGTGCTCTGCACCGACTTCTTCGACGAGTTCATGGAGAAGAACAACCTCTACTCGATAGCCCTCAGCGACGCCCCGGATGAGGAAATCCTGAAACACTTCCTCCGTGCGCAGCTGCCCGACTCGCTGATAGCCGACTTCTTCACGTTCTTCGATGCCGTGAAGTCGCCCATCGCCGTACGCTCCAGCTCGCTGTTGGAGGACAGCCACTACCAGCCCTTCGCCGGCATCTATTCCACGTACATGATTCCTTATTTAGACGACAAGTACGAGATGCTGCGCATGATGGCCT
The DNA here is from genome assembly GCA_947168395.1 of uncultured Prevotellaceae bacterium. Lineage (GTDB taxonomy): Bacteria > Bacteroidota > Bacteroidia > Bacteroidales > Bacteroidaceae > Prevotella. The sequence continues at coordinate 20,153 of CAMVLT010000040.1, read as the reverse complement.
GTGCCATCAAAGCCGTCTATGCCTCAGTCTATTATCACGACTCGAAGGCCTACATGATTGCCACGCAGAACGTCATCGACCAGGAGAAGATGGCCGTCATCCTGCAGGAGGTAGTAGGCAAGCGTTACGGCGACCTCTACTACCCGAACTTCTCGGGAGTGCTGCGTTCGCTCAACTACTATCCCATCGGCGACGAGAAGGCCGAGGAGGGTATCGCCTCACTGGCACTGGGGCTGGGCAAGTACATCGTTGACGGCGGACAGACGCTGCGCGTATCGCCCTATCACCCCACGCAGGTGCTGCAGACCTCGGAAATGGAGACGGCATTGCGCGACACGCAGACCCGATTCTATGCCTTGGACATGTCGTATGTCAGTGGCGACTTCAAAGTGGACGACGGCTTCAACATCAAGAAACTCCGTGTGAAGCAGGCCGATGCCGACGGCTCGCTGAATTATATAGCCTCGACATACGACCCGGTGGACCAGATTATCCGCGACGGCATCTATGAGGGAGGCCGCAAGATTATCTCCTTCTGCGGGGTGCTCCAGCAGGGCACCTTCCCGTTGCCCGAACTGCTGCAGATGGCACAGAAATATGGTTCGGAGGAAATGCGCCGCCCAGTGGAGATTGAGCTGGCTGGTAACCTGAACGACGACAAGACCGGCGAACTGTACCTGCTGCAAATCCGCCCCATCGTCGACTCCAAGCAGATGCTCGACGAGGACTTGCAGCAGATTCCCGACTCCCAGTGCCTGCTGCGCTCCAGCAACTCCTTAGGCCATGGCATCTCGGAAGATGTCGTCGACGTAGTCTACGTCAAGGCCGACGAGAGTTTCACCGCCGCCAACAACCCCACGATAGCCTCACACATTGAGCGCATCAACCAGAAGTTCCTCGACGAGGGCAAGAACTACGTACTCATAGGTCCCGGACGCTGGGGCAGCAGCGACTACTGGTTAGGCATTCCCGTGAAGTGGCCCCACATCTCGGCAGCCCGTGTCATAGTCGAAGCCGGACTGAAGAACTACCACGTAGACCCCTCGCAGGGTACCCACTTCTTCCAGAACCTCACGTCGTTCGGCGTAGGCTACTTCACCATCAATACCTACACGGGCGACGGCATCTTCCAGCAGGACGTGCTCGACCGCATGCCCGCCATCGAGGAGACAACGTACGTGCGCCACGTCCGCTTCGAACGTTCACTCAAAATCATGATGGATGGGAAAAAGCAAATCGGCGTAGTCCTATTCCCGAAAAGGGAAGAGCGAAAAGGGGAAAGTGAATAGTGAATTATTCACTTTCCCCTTTTCCCTTAAACTGGCAGACCGTGTAGACGAAGCCGCGCTCTAAGCACTCCACGGTCGAGAAGTGCCAACGGTCGCTGTCGGCCAGTGCCTCTTTCACGTTGTCGGTGATGCCCTCGCCCGTCAGCTTCAGCCGTGCCTCCTTCATCGTCCACAACCGCGTAAAAGCCACGTCGGGTTGCTGGGCTGAGGCTATGAGCTGCTGCTCCTGCTCGTTCATTGTGTAACCCACCAGCCCCTCCTTGTAGTGACGCACCACCGACTCCACATCGATGCCCACAGGGTGGTCGCTCACCACACACGCCACCGCCTCGCGGCAATGGCTCAGGTTGAAATGTATCTCCGGATGGCCCACAATCGAAGGCTTACCGTGCTCACCGTACGCAAAGAGCGGGTTCTCCGTGATGCCATACAGTTCGCGCAGCCCCCTCTTTAATAATAGGTACGCGAGGACGCACTCCCGCCTGCCCCGCTCAAACTTGAAACGCAGAGCCTGTTCGCGCCGCTGCTCACTAATCTGCTGCAGCGCAGCCTCCAGGTCGAACCCGTCAATATGGTCGTCAATATATATCTTCATCGTTCCTTCTCTATTACTTCGCCGTCGAAACTGATGGGGTCGCGGTGCTGCGATTGCACGCTGATGAAGGCCTTACCCGTGTAGTAAACTTCGATATGATAGACGAAGAAGTCCTCCTTCGTCTTGGCCTCAATCTCCAACCGTGCGAAGTCGGGCTTGGGGTTGCTCTGGTGGTACGACTTCATCACCGTCTCGAAGTTCAGTCCCTCTGACGGCGAGGCCATCGGTGCCTGATGCGCCACTCCCAAGTAGGGCAGATAGCTGCGCAACGTGTCGCCGCGCAACTCCAAGAAGAAGTCGGAAGTCACTATCCTCGACCCATAGCGCATGGTGTTCATCGAGCGCACCTCAATGCGCAACTGCCTCTTGGCCAAAGCCTCCATAATGCCCATCCGCGTCTGAGCCAACCGCTCAGCACGCTCCTGCTTCGTGGCACAGGCTGCCAACACCGACAGCAGCACCGCCACAACAATCCCTCGTGCCAACTTCATCGTCTGTTTCATCTTTCGTCTTTATACGAGGGCAAAGTTACAAACTTTCCGCTGAATTAGCAAGAGAATGAGGGAAAAAATTTACTTTGTTACTACCTCAAAATCGCTGAAAGCCAATCTTTCTCCATCTGCTAAGCGGTCTGCATCTAATCGGAGGATCTTTGCCTTGACGGGGGTGAAATTGACGGTCTGCCAGATGGGGTTGTTGACGATGTTCGAGAACTCGCCTGAGGCCAGCTTCGTCCAGCTCGACCAGTCGGTGGATGCCCAGAGCGTACAATGAGTGACGATACCCTCCTTGGAATTCTGAGGAGGCAGATAGCGGAACGAAGTGATGGTCTGCTCTGTGTCCCAGTCAATCATCATCTGCTTGGGACTGCTGAAGAAATAATGGAGCGACGACGACTTCTTCTCGCCGCTGTCTGGTATGTCAGCCGTCAGTTCTGGGGCAAGGTACACGCCGAGCTTCTTGATAATCGGCGCAGCCTTACTGTCAGTAATGGTAAAGCGGATCTTAGTGGCTTTAATGGTAGGGAAACAAATTATGCGGCGATGGCCGATGGTGGTCAAGCCGTCTGAGCCCTCCACAAGCATATCTCTCAAAGGCACCCACTTGCCGTCTACCTCCGCTTCGAGTGCAAACTTTTTCACACGCTGTCCATAGCGGATGTCCTCCTCAGCAACGAAACGATTGCAAACTGTTGGCAGCCCGAAGGTGATGATGGTCTCTCGGCCCTGCGTCTTTTTCTTCGCTTTTTTAGCAAGGTCTGTTTTGAATACTTCCTGAATCATCCTGTTGAACGCGATGCCCCGCAGACTGTCTGTAGGATGGATGCGGCCGTTGGGAGCGATGGGGAAATTGAGCAGCAGCGTCGAGTTGCGACCTACCGATTTATAATAGGTGTCCATCAGCTTCGAGAGGCTCTTTACGTGTTCGTCCTCCGTAGCGTGATAGAACCAGCCCGGACGGATGCTGGTGTTCGTCTCACCAGGAACCCACGAGTCACCGTTCTCCAGTCCGTAGTGCAGCATCGGCCATGTCACCTCGCCGTTGTGGTTAAGCAGGCTCCAGTTGGTCTCACCCACATTGCCAGCCTCGGTTCCTACCCAGCGCAGGTCGCCGCGGTCGCTGCCGTCGTTCCATATCAAGCATTTCGGCTGTAGCTCACGAATCATGCGGTAGGTCTCTGGCCACTCATAGTAGGTGGTGCGGTCAATCTTGCGCGTCTCGTTGGCACCACCATACCAACCGTCACCACCATTGGCACCGTCGAACCACACCTCGAAGATGTCACCATAGTTGGTCAACAATTCACGCAATTGGTTGCGGAAATACTCCACGTAGGCAGACCGTCCATACTCGGGATGATTGCGATCCCACGGTGAGAGATAAACGGCAAACTTCAGACCCTCTTCCCGGCAGGCATCGGCCAGTTCGCGCACCACGTCTCCCCTGCCCTGCTTCCACGGCGAGTTCTTCACCGAGTAGTCCGTATAGGCACTGGGCCACATACAGAAACCACAATGGTGCTTGGCCGTAAAGATGATGCCACGCATACCCGCCTGCTTACACACTCGCGCCCACTGTCGGCAGTCGAGGTCGGAGGGGTTGAACAACTGCGGGTCTTCGTTGCCGAAGCCCCACTCCTGGTCGGTATAAGTGTTCAGCGAGTAGTGGATAAAGGCATACATCTCCATCTGCTGCCAGCGCAGCTGGTTTTCATTGGGCACCGGTCCACAAGCCGTCTGCGCCACGGCGTGGCAAACTGCTAAAATGGAAATGACAAACGCTAAACGAAATGGTCGCAGATTCTTCATAGTCTTCCTGTTATTTGATGTACTTCTTCCCGTTTGTAATGAATAATCCCCGATGGGGAACTTTGGCCAGCAGACGTCCTTGCAGGTCGTAGACTGCATGGTCGTTGGTGAATGACGATTGTTGGATGGCAGGGATGCCGGTGGTAACAGGCCACTTCACGGAGGCGCAGCCCTGGATGATGCCGTCGAGAGCCAGTTGGTTGAAGACGGTCAGCGTCTTGCGGTTCAGCACGTCCATCGAGGGACGCTGGCAGGCGTTGGTGTCCCAGACGAAGGGCACAACGCCGTTGTAGACGGCATAGCGGCACAGCGTGTAGTACCAGGAGTAGATACTAGCATCGTGCTTCTCCTGGCTCTCGCCCTCGGGCATGGTGCGCCACAGGGTGCCGAATTCGCCCATGATGACGGGAATGCCCTTCGAGGTGTATTTCTGGCGCATCTGGCGCATCTGGCTCTGCATGTAGGCCTCCTCGCCCCATGTGACGTTGTGCTTCGAGCCGCTGAAGTGATTGCCTGCGCCCCAATAGTAAGCCTGGTTGCCCCACGACTCGTCCTTGGTCATCATCGTGAAGTTGTAGGGCGAATAGAAGTGCACCTCGAGCATCATGGCATTGGGCACGTTATCCTGCGGCATCACATCGTAGTTGGTGGCCAGGTCGATGCTGGTTGAGGGCGACTGCACCACGAGCACGCGGTGGGCATTATTGCCGCCCGTCTGCCGCACAGCGTTGACAAAAGCCTGCTGGTAGCTGATGAGCGTGGCTATGTCACCAGCCTTGTCCTTGCTGTTGTCGCCAGCGGCATCGGGCTCGTTCATGCCCGCAAACATCAGGTGGTGGTCGTAGTCACGGAACCGGTTGGCAATCTGCTTCCACAGCATACCTTGGATTGCACGGTTCTTGTTGACCGACTGCTCCGTACGGTCGGCAAACGAGCGTTCAATCCATCCGTTGTCGTAGTGATCGTTCAGCACGACGTAGAGGCTGTCGTTGATGCAGTAGTCTACAACCTGCTGCACGCGGTCGAGCCAAAGGGGGTCGATGTTGTGGTTCGCGTCGCTATGCACATACCAAGAGCAAGGTATGCGCACGGAACGGAAACCCTGGGCCTTGACGAAGTCGATGATCTGCTGCGTGGTCTTCGAGCCCTGCCAGGCCGTCTCCCAGTCAATGGGGTTGCTTATCCAGTTGCAGGGGCCAGGCTCCATGGTGTTGCCGAGGTTCCAGCCCGGATACATATCGGCGGCCAGCTCCATAGCGGTGGGCTGTTGCGCCACGGTGTTGCATACCGATAGAAGGGAAATGACAAACGTCAAACAAAATTGTCGCAGATTCTTCATTGTCTTTTTGTTTTTACTTTTCTGCTGCAAAGATAGTGTTTTTTTCCTGAAGAGAGGGGAAACGGTGTTCAAGAAAGGGGAAAAATTGTTTCCCGAACATCGTTTTTGCATGCAACGAAACATATTTTCGCCTATCGGAAACATGATGACGCTGAAGGGAAAGGGAAAAACCGTAACTTTGCCGACGCAATATTTACTATTAATCAAAAATGTTATGAAACAAACCAGAACACTTTGCCTCGTTGTCCTGTTATGGGCAACTTTCTTGCATGTCTGTGCTGCGGAATGGGAGAAACCCGTGCCTCCCGAATGTACACCCGCCGCCGGACAGAGTTACTACCTCTACAATCATTACGCCGAGCAGTTCGTCGGTCAGTCGGGAATTCAAGCGTCGCTCGATGCCAACGGAACGCCATTTGCCTTCTCGATGCTGGGTAGTGAATGGATGATGGAGTGTAGCTTGGGCTATCTCCTTGCTGACCTCGACTTTGTAGAGTGCAACGGCGGTGCCAGCGACAGCAACACGACGTGGTACATAGAACAGCAGATGAATGGCTGTTACCGTATCAGGCCTTCGAAGACCGATGGCGACTTTACGTGGGAGCAGTATCCCGACACGTGGATGGGCCTCAGCTACGAACGGTGGGCATTGGCACCTGTGCTGAAGGCTGACGAGGGTGCTATAGACTGGTATATCATTGCCGAAGCTGATTACGGTGCCTTCAATAGTAAATTGGAGCTTCACCGCGTCATGAGCGAGTTACAAGACGACGGCTACGATGTCGGTGCCCTCCTGACTGTCTACAACAATGCGGCTGCCGGCAAGGCCGACTACGATGCTGCCATCGCCAGCGTGGATGAAGTGCTCTTCGAACTGCGCATGAAGAATGCCTCAGAAGGAAAGCCCGTTGACGTGACATGGAAATACATGCGCAACCCAGACCTGACAGAGAACTGGGTAAACGACGGCCACGACGTGCCAGGCTGGACGATGGTGCCCGCCAGTTTCTGCGGCATGGGCGAGTCGGATTCCCAGGGCTTCTATGCCGACAACAAGGTGCTTGGCTCATGGGCTGGCGGAGCCTTTGGCGACAACAAGGTTTACCAACAGCTCAGCAACCTGCCCGAGGGCAAGTACAAGTTCAGCAACTATGGCATCTGGATTCGACACACGGGCGAGGATGGCGACCCTGTAAAGGGTGCCTATATCTATGCCAAAGTGGGCGACAAACTCTTCCGCGAACCCCTTCCCGATACTGGCTGGTGGCGCGGACTGGCCGAGGTGACCTTCGAGACCCGCAGCGGCGAGGCCGAGGTGGGCATCATGTTCGAGGGAACCAATGTGGGCCAGTGCGTCATCTACGACTTCAAACTGGACTATCTTGGCGACAAACCCGTGACGGAGCGGCTGAACACGATTGTAGCCAATAGTCAGGCTCTCATTGAAGAGGCCGTCATCTACGGTGGATACATCGATCAGCTCAAAGCCGACATCAGTAAGGCCAACGAACTGTTGGGCGGCAACGACACAGAAGCACAGGAGGCTCACTTTGCCAGCTTCCTGGCCGACTACGAAACGGCCATCAAGAACAAAGAGGCCTACGCGGAACTGGCAGAACTTATCGAGAAAGCGTGGTCGACGCTCGTTTCCGGCGAATCTGACGCCATGTTCGAGCTGGCCGACTATATTGAGGAAAACGAGCTGGAGGAGAAGGTGAAGAGCCATGCCTTCGACAACGCACAGATTGCGGAAATCATGGAACAACTGCCTATACTGATTGACAAGGCTAAAAACTCCATCATTGCCGCTGGCCAGGATGTGACCAACTTGCTGGTGAACGGACGCTTCGACGGCGTGGGCGGATGGAAGGCTACCCTGAACGACTTCAGTATAGACCCTGGCAAGCAGATAATGGAACGCTGGTGGTGCGACTGGAAGGCAGAACAGGTAGTGGAGAACGTGCCCAACGGTAAGTACCGCTTGGAAGTACAAGGCTTCCAGTGGTGCTCGTGGGACTGGACACAGTCGGAGAGCGACTGGAACGAAGGCGACGGAAGTCCCACGTACAAGGTGAACTCGAAGGTGCGCCTGAACGACAGCGAGGTGACTATCCACAACGTGTTTGCCTGCGGAAAGACCGACATTGAAGAGGGTTATCATGCCAACAACTATTATGTGCCCAACGATGCTAGCGTGGCGTTAAAGTTCTTCGAACTGGGACTATATAATAATGTGGTGGAAGCTACGGTTACCGACCATCAGCTGAAGGTGGAGTTCGACTGTTCCTCAAACGGCTTCTGGAACTGTTTCAGGAACCTGCGCCTCTACTACGTGGGTGCTGATATGGAGGAAGCTACCAACAACCTGAAGAATGCAATGGCACAAGCCGAAGAACCGCTGCAGCAGAAGATGGAAGGCAGTATCCGCAAGGCGCTGGAAGAGGCTAAGGCTACGGGTGATGCGCTGCTGGCCGACAGTAATCCGAAGTTCGACGACGTGAACGATGCTGCCACCGCCATCCTGGTGCTGATAGACCAGGCTGCCGTCAGCATCAAGGAGTATGCACGACTGGACGCTGTGCTTATGATTGCAAAGGAAACGCTGGATGACCAGCAGGCTGCCGCCACTGAAGCCGGACAGCAGCTGCAGGCACTCTACGACACGACCTGGGCCGACTACCAGTTGGACTATCCGTCACTCGAGACTGCAGCCATAGCATCCACCATTGAGCAAATGGAGGCTTTGATGGCTGAGGCGAAGATTGGCGGCGGCATCAAGGCTGGCGATGACATCACAAGCCTGCTGGCCAACCCAAGCTTCGAAAACACTTACGGCAATGACGTTTCAGTAGGTAATGCCGCCCACACGGTGCCTTACGGATGGACGATGCGCATTGAAGGCAAGGAGTGCCACAGTGCCCAGGAACTGACAGATGCCGGCATCAACAGTTGGACAGCCATCGAGGACAATGCCTTCACTACCGACGGCACCCACTCCTACTGCCTGCTCTCGGCCCCTGTGCCTGACGCCTACCTCTATCAGCGCGTCAGCGGACTACCCGCAGGAACCTATAAGGTAACCGTCGACATGAACGTAACCTACGACGGAGGCTGCTCGCGGCTGACGGGCCAGCGCCTGATAGTGAACAACAACGTGCAGTATTACGGCAAGGAGGAATACTATATTGCCTCGGAATTGGACCGTCTGCATCCAGAGGAACAGTCGCGCACCTTTGCCGGCTACGACGAGGTGAACACCAACGAGACAGGAGCCTCGGGTGACATGGGTAATATGTCGACACTGACCGTCGAAGCGACCATCGGCAAAGATGAGGTGCTTGAACTGGGCGTGCGTACCGACAACAACAAGGAGGCCATGAACCGCAGCTATGAGGACAACTGGTGGGACTGCACAGGCCGTTACAAGCTGGACAATTTCCGACTCTACTGCGTCAGTCTTGACGCCACTGGCATCAAGTCAGTCGACGGTGGGCAAATGACAACAGATAATGATGTGTACGACCTAATGGGTATCAAGAGGAAGAATCCTGCGGGCCGAGGCATATACATCAGGAATGGAAAAAAATATGTGAAATAAGCTGCTGTTCTTAGAAAAAGTAGTATCTTTGCAACGTGAGAAGATTATTCATCTTTCTGGCGTTCTGCATCGCCCAGATGACCGTATCACCCCTCGGTCTCTGGGCGCTTGCAAGACAAAAGCCAACAGGAGAGACGGCGTTCCACACGCTGGGTATACGTGACGGCCTACGCAGCAACTCGGTGACAAGTCTGCTGACCGACAGTCACGGCTACCTGTGGATAGGCACTTCCTTGGGGCTGAACCGTTACGACGGGCATGAGGTGAAAACCTGTTTTCCTGAGAGTCACGACCCGCAATTATACGAAGTGTTCAACAACCCCGTGACATCGATAGAGGAAGATGCCGAAGGACGACTCTGGATTGAGTGTGAGAGTGGCTCCTATTATCTGTACGATACCAAGACGGCACGGTTCTGTGGCTCGGCCAAGGAACTGTTAAGCAGCATCGGCATACCGTGTGAAGGCCGTTACAAGGTAAAGGTGGGCAACAAGGGTGCCCTGTGGGTACTCTCCGAGGACTGCATCTGTCGCTACGACTGCCACACCAAGGAGTTGAAGACCTGGAAGACGCAGCTGTCGCTGCCTGGTAAGTCGGCGAATGTAGTGGCTGAAATGTCGGACGGTCTCTATGTCAGCGCCAGCCACGCCGTGTGGCACTTTGTCAGTAGCACGGGCGAGTTACAGCGTCAGCCGTTGCCCGACGCCATGCAGCATTCGATGGGTGAACACAGCCTGATGGCCGATGCCGACGGTACACTATGGGTGTACAGCACACGAGAGGAGCACATCTGCCGATACATCGTCGGCGGACGCTGCGTAAAGGAAATGGTGCAACTGCCACAGACGATGGAAGCCTCGCAGAACAATGCCATCCGCCATATAATGGACGACCAGCGGGGCAACGTCTGGATAGCCACCGACCAGAAAGGGATGTTCGCCTACAATAAGAAGACTGGCAACATTACGACCATGCGTCACCAACGTGACAATTTGCTCTCCTTAGCGTCTGACAATGCCACCTGCTTAGCTGTCGACCGCGACGGCACCATCTGGGTGGGACACATGAAAACGGGTATCTCCTACACCAGCGACGCCAACAACACCATGCAGACCCACGCGCTACAGTGTGGCGATATTCTGGCTATGGCTTACGACACGGAGGGTAACCTGTGGATGGGCACCGATGGCGATGGCGTCTATATCGAGAAGCCCGACGGCGCCATAGTAAAGACATCATTGCCCAACATCACCGTGATGGCCCTGCTCAGCGACGAAGCTGGGGGCATGTGGGCAGGTACATACAACCAGGGACTCTACTATCTACCTGACGCCAGTCATTGGAAACGGTATGCCGTAGACGAAGGGACATTCCCGTCAGAATATGTGTGGACACTGGCACGTGACGACAAGGGGAACATCTGGACGTCGTCACCAATAGGCAAGACCGTCATCTTCGACCCTAAAGACGAAACCACACGTGTAGTGACCAACGACAGCGGTGACGACATCCATGCCAACGCTATCCGCTACGATGGTGCAAGCACCATGCATCTGGGGTCGGTATATGGCCTGTGGAACTATAACCTCAAGAATGGCAAGTGCAGCGTGGCCTTCGGCAACCAAAAAGGCACGCAACAGTGGATGAGCCAGATGGTGACGGACGTAAAGGCCGACCGGCAGCAAGGAATGATGCTGCTCACCCACCCCGACGGCATCACCATCTTCGACACGAAACGGGATACGCTCTACTACATCCGCCGCACGGACGATATCATCAAAGGTATGACCCAAGACAGCAATGGGTCGTACTGGGTTTGCACTACCAGTGGAAGTGTGGTGGCTATTCAGCCCAAGCGTCAGGCAGACAGCCATTATCAATTGTCAATTGTCAATTATCAATTGTCATCCGGCATGCCGCAATTCTATTTCAACGGTGACGCAATGGTATGTTCTCCCCAAGGTGACATACTGATGGGAGGAACCGAAGGATATATGAGCATCCATCCTCGACAACTGATGGCCGTCAGGCACGAAGAGCGTAATCTTGTCATCAGCGAGATAGCCGTGGGCGACAGCCTGCTCAACGAACAGACCACTACCGTCAATCTTAGCCACGATGCAGCCCACTTGACCGTGAAATTCTTCTCAGGTAGCCTGGAATACGTCCAGCGCATACGCTATGCCTACCGCCTGACAGGCTTGATGAGCGACTGGACAATGACTGACCACAACTATGTGTCGTTCCATGCCCTACCTCCCGGCGACTACACGCTGCAACTGTGCATTTGCCATGAGGACGGAAGTATGAGCACACCAAGGGAACTGCGCATCAGCGTGGCTCCACCGTTCTATCGTAGTGTGCCCATGTATATACTGTATGCCGTTCTTGTTTTGGGAGTCCTCTACCTGTTGTGGCGCAACATGCGCAAACGACAACGGGAACGTGTGGAGCGGCAACGGCAACTGATGGAGCGACAGAAAATGGAACAAATTACGGAGATGAAGCTGCAGTTCTTCACCAATATCAGCCACGACCTGCGAACGCCGTTGACACTCATCATCTCGCCGCTGGAACAAATCATGAGAAAACTGGCGGATGGAAAGACGCCCGACAATCTGCTGGCTCAACTCAAGAATATCGACAAGAATGCCCAGCAACTTTTGAGGGAGGTGAGCGCGCTGCTCGACTTCCGTCGCCTGGATGCGGGTGGCGAGACACTGAACGTGCAGCGTGGCGACATCATTGACCATCTGAACAGCATACTCGTATCCTTTAGCGACTATGCCGAAGAGCGCAGCATCCACCTCAGTTTCGAGCACGATGCCGACAGTTTCCTGATGGACTACGATCGCGAGAAAATAAACAAGGTAATATACAACCTCTTCTCGAATGCCCTGAAATTTACACCTGCAGGTGGCAGCGTCTCGTTGTCGTTCCGCCAAGAACAGAATCATATAATCATCGCCGTGGCCGACACCGGCAAGGGCATTTCCGACAAAGATAAGCCCAACATCTTCAAACGCTTCTATCAGTCGGCCAGCAATGACAGTTCACAGACCGGCAGCGGCATCGGTCTCCACATTGCCAGCGACTATGTCCACCTGCATCATGGCACTATCAGCGTCAGCGACAACAGTCCCGTAGGCAGCATTTTTACGATTATACTGCCCATCGGAAAGGAACAATCGTCAATGGTTAATGGTCAATCGTCAATGATTAATGGTCAGGATGAAAACAACCTCAAGACAATCCTTATTGTCGATGACAATCAGGACATGCTTTCGTTCATCAGCAGCTGCATGAAGGAGGATTATCGGGTACACACAGCCTCAGACGGAGCAGCCGCGCTCGACGTATTGCAGCGCGAACAGATAGACCTCATTGTCAGCGACGTGATGATGCCTGGCATTGACGGTTTCGAGCTCTGCCGCAGGGTAAAGACTGATATCAACCTGTCGCATATCCCCATTATCATGCTCACGGCTCGCACCACCGATGTCAGCCGAATAGAGGGACTGCAACTGGGTGCCGATGACTATCTGACCAAGCCGTTCAATATTGAGGTATTGCGACTGCGTGTGAAGAAGTTCATCGACTGGGAGCAGGACAACCACAGGCAGTTCCGGCAGAAGATGAACATTGAGCCCAGCGAGATTACCATCACGCCACTGGACGAACAGTTCATCAAGAAAGCCATCGCCCTGGTTGAGAAGAACATCAGCGATTCCGAATTCTCAGTAGAGACAATGGCTGCCGAGGTGGGCATGGCACGTACCACACTCTACAAGAAACTGATGGCCATTACTGGACAAGGACCAGCAGAGTTTATCCGCACCATCCGTATCAAGCGCGGAAGGGCACTATTGGAGACTTCTCAGATGCAGGTCACGGAAATTGCATACGCCGTAGGTTTCACCACCGTCAAGAGTTTTACCATGAATTTCAAAAACGAGTATGGCATGACTCCCACTGAATTCAGACAAAAACAATTAAGCAACGAGATATGAAAACATTTATTCTTTCTACACTTTTCCTATTAGCAGGATGGAGCAGTATTTATGCAGAAGATTACTGGCAGGGAGACCCCGTCGTGCTGAAACGGCAGAAGGGCTTGGCCAAGGATGCTCAGTCGCTGCCTGATGAGGCCTGGAATGGGACGGAGTGGATTTGCGTGGCTGATGCGCCCGAGGTGCAAGGTCGCGTGGACGAGGACACACGGGCTGCCGACGGTGCATGCTGGTTCGTGAGCACCATCACCAACCAGCAGAAAGTGAAAAAGGCCCTGTGGATGACAACGAGCTTGGGTGTGAACGAGTTGTACGTAAATGGTCAACGCATCGGCAAGGAGGTGCTGCGCCCAGGCTTCTCACACCACAGTCGCACGAAGTATTCGTTTACCTACGACGTGACCAAGCAATTCCTGACGAAGAAGGGAGGCAAAAACACGCTGTCAGCACAGGTGACGCCAGGCTGGTGGGCCGACAAGATTATCACACCCAGCGGATCGAATGGCATGTACGGACAGAAGTGTGCCTTCCGTGGTGTGCTGGAACTGACGTTTGCCGACGGAACGAAACGCCTGTACGGCACTAACACGAAGGATTGGAAAGCTGGCATCGCCGGTCCTGTGAGACATGCCGCTATCTTCGACGGCGAGGAGTATGACGCCCGCGAAACCGACTTGCAAGTATTGTCCGCACCTGCAGTCAGCAATGAATATGTAGGCATCATCGTACCCAATTGCGGCGCCGAGATCTATCACATCAATGAGTGGGCACTCACCCCCAAACGAGCATACGTCTATTCGAAGACCGAAGGCTCAACTGACGAGACATACGGCAAAATTGTCGTCGACCGCGAATATAAAGACGGCCAGAGAATGGTTATCAATAAGGGCGAGCACCTCGTCATCGACTTCGGACAGAACTGCGCAGCGGTTCCCTCGTTCCGTTTTAAAGCCAAGGAGGGTACACGACTCAGTTGTCTGCCCGCCGAACTGCTGAACGATGGCAACGGTGCCAAAAGTCGTGGTATGGACGGGCCGGAAGGCAGCATCCATCGCCGCAACCTGCGCATCCACGACAAGAGCATGCGACTGGATTACACCTTTGCCGACAGCAAGAAAGCGGTGGACTACACCCCTCGCCAAACTTTCTTTGGCTACCGCTATCTCGACATCACCGCCACCAATGAGGTCACGATAGAAAACATACAGTCCGTACCTGTAAGCAGTATCACTCCAGAAATGGAAACGGGACATATCACCACGGGCAACGACCTTGTGAACCAGCTTATCTCGAACACCATCTGGGGCATGCGCTCCAACTACCTGAGCGTGCCTACCGACTGTCCGCAGCGCAACGAGCGATTAGGCTGGACTGCCGACACGCAGGTGTTCTGCGAGACGGGTACGTTCTTCGCCAATACCAACCGTTTCTTCCACAAATGGCTGCACGACCTGCGCGACACACAGAACGACGAGGGAGGCTATCCCAGCGTGGCACCTCCAGGCCAGTACGGCTCATGGAATAATGAGTACATGCGCTTTGGTTGGTCGGATGCCGGCATCATTGTGCCCTGGACCGTCTGGAAGCAGTTCGGCGACAAGTCGATTATCGAGGAGAGCTGGGAGTCGATGAAGCGATATATGAGCCACATCAACCTTACGAAGTACGACCACGTAGCACTCTCCAAGGAGAATGGCAACTACCAGTGGGGCGACTGGCTGAGTTATGAGCCTCTGGAAACCTGTGGGCGTGGAGCCTTCGACGGCAACGAGCCGAAGCCCGAGGCCATCGAGTATTGGAACTATCTGGGAGCATCCTACTGGGCCATTGATGCTGCGATAATGTGCGATATGGCGAAGGCTACAGGCAGGAACTCAGCAGAATACGAAACTATGGTCAACGAAGCAAAGAACTATCTGCGCAAGCGGTTCTTCAATGCCAACGGCACGTTCAAATGCGACATACTCAACACCATGCAGACACCTGCGCTCTTCGCCCTGAAGAACAATCTCTTCGAGGGCGAGGCAAAGGCAAAGATGATTGAGCGTCTGCGCCAGAACATCAGAGAGCATGGCGACTGCCTGCAGACGGGGTTCCTGGGAACCTCCATCCTCATGCCCACACTGACCGACAACGGTATGACCGATGTGGCCTACACCCTGCTCTTCCAGCGCAAGAACCCCAGCTGGCTGTACTCCGTCGATAATGGCGCCACCACCATCTGGGAGCGTTGGAACAGCTATACGAAGGAAAGCGGCATGGGCCCTAACGGCATGAACAGCTTTAACCATTATGCCTACGGAGCCGTATGCCAGTGGATTTGGCAGACCTGTGCAGGCATCGCCTCCGACCCAGCCCAGCCAGGTTTTAAGCACATCATCATGAAACCCGTGCCCGACCGTCGTCTGGGCCACCTCGATGCCACCTACCAATCGGCAGCCGGCATAATAGAAAGCCATTGGAAGTACGAAGGTAACGACTGGATATGGACTTTCACCATCCCCACAGGAACTACTGCCACAGTAACCCTGCCTGGCGATACCAATGCAAAGGACTACCAGGCGGGCACCTATACCATACGGAAGCCGTAGTCAAGAGTAGCCTCTTCGTTTCAATGCAGAATCGCAAAGACACCTCATAACCTCATGTAATCCTCCGAATCCCCTTTATACACAGGGGGTTCGGAGTATGAGGTACATTTGAGACACCTCATGGATACCTCATAGGAACCTCATACTCATTATAACCGAGGATATCGACAAACTCGTCATGGTAGCATTTTGCTGACAATAGGAATCGGGATGCCAGCCGAAGTCCTTCTTCGCAAGCATCCCGACGGTACGTTTTCAGGTCTCGTTAATTTTGTGCTTCCGCTATTGATGCTGGAGTAATCATCGGAATCGTTCCACCCAATTCATTGATGAAAATGTGATCTGCGGAACCTTTATATTCCCTTAAACATCTGTTTGACGGCATTGTCCCGAAGATCCTTGAAGCGGATGGTCTGGGGGCTGTCGTTCAATATGACATTGTAGGAGTGGGGTACGCCGGGTTCCACGAACGACTCTACTTGTACGCCAGCTTTCGATAGTTGTTCCACGAAAGCCTTGTCCTCATGGACGAAGAGGTCGAGGGTGCCGACAATGAGGAACGTTTTGGGAAACCCTGCGAGTTGTTGTGGTGTAGCCACCGCTGGAGAGTAATAAATCATCTCGTCGGCAGGGATTTCCTGTCCATGCTTCAAATAGGCCCAGCCAAGGACATTCTCCTCTTTTGACCAGATGAACTCGCCTGTCATATTGTCGGGGTGAAGGTCGTCAGGACCGCCTGTGCGATAGTCGAGCATCGGATAGATGAGCACCGCGCCCCTTACAGGAATGTTGCCCTTGTCCTTGTTCCACAGCGCCATACGGGTAGTTAATCCACCACCAGCACTTTCACCCATGATGACGATATTGTCACCGTCCACATGCAACTCAGCACCATGTTCATGGATATAAACCAACCCCGCATAAGCCTCATCCAACTCTATGTGATAGGTGTATGAAGGATCAGAAGTCAGCGTATATTCCACAGAAAACACCGTGGCCCTAAGCCTGTTGGCCATCTCGTGGAAGTCGTTGCCGTACATCGTGGCGTTTCCTGTCGCGTAGCCGCCTCCATGACAATAATACACGACGGGGGTCTTTTCTTCTTTCCCAACGCCATCGGGACGATAGAAATAGATAGTAAGTTTCTGTCCGGACTTGGGGCTGTCGATGGTGAACTGCTCACCCTGGTCCTGAACGATGCTCGCATACTTAGCCTCTAAGTCCGGGTCAAGTAGGATTTCCTTGTACTCATCTGCTATGAGGTTGTAGCACTTGGGAATTGTCGAACTTGGATCGGGGGCATTGTCTTTGTTACTGCATGAAGTGAGCACCATTGCCGTGCCGCAAATAAGGATGACGGCATTCATCCACATTTTTAATTGTTTCATTGTTGCTATAGTTTTAGTAATCATTAAAAGATAACTTGTTACAATTTCCGCTCTCTTGACGAAGTTTGAACACACAGAATGACAACGTCCGAAAATGACACTAATTCTAAATTCTTTTGGAAATCAATGTGTTACCTATATGATAAAAAGGAACTGGTAACACTTTGGAAACGAGAGGACTTACATGTTCCTACACATTTTACACAAATCCAAAGAACGCTCTTACAGAATGCAAAGGTATTAAAGAATCTGCAAATGCCCAAACTTTCTTTGGACTATTTGCATCTCTTTACATTTTTTTGTTTGTCTTCCCACCATACATAAGTGCCATAATCGATAAAATTTCCCCTCTCAATTACATGCGGGTTACATACCAGTTACATACTATTCGCAACTGAAAATCCCCTTATTTATCGGCACTGTCAAAAGACGCTCATCCATAAAAACAGGCCTCCAGTTACATGCCAGTTACATACCCTAAGCCCAAAATGGCACATAGCCTTTATTGTTCCGGCTTTAGTTCCCTTTTTTCTCCTCCTTAATATTTTCCTGCAATCAAAGTAGCTATATGATATATGGTGCTATCGGATTGTTCCGTTTGCCACAAGATTTATCCCTACTTAAAAAGGTAAATCATAAATAATACTGTCTTCACATACGAAACATGATGGCTCTAATATCTCCGATTTTGCAATATCCTTTATCTTTGAACGGTAATCAGTATATATTTTGAGATTGTTAATTTCTTCACGTCGTCTGCTACTCATCTCAGAAAATTGTTTTTCCTTTTCGATGCCTAAGTAGCGACGACCTATTAGGTTGGCGGCGATGCCAGTGGTAGAGGAACCAGCGAATGGGTCGAGTACCCAGGCGTTTTTTTCGGTCGAGGCGAGGATAATGCGAGTCAATAGAGCAAGAGGCTTCTGCGTGGGGTGCTTGCCGCAGGACTTTTCCCACGGGGCGATGGCGGGCAGTCGCCACACGTCGGTCATCTGCTTGTCATCGTTCAAGTGCTTCATCAACTCGTAGTTGAAATGGTGTGGACGCTTGGCACTCTTCCGTGCCCAGATGATGAACTCGGTCGAGTAAGTAAAGTAGCGGCAGGAGATGTTGGGCGGCGGATTGGTCTTTGCCCATGTTACTACGTTGAGAATCTTGAAGCCCAGTTCGGTGAGACTGTTAGCTACGGAGAAGATGTTGTGATAGGTGCCGGAAATCCAGATGGTTCCGTCCTCCTTCAACTTGTCGCGGCAAAGGCCAATCCAACGTTTGTTGAATTCGTTAATTTCCTCATTGGTGCCGCCCCTGTCCCATTCGCCCTTGTTGACGCTTACGATTTTATCAGCCGAAGATGTTTTTTGTTATTGATTAAACAAAATGATAGTTCACGTCAACGTAGTCGTTTTCTTCCGTAATCTCAATTTCACCTTCTTCATAGGCAGCTTTTACTATTGACATAGCATCCGATTCAGATTTGGCCTCAATCGTTACTACTTTGATATTTGTTTCTGTGATTTCAATCTTGTATTCTTTCATATTATTGATTTCTACCAAATGGAATTACTGACTTTTGTTATACCTTCATACATTTCGGCAACACGTTTATAGTCGATAAACTTCACGCGCTTCTCGATAGCTCCAAACATAGATACGTGAAGTTTGTCGTCAAACTCTTTCTTCCGGCTTGCATCGGCAACAATATAAAAACCTGCATAGAAGTCTTGCAATTCATAAAACTTCGAGAGCGAATTCTTGATGTCAGTTGTATGCTCTACCTCGTAAAAGTTCGATGGCATCTGACGCTCGTTGAACCAGATAACATCAATCGTCCTTGCCCGCTTCATTAACTTGTCGTAAGTGAAAGCGGGAAGTTCTATAGTGTCAGTGATGTCAGCGAGACGCTGGCCTATAAACTTGCGGTTTTGGTCTTGCGCAGGAACATAGGTTGTCTGATGACGGAATTTTCCAATCTCAACGAGTAGTCCTTGGTAATAGCCATGGCTAAATTGCTCTTCACTTTGCTTATTGCCTGGCTTAAGTTCAAACTTGCGCAACACTTCTTCACGGAAATCCTCGAGGGCCCAGAGTCCTGGTTGAATCTTGAAAAACTGCTTACTGTCCTGCACGATTCTCCTAACGGTGGCCTCTGGCGTCTTTGTTTTCCAAGAAGAGAAGTCCACAATTTCGTTCAAGCGGCGCAAGGTGGCATATCCTCCCTCCTTACGCATCATCTCGATGACTTGATGTTCCTGCGTTTCTTTCTTCATAACTTAACAAGCGATTCTGTATTCCACTTTGAACATGTCATCAAGGTTCCTGGCCGAGCAGTCGGAGTTTGAGAGCATCCAGCGGACGTTCCCTTTGCGATCGAGCATTCGGCAAAAGTCGGCGAGAGCTCGCTGACCATCGTCGTTGAAGCTCTCCTTGACGTAACTATTGAAACTGGAGGTTGTGCTTAGAGGACGGTAAGGCGGGTCGAAGTAGAAGAAGGTCTGCTCTGCTTTGTCAATAGCCTTTGCCGTTTCCTTGAAATCCCCGTTGAGAATTTGCACATCGTAGCGGTTCAACAGCTCACTATCCGCGTATATAACTTCCTCATTGCAGATGGTCGGATTGGCATAGCGGCCAAATGGGACGTTAAAGAAGCCCTTCGCGTTCTCACGATAGAGACCATTAAAGCATGTGCGGTTGAGGAATATGAGAATAGCGGTCTTGTCGAGGCTGTTTAATACTTCCTCATTGAATCGACGGCGCATTTCGAGGTAGATTTTTTTTCGTTCATCCTCCACTGTAATGTTAAGATATTGTTGTTCGATGTGTTTCAAACGATAGACAAGCCCCTCTGGTTCCTGCTTGATGACTCTGTAGGCTTCCGTCAGATTACGGTTGATGTCGTTAATAACTACTTGCTTGATGTTCATGAAGTTTTGCAGCATATAGAAAAGCATTGCTCCACCACCGACGAAAGGCTCTATATACGTAAATTCCTCCTCATGCAAATCAGTCGGCAATTGTCTCTCAAGTTGCTGGAGAA
>CAMVLT010000039.1 GCA_947168395.1 uncultured Prevotellaceae bacterium | reverse complement strand
TAGCCCGTGCTATATTGTGGGCGCGCGTATATGGATAAGAATATAGACAATTCACATTATTAACACTTTTAAAACTTTAACAAACATCATGAACAAGAAAGATTTGAAGATGTATGAAGCTCCCACGGTGGAGATTCTTGACATTGATCTTGAAAGCCAGTTGCTGGCTGGAACTAACCCTGACGACGGTATCGTTCGCCCGAAGCCTATTTGGGATGATTCTCGTTCCTTCGAAGGGGGAGATTTTGAATGATTATTTTTTTAGTTTTCTTTTTTATTAACAATTAAATCAACAAGTTTATGAAAAAATTCATGAAGTTTATTCCCGTAGCACTTGGCCTGCTCGCGCTGGCAAGCTGCTCGAATGACGACTTCTTCGGTGAGAGCCAGAAGCAGGACTTCCGCGCCACTTTGGGCGAGGGAGACATGGTTGTTACTATGCCGAAGATGAATTTGGACGGTAATGCGCTGACTCGTGGCCTCCGTGACTTTGTTCCCGGAGCTGCGGAGATCACGTACTACTTTACTGAGAAGGACGAGATTCGCGTGTACGATGACGCCCTGACCAAGTACAACATCTATGAGTATCGTCATAAGGACGCTACTGATGATGACGGTGAGCCCATTTATGCTTTCCGTATGAAGAATTCACATTCTAACATCAACGGTGAGCCCGTCTACGCACTCTATCCCCGCGAGGACATCATCCGTGGTCACTGGGACTATGTGGAGAGTCAGGATCCCGAACATCATGGCGACGACAACCACACTCAGGGTTGGATTGACGTGAACATTGCCGACTACATGACCTACTTTGCTGACTATAGCCGCGACTATGATCCCGAGAACAATGATCCTCTCTATCAGGATCGCCTTCCCATGTGGGGTAAGATCATTGCCGACGGTGGCTATGTAGAGAGCAAGATGGAGTACCTGACTGGTATCCTTTGCTATCAGTTGTATGACGCCAGCAAGCGCTACGAGTGCCTGAAGATTCAGGTTCAGGATCCCAAGACCAAGGAGTTCCTGCCTATTGCCGGTAAGTTCAAGGCTGTGCTCGAAGACAACAACATCATCAGAATCGCCTATGAAGCTGATGGTAAAACTGTTAAAGAAAAAGAAACAGCTCGCATCTCTTACCTGGATCTGGTTGACGAGGAAGATTCGAACACCGAGATTATCGTTGACCTGACTAGCAAGGTAGGTCTGGGTGCCAACGATGCCAAGCACATTAAGGTGTTTGTTCCCCTGGTCTGCACAGACTATGACGCTGAGGGTAATGAAATCAATAAGAAGGTTGACATCATTGTCTCAGGAACTGAAGATTGCGTGAAGGGGAAGTATACCGAGCTTTGGCGCAAGAACAAGGTTATCAAGCGCGGTGGTTACACGTTCAATGCTGAGGAATACAATGCAGCCGTTGACGGTAAGGACATCTGCGCTATCAACGACGTTCTGGCTCAGCTGGCCGAGTCTGCTACAGAAGGTAGCACGCTGAATCTGGTTGCCAAGAACCCGATTGAAATCAACGCTAAATGCAACGTTATCTATGTTCCCAACAAGAACATTAAGATTACCATCGACTTCCAGAATGGTGTATATGCTTCTAAGGACAAGCAGACACTGACGTTGGTTTATGAGGATACTGACTCTGAGGTTACGCCTCCTGCTGTTGAGCTGATTGGCAAACTTCCTGATGCAACCAAGATTAAGAATGCCAAGCAGTTCGACATGGATGTTCAGCTTGACAAGAGCGCATTCGGCTTTGTGAACATGACTTCTAGCCTGTCGACAGGAGAACCTCCTGTGAGTGGTCTGAAGGTTGATGCTACCTCGTTCACATTCGGTGACAGTGAAATCGAGCTGGAAGAGGGTCAGACAATCAACTCTATTCTGATGGGTGATAAGATGTTCCTCTCTGACAACGTCCAGGCTTTGAACGTTGACGAGAATGCTGTGATTGCTTACACCAGTTCTCCTTATGGACTCATTATTCCTGCTACCAAGGCTAAGGTTCCTGATGCACCCGAGGGATACACGAACAAGGGTATTGCCGCTATTAACATCAACGGTTACTTCATTGGTGACATTGATGCCCATGCCAAGGCAGCTAAGAATGTCAACTTGACTGTCAGCACATCCGACCCGGAGAACTATGAAGAATCCAATTATGCGTTTGCAATGGGTGACTTCCGTGTCAAGGGTAAGGTTGATGTTCTCGGAAGAGGCCTTATGATAGCAGTGGATAGAGATGGGCTTTCAATGCATAGACCTGACGGCTCTAGCAACATGGGTGGTGTTGTCGCAGCCTACGACGGCGTGAAAGTAACTGGCCAGTCGTTCATCTCCGGTCCTGTATTCACAAAGGATAAAAACATCGATATCAACAACGTTGGTCTTAACATGTTTGACTTGGCATACAACAACAACTCTGGAGGCAAGCTGAGTGATTTAATCTATGAATTGTTTAATCAAGATGAGCTTGCTAATATGACTGCCCTTCTTTCAGGTATTTTTGAAGAAGGAATAGGTGATTATCTTACAAGGTCTGCTGGCTATGGTCCTCTCTATGCAGAGAATGGCAAGGTGATTGTCACTTCTAACAAGAGTAAGCTGATCATTAACGATCAGGTCAACAACGAGGTGGCTGAGTTCCTGAATCAGCACGCTGCTGAGGCTGTGAAATTCACCGTCTATGCAAGCAATGACATTGATCTCTTCACCGAGAATGATGGTATCATCCAGGCTGCTGGTAACATGTGGGCTGAGAATGATGTCAACCTGAGAGGTGCTGTTCGCGTTGAGAACTTGAAGGAAAATACGAACGCTAAGATTTATGCTGACAATGACTACGCTATGGAAGGCCCGTCGTTTGCAGAGGAAGTTGAAGTTGGCCACAACGCTACTGTATCTGTTGACCCGCAGGAGGGTAAGTGTGAGGCTATCTACACGCTCACATTCGTACCCAAGAGTAAGGAGGGCACCAACGCTCTGTTCCTGAACGAAGGTTACATTGCCAGCATCAAGAACGAGACCAAGGTTAATCTGAACCACGGTACCAAGCCTGCATTCGCAGCTATCGGTACTGTTCAGAATCCTGACCTGCTGGTTCCGCAGAACAAGTCTATCTGGAACGGCGAGCAGATTCCTGCCAACTATGCTAAGTACTATGTGATAGACCAGCAACGTAACATCTGGACTGCCTCTCAGTTGGCTTATCAGTTGAATAAGATTACAACTGTTACCCCGATTATCCGCAGCCACATTGACCTGAACAACTTCGAGTGGCCTGGTATTAAGAACAATGCTTCTTATAACATTCAGGGTAGCACCGTAATGGGTGACAAGGAGAAGGATGCTCAGAAGCAGATTACCAACATCAACCTGACTGGTAAAGGTTTCATAGTAGGCCAGCTCAAGGACGGTCTGACTGTTAAGAACCTGTCGTTCGCTGGTAAGAGCACTATTCCTGCTCAAGCTAATCTGCAGAATGTGGGTATGGTTGCCAGCGAGGTTGGCGGTCCTATCAACTTCGAGAAGGTGAAGGTTATCCTGAATGGCAAATTTGGTTCTGACGGTGTCAACAACCTGAAGGCTGAGCACATCGGTGGTGCTATCGGTCTCGCCAATGGTCCTGCCAACTTCAAGGGTATTGTTGTCGATGGTTCTAAGGCTACCCTGTGCGGCTACGCTGGTATCGGTGGTATTCTTGGTAAGTCGCTGAACGATGTCACCATCGCTAACTCTGAGGCTTACGACACCTATGGTGCATACCAGAATGAGGTGAAGGGTCTGAAGATCAACGTGACCTATCAGGACATCAACCAGATGAAGGAGTACGATGAGAAGCAGGGTATGACTGGTCTCTACATCGGTACCATTGCATTCACCAAGACTGTTACAACAGAAGGTACGGGAGATCAGGAGCCTGTAACTTCAACCCAGGGTACTGAAATCAGTATTGCTACTGGTGCTAACACTGCTCTGACTCAGTTCATCGTTGAGGGTGCTGACGATAATCTTGCTGTGAAGTACGGAAAGGTTAAGCTTGACGGTAAGTGGTGGACTGGCACCTACAGCTTCATTCGCAGAAGCGGTGAAAAACACGATGGCGAGATTGCCACTCAGTCGCTGATTGGTCAGTCGGGTATCGATCCCATCGCTCAGAAGAAGCCTGTCTATATCAATGGTCAGCCCTACTACGTGAAGCAGTTCATGCAGTCTACTCCGTACCTGAGCGGCATCCTGTATGCAGTTCTGTTCAAGGGTACACCGCAGTAAATCGAATCTGTTAGGCGGAAAGCCCGCTTAAAGGTAAACTCTCATGGAGGGTGCGCGGCGCAAGCCATTTGCGCACCCTCTTTTGTTTATCTTAGTTATTGTATTAACTTTAAACCAAATGATTATGAAACAATTAAGACATGAATTTAGGCACTTGTTAGCCATGATCGTACTCCTTCTGGCAGGCACGACGATGGCTGGAGCTGCCGAGGTTAAGGTCAACGAAGGTACCGACACGGACGGCCGTCTGCCAGTCTATGGTATCTATGCCGGTGCGTACCAGATGTGTGAATTCGTGATGGAAAAGTCTCTACTGGAAGGCTTAGAGGGTGTGAAGATCAGCAAACTGACCTTCTTCATCGCTTCTTCCTCACCACGTATCTACATTGGTTCTACAGAGGTGTTCATGAAGGAAATTAAGGAAAGCGAGTTCTCGTCGAAGACCTATTTCGGCCAGAAAGGAGCTTCTATTGTTTATACAGGTGTGCTAAATGCCACCGAGGACAAGCTTGAAGTTGAATTTGAAACTCCCTACGAATACAAGGGCGGCAATCTGCTCATCGGTATGTACGTAAAGGAGATGAGTCTCCAAGGTGGTACTGTAGATTTCTATGGCATAAAGGTCAACAAGCACACTGGTCTGGCATCCTACAGTTTCAGTTCCTATAGCGAGGTTAACAATGAGGACATGAAGCGATACGTAGATTTCCTGCCCACGATGATCTTCGACATCGAAAACGCCCCGCATAGCATTACCTATAACGACCACGACGGCAAGGTCAGCATGACGTTCGCCGGCGCCGAGGCTAACAACACGGCAAAGGTGGGCACAGCTATTACGGCTACCGCTACCGTGGAGGAAGGCTATGCCCTCAACAACGTTCGTGCCGTGCCCGATGACGTTACCATTACCACCAATGCTGACGGTACCTACTCATTCACGATGCCCAACCACAGCATCCATATCGAGAGCGACCTGCTGCGCGACATCAGCTACAAGGTGGATGTCACCGATCCGCTGCCTTTGGCAGAGGGTGAGCCGCTTCGCTTCGGCACGACCGATGCCGTGACCTTCGTGCTACAGGACGTGATAAACGACCCTGCCAAGGCTATGACTGAGAATACAAACTACGTAGTGAGCTTCGATAAGGAGCTTAACGGCGTAGGCAAGTACAAGGCTACGTTCACCGGCATTCCCGAGGGTGGCTACATCAACTCGTTCGACGTTGACTTCAACATCCAGAAGAAGCACACTGTGCCTGTGGCTGCCGGAGAGTTCGGCACCCAGTTCTATGACAACGCCGTCGAGACCTTCGACGACATCGACCTGGCTACTGTAACCGCTGTTACCACCGACGGCAAGGCTACCATCACGAAGCTCGCCGAGAAGAAGGTGGCCAAGAAGTATCCGTTCCTGATCTACAACCCGTGGGGCGAAGAGGACGGCAAGTCGGAGTTCACTCTGTGGGAGACCGTGGAAGACCTGACACCTGCCAACCCGACGCCCGCTTCCGAGTACAAGGGTACGGACGGCTTACAGGAATTCACTGCCGCACAGACTGCTGCTAAGGACTACTACGTACTGCAGAACGGCCGTGAGTTCGTCTATGTCATCGGAGGCGGCGATAAGCCCGCCCACCGCTGCTGGATTGAGCTTGAGAAGGCCTCCGGCGCCCGCATCCTGACCATCGCCATCGACGAGGCAACCGGCATCAGCGAGGTGAAGGCCGCCCAGATAGTTGACGGCATCTACGACCTGCAGGGCCGCCGTCTGACGGGTAAACCGTCACAGCGTGGTATGTATGTCATCGACGGCAAGAAGGTAGTGGTGAAATGAGTGAATTAACTGAAATATGAACCCATAAAACCATAAAGAGTATGAAACAAGTGAATTCATTCAGATATTGGTTGGCCACGCTCCTGCTGCTTTGCGTAGGAATGACGGCACAGGCTTACGACCTGACTAAGACGGCCACCGCCGAAGACCATGGTACCATCACCTTCAAGGTGAACGGAAAGGCTGTTACCTCGGCTAATGAGAAAGATAAGGTGACCATCGAGATTGCGCCCAAGGCCAACGGCTGGCAGGTGGACCAGGTGACGGCTACGCGCTACACATCGTGGAACGTTGCCGGAGCACGTGGCGAAATGCCCACTACGGCAGATCTCATAAAGGTGCAACCCGTAACAGGCTCTGCCTTCACCTATGAGATTGA
Source organism: uncultured Prevotellaceae bacterium (assembly GCA_947168395.1). Lineage (GTDB taxonomy): Bacteria > Bacteroidota > Bacteroidia > Bacteroidales > Bacteroidaceae > Prevotella. Next base: position 29,511 of record CAMVLT010000039.1, on the reverse strand, counting down.
GAAGATGCCTGGCTACAACGTTCAGGTAGACGTGACCTACAAGACGACGTCGCTTGACGGCGCCACCATCGCCGCCATCCCCGACCAGACGTACACCGGCTTCCAGATCACGCCGACGCCCGAGGTGAAGGACGGTGAGACGGTGCTTGCCGCCGGCACGGACTTCACGTTCGAGTACGGCGAGAACATCAACGTCGCCACGGGCGGCACGGTGACCGTCAAGGCTGTTGAGGGCAGCGGCTTCACCGGACAGAAGACGGTGAGCTTCAACATCGTCCCGAAGAGCATCAACGCCGACAAGATCAGCGTCGACGCCATTGCCGACCAGCCTTACACCGGCAGCCAGATCAAGCCGGCAGTAGTGGTCAAGGACGGCGACCGCAGCGTGACGCTCGGCGCTGCCGACTACGACCTGAGCTACGGCGAGAACATCAACGTGGCCACCGGCGGTACGGTGACCATCAAGGGTAAGGGCAACTACAAGGACGAGCGCACTGTAACGTTCAAGATTACGAAGGTTGACCCGAGTGTCACGAAGGCTCCCACTGGCAAGACCGGCCTCGTGTACAACGCTAATCCCCAGGAACTCGTGAACGGCGGTACCGCCACGGGTGGCAAGATTGAATACTCTATCGACAACGGAAGTACCTGGTCGGAGTCCATTCCCACCAAGACCGATGCCAACGAGAACGGCTATCCCGTGCAGTGGAGGGTTACCGGCGACGACAACCACAACACCACCACTCCGCAGACCATCAATGTTCCCATCCAGAAGGCTACGCTGAGCGAGCTGATACTGAATCCCGAATCGTTCACCTACGACGGCAAGCAGAAGAAGCCCGCTGAGACCGTGAAGGCCGGCGAACTGACCGTTCCTACAACCGGCTACACCATCGAGGGCAATACGGGTACGGATGCCAAGGAGTACACCGCCAAGGTTACCGGTAAGGACAACTTCAAGGGCACTGCCCAGAAGAAGTGGACCATCGGCACCGCCGACATCAGCAACGAGGACGACTTCACGGCATCGCTGAATCCCACCTCGTTCGTCTATGACGGCACGGAGAAGAAGCCTACTGTAACCGTGACCAGAAAGTCGGACAATGCGAAGCTGACGCTCGATACCGACTTCACTGTGGCATACAGCAACAACATCAACGTTGGTAATAATACCGCCAAGGCTACCGTCACTGGTAAGGGTAATTATAAAGGTACGCGCGTGCTGACATTCAGCATCACGAATCTGGCCATCACCTCGGTGACCGTGGACCCGACCTCGCTGACCTACAACGGCAAGGAGCAGACTATCACCATCAAGGAGGTGAAGGCCGGCACCAAGGTGCTGACCACCGCCGACTATGACATCGTGAGCGGCAACAAGGGCACGAACGTCGGCGAGTACACGCTGACCGTGCAGGGCAAGGGCAACTACGCAGGCACGGCTTCCACCAAGTGGAACATCGTGGCCGCCAGCATCAAAGGAGCCACGGTGACGCTGAACCCGACTGAGTACACCTACGACGGCACGGCCAAGAACCCGACGGCTACCGTAAAGGTGAAACTGGACGGAGTTGAGTACACGCTTGAGAAGGATAAAGACTTCACGGTGAGCTACACCAACAACGTGAATGCCGGTACGGCCAAGGCCATCATTACAGGTAAGGGCAACTTCGACTCTGAGACCAGTGTGACGGAACCGTACACCATCAAGCCCGCTGAGCTGCAGACAGTGACGCTGAAGAACAACAAGCTGACCTACATCTACAACACAGAGCAGACGGTGGAGATTACCTCCGTGACTACCAAGAACGGCCTGACTGTTGCAGCTGCCAACTACACCGTAAGCGGCAATAAGGGAACGGATGCCAAGAGCTACACCCTGACCGTGACTGCCAAGGCGAACACCAACTACACGGGTTCTGCCACAGTTGACTGGGAAATCCAGAAGAAGAGCGCCAAGGACTTCACCGTGGAGCTTGACAAGAAAGAGTTCACCTACGACGGCACGGCAAAGTTCCCCAACGTAACCGTGAAGGACGGCGAGAACGTGCTGACTGAGGGTACTCACTACACCTTAGAGTTCAAGGACAACGTGAAGGCCGGCATCAACACCGCCAAGGTGATTGTAACCGGTATCGGCAACTACACCGACAAGAAGGAAGACGTGACCTTCAGCATCCTCAGGGCCAACGGTGAGATCAAGGCTGATCCTGAGCAGATTACCATGACCTACGGTATGGATCCTCAGACTGCTACGGTTAAGATAGTCAGTCCCACCGACCTGGAGAACTACTACTTCGTGTCGAGCGACGAAGCTGTTGCCACCGTTGATCCCGAGACGGGCGTCGTGACCGCACAGGGTGCCGGCGTTGCCACCATCTACGTTGTAGTGATGGCCGACAACAACTATGAAAGCATGTACGCCGTGACGCAAGTCATCGTGAAGCCCGTGGAGATTGTCGATACCGACGTGACCGAGGGTGAAGCCGGTTCAAACGGCATTCCTACCTTTACGGTGAAGAAGTTCGGCAAGACCCTTGTTGAGGGCGAGGACTACACACTTGAGTTCTTCGACAAGAGCGAAGTGAAGCAGAATGCCGCATACGTGGTCAATCATGCCGGCGACTACATGGCCGTGCTGACTTTCGGCGGCAATTACTACGGCATCGTGGAGAAGAAGTTCAAGGCCACCGGCCTGACCGTCACCTCTGAAATCTTCATCCCACTGCTGCTGTCAGGTACGTCACTGGGTGCCGAGTACGACTTCAACGGCGACGGTGAAGTGAACATCGCCGACCTGCAGGCCCTGTTGAACCTGGAGGTTGGACTGACTCCCGAGGGTGACCCGATTTCCAGCGCTTCCCGTGCCTCTGTAAATGCTGAGGATGCCGTGATGAGCATCAGCACGAACGACTTGGGCGGCGGCGTTACCCGCTACGCCCTGAGCCTTGAGGGCAACCGCGCGTTCTCGGCATTCCAGATGGATGTTGTCACCACCGGTAGCATGCAGGTGGTAGGCGAGCAGGCAGCTTCGAACGAGATGACGCTGCGCAACGGCACGCTGCGCAACGGCAGCTTGCGCATCATCGGCTTCGGCACAGAGCAGAGCGGCCCAGTAGTCTACATCGACGTGATGGGTGAAGGCAGCCTCAGCATCGGGAACATCTGCTTCTCGACCCAGCAGGCCACGGCCTTCTTCGTCCGCCAGGCCGGCGACGCCACGGGCATCAGCCTGACCACTGCCGCAACAGCCGAGGGTGACATCTTCGGTCTGGGCGGCCAGCGCCAGCAGACCCTGCAGAAGGGCGTGAACATCGTGCGCGGCCAGAACGGCAAGAGCGTGAAGGTGCTCCGCAAGTAACACTACGGATTTGACGAATTCCATGAATTATCAAAATGAAGTGTAACATGAATATTGTTAAGAATATCAAGAACCTGTTATCGGTCCGCTTTGCCTTGCTGTGCTGCCTCGTCGGCACGGCAGGGCCCGGCCTGGCCGAGAACAAGGTGCACATCGAGAACTTCAGCATCGTGGCGGGCGAGACCAAGACCGTCACCCTGAACCTGAACACTGACCTGGGCGGCCTGAAGACCCTGGAGGGCTACATAGTGATGCCCGCCGGCCTGGAGGTGCAGAACCAAGGCTCGGAGGCAAGCAAGAAGTGGATCAAGTACGACAACAGCCGCGTAAGCATGGCTGTGGCGCAGATGAACCCGGCTACTGGTCAGATGAAGATTACCGGTGTCGGCGCTCTCATCAGTGACGGAACGGGCTCAGTGGCCACCATCGTGGTGAAGGCCACCGATGAGCTGGCCGACGGCAGCCTGATTACCCTGAGCGGCTTCAAGGGCAAGGACAAGGACGGCAATGAGGTGGAGATAGCGTCTGAGAATGCCACCGTTAGTCTTTCCGTTCCTGACGTGAAGACGATTGTGACCATCACGCCCTCCTCCCTCTGCCTGCTCCCCGATGGCGAGGCCCTGCTGGAGGTGCAGTTAGAGAACAGCATTGAGTTGACAGGCCTGCAGGCCACCATCGAGGTGAGCGAGGGCCTGGCACTGGCCGGTGCTCCCGAAACGACCGAGCGCGTTGACGTCGAGATCTTCCTGCCGAATCTTGAGACCATGACCTGCTACATCCTCGGTACTGTCGCTGCTGGTAAGGGCACCGTCCTGACGGTACCCGTAAAGGCGGCGGAGGGATTTGCCGGCGGCTCCATCAGACTGACCAATATCGTGGCTACGACAGGCAGCTCCAAAGCCTACTACCCGGAGGACGCAGAGGTGAAGATTGACCTGGGCGACGGCATCATCGTCATCAGCAAGGACGGTGCCGACACTAATGTCAGCGTTGACGAGACGAAAGGCACGCCCAAGGCCGGCATCATCGCCGACGGCCTGGTGGCAAAGAGCTTCAGCTACAAGCGGACGCTGCCCGCCGACCAGGCCTGCACGGTCTGCCTGCCCTACGCTCCGCCCACCGCAGGTGTGAAGTACTATGAGCTGACCGGCGCCGAGGGCGAGACACTCAGCTTCACCGAGGTGGCCAGCCCCGCAGCCGCCACGCCGTATCTGGCCGTGGCCGAGGCTGCCACGGACATCACCCCCGCTGACATTGCCAACGTCACCCTGACACAGGCCGTCACGGGCAGCTCGGCTGCCGGCGGCTATACGCTGAAGGGCACCCTGACGGGCCTGGCCAACGCCGAGGCCGCATCTGCCGGAGCCTACATCCTGCAGGCCGGCGGCGTGTGGAAGAAGGTGACAACCGCCAACACGGATGCCTACATCCCGCCGTTCCGCGGCTACATCGTGGGCGGCAGCGCCGCCCGCTTAGGCACGGCCTTAGGTGAGACTACAGCCATTGAGAGCCTCCGCACGGTGGACCTCGACGGCACTGAGCACTGGTACGACCTGGGCGGCCGCAGCATCGCAGCCCCCGCCCGGAGGGGAATCTACATCGTCAACGGAAAGAAAATCATAAAGTAAGACAGCTATGAAAAGGAAATATCAGCTTCCCGTTACGGAGATTATTGAGATGGATACTGCCGACTTCGTGGCGATAAGCACCACAGTCAGCACAGAGAGTGCCACCGGCCCCGGCATGAGCCGCGAGTTTGACCTTGAGCTCGACTTCGAGGAAGCGGGCGAATAATAATGAGCAGGGAGGGTGCGCCCCGGGCGCACCCTCCCTATTTTTTGGGATTTATGAGAATGATCGGAAAGGACACCAGGATTTACCTGCTGCTGGCAGTATGGTCGGCCGTGGCACTGCTGCTGCTGTCGCCTGACTCGCCGCTGCACGGGCCGTGGAACCGGTGCGACTCGGCCATCTTCTTTATTTCGGGCAAGGCCCTGATGAACGGGCTGCGGCCCTACGTGGAGTTTGCCGACTCGAAGGGCCCGCTGCTGTGGCTCATCTACGGAGTGGGCTATCTGCTGAGCCCGCGGAGCTACACGGGAGTGTATGTGGTTAGCATCTTCGCCTATGCGGGCATCTTCTACTATAACTACAAGACGGCGCTGCTGCTGCTGAGGGACGAGGGGCGCGCCTGGGCGGTGACGCTGCTGATGACGGTGGCGTATTTCTGGCCTTGGTTCCACTTCGAGGTCCGGGCTGAGGACTTCGCCACGCTGCCTGTGGCGGTCTCGCTGTACTACTTGTTCCGGGTGCTGTATGGCGGCGGCGACGACGACGCACAGCCGGCGGTGAGGCGTGTGGGGCTGGCGCTTGGCGCGTGCTTCATGGCGCTGGTGCTGATCAAGTACAACATTGCGGCGATGCAGGGGATTATCATCCTGACGTTGCTGTGGCATCTGTGGCGGGAGCGGCCGAAGGCCGTGCTGCCCGCGCTGGGGTGGATGTCGGCGGGAGCCGCTGCCGTTGCCGCCCCTTTCCTGCTCTATCTGTGGATGAGGGGAGCCGTTCCCGCTTTCATCGAGGAGTATTTCATCAATACGATAAAGACCCTCGGTATGGACTTCAACGGTGAAACCGTGGAGTCTGACCGCGACTGGCAATACTTCCTGTGGAGGTGGGAGAACCCGGCACTACTTGCCATCCTCGCCATCGGCGGATGGCTGTTGAGCCGCCGACTGAAGCGCTATCGCTGGGTACCGCTTCTTATCATGCTGTTCTTCTTTGTGCTGGCTTCGCGCCGTAACTTAGGCTATTATTACTGTATCTGCCACATCTTCGCCTGCTATCTGTTTATCTGGCTCTTTGGCCTGTCGGACAAGCCGCTGAGGCGGCAGTGGCTGTGGACTGTTGCCATAGGCGTGCTGCTGTGGTCGACTGTCCAGAATCTCCGTAAAGATTCTGACCTATGGAAGGTTTGCCTATGGAACAACAGCGAACTGAGGAATGCCTACACCCAGATATCGGCCACGATGGAGGGCAGCCGCAAGCCCCGTATTCTCTACCTATACAGTCAGGACTACGGTCACGGGCTTTGGAGTGACGCACAGCCAGCCGGCAGGTACTGGCAATATCAGTACGGTTCCACACCAGCGATGGACCGCGGCCATATCGGGATAATAGAGTCCGGCAGTGCCGACTATATTGTCATCAACGACGAGTTTCAAACCTACAAGGAGTGCGTCCCGCCGGGAAAGATTATTGCGAAGGGCTATACCCGTTGTCTTCGTCTGAAATACACCAACCACGTTGGTCAGGAACTGAACACAGCGGTCTACAAGAAGAATGAAAGCAACAATACGAACGATAAAAGCAAATAGGGAGCGGCTGCTCGAGATGGTGAGGTTCGGCATTGTCGGCACGACGGCGATGGTGATTCACTACGGCATCTACTACGTGCTGCTGCCGGTGATGGATGTGAACATAGCCTACTCGACAGGCTATTTCCTGAGTTTCCTGTGCAACTTCCTGATGACATCGTACTTTACGTTCAGGGTAAGGCCGACATGGAAGCGGCTGATGAGGTTTGCAGGTAGCCACGGTGTCAACTACCTCGTCTACTTAGGACTGTTCAACTTCTTCCTGTGGACAGGCGTCCCTAAGGTATGGTCACCATTCCCGGTGTACCTGATTGCGGTTCCCGTCAGCTTCGTATTGGTGAGGCTGGCAATGGCGGTTAAAGGCGAAAGAGTGAAAAAGATGAAATGAAAACAGACAAGAAGATATTACTGTATTTGCTGTTGTGGTCAACAGCGGTGCTGATGCTGATGTCGACAGACTCGCCGATACACGGCGTGTGGAACCGATGCGACTCGGCGTGGTTCTTTATGTGCGGCAAATCGATGATGAACGGGCTGCGTCCCTACGTTGACTTTGCCGACTCGAAAGGGCCGCTACTGTGGCTTATCTACGGTGTAGGCTATCTGTTAAGCCCCCGTAACTATACTGGTGTCTGGATGCTGACCTGTTTATGCTATACAGGCATATTCTATTTTAACTACAAGACGGCAAGAATCTTTTTGAAAGACAACCACCGTTCGCTGATGGTCACACTGCTGATGCCCTTCCCCTATTTTCTTTACTGGTTCCATAATGAGACCCGTGCGGAGGACTTTGCACTACTTCCGGTTGCCGCTTCAATGTATTACCTGTCCTGGCTGCTGTACGGCTGCGGAGATGCCTCAGCACAGCTGACGGAAAGGCGCTGCGGGCTGGTGCTGGGGGGCTGCTTCATGGCTTTGGTACTTATCAAGTTCAATATAGCGGCCATGCAGGCAAGCATGGTCTTTGCGGCACTATGGTACTATGCCAGGGAACAGCACCGGATCGTGGGACCGGTGAAATGGCTTGCGGCAGGAGCCGCCTCTTTGGCCTTGCCCTTTATTGCCTACCTGATATACATGGGCTCCCTTCCGGCCTTCTTTCAGGAATACCTCATCCAAACAATAGCAACAGTATCCGCTGAAGGTGGCTATGACAAGAGCTATTTGCAGGAATTGGCGGATGTTTCGCACTGCCCAGAGATGCTGACCTTGCTGCTGGTTATCCTATTCGGTGGCTGGCAGATGTGGCACCGGCTTCCCCACTACCGTGCAGTTCCACTACTGACAGGCGTTGTGTTCTTTGGTCTGTCAACCATGCATTACGCAAACCATTATTATGTTACCTGTACGATTTTTGTCCTGTACCTATTTGTCAGCACCATCGCAGGATGTCCTTCTTCCAAGACGGGGAGTCTGGCTGTGGCCATGTCTGCTATACTTGCCTGGGGAATCTTTGAGAACGTCCGTCCTCATACAGAGATGAGGGAAACGGTCACCTGGTCAGAATGTGAAGGCCGAGAGGTGTACAAAGAGATATCACAAGCCATGTCGGGAGTCCCTCATCCCCGGATTCTCAATCTCTTCAGCCATGAGCAGGGCTTTGGCGTTGACAGGGAGCCTCTGCCAGCCGGGAAATACTGGTGCTGCCAGAAGGGTATGACGAAAGAGATGCTGCGTGAGCATGTGGAACTGCTGAAGTCCGGCAATACCGACTTTGTCATCATCTTTGATGATAAAACATTGCCAGGCTATGGGATGTCGTCAGCAGACATTGAATCATGTGGTTATGACCTTTGTTATTCAAGGACATATAATATGCCCAACTCATCCATTCTGATTACGACAGTTGTTTACAAAAAGCACAATAATGAGTGACAAGAAACTATTTCTATTATTGTTAGTGTGGTCGGTATTAGTATTACTGCTGCTGTCACCTGACTCCCCGATACATGGGCCGTGGAATCGTGTTGATTCGGCCATTTTCTTTACCTCTGGCAAGGCGCTGATGAACGGGATGAGACCTTACGTTGACTTTGCCGACTCGAAAGGGCCGCTGCTGTGGCTGATTTACGGCATAGGCTACTTGCTGAGTCCACGGAGTTATACAGGGGTCTACGTGGTGAGCTGTCTATGGTATGCTGGCATTTTTTACTATAACTTCAAGACCGCGCGCATCTTCCTCAAGGATGACCAACATCCGATGGCTGTGACCCTACTGATGACATTTGCCTACTTCCTGCAATGGTTCCATTTCGAGGTACGGGCGGAGGATTTCGCCACGCTGCCAGTGGCTGTTTCGCTGTACTATCTGTTTCGGCTGTTGTATGGCTGCGGCAGCGACGCAGCACAGCTGACCGTAAGGCGATGCGGACTGGTGCTTGGCGGTTGCTTCATGGCTTTGGTACTTATTAAGTTCAGTATAGCGGCTATGCAGGGCATCATCGTCTTAGTGATGCTTTGGTACATGGCTCGTGAACGCAAGGAGTATATCAAGCCATTGGCATGGTTGGCGGTTGGTGCAGTGGCTGTGGCGTTGCCTTTCCTCGGCTATCTGTGGATGAGAGGTGCAGTTCCTGCATTCATTCATGAGTATTTCATTAACACACTCAGTACAGTGACCGTAAGTGATGCCGACGGGAGCCGTCCGACAACAATTTGGGCTGAACTTGCAGCGTCATGGGGAAATCCGGCCTCCCTGGCCCTTTTGATGTTCATGTGCTATGGTGGTTGGTTGCTGGGCAGGCAGCTTTCGTGTTATCGCCGGGTGCCACTGTTGGTCGGTGTGTTTTTCTTTGTCCTGGCAACCCGTCACAATTTGGGCTACTACTACTGCATTTGCCACATCTTCCTTATATATCTGCTTGTCTGGTCAGCAGGTCTGTCCGCGCGTCCTTTTAAAAAGAAGTATTTTGCTTACATCGTTGCCGCTGTGGTAGGATGGGGAGTCTATCTCAACGTTGGTAAGGAGTGCCAGCTCCATAGAATAGCCCTATGGGTGGATAACGAGGACAGGGCCAGGTATGAGCACCTGTCGGACGCGATGAGCGGTTATGATAATCCCCGGATATTGAACCTAATTTGGAGTGACGATGGCTATGGCTTGCGTCAGGAAGCCCTGCCTGCGGGGAAATACTGGACTCACCAATATGGATCCACAAAAAAAATGGTGGAGGAACATTTTGCCCCGCTGGTGAATGGAACTGCCGACTTCGTTATAGTCAATGACGAACTGAATTGTATAAGGAATGGCTGGCTGCCAGGTAGAATTATTGCCTGCGGCTATGTCCGCATTTTCAGTGACAGATGTGCAAATGGCAGAACCAGAGCTGTTTATAAAAGGAGCCAATATAAGTAAATGGAAATTAAAAAGGAACTGCCAGTATTATGGCTTATAGTCCCGTGTTATAACGAGGAGACAATGCTGCCGCTATCGATGCCGCAGTTTGAAAACTTGATGGCTGATATGATGGAGAAGCGAGTGATAGCCGAAGAGAGCCGCATCGTCTATGTTGACGACTGCTCGACGGACGGCACGTGGGAACTCATCTGTCGCATGAACGAAAAGTGTCCGCTGCACTGTGGCCTGCACTTAGGACGGAACGCAGGTCAGCAGAACGCCATGCTGGCGGGCATGGAGGCATCCATCGGTCAGGCCGACTGCGTGGTGACCGTCGATGCCGACCTGCAGGATGACATTGGCGTCATTCCCGAGATGGTGCGCCGTTACCGTGATGGTTACGAAATAGTCTATGGGGTACGCTGTGACCGTAGCAGCGATTCCTTCTTCAAGCGCAGTACGGCGTTGGCATTTTACCGCTTGATGAACTGGTTAGGAGCCAAGACGATATATAACCACTCTGAGTTCCGGCTGATGGGTTGCCGTTCCGTCAGACAATTACTTCAATATAGTGAACGTGCCATATTCCTTCGGGCCATTGTGCCGCAATTGGGGTATCTTAGTACGACTGTATGCTATGTACGGCAGCGGCGTGTGGCCGGAGAGACGAAATACTCTTTGAGCAGAATGATTACCCATGCCCTGAGAGGCATCACATCGGTGACTGTAAAGCCCATTCGGCTGGTGTCATTATTCGGCTTAGGCTTCATATTGGTAGCGGTATGCGTCGCGTGCTGGGCGTTCTGGTGCTTATTCACGGGACGTAGTGTCGGTGGTTGGGTGTCACTGATATTATCTATCTGGTTCGTGGGTGGCAGTATCCTGGCCGCTTTGGGACTCATCGGCGAGTACATTGGCAACATCTTCTTGGATGTGAAACAGCGTCCGAGGTACAATATTACAGAGGTGAAAGGAGATTTTCCCCAAAACCTGTGTAGTTAACGTACAAAAGACCAATGGGAGGGGAATAGGATACGTGAAATTTGTGTAATTCGGGGGCGAATATTTGGCGGATTGGGGGAAAAGCCTTACCTTTGCAGGTTGAATGACCAATACGATTCAGATGATGAAAAGACGTTATCTCCCGATAGTGTTCCTGATGGTGCCACTGATAGCCTTTGCACAGGGACGGAAGAACCGCAACCTTGAGGTGGCGAAGAACCTGGATATATTTAATGAGGTGTACCAGAACCTGGACATGCTCTACGTTGACACACTCAACGCCAATGAGTTGGTGGGCACGGGCATCAAAGCTATGTTGCGCTCGCTGGACCCCTATACGGAGTACTACCCTGAGAGTGAGACGGGTAGCCTGAAGATGATGCTCACCGGCAAGTATGCCGGTGTGGGTGCCCTCATCCGCTACCACCAGAAGCTGAAGCGCGTGGTGATTGACGAGCCTTACGAGGGCATGCCAGCGGCTGAGGTAGGTCTGAAGAAGGGTGACATCGTGCTGAGCATCGACGACTCGCTGATGACCGACAAGGACGTGAGCTACGTTAGCAACCGCCTGCGTGGCGATGCCGGCACGAAGTTCGTGCTGAAGGTGCTGCGGCCGTCGACCGGCAAGAAGATGGACTTCAAAATTACCCGCCGTGCCATCAAGCTGCCGGAGTTGCCGTATTATGGGATTTTACCCACCCCCGACCCCTCCCGAGCGGGAGGGAAGACTGATTACTCTCAAGGCGGACTATCCAAACTCCCCTCCTCTTCGGGAGGGGCTGGGGGTGGGTCTATAGGCTATATCAACCTGAACCAGTTTACGGAGGGCTGCGCCCGTGAGGTGCGCCGTGCGTTTGTGGACCTGAAGAAGCAGGGAGCCACATCGCTCATCTTCGACCTACGGAACAACGGTGGCGGCTCGGAGATGGAGTCGGTAGACATTGTCAACCTGTGGGTGGACAAGGACCAGACCATCGTTGAGAACCGTGGTAAAATCAAGCAGTTCTGGCATACCTACAAGACACGGTTGGAACCCGTCGACACGCAGATGCCTTTAGTGGTGCTGGTCAACGGTGAGACAGCCTCGGCCAGCGAGATTACCAGCGGTGCGCTGCAGGACCTGGACAGAGCAATAATTATAGGTACGCGCACGTACGGTAAAGGACTGGTGCAGGTGCCGTTTGACATGCCTTACAACACGAAGCTGAAGGTGACGACCTCGAAATACTACATTCCCAGCGGGCGCTGCATCCAGGCCATCAACTACAAGAAACGGAGGGAGGGAGCCCTGTATAGCGAACGGATGCCCGACTCGCTGACGCACGTCTTCTATACGGCAGCAGGCCGTGAGGTGCGCGACGGCGGTGGCATCACCCCCGACGTGGAAGTGAGGAACGACACCATTCCGAATATCGCCTTCTATCTGTCGGCTTCCGGTCAGGACTCCACAGAGGTGATGTTCGACTGGGTGGTGGACTACATCAGCAAGCACCCCACGATAGCCCCGCCCCGCGAGTTCCATCTGTCGGATGCCGACTTCAACGACTTCAAGCAGCGTGTTGTGGCCAGCGGCTTTACCTACGACCCCGTGAGCGAGAAACAGCTGAAGGAACTGGTGAAGACAGCCAAGGCCGAGGGCTACTACGACGATGCCAAGGAGGCGTTCGAACTGTTGGAAAGCAAGCTGAAACACGATGTGGCCACCGACCTGACGAAGCATGAGGAAATACTGCGGCAAATGCTGGAGTTGGACATCATCACCGCCTACTACTATCAGGCTGGCGCCATCGAGGCCGGGCTGAAGTACGACCGTCAGCTGAAGGAGGCCGTCAGGCTGCTGCAGACGCCTGAGGAGTACAAAAAGCTGCTGACTCCGAAAAAAACTGCATAATAATTTGGCGGATTGCAAAAATCTTCGTACCTTTGCACCCGTTCAGTGGAATGAGAGGCCCGGAAGGGTCTCTCATTTGCATTATAATAACACAATTAGATGATAAACAAAGACGTTGTAAAGACATTTGTGGAAGAGTGGTTGCAGGGCAACGACTACTTCCTTGTAGACATTATTTTTGGAGCTGATGACCGTATCGTCATTGAGATTGACCATGCCGACGGTGTGTGGATTGAGGATTGCGCCGAGTTGAGCCGCTTCCTTCAGGAGAAGCTTGGCGACGAGCTTGGCGACTACGAGCTGGAGGTCGGCAGTGCCGGGCTTGGTCAGCCGTTCAAGGTTGAGCAGCAGTACAAGAACCACATTGGCGACGAGGTGGAGGTGCTGCAGCAGGACGGTATCAAGCAGAAAGGCATCCTGAAAGCCGTCGATGGCCGCGAGTTCACCATCACCATGCAGGAAAAGCAGCACTTGGAAGGCAAGAAGCGCCCCGTCATGGTGGATGTTGACAAGACTTACTCGATGGACGAGGTGAAAGCGGTGAAATATCTGTTAGCGTTTAAATGAGACCCACCCCCTGCCCCTCCCGAAGGGAGGGGAGTCTATATAGATTTGGGGGATGGTGATAGGGTAGAAATAAACACAATAATAACAATAGTAATTTTGCTTGGAGGCCCCCGTAACTAACCAAGCGCCCCTCCCTTGGGAGGGGGTGGGGGTGGGTTTAATGGCAACAAAGAAAAGCGCGAAAGGCCCCTCAATGATTGAGACCTTTCAGGAATTTAAAGAAACCAAGAACATTGACCGCACCACACTGGTGAGCGTGCTCGAGGAGAGCTTCCGCAATGTGATAGCCAAGATGTTCGGATCGGACGAGAACTTTGACGTGATTGTGAACCCTGACAAGGGTGACTTTGAGATCCACCGTAACCGCATCGTCGTTGAGGACGGTGAGGTGGTTGACGAGAACAAGGAGATAGCCCTGAGCGAGGCCCAGAAGATAGAGCCCGACTACGAGGTGGGCGAGGAGGTGTCGGAGGAAGTGGACTTCCAGAAGTTCGGACGCCGCGCCATCCTGAATCTTCGCCAGACCTTAGCGTCGAAGATTTTAGAGCTGGAGCACGACTCACTCTACCAGAAGTACAAGGACAAGGTGAACTCCGTCGTCAGCGGCGAGGTCTATCAGATGTGGAAGCGCGAAGTGCTGCTGATGGACGACGAGGGCAACGAGCTGCACCTTCCGAAGAGCGAGCAGATACCTGCCGACAACTACCATAAGGGTGAGACGGTGCGTGCCATCGTCAAGGAAGTGCAGAACGAGAACAACAATCCGCGTATCATCCTCTCGCGTACCAGTCCCGTGTTCCTGGAGCGTCTGTTGGAAGCCGAGGTTCCCGAAATCAGCGACGGACTCATCACCATCAAGCGTGTGGCCCGCATGCCGGGCGAGCGTGCCAAGGTTGCCGTTGAGAGTTACGACGAACGCATCGACCCGGTGGGAGCCTGCGTCGGTGTGAAAGGTAGCCGCGTTCACGGCATTGTCCGCGAGCTGGGTGGCGAGAACATCGACGTCATCAACTACTCTACCAACACGCAGCTGTTTATCCAGCGTGCCCTCAGTCCCGCCAAGGTGTCGTCGATTACGCTCGACGAGGAGAACCATAAGGCAGAGGTGTACCTGCAGCCCGAGGAGGTGAGCTTAGCCATCGGTAAGGGCGGTATGAACATCAAACTGGCCTCCATGCTGACCGAGCACACCATCGACGTGTTCCGTGTGGTCAACGAGAATACAGAGGATGAGGACATCTATTTGGATGAGTTCTCCGACGAGATTGACCAGTGGATTATTGACTCCATCAAGGCCATCGGTCTTGACACGGCCAAGGCCGTGCTCAACGCTCCGCGTGAACTACTCATCGAGAAGGCTGACCTGGAAGAGGAGACCGTGGACGATGTATTGAACATTCTCCGTGCGGAGTTTGAGTAACTTCGCTAAGTGAAAAGTGAAAAGTGAAAAATGAATTATGGGAGTAAGATTAAATAAGGTATTATCAGAACTGAATATAGGACTTCAAACGGCAGTTGATTTCCTGAAGAAGAAAAACCGTCTTGGCGAGGTGAAGGAGGATGCCACCCCGAACACCAAGATCAGCGACGAGCAGTATGAAGCGCTGGTCAGCGAGTTCAAGGGTGACAAGGCCATCAAGAAGCAGGCCGAGATGATTTTCCCGAAGAAGAAAGAGAAAGAGAAGGAGAAGAAGAAGGAGGAAGCCCCCAAAGTGGAGGTGCGCCAGCAGTTCAAGCCACTCGGAAAGATTGACTTGGACAACCTGAACAAACGTCCCGCGCCGGCGGCTGCCCCGAAGGAAACACCCAAGCCGAAGGCTGCTGCCGAGAGCCCGGCGAAAGAGGTGGCGGAAAGTCCAAAGGTGAAAGTTGAAAGCGTCAAGGAGCCCCCTGTGGCAGAGCCTGTAGTGAAGAAAGAGGAGGCCCCGCAGCCTGCTGTTGCTAAGCCTGCCGAAGTGAAGCCTGCCGAGGCAAAGCCCGCCGGTCCGAAAACCGCCGAGGTGAAGCCCGAAGCCCCGAAGCCCGCCGAGCCGAAACCTGCACAGGTGAAGGAGGCTAAGGCCGAGGTGAAGGCCGAAGCACCCGCAGTGGAGAAGAAGGCCGAAGAGGCCCCTGCACAACCCGCTGCTCCGAAGGTTTTCACGCTGAAGAGTGAGGCCAAGCTGGCTCCGAAGGTCAACGTGCTGGGTAAAATAGACCTCGACTCGCTGAACCAGAGTACCCGTCCTAAGAAGAAGACGAAGGAGGAGAAGAAGAAGGAGCGCGAGGAGAAGCTGGCCCAGCAGCGCAGCGAGAAGAAGAAGCGTGTGCGCATTGGCAAGGAGCGCGTTGACATTGAGGCCGAGGCCAAGAATGAGAGCCAGAACAAGAACAAGAAGAATAAGAACAAAGGCGGCAACCAGAACTTCCAGAACGAGAACCAGCAACAGCAGGGCGGTGGTAAGAGCAAGAAGAACAAGAACCGTCCGCAGAAGCAGTTGGAGGTGAACGAAGAAGACGTAGCCCGTCAGGTAAAAGAGACGCTGGCCCGTCTGACCTCGAAGAACCAGAACAAGAAGGGCGCCAAGTATCGCCGCGAGAAGCGTGATGCCGTTCAGGAGCGACTCTCCGAAGAGATGGCCGCCGAGGCAGCACAGTCGAAGGTGCTGAAACTCACGGAGTTCGTCACCGTTTCGGAGTTGGCTACGATGATGAACGTCGGCGTCAACCAGGTCATCGGTACCTGTATGAGCATCGGCATCATGGTGAGTATCAACCAGCGCTTAGATGCTGAGACCATCAATATTGTGGCCGATGAGTTCGGCTTCACGACCGAATACGTCAGCGCCGAGGTGCAGAACGCCATCACCGAGGAGGAGGATGACGAGAACGACCTGATGAGCCGTGCCCCGATAGTGACCGTCATGGGACATGTCGACCACGGTAAGACCTCGCTGCTCGACTTTATCCGCAACACCAACGTCATTGCCGGTGAGGCCGGTGGTATCACGCAGCACATCGGTGCCTACAACGTGAAACTGAAGGACGGCCGCCGCATCACCTTCCTCGATACCCCTGGTCACGAGGCCTTTACGGCTATGCGTGCCCGTGGTGCCCAGGTGACCGATATTGCCATCATCATCATTGCTGCCGACGACTCGGTGATGCCCACCACCAAGGAGGCCATCGCCCACGCCCAGGCTGCCAATGTGCCGATGGTGTTTGCCATCAACAAGATAGACAAGCCCGGTGCCAATGCCGACAAGATACGCGAGGACCTGGCCAACATGAACCTGCTGGTCGAGGACTGGGGTGGTAAGTACCAGTGCCAGGAGATTTCGGCCAAGAAGGGCATCGGTGTCGACGAGCTGTTAGAGAAAGTGCTGCTTGAGGCCGAGATGCTCGACCTGAAGGCCAACCCCAACCGCAAGGCCACGGGTTCCATCATTGAGTCGTCGTTGGACAAAGGCCGCGGCTATGTGTCGACGGTACTTGTGTCGAACGGTACGCTGAAGGTGGGCGACATCGTGGTTGCCGGCACCAGCTACGGCCGTGTCAAGGCTATGTTCAACGAGCGTAACCAGCGCATAGAGAAGGCCGGTCCCGCCGAGCCAGCCATCATCCTCGGTCTGAACGGTGCACCGACGGCTGGCGACTCGTTCCACATCATGGAGACCGAGCAGGAAGCCCGCGAAATCAGCACCAAGCGCCTACAGCTGCAGCGTGAGCAGAGCCTCCGCACGACAAAGACCTTAGGTCTCGACGACATCAGCCACCGCATTGCCTTAGGTGAGTTCCATGAGCTGAACATCATCGTGAAGGGTGATACCGACGGTTCCATCGAGGCACTTAGCGACTCGTTCATCAAGCTCTCCACAGAGAAGGTGCAGGTCAACGTCATCTCGAAGGCTGTGGGTCAGATCAGTGAGAACGATGTCATGCTGGCTTCTGCCTCCGATGCCATCATCGTGGGCTTTCAGGTACGTCCTTCCGCCGATGCCCGCCGTCTTGCCGAGCGTGAGGGCGTGGAAATCAACACCTACTCCATCATCTACGATGCCATCGACGAGGTGAAGTCCACCATGCAGGGTATGCTCGACAAGGTGAAGAAGGAAATCGTCACCGGTGAGATTGAGGTCAAGCAGGTGTTCAAGATTTCGAAGGTGGGTACCGTTGCCGGTGGTCTTGTCATCGACGGCAAGGTACACAACAAGGACAAGGCCCGCGTCATACGCGACGGTATTGTCATCCACACCGCCAATATCGGTGCCCTGAAACGCTACAAGGACGATGCCAAGGAAGTGGCTACGGGACTGGAGTGCGGTCTGTCGCTCGTCAACTACAACGATATCGAGGTGGGCGACATCATCGAGACCTTCACCGAGATTGAGGTGGAGCAGAAGCTGTAACAGAACGTATGATTATATAAGGAACAAGCCCTTGGATTCTTACGGGAATCCAAGGGCTTGCCATATACTGTGGGCTGTTATCGGCTCAGCCAGCGGGAGGGGTTCTGGGCAACGGTGCCCTTGCGCAACTGGAACTGTAGGATGCCTTCAGACCCTACCGTACCTAACGCCTGACGGGTGCTGACGCGCTGACCTCGGCGTACGCTGACGGAGGAAAGATTCGTGTAGACAGAGATGTAGCTGCCATGACGCACCATAACACCCATGACGCCACTGATGTTGAAGACGGCACAGACCTCGCCGTCGAAAATACTGCGTGCCTGGGCACCGGCCTGTCCCTTGATATTGATGCCCTTATTGTCGAGACGCACACCCCTCAAGCCGTCAACATCATGCTGGCCAAAGCCGCTGACAATGCGGTATCCGCCAGTGATGGGCATGGGCAGACGTCCACGGTTGCTCTCGAAGTTGCCGCTCAGCCGGCGGTCTTCGGTAGAGACGGTGAACCTCTCCTTTTCCCTCCGCTCCTCTATCTTCTTGGCTGCGGCCACCTCGCGTTCGTGGGCCTTGGCTTCCTCGGCAGCCTTGCGCTCAGCACTGCGCCGTGCTTCCTCAGCTTCGCGGGCGGCCTGCTCGGCGGCTCTTTTCTCCTCGGCACTCTTCTTGGCAGCGGCCAGAGCCTGTTGCTTGGCACGTTCCTCACGGGCTTTGGCCTCGGCAATGCGGCGTGCGTTCTCACGGGCAGCCGCCTCGGCAGCCGCTTTCTTGCGGGCCAGTTCCTCGGCACGTTTCCTGGCAGCCTCCTCAGCTGCCTTCCGCTTGGCTTCCGCTTCGGCACGGGCTTTGGCACGGGCCACTTCTTCGGCAATGAGCTTCTCAATCTGGGCGTTCAGGGCGGCGTCCTTCTTACGCTGCTCGGCAATGACGCTCTGGATGGTCTTCTGCTCCTTTTGCAGGGTGTTGACCATCTTCTGCTGTTCGGCCTGCTTGCCTTCCAGGTTCTTCCGTTCCTGCTCACCTTTATTTAATAAGGTGTTCTTCTGCCGCTTGGTACTGGTCAGTTCGTTCTGGGCCTGCGCCATCTGTTCCTGTATCACAATGACGGCCTCGCCCTGTGCCCGCTGGTACTGGGCATACTCCCTGGTGAACCGCATGCGGCGGTACATCTGGGTGAAGTTCTTGGCGCTGAACACAAACATCAGCTGGTTTTGGAGCGAGCGGTTGCGGTGCATGTAGCGCATCGACTTCAGGTAGTTCTGCTTGCGCTCCTTCAACTTCTTCTCCAAAGCCTTCAGCTGGACATCCAATGTGGCAATATTGTCGTCAAGAATTGTCAGGTCGTGACGGATAGTGTCGATAGTACGGCGCTTATCAGCTATTTCAGTATTGATGATTTGCAGGTTTTCCAACCTTTGCTTCACATTATTGCGATTGGCCTGCAGTTTCTTCTCCTGTTCCTTGATTTGCTTCTGCAGTTGCTGTCGCTCGTTTTGCAGGCCTTTGACGGTAGGTTGAGGAGCGGCTTTCTTCTTTGTACTCTTTGTATTCTTTGTATTCTTCGTGTTCTTGGTATTCTTGGCCTTCTGCGTCTTCTGCGTCTTCTTCGTTTTTTTGGCGACAGCCGTCTTGGCAGGCTGCGCCTTCCGCTGCACAGTCTTCTTGTTCTGCGCAACACCAAAGAGCGTCAAGCTCAATACGAATAGCAATATACCAACCCTTCTCACCTTTTACCTTCCTTCCTTAAAGTGCCATAAAGCGCTGTAGAATCTCATCGATGCTCACCTCACGGTACTTGTTGGAAACCTCGGTGCGTGTCTCCCATTCCGTCTCATGGTTGATGTAGTTGAGCTTGATGCCCAACTTCACCTCTTTCTTCTGGGTGGTCAGGGTGACGTTCATGCTGTTGGGGAACTTCTTGTTGGTGTTCTCCATCACCTTGAAGTCGTCGTAGTCCCAGTTCAGCTGTGTATTGCCGTTGAAACGGTCCTTATAGAGGATGTTTGTCATCTTGATGAGGCCCGTCTTCTGGTTGGCTAACCAGCTGTAGTCCAGCTTTGTGTCCTCAAGGCTGATGACCACGTCCTCGTTGTCGGTGTTGGTAGTGAACTTCTGCATGTCTTCCGCCGAAATCTTCGAGCGGTTAGGCTGGAACAGTTCATTCCAGAAGAGCGCCTGAAGGGTGTAGAAGTTCAGTCCGCTGTTGCGCAGGAAGTCAATCGACATGTAGGGTGCCTTCAGGTACTGCTTGTTGATGCGGTCCATGATGAGCACATAGTCCTTGGTGAACTCTAAGCGGGCGGCCTCTACAAAACCGAAAGCCATCAGCTGCAGGCGGATGACGTCGTCGCGCTTCATCTTGAGGTTACCCGTCAGGGTGATGTCCTGGGCACCGACCTCTACCGAGAACTTCACCTTCGAGGTGATGAACTTCGTTGTCTGTACGTTGTTACTCACCTTGTCTAAGAAGGCAGTCTGCTCAGTACTGACAGTCACAGCGGGCTTTTGCTCCTCAACCATTTTTTTCTTCGAGCCGCAAGAGGCAAGCACCAGCGGCAATGCCATGACGGCAACTTTCAGGAAATAGGATGTCTTCATTTTCTTTTAATGTATTTTCTTTGTTTGATTTTCCTTATCAGTATCTTGTTCTGCGGATCCAGCAGCAAGGCTTGCTTCCACAGTTCGACGGCCCGCTCGGGCTCCTTGTTCTGGATGTAGATGTCGCCGGCATGCTCTGTGATGACGGCACTGCTGTCGGAGTCGTTCTGCAGTGCCTGGTCAATGTAAACCTTGGACTCGGCGTAGCGTCCCTGCATGAACAGTATCCATGCGTAGGTGTCAAGATAGGTGGCGTTCTTGGGTTCGGCCTTGATGGTCTTGTAGCTCATCTGCTCGGCCTTGTCCAACTGCTCGTCCAGTTCGCTGAGGTAGTAGGCATAGTTGTTCAGGCACATGATGTTGTCGTCCTTCCATTGCAGGCAGGAGTCGTAAGCCTCGAAAGCCTTGCGGGCCAGCCCCTTCTGGTGCAGCAGGTCGCCCATGACGGCATAGAAGTCGCTGACGATGGCGGGGTTGCTCTCCGGCGTGATGACACCGATGCCGTTCTGGAAGGCTTCCAGGGCCTTGTCCTTGTCCTCCTCCTGATAGTAGGCCATGCCCTGATAGTAGTAGAAGGCCATCTCCTCGGGGTTGTACTGCCGGGCATCCTGGCACAGTGTAATCACCTCCTGATGGTCCTTGCGGTCCCAGGCGAAGCTCACGAGCTGCAGGCGTGCCGCGGCATTGTCGGGAGCTATGCTGAGCACCGTTTGCAGCATGGCCCGCACACTGTCGCGGGGCATCTTCTTCAAGTCCATATAGGCGGCACACAGCGTGGCGATGTCGGCGTTCTTCTGCGGACCGGCCAGCATTTTGTGGAACATATTCAGTATCTGGGTGCTGTCGCCGTCGGCCCGTTCGCTGTCGGCCACCATCTGGCGCATCAGGTAGATGCGCTGTTCGTTAGTGGTGTTCTTGTTCAGCAGGATGACCTCGGTCAGCGAGTCAGCCTTCTCTATCTCGCCCTGCACCCGGTAGTAGCTGCGCAGCGACACCTGGGCACGGGTGTTGTCAGGCTCCTCGGCCAATATCTCGTTATATAGCTTGAGTGCCTGTTCCTCCTCATCGTTGCGCAGCAGCATGTCGGCATACATCCCTTTGAAGTTCAAATCGTTAGGATACTGCTGGGCCAGTTGCCTCATCTCCGCGATGGCGGCTTTCTTATTGCCCATATTGGTATATATCTCGCTCTTGGCATACGAGAGTCGTTCGCTCTTGCCTTCGGCCGCCTCCAAGCGGTTCAGTGTCTCAATGGCCTTGTCGTTGTTGTCTGTCTGCTGGTAAAGCTCGAAGAGCATCTCGAGCAGTTCCTCGCGGCTCTTATCTTGATTGTAGAGCCGCTCCATCACGGGAATAGCCTTCTCGTATTCTGCCTGCCTGATATACGATTGTGCCACCGTCTCTAAGAATGTGGCATTGTCGGGTTCCAGTTCGGCTGCTTTCAGGATATACTGCTGTGCCGTCTTCAGGTTTGTCGAATCGCCCCTCAGCGCTTGGTAGTATTGTGCTAAGAAGTAGTAAGCCTCAGCCGCTTGTGGGTTAATCTTGATGCAATGTTGCAGCAAGTCGAAGGCCGCATCGGCATTTCCCTTCTCTCGTTGCACCAAGGCCTGAAGGAAATAAGAGTCATAGCGCAAAGATGCAATACCATCGTCAGCCGAAGCCCCAACCCCGACTGCCATCAGCAAACCTACTATCAGTACCTTTATCTTCACCTTTAACCTCTCACTTTTCACTTCTCACTTTTCACTTCACTCCCGTATGTCCGTACCCACCTTCGCCACGTTCCGTCTCGTCAAGCACGTCCACCTCAACGAACTCGCCCTGTTCATGGCGGGCAATAATCATCTGGGCTATGCGCTCGCCGTCGTTCACAATGAAGTCGTCCTGTGACAGATTGATAAGCAAAACGCCGATTTCACCGCGATAATCAGCATCGATGGTGCCTGGGGAATTCAGCACGGTGATGCCTTTCTTCAGTGCCAGTCCGCTGCGCGGCCTTACCTGTGCCTCGTAGCCAGCAGGCAGTGCTATATGCAGTCCCGTAGGAATGAGCCTACGCTCCAGCGGTTTCAGCGTGATTGGCTCCTCCAGGTTGGCACGCAAATCCATGCCCGCACTCTGGGGTGTGGCATACTGCGGCAGGGGCTGATGCCCCCTATTCACGACTTGTATCTTCATACCTTATTACTATTAGAGTGCAAAATTACTCAATTATCCTGAAACCACCATACTTTTCACATCTTATTTTATATATTTTTGCAGATTGGTCGCTATTTGGTAACTGCTCAGTCGTTATTAGCACCTCAGAGGGGGCTTTGTGTCCTCCGTGTCCTCAGTGGTGAAAAAAAGAATCGGCGAGCTACGATTGCATCTATCTGAATAAGATGCTCACATAAAGTAAAAAGCGAAAAAACGTGCCCCCTGTGCCCCTATTTTACTTATTAACTTAATAGTCAATCACTTAACGGGGGTACCTTTGGCTAAAAAACATGCCCCTATGGTGCCCCCAACGTGCCCCCTTTTTAGTATCATAGAGAAAATAAGCGATTGTATTTGCGCCTACGCGAACGGACATTTGCGCCAACGCAAACTGTTGTTTGCGCGTACGCGAACGGTTATTTGCGCCTACGCAAACGGTGCTAACCCCTACCCTCGCTCCCTCTAATCCATACCCTGCAACCCGGATACCCTAAGGGTTACACGCTAACAGATCACTTGAAAGTCAAGTTCAGCCACATATTTCTGTACGACTTTAACGTCGACGGTATCAGCATCAGACTTATCATAAATAATCAGGAAATGGACTTTACCTTCCGCTTCTGACACATAGTAAGTGAGCATAACCACGCGGGCACCTTAGCACCCTTGGAGAACTCTGTGGTGAAATCAATCGTCCAGTTCATTGACAAGCTCTTCCCAGGTCATCAGCTACTGCGCGGAGGGAAACTGGCAGTTATAATTTGAAAAAGCGGACGAATCGTTTGGTGGTTCGCCCGTTTTTTCGTAACTTTGCAGGCAAACAGAATATTTGGTATGCAACAAAAGAACGAAACATTTGGTTACGCCGTTGGCTACGATGACGTGGTGGCAAAATTGAAGGAGACCTACGACGGCTACCATTTCAGCAACCACTTCACCGACGTTTATTGCCCCTGGAGTTTAGTGAACGCCTTTGCTATGGGCGACATCATGAACTTCTGGTTCTCCACGGGCACACCGACCATGCTGGTCAATGTCATGCGGCAGCACAGCATCAGCCTGCAGCAGATAGAGCACTATCAGGCCAGCTTGGAGCGGTTTGATGCTCCCACTGAGCGCATTACCGACCCCATCCCTGTGCTGTACCAAAGTGGCTACCTGACGCTAAAGGAATACAACCCGCTGACGCGGAAATTCACCTTGGGTTTCCCCAACGGCGAAGTGCGCGAAGGTTTCTCTCTCTCGCTCTACAAATACTATATGGAGGACTACGTAGGCAGCGGAGACACACTTGGCAATGCCTACAACGACCTGCGGTTCAAAGAGATTACCATTGAGCAGTTTATTGAGACCATACGTCGCTGGTATGCGGGCATACCTTACTCTATTACGGACAAGAACCAAAACGAACAGCTCTACCAGAGCCTCATCTACGCCGCTCTTATGAGTGTCGGTGCCGACGTGCAGGCTGAGAATCAGACCAGCGACGGGCGCATGGACATAGCCCTAAAGTTGCCCGACTGCATCTACATCATTGAGCTGAAGTACGGCAAGACCGCTGACGAGGCCACCGACCAGATTATCAAGAAGGACTACGCCGTGCGCTTTGCCGCCGACGCACGCCCCGTCTGGGCCATCGGACTGAACATCAACAAGGACTGCCGTACCATTGAGGAGTACAGAATAGTGCAAGTGAAATAATGGTTGACATGCAGCATACGATGAACTGGCAGCAACTGATAAGCAACAAGCGGTTAGGGCAGGAGCACCGCCATCCTGAGCGGCACGATGTCCGCACGGAGTTCAAGCGCGACTACGACCGGCTGATATTCTCGGCGCCGTTCCGCCGTCTGCAAAACAAGACGCAAGTGTTTCCTTTGCCGGGTAGTGTCTTCGTCCACAACAGGCTGACCCACTCGTTGGAAGTGGCCTCGGTGGGCATGTCGTTGGGTAATGACGTATCGCGCATCTTGACGCAACAGCACCCTGAACTGCGCGACACATTGTTCGATGAAATCGGGCAAATTGTATCTACCGCCTGCTTGGCTCACGACATGGGCAATCCCCCATTCGGCCATTCTGGCGAGAAAGCCATCCAGACCTTTTTCACGGAGGGACCGGGCTGCGACCTGCAACGGTTCGTAGGCCATGAGTTTTGGGACGACATCACTCACTTCGAAGGCAACGCCAACGCCTTCCGTCTGCTAACCCACCAGTTTGAGGGACGACGGCAGGGCGGCTTCGTCATGACCTACTCCACGCTGGCCAGCATCGTGAAGTACCCCTACGCCTCATCGACAGCCTCGAAGAAGGGGAAGTTCGGATTCTTCTGTTCGGAGAAGGATGCCTATCGGCGCATTGCCGATGAATTGGGCATCTTTTGCATCTCGCAGCCTGGTGAGCCACTACGTTATGTGCGACATCCGCTGGTCTACCTTGTGGAGGCTGCCGACGACATCTGTTACGAGATTATGGACCTCGAGGATGCGCATAAACTGAAGCTTCTGAGCTATGGCGAGATAGCCGAACTGCTGCTGGACTTCTTCGATGAAACCGCCCGAAATCACATCCTGAAGCGCATAGAAGACGAGGGACTGACCGACGACAACGAGAAAGTGGTTTACCTGCGTGCCTGCGTCATCGGCAAGTTGGAGAATGAGTGTGTGAAGGCATTCGTCGACCACGAAGCGGAAATCCTCAATGGCCAGTTCACGGGTGCCCTCATCGACCATATAGCGCCGTTGCAGGCCGAAGCCTATCAGCGATGCGCCAAACTCTCGATGCAGCGCATCTATCGTAGTAAGATTGTGCTCGATGTAGAACTGTCTGGTTATAAAATCATGGAGACGCTGATGTCGCAGATGGTGGAGGCCATCATGCACCCCGACCGCTACTATTCTCAGCAGTTGATAGGTCGTGTGTCCAGCCAGTACGCCATCCATAGCGACGACCTCGAGACCCGTCTCATGGCCGTCATCGACTATATCAGCGGCATGACCGACGTCTATGCCCTCGATGTCTACCAAAAAATCAATGGCATATCCTTGCCGATTGTGTAAAGGTAAAAGGGTAAAAAAGTAAAAAGGTAAAAAGGTAAAAAAGTAAAACTATGAGACTATGAAACGAAAACTGCTACTATTATTCATTATTCACTGTTCACTATTCATTAGCCCCATAGGGGCGCAACCATTTGTTGGTGGTGACATATCCATGTTGCCGAAATACGAGAGTGCAGGCGTGGTCTATAAGGATAAAACAGGAAAGACCGT
Source organism: uncultured Prevotellaceae bacterium (assembly GCA_947168395.1). Classification (GTDB taxonomy): domain Bacteria; phylum Bacteroidota; class Bacteroidia; order Bacteroidales; family Bacteroidaceae; genus Prevotella. Next base: position 3,519 of record CAMVLT010000039.1, on the reverse strand, counting down.
CCAGAATGTGCTCACCTTTTTCCGTGAGGAAGGTCTGAACGCCATGCGCGTCCGACTGTTTGTCGACCCCTCGAAAGACAGCGACAAGGCTGTGTGTCAGGATCTTGCCTATGTCAAGGCCTTGGGCAAGCGCATCAAGGATGCCGGAATGGCGCTGCTGCTCGACTTCCATTATAGCGACACCTGGGCCGATCCAGGCAAGCAGTGGACGCCTGATGCATGGAAGAGCTTGAATGATGCTCAGTTGGCTATGAAGGTTTATGAGTACACTAAGGACTGCCTGCAGCAGCTCAAGGCGGCAGGTGCCACACCCGACATGATTCAGACGGGCAACGAGATATCCTACGGCATGCTATGGGGAACAGAGGCCGCTGTCAAGAACAACAATACCAACCGCTGTTACACCAACAGCAGCACGGCTAACTGGAACCGCTTCTTCACGTTGCTGAAGCAGGCTGGGAAGGCATGCCGTGAAGAGTGCCCCGATGCTAAAATCGTGCTGCACAGCGAGCGGGTGCCCAATACAGGCGTACTGACCGACTTCTTTGACCGGATGCGGCAGAACGCTCTCGACTACGACATCATCGGGCTGAGCTACTATCCGGCCTTTCATGGCAACCTTTCCACGTTAGAGAAAGCACTCAACACGTTGGAAAGCAAGGGCTATGGGAAGGACATCATGGTGGTGGAGACGGGGTATAGCTATGCCTGGGCTTTGGGAGGCACCACGTTCGACTATACGGGTACCTATCCCTATACTGAAGAAGGACAACGCCGCTTTACGGCCGACCTCATCACGACGCTCCATCGTCATCCGGCGGTGACAGGACTTTTCTGGTGGTGGCCGGAGGACAATGGCAACAAGAACGTTACCAGCGGCTGGTGGAATGCTGCCCTCTATAATCACAACACGGGTCAGCCATACGCGGCTTTCTACGAGCTGAAAGCCTTTGCCAACTCCACTTCGGGGCTAAGGGAGAACAGGTTGTTGAGAACCGATGATAATGCGTGGTACAGCCTTCAGGGCTTGCGGTTTGAGAACCGGCCGCAGCGTCCCGGCCTTTACATCATGAACGGCCGCATAGTGATTGTCCGCTAACATCAGAGTTTCCATCTTACTTGCAGGTCCAAGTCGGTCTGCACGGAGCTGTTGATCTGTTGCAGGCCACTGCCTATGGTGCTGCGGTCGAAGTAGCGGGTCATGCCTGCCTTGACGGTCAGGGTCAACCGCTGCATCAGCACGGTTTGCGCCATCATGGCCAACCGCATGCCTTCGCCGTAGAACGACGGGAACGAGAAGGAGTAGAGGGGACTGCGCTCATAGGCGTAGATGCGGCTATCGTAGCTGTCGGTGTGGAAGTAGCTGCCGTTGAGGCTCAGTCTGAGGTCGCGCCACTTGTAGTTGGCGGCCTCACCCATCATGTAGCCTCGGTCGTTTTGCCCCGTGTAGACCGCGTCGCTCTGTGTGGTGCAGCTGAATGTCCCGTGCTGCCACGTCAGCGAGAGCCGTCCCCTGTGCTCCGTCTGGTTTGCCAGTGCCTGCTTTGTCTCGTTGTCCCGTTGCCGCAGATGCAGACGGTAACGGCCAGTCAGCATCCAGTTACCAGTCTCGTAGGTGGCGGTAATCAGGTTGTCCCAGGCCCTTGACGACTGCGACACCTGGTAGCGGGCCCAGGCAAAGTAGGCATAGTCGGTATAGACTTGAAGCCGCAGGCGGGGTGAGTGCTGCCACGTCAGTCCGGCATAGATGCCGCTCTCGTTCTGCACATGGCTCCCTTCCGTCATGCTGCGGGCATAGAGCGCCGTGTAGCGGTAGCTGTAGAAGCGTTGCAGCAGCAGTACGTTCAGCCCGTCGGCGACGTTGCTGCTCAGTGTGTTGATGGTGGCCACAGCACCGTCGCGGTTGATGGCGGTCTCGCCGCTCAGCGAGAATCGGGGATGCAGATAGCCGTAGTCGGCACTCACGTTCAGAAAGTCGCTGCCCTGTGCCTGATGCCGTCGGTAGAGGGTCTTTGTATCAGGCCGTAGCGGGCGGTCCAAGTGGGTGTACAGGATGGTGGCTCCGGCGTGAAGCCCTCCCTGACGGTAGCCTACGTGGGCTCCGGCATCGGTGGCGTGGCAGTTGTTCTTTTTTCCCATTTCGGTGGGAGTGCGGTGGTAGCCATCGGTGACGATGGTGCGCGCCGCACCGTCGGCGTTCAGCGTAGCATCGAACGGACGGTAGGAGGCAAAGGCTGTAGCCTGCCATTTTGGCGACAGTCTGACGGTAGCGGCTGCACCTTGCAGATAATCGGTCTGCGAACGTGACGAATGCGGACGGATGGTGGTGTTGTTGCGTCCCAGCTGTTGGAGGGTGGCCAGTTTGCCCATGCCGAAGCTGTTGTTCACCACAAGTCCCATGCCTATCGACAGCTTGTATTTCCCCACGATGGCATTCTCCAACCGGCCGAGGTGCTTGACCTGCACGTAGTAGGAGTAACAGTCGTAGCCCGTCGTGTTCTGGTGGGCGAAGAAGGGCTCGCCGGCATCCTGCGACCCTATCAGTCCCGCCTTCACGTAGTCGCGGTAGTTGAACTGGTAGCGCAGCCAGTGGCGGTAGGGGTAGCCGAGATAGCCGTTGTTGTCGCCTTTCCTTTTATAAAAAGGTATACGCACGTTTGCCATAGCCTCGTGCCGTCCGTATTGCAGGATGTCTTTCACGGGTGGGTATGTTTCCTTGTGCTCTTCTTCCACAAAGGTGAAGTAGCGCAGCAGGGCTATCTGGACGTGGTCCAGTGAGCGTATCATCCGCAGCTCGTTCAGCGATTTCATCGTGCCGTATCGGTATAGGTACTCCATCAGGTCCTCCACCTGTCTTTCTGAGAGGAAAGGCAGCGACTCCAGGTCCTCGCGGGTAGCCGTGTTCAGGTTCATCGGCTGTTGTTCCAGTTCGCACAGCATCTCGTAGGTGTCCTCCCACGTCGCCGCTTCCAGGTCTTCAGCCGTCAGCACATTGGCCAAAAGCTCCTCCCACGGCCGCCCCTCCTGACTGTATGCGACAATGGGGAGCATCAGCAATATCACGGCAACAACGGTTTTCAATGCTCCTATAATGTGTCAGTTCCTTTTAGCAATTTCACCGCAAAGATAGGCAAAAGCAGGCAAACCGCCAAACTTTTCAGGCAGAATGTTTGGCTGCGACGGGAATTATTCGTAACTTTGCCAGCGAATTGCAAACGACGCCTCATCCAGCCCGTCTACTGCCTGAGCCTTGTCAACGACATGGGTTTCAAGAGCGCCCCCGACGAGTTCATCCACGACTGCCGAACTGATTATGCAAACGACCGGACTTTCGGCCGAGGAAACGGATAAATAATCGAACTGAGTGGAAGTGGAGGCGTAGGGAGGCTATTCGCTCAGAAAATGATCAGCAGTCCCTCTTTCGACGTCTCCTATAATAGTTCTATCTCCTCTGGCGTAAGCCAAAGGCTCTTGATGATAACGTCTTTCGGAACTCCGTTCGCTATCAAACTCCGAGCA
>CAMVLT010000038.1 GCA_947168395.1 uncultured Prevotellaceae bacterium | reverse complement strand
AACGTTGAACATTGAACGTTGAACATTGAACGTTGAACATTGAACGTTGAACGTTTAGAAGACGATGGCTTCGTAGACGTAGAGCTCGGCATCGCGCCAGCCGTCCCATCCCAAGCCCGCCTTGTCCTGCGAACAGTGCCCCACAAACTCTTCCTTCGTCCAGTTCACCTCATCGGCAACCTGCGGCAGAAAGGTGCCGCTGCGGTAGCCTTTGCGTATGTATATGCCGTGACGGTGCAACTCGAACTCATCAAGGCTCTGGATGCGCCGCATGGGTGTGAGCACCGATATTTCAATGTCAAGGTCGTCCAGCTCGTCACGTCTCAGCGGCGTGAACCTCGGGTCCTCGAAGGCGGCGGCACGCGCCATTTCGGCCACTATCTCGTGCAGGGGCACGTCCTCGCCGAAATGGCCGATGCAGCCGCGAAGCCGTCCGTGCTTGTGGAGCGACACAAAGGCCCCGCACTTGGAGTTGAGCGTCGGATATTGGGCAATGCTCTTCGGCTGTGCTATTCGTTTTCCGTCCAACGAGTCCCTGATACTCTCGTAGGCAATGCCCTTCAGCATTTTCTTGTCGTCATCCGTGAGTGTAAAGCCAGCCTCGTTGCGCAGGAAGGCAAACGAGTGGTAACCCACTACGCGGCTGTGGTCGGTGTCGCCTATGTCGCCCGAGTTCTGGTACATCAGGTGCTTCACCTCGTAGTGCTGGTCCATCATTAGCATCAGCGTGATGATGGCCAGTTCGCCGCACGCACTCGTTGCCAAGTTGCGCTTGCCGCTGCGGCCGTTGGTCTGGATGGCGGCAATCAGCTGCTCCACGCTGCCGCTCTCAATGGCCTTGCCCGTCCTGGCGTCCACCTCGCAGGCATCCTCATACGACGGATAGTGCGAGAAGTCGCTGCTGACGACGAACAGGTTCTCGTCCGTGAGATACGGCTTCAGCACCTCTGCTATCCGCTTCAGCTGCTGGTAGCTGTTCGTGGAGATGATTATCGGCACGATGGGCGGCACACTTCCAGCCGACGACCCGTTGCCCGCAAACCGCCGTTGCAGGAATGGCAGTTGCACCTCCAAGCAGTGCTCGCGGTCGTGAGCCTCTGGGCGGTAGAAGAACACGCTGTCGGCCTCTGTCAGCTGTCGGCCCGTCTCGCGGTCCACCGCTACGTTGCCTAACGGCGTGGCGTAATAGTCGGCCTCCGTGTTCACCGATGCTCCGTCGAGCCATTCGTGGTGGCTCGGCCCTAAGAGGAATATCCGCTTGTAGGGCTTATTGGGGTTCAGCGTCATGTAGGCCGAGGCCGCCACGTTGCCCGAATAGTAATAGCCCGCATGGGGCACGATGAGCGCCGCCACGTTGTCGTAAACCTTACTTCCCTTGTGGAGTGCCAGCAGGCTGTCCACCTCGTGGCCGAGCCGCTGCGCATTGCCCTCATAGAACCTGTTCGCCTGCGTAGCCGGCCTTACCACTGGCTCCGCGTCCTTTCCCTTGCAAGTGTTCATCATTATCATCATTGCTGCTATGATTGTTAATACCATTTTCATGCCTCTCGAATTTTAGTGCGAAGATACAAAAAATAATTGAAACCAGCAAACTTTTCCGAAACCTTTTTTCAGTTTTTTTCGCCCTGACTTTTAAGTAGGGTAAACCCCACGATTAGTTAGGCTAAACCCCATGTTTACTTACGGCAATCCGAAAGCACATGTAGGACTGTTCAATGTTACAATGTTACAATGTTACAATGTTACATAAGCTTTTTTTGTATAGTACCAATGTACCATTGTACCATTGTACCATTTGGAAAATCGATTTTGTACCATGATATATATATATTACTTTATATTATATATTATTATATATAATAATATATAATATAAATATAATACATAGTTTTTTTCGTCCATTACACTGAAAACGAAAAAGTCAAATGGTACAATGGTACAATGGTACAATGCGGAATTCCTTATGTAACATTGTAACATTGTAACACTGTAACACACGGTGTGACGGTGTGCGAGACAATGACGGTGTACACATTTTCAAAATTCCTTATGTAATAGTGTAATAGTGTTATAGTGTAAGACACACAGTGTAATGCCGTTTATGAAAATAGCGAGGACATGAAAGTCTAACAGCGTTGACATACGCACCCATATCATCATTCGTCTCGTCAAACTCGTCGATAGCAGCGTGTTAAACGCAAAGCAATTTAACATACATTATCCGTTTTAAACTCTGTCCATATTTTCTGTTAAGTCTGTTGGATTGTATTTAAAACAGGTAATATTTTTGTATCTTTGCGACAAATTACATGTGTAATATGGCAAATAGGAGCATTATTCAACTTCATGTATTGGCTACCGATGAATACGAATTCTTCGGTTCGCCAGCTGCACTTTATGACGTTCATTCATCAGAGGAACTTCTGATTTCCCAGAAATCTTTGAACAATTATTTCAGCAAGTGTGGCGATGCTCCCAAGGTGTATCGCAATGCCGTCTGCGAAATCCGCAAAGGTGACCTTTATACGAAGGCGAGTAACAGAGGAAGGAAGAAGGAGGTATAATTATGGCTAAGGCGATAAATACGATACTCTACAATGACGTGCTCGACGGTTCGAGAACTGGCACGATGGACTCTTTTCATTTACATGATAAAGAAATTCCAGTACCAACTCCCATAATACTTTCTAAAGTCATTAATGGAGTACCAATCGTAGATATTGTTGTCAGTAATCCCAATCTTGCGGTGTCTTTTGTTGTATTTCAGCCAGCGTGTACTCCAAGACCAACATTCCAATTCGATGTCAGGCTTTTCTTTGAACAGGGCTATGATTTCGTCAGTCGTCGCTCCCATGTGCAATTCTTGCCCCTTGTGCATTTCTATAGTCATATTTGTAATAGTAATAAATGTACAACAAACGATGTTTTCAAATCTCCCTCATCCACCATTCGCCAGCATGAATTTCTAAAAACTCAGATTCTGTATACCACGTATAGTCGAACCAATTTGTGGAGTCACCATACTGGTTCTTCTTTGACGAATACTCGAGCCAATGTGTGGAACGTAAGATGCCACCAAGGTAATGGCAATATTGCTGTTCAACGTCTGGTTCACCTTTCAAAACTTCGAGCATCTGCTCCGTCTTAATCCATTTCTTTTCCATGACTTTTTTCGGCAAAGGTCGGAGATCAAAACGAAATGAGCAAATGTTTTAGATCAAGTTAGATCAAACCAAATATGAATTAAGAAACATTAGATCAATAGCAAGGATATGGCAACACAAAGTGTATATAAATTGGATGGCAAGTCATCTGAAAATGTGAAGCAATCGTTTGTTCACTACATGGGTGACAAGAATGCTACATCCAAGCAGATAAAGGATGCTGCTAATAGTAGATATGTGAAGATAGATAGCATTAGTGTTGTCCGTAGCATCTGCAAGAAACTGTTTGATGTTGACAATATATACGAGATAACAGATGCAGGACGCATATCCAATGTTAGTGATGCTCTGACTTCGCTCATCAATACTGGAGGCGATGAAGGTGAGGTTAAGGAACTGAAGAACACTCGCAGCTACGTCAACAAGTATCGCGACTTCCTTACATATTGCGCCAATCTGAGTGAAGAGGCTTTGGATTCCACACCTCCCTACGACTTTGCCGATGACCCAGACAAGCCCTTCATAGCTGAGGAGAAGTTCAATGAGATAGTAGAATTGTTGTTCCGCAAGAAGAACATCATTTTGCAAGGGGCTCCTGGAGTCGGCAAGACTTTCTTAGCCAAGAAGATTGCCTATCAGCTGATTGGCACGAAGAAGGACGAGAATATCGAAACCATTCAATTCCATCAGTCATACAGCTACGAGGACTTCATTCAAGGCATTCGTCCCACGACTACTGGCGAATTCAAGGTTCGTAACGGCATCTTCTACAACTTCTGCGAGAATGCAAAGGAGCATCCTGAAGACACCTTCGTGTTTATCATCGACGAGATAAACCGAGGCAATCTAAGCAAGATATTTGGCGAGCTGATGATGCTGATAGAGTACGATAAACGTTCACCTCGCTATGCGCTGAAACTGACTTACAGCGAAGAGAACAGTCCGCGTTTCTATGTGCCGGAAAATGTCTATATCATCGGCTGCATGAATACGGCAGACCGTTCGATAGCCATCGTAGATTATGCCCTGCGTCGTAGGTTTGCATTCTGCGATGTGGAGCCAGAGTTTGGCGAGACGTTCAAGAACTATCTTGGTACGACTCTGAGCAAGGGCTTTGTGGATGAGGTTTGCAAGAAGGTGAATCGTGTCAACGATATCATCCGCACCTCTTCTTCACTTGGCAAAGGCTTGGAGATTGGTCACAGTTATTTCTGCCAGCTCAGTTCTGTCGATGATGAACAGGAGTGGTGGAAGTCCATTTGTAAATACGAATTGTTCCCATATCTGCGTGAGATTTGCTTCGACAACGAAGAACTCTGCAGTGAGTTGTGCCATATTTTAAGCGACTAAGACAATATGCGCCAGATACCCATACAAAACATGTACTACATTCTGTGCTATGCATGGGGTATGGGTGAAATGCGTGGCAAAGTGAACGTTGGCGTTGAACGTTGCGATTCGTTAGCCAACCTGCTTGTTCATGTGCTGCTCAATGCGACAGACGATTTGCTGAAGCGTGGATTATCGCAGGGCTATACGGTCTATGGAGCAGAGATGGACGGCATAAAGGGGAAAATAAATATTGGCGAGACGCTGAAACTGGGCAGATACAGGCAGGGAAGGATGTTTTGCAATTACGATGAACTCTCATCTGATATCCTTGTTAATCAGATTATTTACTCGACCTTGCTGGATGCCTTGAAGATTCGCAATTTGTCTGAAGAGAACGAAAGCAGGCTGTTGACAACACTTCGCAGGATGCCTCAGATGAAGCGAATTCAACTCTCTGATAGCGTGTTTAAGTCAATAAGGCTGCATCGTAACAACACGTGCTATCAGTTCGCTATCAATATCTGCCGCCTGCTTCATCAGTCAATGCTGCCTAATGAAAGCCTTGCTGGCAAATGGGACTTCATGGATTTGATGGATGACGAACGAGCCATGAACCGCATTTTCGAGAAGTTCCTGATGAACTTCTACAAACAAGAATGCCGTGAGGAATATCCTGATGTCGGGCGTTCACATATTCGATTTCAATTGACACCATTCGGCATGACATTCTCCAAGAGTAGCGATGAAGCCTATCGTCTGCTGCCTATGATGGAAACTGACGTCACCTTATATAATCCTCGCACGAAAAAGAGAATCATCCTTGATGCCAAGTACTACAAAGAGACGTTGGTTTCGAGATACGGCGAAGGGGGAAAGATACGACGCGAACATCTTTCACAGATTCTGACATACGTGATGAATCAGGAGAACGATGCAACACCGTATACGAAGGACACCAAGGGAATTTTGGTCTATCCGACGATTGATACAGAGCTTGATGTTTCGTATGTCTATAAGGAAACGAACCACGTTATTCGTGTCAGTACGGTGAACTTGAACCAGGACTGGCAGATGATAGAACAGAGACTGAAAGATATTATTCAAGAACAAAAGCAATAACGATATATGGCAAAGAAAGACAAGAAGAAAGAGGACGAAACGAAAAAGGTGGTTGCAAATTCTTTCCTTGAAAGCGACCAGAGGTCGAGCGGTGACCAGTTAGTCGATGCTATAGAAATCACTTCTGAGGAAGATATAGACATCGCCAAGCTAATAGTTGTCATTAGAGACCAACAAGTGCTGATAGACAGGGATATAGCAATGCTTTACAAGGTGGAAACGAAAGTTCTCAATCAAAAGGTAAAGAGAAATGTCGCCCGTTTCCCGGAAAGATTCAGATTCCAACTGACAAAACAAGAAATGCAGGAACTGGTCACAAATTGTGACCGGTTCAATAGCTTAAAACATTCGTCTTCTTGTCCCTATGCTTTTACAGAGCAAGGAATATCGATGCTGTCGGCAGTCGTGACCAGTAAAAAAGCTGTTGATACCAGTATTAAGATCATGGATGCCTTTGTTGGTATGCGTCGTTTTATGGCAGCAAATGCTCATGTATTCCAGCGACTTGATAGAGTGGAAAGACAACAAATAGAGAACAGATTATGGATGGAGCAGACTGATGATAAAATCAACAGCATTCTCTCAAAGATGGACAAACAATCGCCCAAACTTTTGCCGGAGCAGATTTTTGCCACAGGCTGCGTTTGGGACGCATGGACTTACGTGTCAGACTTGGTTAGGAGTGCCAAACAGCGGATTGTTCTGATTGACAACTTCGTGGATGACCGCGTGCTGTCACTCTTGGATAAGCGGGCAGATAATGTGGAAGCAACGATTCACTCTCGCTACTATGAGGCGTTCCAGACAGACTTGAAGAAACACAATGAACAGTATCGTGAAGTCCAGTTCGTGCAACTGCCGCATAAGAACCACGACCGTTTCTTGATTGTTGACGATGATGTCTATCTGCTTGGGGCCAGCATAAAGGATATGGGTATCGGCATGTGTGCCGTCACGAAGATGCAGACATCGCCAGAAACGATATTGCAATTATTAAAGTGATAGCTCTTCGTGTGACGTGGGGCCGAAGATGGCTGAAGGATGATGGAAGAAGGAAGTGTTGTGATTTTACCCATAACAAACGAGAAGGGCGAAACCTTTTTGTAGGTAATGGCGAGGCAAAGGCATTGGGGTATGACCAGGCAGACATAGTGGTTTTGCGTAATGTGGACGAGGATGACCGTACGAAACATACGGTCATAGATAGGAAGGGACGAACACAAAGTCTTATGTCATCAATGGGAGTGGCCCCTGTTGTGTAATGCTACAGGTTCATGACTCCACAAAATTACAACAATAAGCATAAAAGTTGATTTTCATGCCAAATTATTTGGAGGAATCAACTTTTATGTTTATTTTTGAGGCAGAATTAGGAAACAATATGGAAAGAAATCAAATGAAGACGAACAGAATTATGGATGATATTCGCAGCCACATCTCGCCTGAAATGAAGTTGCAGATGGAGTTGTCGGTGGCCATTGCCAATCGTATCTACGAGATCCTTGAAGCCAGAGGAATGTCGCAGAAAGATTTTGCTAAGTTGATGGGCAAAACAGAGACGGAGGTGAGCCGATGGCTGTCAGGCACTCACAACCTGACAATGGCCACGATATGCAAAATCTCTGCAGCCTTGGATGCAGAGGTTGTGAAAGTGGCTGACAATGAACTGGAGTCAGCGTATGCATAATGGCACCCCTGTCACTTAGGGGCACCCTCCCAATTGGGAGACTGCCTCCCAGCGATGCTCGCAAGTCGATTTGTGTTCACGTAGACTCTGACGGCAAAGGAGTGGACGAAATGGCTACCCCTGGGGGAATACAACTAATATGTTTTCATGGCTGTTTCAATGATATGTTAACATTCCAATTCCAGAAAAGTTTCTTATTTTCCGTGGAAATCTATTTATTTTTGATATTTTTCCACGGATTATCGAATATTTTTAGTACCTTGCCTTTGGCCTGACTCCTGGAGACTATGCGGATGATATTCAATGTCAACTTACCATGATAGATTTGTTCAGATAGGATTGCCCCTTGTCCATGCTGAAAGCGTTCCAAGACACGCTGCATTTCGAGGACTTGGAACCTTCTTTGTAGGTCCTGATCAGGTGTCTGGTTACAACGACAAAACCACCGCCCTGATTCAGGGGACTGGTGAGTGATATTAACGATGGAAGATGTGCTATTGTCGATGCTCTAACAACAAAAAATCGATGGAAATAGCAAAAAACGGTCAAAAAGTTTCTTGTTTCGGAAATTTTTCGTATCTTTGCATCGAATATTGCGAAAATAGGGGAGGGCTAAGGTATGAAGAATAAGTTCGAAACACAAGAGAACGGCAGCATGTTGGGGACAACCATCCAACAGGTGAGGAAAGCCAAGAAGATTACTCAGGAGGAACTGGGTAAGCGCGTTGGGCTGCCTAAGAGCAGCATCAGCAAGATTGAAAAAGGACAAACACATATATCGTTTGAGGATGCCTCTCTGCTGATGGATGCGATGGGTGAGAAAATCAGCATTCAGGTGATGGGCATGAAAGAGCCTGACGAGAAGCGAGTGGAGCGTGTGCGCTTTGTGACAATCGGCGTGATGTGGTATGCGCATAGAAAAAAGATGGCGTTTGCAGATGCGTATCGCTATCTGCTGGTGTATAAGGGCATCCAGTTCCTGGAAGAGAATTATGCCTACGAGCAGACGCTGCCACGCGAGACTTTGCTGAGTGACCTCGACAAGGTGTGTAACAGAAACCGTGAGAAATACAAGAAGGCCGTATGAGACTTTTGCATGGCAGCAACGTCGAGATAATGACGCCTAACTTGAAGAAATGCCAGTCGAAGAATGATTTTGGCCGTGGGTTCTACTTGACACCACAATGGCAACGGGCCTACCTGATGGCCAAACGCAGAGCCAGCAGAGACGGTGGTGAACCAGTGGTCACTCTGTTTTTGTATTACCCCACCAAAGCGCAGGAGCATGGGCTGAAAGTCAAGGAGTTTAAGGGCTTTAGTGCAGAGTGGTCGAAGTTCATCATTTTGAATCGTTCAGACGAGACGTTCACCCATGACTATGACATTGTGGTTGGCCCTGTGGCCGATGCCTTTGTGGATAAGGAGATAGAGCGACACAAACAGAAGTATGGGACGCACTATTTGGATGCAGAGGCGCTGCTCGACTTTGCGGAGCATGTGTCGCAGTTTGGAAGCAAATATGTGCAGTATTGCTTTTGCACGAGAGAGGCATTGAAAGAACTAATCAAAGAATAATTATGGAAGAGAGGTATCTGAAATTTGAGGATTTGATGGCTGACCTTGCTGCCTATCTGGTGTCAGAATACGACATCGAGCCGAGGGATGCAGCAGGACTGGTGATGAACAGTCCACAGACACAGACGTTGTATTCGTCGGAAGAGCCTATTACAGAACAGCGAGTGAAGGCATTGGCAGAGGTGTTGCTAAAAGAAGGGAAAGAGTGATTTCCTTATTCTTCTTAATAATTTCCGTTATGAAAAAAACACGTCGCTTTTAATATGTTTTTTGAAATGAAGAGACCAAATCCCAACGAGGCGTTTCCTAATCCGAACCTCCCAAGACTATGCTTCATCAAGAATGTGGTGAAGAATCCACGTATCATCATCGGCGATTACACCTACTATGATGACGTGGATGGTGCTGACCAGTTTGAGAAGCACGTCACACACTTCTACGATTTTATTGGCGACAAGCTGATTGTCGGCAAGTTCTGTGCCATTGCCAAAGGTGTGGAGTTTGTAATGAACGGTGCCAATCACAGGATGGATTGCGCTACGACTTATCCGTTCTACATCATGGGTGGTGACTGGGGAAGTGCCATTGCACCAGTGAAAGACGAATTGCCGCTGAAGGGAGATACCATCATAGGCAATGATGTCTGGATTGGCCAAAACGTGACCGTGATGCCTGGCGTTCATATAGGCGACGGAGCCATTATCGGAACAAACTCGGTGGTGGCAAAGGACATTCCTCCTTATGCTATTGCTGTTGGGAATCCCTGTCGAGTTGTCAGGAAGCGCTTCGATGATGAATTGATAGAACTATTGCTTCAGTTCAAGTGGTGGGACAAAAGCATTGAGGAAATAGAAAGCCTCATGCCGATATTGTCTTGTGGCGAATTGGAAAAGGTAAAAGCAGAACTAAAGGCAAGAAGTAAGATGGCTGACGTTATAAGTTAAAAAGTGATAATGGTTGCACAGACTCAGTATGAATTGGAATCTGCAAATGCGACGGGTGGCAACAATGAAAAAGAGACTATCGCTATCACCATTCCTATTGGCGATCGTAATCTGCTACGTGAACGGCTGTTGTCATCTAAAGTGGTTACATCGTGGCAGTGAGGAAGGTGGCGTTGCCGAAGATGTAGAGGATGTTCTCGCAGGCAGGAACGAGGATGGTCTCTCCCTGACGGATATCTATGCCGTTGATATTGGCATTTCCCCAGAGACAAACCACGATGACGAATGAGTCGCAGTGGAAGTCAATCTGCTGGGCCACTTGAACCACGACACGATGCACCACGAAATAGGGGCAGTTGATGAGCTGTGAAGTGGGTTTCGTGCTGTCGTAAGAGGTACGATAGGCAGGCCACACCTGATAGTCGATGGCGGCCTTTGCCTCTTCGATGTGGAGCTCACGAGGATTCCCATGCACATCCTTACGTCCGAAGTCATACACACGATAGGTGATATCGCTGGTCTGCTGGATTTCTGCCAGGAAGTTGCCTGCGCCGATGGCATGCAGACGACCTGCCGGCAGGAAATAGAGGTCGCCCTCATGAGCCTCATGGGTGGCAATCACATCCTGCATGGGTGAACGACCGTTCTGAGGTTCTGCTGTTGCCAGTTGTTCGTACTCCTCTGGCGTGATGCTTTTCTTGAGACCTGCATAGATCTTGGCCCCCACATCGCTCTTGATGATATACCACATCTCTGTCTTACCAGCACAGCCATGACGCTCCATCGCCAGCTTGTCGTCTGGATGCACCTGTACGGACAGGTCCTGACGGGAGTCGATGAGCTTGACGAGCAAGGGGAAATGATTGCCGAACTTTTTGTAGATCTTCTTGCCAACGAGCAGTTCCTTGTATTTGTCAATCAGCTCGACAAGCGTCAGCCCCTCATCGACATCATTGACCAGACCTCGATTGATAGCCACGCTCTCATGACCTGGCACACCGCTGATCTCCCAACTCTCGCCGACATTGGGCTGGGCATTGAAGATACCCTTGAAGGGCGCAATCTGGTAACCGCCCCAGATGGTGGTTTTCAGATAGGGTTCAAATTTGTATGGTTTCATAAGCCTTTAGTAGTTTATAGGTTGCAAAATTAAGAAGAAAATACGAATTATACAAATTTTCCTTTGGTATTTCGCTCGATTTGCACTATCTTTGCAACAAAAAAGTGCAACATGAGGAACTTAATGAAGAAGTGTATAGCCCTGAAAAACGTTGAATCAAATACAACGTTTTTCAAGGCAGAACATTGTTTTTATAGCACGATTGGCACTACCACTTTGAACGTGATGTTGCGCCCCATGTTGTAGACGCCCCGACGGCCCGTGACCACGTTCTCGTCGGCATATTTCAGGCGGCTCAGGTGGTTCTGGTAGGCACGGTTCAGCAGGTTGTCGGCGGTGACATACAGTTCAGCCACCTTTCTTCGCTTCACTTGAATATCGGTGCCTGCCGAGAGACTGACCAGGGCGTAGGCTGGGGTGGGGGTCTCTGTGTCGTCGGCGCTGTAGATGTGCGTCTGCTTCAGATAGCAGTCCAGGCCGGCAGCGAGGTAGAGGTTGTTCAGCAGTGAGCGATGGGCGGCATCCGTTGTATGGTGATGATGCACCGTGCCGTGCGAGTGATGGGAGAGTTCCCATTTCAGCTCCGATGCCCAGTGTGGGGCAGGCGTGAAGGGCAGGTACTTCGTGTCGGCACTGGCATTCATCTGGCGGGCATCGACGTAGGAGAAGGTGTTTGAGAAGTGGACGGAGTGTATGGGGTGGATGTCGACGCCAGCCTCAAAGCCCAGCAGTCGGGCGTCGCCCTGGGTGTAGGCGTAGGTGAGGTAGCCTTCTTCGATTATCTGATCCAGCCGATGGGTGAAGATGTAATTGTCGATGCGGTTGGCGAAGAGCGCCACCTGGGCCGATACATAGCGCGAGGTGAAGTCGAGTCCGAGGTCGGCCTGCAGACTGTATTCCGCCTTGAGTTGCTGGTTGCCCAGTTCGTAGCGGATGCTGCCCTCATGAACACCGTCCGAGGCCAGTTCGCTCATGTTGGGAGTGCGGAATCCTCGTGCCAGGTTCAGGCGCAGGTTGAAGTGCTCGCTGATGTTGCAGACGGCACCCACGCTGCCCGTCAGTCCGTTGAAGTGGCGGCTGAGGGCCTCACTCAGCCGTCGATGGTCGTAGCGCACGCCGCCGTTCAGCGTCCATCGCTCGCCCAGTGACTTGGTGGCTGTGGCATAGACGCCGAAGTCGAAGAGGCGGTAGTCGGGAATCAGGCACTCCTCGCCCTCGTTGCCCGACTTCTGGTACATGCCGCCAATGCCCGTCGAGAACTTCCAGCCGTCGCGTTCGTTGGTCACGTAGCGCAGGTCGTAGGTCAGCGTGTGCAGCTTGAGGTACAGCTCGTATTCGTCCTCGCTCTCCTCAAACTCCTGGCGGCGGTTCTGCTGATAGCCTATGATGGCCTTCAGGTAGCCCGACGGGAGGTTCAGCGAGTTGTCCCAGACGGCCTTGTAGTGCTTCACCTGCTGGAAGGGGAGGGACTTTTTGTAACTCGTCGGCGAAACCGACGAGCACACTAAATCGCCTGTTTCCTGGTCGCGTTCGCCCTCTACGATGCTGGGCGTCAGGTGGTAGGCCGTACATGTCAGCCGTGAGTGCCCCCATGCCTTGTTCACGCCCAGCATCAGCCGCCCGGCCCGTTCACGGAACTGCGAGCCAGGCACGTAGCCGTCGTATTTGTTCTTGTAGGCATGGGCCATCTTGTCGCTGTAGCGGGCATCCCACACGAATCCCTGCTGATTGCCAGCCATCGAGAGGTTGTAGGCGAAGAGGCCGTTGTTGGTCTGGTACTCTGTACTGACGTTCGCCCGCATCTCGCCCTCGCCTAACGTCGGCTGGGGGTGCATGATGACAACGCCCGCCATAGCGTCCGACCCGTACATCAGCGAGGCGGGGCCTTTCAGTATCTCGACGGAGCCCACGCTGCTGCCGTCGACCTCGACGCCGTGCTCGTCGCCCCATTGCTGTCCCTCCTGGCGCACGCCTTCGCTCATCACCACCACGCGGTTGTAGCCCAGACCGCGGATGATGGGCTTCGAGATGCTGCCGCCCGTCGTCAGCTGGCTGACACCCGGCTGGTGGCTGATGGCATCGATGATATTGGAGGCCGACGTGGCACGCAGCACTTGCGCCGAGACGATGCTCACGGGGGCTGTGGCGTGCTTCAGCTTGGTGTCGCCTGTAACGCCCGTCACCGTCACCTCGTTCATATTCAGATGGCGGAAGAACACGTCGGTGGAGTCCTCCGCATGGTTGTGTCTTTTCTCCTGTGCTGCCACTGCCGTGCATATACACAGTAATGGCAGAATGATATGTATGGTTTTCATTCTGATTGTAATCTTTAATGTGTAAATAGGTTGGATTTCTCTTGTGGTTAGTCAGTTACGCGGCAGGAGGCCCTCTCGTGACGATGCTGCCCCAGCTGGTATTGCAGACAACAGTCAGAAGCGGGGCATTGAAAATCCATGATACACTAAAGATATAAGCAACCGCTGTGATGGCGGCATCCACGAATGTCAGCGAGAGAAACTGGCATAGCACGCAGTCGTCGAACGAAGCATCAGTCTGGGTGATGTGTCCCTGGCAATGGTGGGCTACGCACTCCGCACACTCCGTCAGCAGCGAGCCGTGGTCGTCGTGAATGTGAAGTGACGAGAAGAGCAGCATTGGCACAAACGCTGCCAATAGTACCCACGAGGTAATATGTCGTTTCTTCATCGGATTCACGGATGCAAAGGTACAACTAAAATACCGTACCGCTTTCCCGTTAGCCGTAAAAATAACTTTTTTTATGACCGCAGGTGTGCTGTGCGGGACAAGAAAAAACCCCCGAGATTGCTCTCGGGGGGGATCTGTTAGTAGGCGTGGTCGGTCTTCAACTCATCTTTATCGAGTTTCTTCTTGTCGATGGCCCACCAGCAATAGACGATGTAGGCCAGGACAAAGGGGACGAGCAGCGACACGTAGAACATGGTGCGCAGGGTGAACTCGCTGGAGCAGGAGTTCTGCAGCGTCAGCGACGACTGCAGGTCGGCAGTCGAGGGGTAGTAGGCGGTGCCGTTCCATGCCGACGTGAGCAACAGAGCCAGCACGACCAGTACGGTGCCGATGCCAGCTGGCCAGATGCCACCGACGTACTCCTTGCTCATGATGGTCTTGCCGATGCCGAAGAGCACCAGCACGACGCCAATGAGCAACAGTACGAGCAGGTACCACATCTGGAGCAGGTTGGTCAGGTACTTGTTCGGCTCCATGTAGATAAGCCCCTCAGCGTTTACGGCATAGCCATCCTTCAGAATCAGGTGTACGAGGTAGGCCACGAAGAGAATGAGGAACGGTACGGCAGCCCCGATAAGCCGCACACTGCCTCGGCTGCGGATGTCCTCGTCGTTAACGTTGTTCATCACGTAGAGAATGCCTAAGGTACGTGCCAGGAATACCACGGCGAAGCCGAAGACCAGCACCCAGGGGTTAAGTAGGGCGTCGAGTCCGTGCGAGGCATTGGCCCAGCGGCTGATGATGGGTGTCATAGCGCCGACGTCGATGAGGTTGTCCTTCTCGATGATGAAGTTCGAACCCTCGAAGAAGGTGGCCACGGCGCCGCCGAGAAGCAGCGGGCCTACGATGCCGTTCAGCGTGAGGAAGAACTGGAACGTGCGGGGACCGAGGAAGTTGCCGATTTTGTTCTGGAACTCATAGCTGACAGCCTGGAGCACGAACGTGAAGAGGATAATCATCCACAGCCAGTAGGCACCGCCGAACGAGGTGGAGTAGAACAGCGGGAACGAGGCGAAGAAAGCACCTCCGAAGGTGACCAGCGTAGTGAACGTGAACTCCCATTTGCGGCCGGTGGAATTGTAGACGAGGCGGCGTCCCTCTTCGGTGTATCCCAATGAGCGGGCCACGGAGTTGGCTCCCTGAACGAAAAGCAGGAACACCAGTATCGCTCCTAACAAGGAAACGACGAAGCACCAGTAATGCTGTAAGAATTCGTATGTCATAGTTCGGGTCCTTTCTTGATTTGTTTAAGCATGATGTTGATTTCCACGGCAAGCATGGTGGTGAAGAGGATGAGGAAGAGGAAGAACGTCAGGATGACGCTCGACGACTGGAGGTCGCTGACGGCTACCCAGGTGGGCAGCATGTCCTGGATGGTCCAGGGCTGACGTCCGAACTCAGCTACCAGCCAGCCGCTCTCGGAGGCGATATAGGCCAGGGGCACCAGCGCAATGGCCAGCCAATAGTGCCAGGCTGGCAGACCAGTGATGCCTTTCCCGTCGGCAGCCGTCTCGGGGAGCAGTCCGATGGCGGCCAGCAGTCGTCGTGTAAACACTGATAGGTAGGGCACGTCGTAGACCAAGAGCAGCAGGACGGCGAAATAAAGGATGAGAAGGCAGCCCACGCCCACCATGATGCGGAAAGCCCAGAAGTTGACGGCGATGGGTGGCACTACTTGGTTTCTGTCCTTGACGTATCCGTAGCCAAAGTACCGCATGTTCTCCTTGAGCGTTGACAAGTGGGAATTGATTGCTGCCTCGCTTGCCCCTTCAGCCTTCGCCTTGCGATATGCGGCAAGGGCGGTGATGGCCATCTTGCCCCGCTCTATCTTCTCGTCTACGGAAGGCTCCACCTTACCGTCAGGCGTGGTATAGCCGTTCAGCAGGTCGTTGATGCCTGGCACATAGCCGTTGAAGTCGTTGGTGGCCATGAACGACAGGGCGTAGGGCACCTCGATGCCCTCCACAATCTTCAGTCCCTGGCCAGTGCCGCCGTCGTAGAGCGCCTCCATCGCGGCCAGTTTCATGGGCTGCACCTTGCTGACGTCCTGTGCCGACTTGTGGCCAGTGGCAGCGGCTAACACCGTGGCTACCAGTCCTACGATGGCACCTATCTTCAGACTTTCGACGGCCATCTTCGTCTCGCGACGCTTCATCAGATACCAGCAACTAACGCCGACACAGAACACGGCACCGATAATCCATGCCGAGGTGACGGTGTGGCAGAACTTTGAGACGGCAAACGGCGAGAGGGCTACCTCGGCAAACGACACCATCTCGTTGCGCATGGTGTCAGGGTTGAACTCGCAGCCCACAGGGCATTGCATCCAGGCGTTGGCCACCAGTATCCACCACGCGGAGATGGTGGCACCAAGGCCCGTCAGCCACGTCGAGGCTAAGTGGAAACCGCGTGACACCTTGTTCCAGCCAAAGAACATCACGGCCACGAACGTCGACTCCATGAAGAAGGCAACGATGCCCTCGACGGCTAAGGGTGCTCCGAAGATGTCGCCCACAAACCAAGAGTAGTTTGACCAGTTGGTGCCGAATTCGAACTCCAGGATGATACCCGTGGCAACACCCATGGCGAAGTTGATACCGAAGAGCTTCTGCCAGAACTTGGCCGTGTCTTTCCAGAAGCGTTTCTTCGTACGATAATAGCAGGTCTCAGCGATGCCCATGATGACGGCAAGGCCGAGCGTCAGGGGCACGAAGAGCCAGTGGTAGATTGCCGTGAGGGCGAATTGCGCTCTTGACCAGTCGATGGTTCCGGCATCAATGTTTAGTAGAATGTTTGTCATATTGTTATTGGTTTTTAGGTTATTGCGCACGTTCAACCAGCTCCGTTGCTACGTAGCCTGCCTCGTCGCCTTTAGCTTGCTCTTTCAGGAAGTTGGGAAAGAAGAATACCTTGAGGACGGCGAAGATGATAAAGAGCTTGATTAGGATGATGGCCCATAGCGTCCGTCCGAGACGCATATTGCGGAATCCGTCGTAGTAGAGGTCGAAGACCCGATAGGCGAAGTTGTCTTTTTTCATAACCCCGTTCTTTTATTTCAGATTGCAAATATAAAGAAAAAGAAGTTAACTTCCAAACAAAAACTTAAATTTCTTTGCCATTTCGATGAAATTGTGTACCTTTGCACCCGTTAATTAACAAAGAAATGAATAAAAAGATTTTAATACCACTCATAGTGGTGATACTTGCCTTGCTTGGCGGTGTGGTTTATTTGTCGATGAATCTGAAGGAACAGAAGCAGGTGAATGCTGACATGCAGGAACTTGCCGCACTCGACAAGCAGGAGATGGAGAATGAGT
Organism: uncultured Prevotellaceae bacterium; assembly: GCA_947168395.1. GTDB lineage: Bacteria > Bacteroidota > Bacteroidia > Bacteroidales > Bacteroidaceae > Prevotella. The sequence continues at coordinate 19,012 of CAMVLT010000038.1, read as the reverse complement.
ATGAGCGTTTCACCTTGCAGTATAGCGAGATGAAGACTAAAATCAACAACGACTCTATTATTGCCCAGCTGACACAGGAGCAGATGCGTACCCAGCAGCTGTTGGAGGAGCTGAAGAAGACGAAGGCCGACGATGCCCGCGAGATTACCCGTCTGAAGAAGGAGTTGGCCACGGTACGTGCCGTGCTGCGCGACTACGTCATGCAGATTGACTCGCTGAACCGTCAGAACGAACGACTACGTGCCGAGAACACAAGGGTGAAGGACGAGCTGGCTGAGCGCAATACGCAGATTGCCGGCCTGAGCAGCGAGAAGGCTTCGTTGTCGGAAAAGGTGGCCATTGCCGCCCAGTTGGATGCCACAAATATCCAGTTGCAGGCTTTGAAGACCAGCAAGGGACTGTTCAGCAAGGAGAAGACCAAGGCGGTGAAGAAAATCAAGGACTGCAAGACCATGCAGGTCAGCTTCACCATCTCCCGTAACGTCACTGCCTCGAACGGCACCCGCACCGTCTATGTGCGTATCCAGAATCCTGGCGGCAATACGCTGCGCGGTGGGGGCACGTTCCCCTACGAAAACAAGAACCTGGAATACACGATGAAGAAGAGCATCGAGTACACAGGTGAGGAAACACCGCTGACGCTCTATTGGCAGGTGTCGCAGATGCTCGAGGCGGGCGACTACCGTGTCAGCATCTTCTGCGACGGCAATATGATAGGTAGCAGAACCTTCTCGTTCAATTAAAAAGTAAATAGGGAAAAATAGTAAACATAATGTTTAGCAACTTGAGAAGTATCGTAAAGGGTAGAGGAGAGGTGAAATGGTTTTTACCTTTTTACCTTTTTACCTTTTTACCTTTACCAATTGCAGGCCAGAGGCTGTTGTCACTTGACAGCTGCCGGGCAATGGCACTGCGCAACAACAAGCAGCTGAGTGTGTCGAAGGTGAAGCAGGACATTGCTGCCAACCTCCGTCGCTCAGCCCGCACGAAGTACCTGCCGCACGTCAGTGCCTTGGGAACCTATATGCACACCTCCGAGCCTGTGCAGCTGCTCAGCAACGGCCAGCAGACTACGCTGTCGAACCTGGGCACCGGCTTGGTCAACAGTCCTGACTTCCAGCAGGGGGTAGGTGCTGTGCAGGAAATGATGGGAGGACTGGGAAAGGCTGCCACGGCACTGAGCATGTTAGGCATCAGTACAGACCAGCTGCAGGCACTTTCTGGGATGCTTCAGCAGTCGCCAGAGAAAATAGAAGGCACGCTGAATGCCTTCGGACAGAAGATTGTCGATGCCTTCGACACCGATACCCGTAATGTGTGGGCAGGTACCATCATGCTGACGCAACCCGTCTTCATGGGTGGCAGCATCGTTGCGCTCAACCGCATGGCCGACATCAACGAGCAGATGGCTCGGAACAGTATAGATGCCAAGGAGCAGGCCACCATCTATGCCACCGACAAGGCTTACTGGCAGGTTGTCTCGCTGCGCCATAAGCAGCGGCTGGCTCAGGCTTATCTTGACCTGGTGAAGCAGCTCGACGATAATGTAAACAAGATGATAGAGGAGGGTGTGGCCACCCGCTCGGATGGCTTGAGCGTCGACGTGAAACTGAACGAGGCCGAGATGACGCTGACTAAGGTGAACGACGGACTGGTACTGTCGCGCATGCTGTTATGTCAGACCATCGGCCTGCCGGTGAACGAGCAGATTATCCTGCCCGAAGAGGAGGGCGAGAACGTGGCTGCCGTGGCCTTGGCTCCCCAGTTAGATGTGGCACAGGCTATGGCCAACCGTCCTGAACTGAAGCAGTTGGAGAATATGACGGCCATGTCGCATCAGGTGACCAACATTCTGAAAGCGGGCAACTTGCCGATGGTGGCACTGACTGGTGGCTATGCCGTGAGCAATCCCAACGTACTGAACGGCTTCCAGAAGAACTTCCGTGGATTCTGGAACGTAGGGGTGATGGTACGGGTGCCTATCTGGAACTGGGGTGACGTAATGTATAAGGTACGCGCGTCGAAGGGTGCCACCACCATTCTGAAATTGGAGCTTGCCGAGGCCAGGGAGAAGATTGAGTTGCAGGCTACCCAAACGGCTTACCAGATGGACGAGGCCAACAAGCGGCTGACCCTGGCCGAGACCAGCGTGAAGCGTGCCGACGAGAACCTGCGTACTGCCAACCTCGGTTTTGCCGAGGGTGTCATTACGCCTACCACGGTGATGGAGGCACAGACGGCATGGCTGCAGGCGAAGTCGCAGAAGATTGATGCCGAGATTGACGTCCGGCTCTCGCAGGTAAACATGAAGAAGGCCCTTGGCGCACTTCGTGCTAATGATTAATGAACAAAGAACCAAGAAAAAAGAAATAAAGTTACTATGAGCGCAAAATCACAGCATAACAACATTCTGCTCGCCATACTCGGATTTGCAGCAGTCATTATCATTGTAGCCTTGATAGGCTTCTTTACATTGGGACGTGACCCTGAAATCATGCAGGGACAGGTAGAGGCTTCGGAATACCGCGTGTCGAGCAAGGTGCCTGGCCGCATACTTGAAATCCGCGTGAAGGAAGGCGACTACGTGAAGGTGGGCGATACGCTGGCCATTCTCGATGCTCCCGAGGTGCGGGCAAAAATGGAGCAGGCACGAGGTGCCGAGGATGCTGCCTCGGCTATAGAGCTGAAGGCGCAAAATGGTGCCCGCAAAGAGCAGATACAGGGTGCCTACCAGCTGCTGCAGCAGGCCAAGGCTGGGCTGGAAATTGCCGAGAAGTCGTACAAGCGTATCCAGCGGCTGTTCGACGAGGGTGTGATGTCGGCTCAGAAGCGTGACGAGGTGTTTGCCCAGTACAAAGCGATGGAGGCTCAGTGCAAGGCTGCCCAGAGCCAGTACGACATGGCAGTCAACGGTGCCCGCCGCGAGGATAAGCTGGCCGCCCAGGCTCAGGTCAGCCGTGCCCGTGGTGCCGTGCAGGAAGTGAATTCCTACTTGGGCGAGACGGTGCAGGTTGCCCAGATGGAAGGCGAGGTCAGCTCCATCTATCCCAAGGTTGGCGAGCTGGTGGGCACGGGCTCACCTATCATGACCATTTCCATGATGAACGATATGTGGGGAACGTTCAACGTGCGTGAAGACCAGCTGAACGGCCTTCAGGTGGGAACCGAGTTCTCGGCCTACGTTCCAGCGTTCAACAAAGATATCAAGATGAAGGTCTACTACATGAAAGACCAGGGCTCCTATGCTGTATGGAAGGCCACGAAGACCAACGGTCAGTACGACTTGAAGACCTTTGAGGTGAAGGCTCGTCCCGTCGAGAAGATGGAGGGGCTGCGACCTGGTATGTCGTTGGTGGTTAAGCAGTAAGAGGTGGAGAGGTTAGCACGCATCTGGCAGATCATGCTCCGCGAACTGCGGATACTCGTTAAGAACCCCATTTACGGGTTCTGCATGGTGGTGTTCCCCATTGCCGTGATGATGTTTTTCACATCGCTCCTGGAGGAGGGACTACCCGAAAGTCTGCCTATCGGTGTTGTCGATCTCGACAATACTTCGACTACCCGCTCAATGGTACGTCGCCTCGATGGCTTTCAGACCTCACAGGTCGTAGACTGTTATTCTTCTGTTGCTGAGGCTCGCCATGCCATCCAGCAGAACAAGATTTACGCATTCCTCTATATTCCTAAAGGCACCACCGACAAACTGCTGGCCAGCAGGCAACCCAAGATATCGTACTATTACAGCAATGCATCGGTGGTGGCAGGCTCGTTGCTGATGAAGGACCTGAAGACCATCAGCACGCTGGGTTCGGCGGCTGTCGGACAGGCCACCATGAGTGCCCGTGGCTTTACCAGTGGCCAGATACAGGCCTTCTTGCAGCCCATTCGTGTTGACCTTCATCAGGTAGCCAACCCTTGGTCTAACTACAATGTCTATCTCTCGACCGTGATGGTGCCAGGCGTGATGATGCTGTTCATCTTCCTGATATCGGCCTACAGCATTGGCACGGAGTTGAAGTTCGGACGCTCCAAGGAATGGCTTGCCTTGGCCAATAACCACATATTTGATGCACTTGTGGGGAAATTCCTTCCCCACCTGTTGATATGGCTCGCTATCATCTATTCCTATGAGTACTACATCTTTGGCGTACTGCACTTCCCGCACGAGGGTGGAGTGTGGCAGATTATCCTTATCGGACTGCTGCAGGTGCTGTCGTCCATGGGCTTCGGCATCTTTGCCTTCGGACTGATGCCGTCGTTGCGCATGTCGATGAGTGTCTGCTCGCTGTGGGCTGTGCTATCGTTCTCAATGGCTGGCTCCGCATTCCCAGTAATGGGCATGGATGCCCCGTTGCAGTCGCTGTCGTGGCTGTTCCCTTTGCGCCACTATTACATGATTTATCAGATTACCGTCTTCAACGGCTTCCCCATGCTCGAGGCCTGGTTCCACTTTGCGGCCCTTGTGGCTTTCATCCTGTTGCCGTGGATAGTTGTTGGAAAGATTAAAAACGCAATGCTTACCTATGTCTATATTCCATGATATGATACAAGCCATCCGTGATGCCTGTTACATTTGGGCGCAGGAGATGAGGCAAGTCTTCCGTGACGAGGGCGTGCTCATCTTCTTTATTGTCGTGCCGCTGGCTTATCCGTTGCTTTATTCATGGATATACAACAACGAGGTAGTTCGTGAGGTGCCCGTGGTTGTGGTCGACGACAGTCATAGCGGGACCAGCCGTCAGTTCATCCGCAGTTGCGATGCCTCGCCCGACGTCCGTGTGTTCTGCTATGCGGCCGACATCGACGAGGCCAAGTCCCTTGTGAGCCGCCAGCTGGCCAAGGGCATCTACTACATACCTTCCGACTTCGACGAGCAGCTTGGACGCATGGAGCAGACCACCATCAGCGTCTACTGCGACATGAGTTTGATGCTCACCTATAAGGCCATCTACCAGACGGCGATGGCGGTTACCCAGAAGATGGGTGCCGAGATACAGACCAAGCTCTCGCACCCCTATACCAAGCGTGAGGCCCAGGTCTCCGTGCAGCCCCTGGCCTACGACGATGTGCCCATCTTCAACCCCAGCGGCGGCTATGGCAGTTTCATTCTGCCTGCCGTGCTGATGCTCATCCTGCAGCAGACTCTGGTGCTCGGCATCGGCTTGTCGGCAGGAACAGCTCGCGAGACCAACCGCTACCACGAGCTGATACCCATCGACCGCCACTATCAGGGCATCTTCCGCATCATCGGCGGAAAGTTCATGTGCTACTTTATGATTTATATTGTCATGGGAGCCTACCTCACCTTGTTTGTCCCGTGGCTGTTCTCGTTCCCCATGCTGGCCCATTGGCAGGACCTGCTGGCGCTGATGCTGCCCTATCTGCTGGCGTGCATCTTCTTCGGCATGATTGTGTCGTGTATCGTCCGTTACCGCGAGAACGTCATGCTGCTCATGGTCTTCGTCTCGCTGCCCCTGCTGTTCCTGTCGGGAGTCAGCTGGCCTCAGACCAATATCCCGCCTTTCTGGCAGGGCGTTTCCTGGCTCTTCCCCTCCACCTTTGGTGTGCGTGCCTATATTCGCTTGAACACCATGGGCGGTACGCTCGGCGATGTTATTCTGGAGTATCGCATGCTTTGGCTGCAGGCCATCGCCTATTTCCTTATTGCCGCCATTGTCTATCGCCATCAGGTCGTCCTTTCCCGCCAGCATGCCTTGGAGCGGCTGGAGCGTATTGGCCGTAAAATGGAAGTCGTGGAGCAAATCAGGCGGCGAAAAAAAGTAAGAAGTAAAAAGTGAGAGGTAAATAATTGTTATTTTATTTGGCCGTCTCGTGGCAATTTGCTATCTTTGTGCCCGATTTTTTAGTTAACCCCCTCGTCGCACCCTCGGGTAGGGTGGGAGTGGACTGGAAAGAAGCCGGTGGTGAGCACCGACCGGCCGGCTCTCGGGTTAGGGCTGGCATGGTTCAAAGGGGCAAGTATAACATTAAAACAATAATTGCAATATGGCAGAAATGAATTTTGGTGGCGTTATCGAAACTGTAGTCACCAGCAAGGAGTTCTCACTCGAGAAAGCACGTGAAGTATTGAAGGATGAAGTCATCGCCGTCATCGGCTACGGTGTGCAGGGACCAGGACAGGCCTGCAACCTGCGCGACAACGGCTTCAACGTCATCGTCGGACAGCGCGCAGGCAAAACCTACGACAAGGCAGTGGCCGACGGCTGGGTGCCCGGCAAGACCCTCTTCAGCATCGAAGAGGCCGCCGAGAAGGGTACCATCCTCTGCATGCTGCTCTCCGATGCTGGTCAGATTCAGCAGTGGCCCACCATCAAGCAATACCTGAAGCCCGGCAAGACGCTGTACTACAGCCACGGCTTCGCTATCAACTGGAGCGACCGCACGGGCGTTGTTCCCCCGAAGGATGTCGATGTCATCATGGTGGCTCCTAAGGGAAGCGGAACTTCCCTTCGCACGATGTTCTGCGAGGGCCGCGGCCTGAACTGCTCTTATGCCATCTATCAGGATGCTACGGGCAAGGCTAAGGACAAGACGCTGGCCTTCGGTATCGGCATCGGTGCCGGCTATCTGTTTGAGACTACCTTCCAGCGTGAGGCAACGAGCGACCTCACCGGCGAGCGCGGCTCGCTGATGGGAGCCATCCAGGGTCTGCTGCTGGCACAGTACGAGGTGCTGCGTGAGAATGGTCACACACCCTCTGAGGCCTTCAACGAGACCGTTGAGGAGCTGACCCAGAGCCTTGGCCCGCTCTTTGGTGCCAAGGGCATGGACTGGATGTATGCCAACTGCTCGACTACCGCACAGCGTGGCGCCCTCGACTGGGCTCCCCGTTTCCACGATGCCATCAAGCCCGTCATGGAGTGGCTCTACTACTCTGTGAAGACTGGCAACGAGGCTCAGATTACCATCGACGCCAACTCGAAGCCCGACTACCGTGCCGGCTTGGAGAAGGAACTGGAGGCCATGCGTAATCAGGAGATGTGGCGTGCCGGTGAAACTGTACGTAAACTCCGTCCAGAAAATCAGGATATTTAGTTCCCGTTTTTTCCTCTGTTAAAGATGTATATTGACTGAAGCCGCCCCGCTGAGATAGCGATGGCGGTTTTTTTTTGCCATTTTTCTTTGGGTTTCCGTTTTTTTTCGTATCTTTGTGCCCAGAATCAACTGAACAAGAACTATTATTATGCTACGAAAAGTAAGAACTCTATTGGCCGCGGTGATGTTTGTAGGCATCACGCTGTTGTTCCTCGACTTCACGGGAACGCTCCATGCCTGGCTTTCGTGGATGGCTAAAATCCAGTTCCTGCCCGCTGTGATGGCACTCAATGTTGTCGTCGTGGCGGTGCTCGTTGTGCTGACGCTCGTCTTCGGACGTATCTACTGCTCGGTCATTTGTCCGTTAGGTGTGTTGCAGGATTTGCTGGCACGGCTCAACCGCAAGCGCAACAAGTACTTGTATTCCAAAGAGTTGCGCTGGCTGCGCTATGCCGTGCTCGTGGTGTTCGTTGTGGCGGCAGTAGCCGGTGTCGGCTCGCTGTTCCAGCTGCTGGCACCCTACAGTGCCTTTGGCCGCATTGCCACGATGGTGCTGCAGCCGTTGTGGATGCTGGGCAACAATGTGCTGGGCTTCCTGGCCGAGCGGGCCGACAGCTACGCCTTCTACACCGTCGATGTGTGGGTGAAGTCGATGCCCGTGCTCGTCATTGCCGTCGTTACGCTGTTGGTGCTGTTGGTGCTGGCATGGCGTGGCGGACGTACCTATTGCAACACTATCTGCCCTGTAGGCACCATTCTGTCGTTCTTTGCCCGCTTCTCGTGGCTGAAGATACGCTTTGCCGACGACAAGTGCCGCAACTGCTCCCTCTGTTCAAGGAACTGCAAGGCCGCCTGCATCGACTACAAGACCCACTCGGTGGATTACTCGCGCTGCGTGGTCTGCGGCAACTGCATCGACAGTTGTAAGTTTGGGGCGCTGACGTATAGCCGACAGGCTCGCCGGCTTGGGGAGGCTTCCCGCCGCTCCTTCCTCGTCGCCACTGCCCTCGCCACCACCGCCGCCATGGCCCAGAAGAAGGAGAAGCTGATGGACGGCGGACTGGCGGAGCTCGAGGACAAGGTGGCCCCCGAGCGTCAGACGCCGCTGACGCCTCCGGGCTCGCTCTCGTTCCAGCACTTTGCCCAGCACTGCACCGGCTGCCAGCTCTGCGTGTCAGAGTGCCCCAACAACGTGCTGCGTCCCTCGTCCGACCTCATGCATCTGATGCTGCCCGAGATGTCCTACGAGCGCGGCTATTGCCGTCCTGAGTGTACACGCTGTTCCGAGGTCTGTCCGGCGGGTGCCATCAAACTGGTTGACCAGCCCGACAAGTCGTCGATACAGATAGGTCATGCCGTTTTCATCCAGAAGAACTGCGTGGCCGTGACCGACGGCGTGGAGTGTGGCAACTGTGCCCGCCACTGTCCTGCCGGAGCCATCGAAATGGTGGCTCTCCGCGAGGATGACGACGAGTCGCCATTTGTGCCGGCCGTCAACGAGGAGGCCTGCATCGGCTGCGGTGCCTGTGAGTATGTCTGTCCTGCCCGTCCCTTCTCGGCTATTATGGTCGAGGGACATGAGGTGCATAGGAAAATCTGATAACCCACCCCCTAACCCCCTCCCCAAAGGGAGTGGGGATTGGTTAGTAAAGTGAATATATTAAAATATTAAGACGATGAAAAAGATTCAGATAAATCATATCACCCGCGATTGTAACCAGACTCCATTCCCTTCGGGAGGGGACGGGGGTGGGTTGTCCCGCCGCTCATTCCTCAAACTGTTGGGTGCTGGTGCCGTAAGCACGGCTGCCGTCATGACAGGCTGCAAGGACAAGGTGAGCCAGGAAGCTGCCGATGAGTATAAGAATCAGGTGGAGCCGCCCGTGGGCAAGATGACCTACCGCGAGAATCCCAAGACCAAGGAGAAAGTGTCGATTCTGGGCTATGGCATGATGCGCCTGCCGACGAAGCCCGACAACGATAACGAGTACGACCAGGAGATGATCAACCGCCAGGTGGACTACGCCATCGAGCACGGCGTGAACTACTTCGACACCAGTCCCGTCTACTGTCAGGGCAAGTCCGAAGGCTGCACGGGCATCGCCCTGAGCCGCCACAAGCGTTCGGAGTACTTCGTGGCTACGAAGCTCTCGAACTTCAACCGCGACTACTGGCAGCGTGACAAGGCCATCGAGATGTACCGCAACTCTATGCGTGAGCTGCAGGTGGACTACATCGACTACTACCTGCTGCACGCCGTGGGTGGCGGCATGGACGAGTTCAACGGCCGCTATGTGGACAATGGCATCATGGACTTCCTGTTAGCTGAACGTCGTGCCGGACGCATCCGCAACCTCGGCTTCTCGTTCCACGGCTACAAAGCCGTGTTCGACGAAGTGCTGGCCCTCCATGACAAGTACCAATGGGACTTTGTGCAGATAGAGCTGAACTATCTGGACTGGGACTACGCCGACGAAATCAACGAGCGCAACGTCGATGCCAGCTACCTCTACGCCGAACTGCACAAGCTGGGCATCCCTGCCGTCATCATGGAACCCCTGCTCGGCGGTCGGTTGGTGAAGCTGCCGCAGTACCTGATGACCGAGCTCAAGCAGAAGAATCCCCAACGGTCGGTCGCCTCGTGGGCCTTCCGCTATGCCGGTACGCCCGAGGGCGTGCTCACCGTGCTCAGCGGCATGACCTACATGGAACACCTGAAGGACAACCTGCTGAGCTACTGTCCGTTGGAGCCGCTGACTGATGAGGAGTGCGAGTACCTGCATGGCGAGGTGGCCCATAAGATAGTGGGGCTTGAAAACATTCCCTGCAACGACTGCAAATACTGCATGCCCTGTCCCTACGGCATCGACATTCCCGCCATCTTCGTGCATTACAATAAGTGCAAGAACGAGGGCTCGCTGCCGATGGGCATCGGCGACGCTGACTATCGCAAGCACCGCCGCCAGTACCTCATCTCGCTCGACCGGGTAGTGCCCCGCGAACGCCAGCCCGACCACTGCATACAGTGTGGACAGTGCGAGCCCCACTGCCCGCAGAACATCAAAATACCCCGCGAACTCCGCAAAATTGACGAGATGATTGAGGAACTGAAAAGGGCAAAAGTGTAAAAAAGTAAAAGGGCAAAAAGGGTGAAAAGGTAAAAAAATGAAGATGCGGTCTTTACTTTTTTACCTTTTTACTTTCTTAACTTTAATTTATTTTGTATCTTTGCACCCTGTTATGCGAAGAAAGATTGTTTTATTGGTAATTCTGGCCCTGCAAACCGTGGTGCTCTGTGCTCAGCAGACCGCCAACGAGAAGCAAGCGCGCCGCATTTTCAACCAGGCCTACAACCAGGTGTTTGGCGAACAGGGTGCCACGCTCCACTACGATGTGAACATCATAGGCATCTACAAAACCAGCGGCACGATATGGTACAAAGGCAAGAAGCAGAAATTCGTTGATGAGCGCGTCAACACATGGAACGACGGCCAAACCGCCTACATGGCATTCCGGAAGAAGAAGGAGGTACACATACACCATGCCAACTCCGACAAGAAGGACAAGTACAGCGGCAAGTTCAAGTTCAATCTCGACGACTTCGACTACAGCATTGCCGAGGACGACGGGATGTTCCTTATCACGCTGAAACAGAAGAAAAAGGCCAAAGGCACCATCAAGGTCGTCAAGGCCTGGGTGACGAAGAAAGGCTACGAGCCCGTCAGGCTGCGCATCAAGGTGTCAATCATCTGGACTACCGTCACCATCAGCGATTTCAAGGTGGGAGGCATTGACGACAACCTCTTCGTCTTCCCCCGCAACCAGTATAAAGACTGGAAATTCATCGACAAACGTAACGAATAGCTTAAACGACATATAGAGTATGGGAGGTTTTTTCGGCTGTATCGCCAGCAATGAGTGCGTGAACGACCTGTTCTACGGCACCGACTACAATTCACACTTAGGAACCAAGCGTGCAGGACTCGTCACCTTCGACCCTGAACGCGGTTTCAACCGTAGCATCCACTCCTTGGAGCGCGACTATTTCCGCTCACGCTTTGAGGACGAACTCGACTCGTTCCACGGACATCAGGGACTCGGCGTCATCAGCGATACCGACCCTCAGCCCATCATCGTCAACTCACACTTAGGGCGCTACGCCGTGGTGACCGTGGCCAAAATCAACAACCAGCGCGAGATAGCCGACGAACTGCTGGCACAGCGCATGCACTTCAGCGAGATGTCGGCCAACAACATCAACCAGACGGAGCTCGTGGCGCTGCTTATCAACATGGGCAACACCTTCGTCGAAGGCATCAACAACGTCTACCGCAAGATTGACGGCTCCTGCTCCATGCTCATCCTGACCGAGGACGGCATCATCGCCGCACGCGACTTCCTGGGCCGCACGCCCATCGTCATCGGGCACAAGGAGCTTCACCGGCTGACGCCCATCGGCACCGAGGAGCTCGTCAAGGCTCACGCCGTCAGCAGCGAAACCAGCAGCTTCCCCAATCTCGACTACAAGGTGGTGCGCGACCTCGGCCCCGGCGAGATAGTGCGCCTGCAGAACGACAGCATCGAGGTGCTGCAGCCAGCCTTCGAGCACGAGCAGATTTGCTCCTTCCTCTGGGTCTACTACGGCTTCCCCGCCAGCAGCTACGAGGGTATCAACGTCGAGGCCGTCCGCGAGTGTAACGGCCGCAAGATGGGCGAGGCCGACGATACCGAGGTCGACTGCGTCTGCGGCGTCCCCGACTCCGGCGTAGGCATGGCCTTAGGCTACGCCGAGGGCAAGGGCGTACCCTATGAGCGTGCCGTGCTGAAGTACACGCCCACGTGGCCCCGCTCCTTCACACCCGGCAACCAGAGCCGCCGCGACCTCGTGGCAAAGATGAAGCTCATCCCCAACGGCTCGCTGCTCAAGGGACGACGCGTAGTGTTCTGTGACGACTCCATAGTACGCGGCACCCAGCTGCGCGACAACGTGCGCACCTTCTTCGAGTACGGAGCTAAGGAGGTGCACTGCCGCATCAGCTGCCCACCCCTCGTCTACGGCTGTCCCTTCATCGGCTTCACCGCCTCGAAGAGCGACCTGGAGCTTATCACCCGTCGCATCATCCGCGACTTCGAGGGCGACGACAAGGCTAATTTGGAGAAGTACGCACAGACCGATTCGCCCGAGTACAAGCGCATGGTCGCCGAGATAGCCCGTCGCCTCGGACTCTCCTCCCTGAAGTTTGCCAAGCTCGAAGACCTCATCGAGAGCATCGGCATGCCCAAGTGCAAGGTCTGCACCCACTGCTTCGACGGCACCAGCTACTGTCACAGCCCCGAGACCGAGAAATACTTCTGATAAAAAGGGCCTTCTGAAATGCGTATGGATTTGAGGGATTCGGGGATTGCACATTTATATATAGTGCAATCCCCGAATCCCTCAAAATCCGCTTACAGACAAACAATCACTAATCCTTTGATGCGGCAATGCGGCAAAGCCAATAAAGGCGAATATCGTGAAATATATTTACATCTAAAGTATCTCCAAAACCCTCCGAAACTTTGCTCCGGGCAAACCCTGGGTTTAAGTAGGGTAAACCTGGGGTTTAGTTACGGTAAACTCCCGGTTTGCCCTACTTAAACTCGAAAGCCCGTTTTCGGGGCGTTTCAGGGTGTTTTTTGTAATTTTTCGGTATTACGAAAATGTTTGACAAGGCAAGAAAACCTTTCTGGCGAATTTGTAATCAGAGGCCTTCGAGAAGGAACGCGAAGCCGCCCTGCTGGCGGATTTCATGCAGAACCCTGAGCCGGGCCTCTCCATCCTCTACCGCAGCGCGGCCAGCCTCGCCATACAGTGCGGACGCTACCGTGAGGCCGAGCAGCTCATAGCCAAGGCCCTCAGCGGCAACCCCATAGAGGAGATAGCCCGCGAGCTGCGACAGCTCTTGCAGAACATCTACGCCCAGAGCGGACGCGATGAGGATGTCGTAGTCTATCAGCTCGAAGTGCCCGACCGCGACCGCACCCGCTTCGAGGGCATATTGCACCAGCTTGGCCTTGCCGCCTCCAACATGCGCAAGGTCATAGGGAAGGTGGCACTGCTGTAAATGAACATTTTCCGAAGATTCGAAATTTTTCTCCAACTTTCTTTCCTTGTTGTTACCCGAATCGGCTATGAGTCGGGCCATTTGCCCATGCTTTTGTGTTCTTTTTCCCATATTATACTAAAAAACAAGCGAAACGCTTGGCTATTCCATATTATTTACTTATATTTGCAAACGATTAGACGGAACTATAATAGTCATTATCAATAACAGTAACAATTAACTAAAAACAAAGACAATGAGAAAGACAATCGTGACCTTGGTTGCCCTTTGTGCAGCAATGGCTGTCAACGCAACCGTATTGAGAGTGAGTAACGTTAGTGGCAGTACTGCCCCGTATTCAACTGTCCAGGCTGCCCTGGATGCTGCTACAGAAGGTGATACCATTATGCTGGATGCATCAGGAAAGGATTATGGTGGGATAACTATCAAAAAGCGTATAGCCTTAATTGGACCAGGGTACTGGCTACAAAATAATGGCATTATTCAGGAAGGGGGCTCCTATGCAAGCGTCAATGGAATAACAGTTGAGGCTTCGGGTGTCATCATCTGTGGTCTTTATCTGCCCGGATATAACAATAGAATTAATGTCAAAAAGGGAAATACCAATGTTGTAATTAAAAGAAACTATATTGAGGGAAGTATCTTTATAGATTCCAATTCGGATCGGTGTGTCATCCACCAGAATTTTTTGATGATGCACGATTATATGAACTGTATTGGTAATAGTGGTTCCTCTTCTTACCACCAAATAACAAATAATATAATTCGGTCTGAAATTATATTCTATGATCTTCATGATTCATATATAGCATACAATACAATATTGGGAAAAGGTGAAATAAAAACAAACTATTCATCCAATCTCACATTCGAAAAGAACATTTGGTACCAACAGCCGAAAAATGCTACAAGTAACTTCAGTGACAACATTATAGCTGAGACCAATTTTGATTTAGATAAACAAATTGACAAGGACGTGAAGGCCATGAACCTATCATCTACTCATGGAGCCTTCGCCGGCGACTCTCCCTACGTTCTTTCCGGCGTTCCCTCAGCTCCTGTGATCGAGGACTTGGTAGTCCCGACGACTGTGGAGTATGGCAGCAACATGAATGTAACGATTAAACTGAATATCCAGAAATGAGTATACGGAAGTTATTAACCATCGGTCTTGTCGGCCTTATGTCTGCTGCGATGCAGGCACAGGAGCCGGTACGGATGGAGTACTTCTTAGACACCGACCCGGGCTACGGTCAGGGCCGCCTCATTACTGGTATCGGCAAGGGGAACAATCAGGTGACCTTCGATCTCGGGGATGCGGCACCAGGGGCTCATGTGCTCAGCGTGCGTACTCAGGACTCGAATGGTGCCTGGTCGCAGACCATGAGCCGACCGCTGTACATCGTTGACAGGAAGGAGGCCCAGCAGCCTATCAGGATAGAGTACTTCATCGACTCGGATCCTGGTCACGGCAAGGGCATTTCCGTCAGTCCTGTGCAGGTGGGTGACAATCCGCTGACGTTCGATGTCAGTTCGGCGGCTCCAGGCCCTCACGTCCTCAGTGTGCGCAGTCAGGATGCTGCCGGACGATGGTCGGAGACGATGAGCCGTCCGTTCTTCGTTGACCGCCACCCGGAAATTGTCTATGTAGAGTACTTTATCGATGAAGACCCCGGTAAGGGCAAAGGCACGCCCGTTGCGCTGCCCGATACGCCCGACAAGACTCAGCTGAGCTTGGATTTGGAGGTCTATACTGCCGAACTTATCGGTGGCGAACATGTGTTCTCCGTCCGTGCTATGGATGCCCTCGGCAGTTGGACAAACTTGATGAGCCGCCAATTCACCATCATTGGCTATGTGGAGCCTGAGATTACCGCCGATGACAAGACTCGCGAGTATGGCGACGAGAACCCGGAACTGACCTACACGACGAATGTAACGGTGAAGGGCACCCCTGTGCTGACAACTACGGCCACGAAGACTTCGCCGGTAGGCGAGTATGAGATTACGGTGGAGCGCGGTACCGTGGAAGGCAAGTTTACTACGGTGACGGGCAAGCTGACCATTACTAAGGCTCCGCTGACCATCAGCGGTGGCGAGTACACCATCAAGCAGGGCGAGCCTATGCCTACGTTCTATGCTACGTATGCTGGCTTCAAGAACGGTGAGACGGAGTATGTGCTGACGCAGATGCCAACGTTGGAAACCTCTGCGACATCGGGTAGCACCCCTGGCACTTACGAGATTACCGTGAGCGGTGCCCAGGCTGAGAACTACGAGATAAGCTATGTTCCCGGTACGCTGACTATCCTCGAAGCTGACCCCGTGACGATTACGGCCAGCAGCTTCACCCGCGAGTATGGTGAGGAGAATCCAGCGTTTGAGTTCACCTCGGCGGGCGCTCCCCTTGAAGGTATGCCGGAAATAAGTTGTGAGGCTACGGCCACATCGCCAGTAGGAACCTATCCTATTATAATAAAGAAGGGTGGGGTGACCAACTATAACGATTCTTACGTCAACGGTACGCTGACCATTACGAAAGCTCCGCTGAAGATAACAGCCGGAGACTACACCCGCATGCAAGGACAGATGAATCCTGAGTTCACGCTGACTTACGAAGGGTTCAAGAACGGTGAGACGGAAGACGTGCTGACGAAGAAGCCTGTAGCTACGACCGAAGCCACATTGACATCGCCGGTAGGCATCTATGAAGTGACGGTATCGGGTGCAGAAGCCGATAACTATGACATCAGTTACGTCAACGGTACGCTGACCGTTACAACGGCAGAGTTGGTTGGCGAGAGAGTCACCCGGATAGAGTATTTCTTCGATAATGACCCCGGCTACGGCAAAGGCTTTGCGCTGGAAAAACCTGAGGACGGAGAGCATACATATATTATGTCGTTTGAGTCGCTTAGCGAAGGAGTCCATGTGCTGAGTTTGCGTGCCCAGGATGATGTCGGGCATTGGTCGCCTACACTCTCGCGCACCATCTATGTGGTTGACAAGAAGGAAGCGCAACAGCCTGCAAAGATAGAATACTTCTTTGATGAAGACCCGGGCTATGGTCAGGGGCGCACACTTAATCATATCAATATAGGCGATAACCTGCTGAGCCTTGATATTACTGACATCGAGACTGGTGTTCATGTGCTCAGCCTTCGTAGTCAGGATGTGGCAGGACGATGGTCGTCTACGTTGTCGCGTCCCGTCTATGTTGTTAAGCCGGCTGGCGAGGTTGTGGCAGTGGAGTATTTCTTTGACGCAGATCCTGGCTATGGCAATGCTATCAGTGTGAAGCTGCCGTCAGACCTGTCAGCTCCTTTTGCCGTTGACATCCCTGTAGATAAGCTGTCGATGGGCACCCACGTCTTCTGTATCCGTTCCAAGGATACTAATGGGCAGTGGTCATTTGTCAGAAGCGAAGAGATAGAGGTGGTTGAGACTTCCGGCATTGACAGAATCCTGATGAGTGATGAGCAGATTGATGTTTACGACCTTCGTGGTCATAAAGTAGACATCGGAACTTATTCACACAGGCGTCGTCTTGAAAAGGGTGTTTACATCATCAATGGCCGCAAGGTGATTGTGAAGTAACAGAAAAAGCTTAGCCCCCTAACTTAGGGGGCTAAGCTTTTTCTGTCATTCCCTTGGTATTCCCATTTTCTGGGCAGCCATGTTGAGGTAGATTTTTTCGGCCATCGTGAGCTGGTTGTCTTGACTGGTCAGGCTGAGCATGGCGTCGTAGGTCTGCTGGGCTGCTTCGCGGTCGGTGGATAGCAGGTCGAAGTCGCGCAACGCCTTTTTCAGTCGGAATCGGCAGAATTAGGTTCGCATTTTTGGTCAGTTCGCATAAAATGCGTAACTTTGCATGCGAAATGTCATTCAAATACGTATTTGTCATGTGTACAGTTACATTAGAGTTCAACCAAAGCAATGCGCTGGCGCGACGCAAGCTCGCCGCACTGCTGGCCACGGGGCTGTTCGTAGAAAAAGACTTCCAGCCCGAAGAACCCACCCCCGAACAGGTGCAGGCTCATCGCGAACTGAGGGAAGCCGCCCTTGAGCACTCACGCAAGACAATGTCTCCTATCATCGCCCGCTACCTATGAAATACCATCAGAGAGACATCATAGAGGTCAGTTTCCTCTTCCCTGACGGCACTTTCAAGCCCCATCCCGCCATCATCGTCAGCAATGACCAGTTGCAGATTGACGAGGAGGGTATGTTCTACCTTGTGCTCATTACATCGAACGACTGGCTTAATCCGCAGTATTCCTACCCGTTGAGCGACGATATGGTCGACGGCTTCACCTTCTCGAAGCCCAGCCTCGTCAAGTGTCAAATCATTACTGGCAATATCGAGCGCGACGTCCAGCGTCGCCTCGGCAGCATCAAACAGCAGTACTTTAATGAGATTGTTGACAAGATTGTGGAGTCAATATTCTAACATAATTAAAGAATTAGGAAAGTCAGGCTATTATATAATAATGAAAGTGCAGCACATTAAGAAAATGGTATTGGTATGCCTACTGGGTGTTTGCTGCGTGCAGGTGTCGGCGCAAGACGTAAACGCGTGGCTGCAGGAACAGTTGAATGCCTCGGCCGACCTGCGTCATGTGGACTACGACGAGATGTACGATAAAGCCTTGCAGAAGGGCAAGGGTGTGGATCCACTTATAAGAAGTCTGGTGGTAATCGACTATTGTCGGGCGTATGGTTTGGACAGTTTGGCGATAGAGATGGCCGATTTCCTGCTGGAGAAAGCGAGCAATGAACAAATGGAACGGGGCATTGCAGCGTATCTGCTTGACATGAAGTATAGGTTGGCATTGTTGCAGAACCAGTACGATGAGATTCAACGGATGGCAAGCTACATAGATTGCCGTTGGCGGTCGAATCCGAAGTTGATGGAGCGGGCCGGACGCTGGCATCGGTTGGCCGAAGAAGGTAAAAATGTGGCACCCGTCAGAATTGTTCGTTCAAAAGATATCGTGAGCCTGGCATTCGATAGAGATTCTGTCGGGCATGTCTGCATTGACGCCAATGTGAATAAAACGGAGGGTCAGCGTTTCATCATTGACACGGGGATGATGTCGAGCACGATTCTGTTCAGGAAGTATGTCCGGCAAATGGGTGTCAGACTATTGCCGGACTCCATCAGGGCGAGTTCCGCCACATATCCAGACGCTGTCTACAGCATGCAATTAGGCATCATTGACAGCCTACGCATCGGCGGCATTAAGTTCTGCAATCTGCCTGTATGGGTGTCCGACGAAGCGGAGGAATACGACTGTGTGGGGTTTATCGGCACACCTGACTTGGTGCGGTTGGAGTACATGGAACTGTCGCGCGACAGTATTGTCTTCCGTTATCCGTTGCCCAAGAAGAAGGGGGATGCGAACTTCACCATGAACCCAGGAGCCAGAGGTGAACGTTGCATTTGTCTGCCATGTACGATTGATGGCCACAAGAGTTCATTCGTTTTTGATACGGGTTCTAACAGTTTCCTGTTACCCCGGCAGTATACCGAACGTACGAAGGGCTTCTTCGCTGAAGTTGGTGGAATGCAGATGTGGCTCGAAGCCGGAATGTATACTCACCGCTTTGTTCCCCATACTGACTCGCGGGGGTTCTGGGGGCAGCCACTGCTATGGTCGTTTGAGCGGCTATGCTTCAACTTCCGCGACATGCATGTGGATTACGTCAAAAAGAAAGATGTGAAGTTTACAGAATATACCTATTAGCCGTCAGTTATTCACGTCTGAACATCAAAGTGATAGGTGATAGATTTCCTTAACCCAACTTTGACGCTGAAAGTTTGATTTTTCTTGCTAATCAGCGACTTGCGC
>CAMVLT010000037.1 GCA_947168395.1 uncultured Prevotellaceae bacterium | reverse complement strand
TGCACTCGATGACCTTCACTTCGCGGTTCTTGGCCAAGAACTGGATGTTGAACGGGCCGCTAATATTCAGCTCCTTGGCAATCTTACGCGAGATATTCTTGATTTGGCGGATGGTAGAGTAGTAGATGTGCTGTGCGGGGAACACCATCGTGGCGTCGCCAGAGTGCACACCAGCGTACTCTACATGCTCGGAAATAGCGTATTCTATCACCTCACCCTTGTCAGCCACAGCGTCGAACTCAATCTCTTTGGTTTCAGTCATGAACTTCGAGATAACCACGGGGAATTCCTTCGACACCTCGGTAGCCATATTGAGGAAGCGATGCAGCTCCTCGTCATCGTAGCAGACGTTCATAGCGGCACCTGAGAGCACATACGACGGGCGGACAAGCACGGGATAGCCTACCTGGTTGACGAAGTCCTTCACGTCCTCGAACGAGGTCAGCGCACGCCATGCGGGCTGGTCGATGCCGAGCTTGTCGAGCATGGCTGAGAACTTGTCGCGGTTCTCAGCACGGTCGATGTTGACAGGGCTTGTACCGAGTACGGGTACGCCCTGACGATGGAGCTTCATGGCGAGGTTGTTGGGTATCTGGCCGCCCACCGAGACAATGACACCCTTCGGCGACTCCAAGTCGATGACATCGAGCACGCGCTCCAACGACAGTTCGTCGAAGTAGAGGCGGTCGCACATGTCGTAGTCTGTTGACACGGTTTCCGGGTTGTAGTTAATCATGATTGACTTGTAACCCAGCTTGCGGGCCGTGTTGATGGCGTTCACCGAGCACCAATCGAACTCAACGCTGGAACCGATGCGGTAGGCACCTGAGCCGAGCACCACCACCGACTTGTCGTTGTTGTAGTAGTTGACGTCGTGCTTGGGCTTGTACTGCTCGCCCTCCGGATTGCCAAACGCGGGCGTGTGCGTGTACGTAAAATAGAGGTAGTTGGTCAGTTCGGGATGCTCGCTGGCTACGGTGGGTATGCGCTTCACAGAGGGCACGATGCCGTGCTCCTTGCGGTACTGGCGCACCAGCAGGTTCTCCTTCTCCATATTGCCGTCCTGGGGTTTCAGCACGAAGCGTGCAATCTGGAAATCCGAGAATCCGCAACGCTTCACCTCCAAAAGGAATTCATTAGGCAATTCCTCCAACTTGTTATATGTCTGTAGTTTATGCTTCAAGTCAACGATGTGCTTCAGGCGCTCCAAGAACCACACGTCAATCTTCGTCAGTTCCTCAATGCGCTCTACGGTGTAACCCTCCTCCAATGCCTGGGCAATAGCAAAGATACGCAGGTCGGTGGGGTTCTGCAGGGCATCGTCCAAGTCGTCAAACTTCGTGTGGTCGTTACCCACAAAGCCGTGCATGCCCTGGCCAATCATGCGAAGCCCTTTCTGAATCATCTCTTCGAACGAGCGTCCGATTGACATGATTTCGCCCACCGACTTCATCGACGAGCCAATCTGACGGCTCACGCCCACGAACTTCGTCAGGTCCCAGCGGGGAATCTTACATATCATATAATCGAGGCTCGGAGCAACGTATGCCGACGATGTTGTGCCCATTTCGCCAATTTGGTCGAGCGTGTAGCCGAGGGCAATCTTGGCAGCGACGAAGGCAAGAGGGTAGCCCGTGGCTTTCGATGCCAGAGCCGACGAGCGACTCAGACGGGCGTTGATTTCGATGATACGGTAGTCGTTTGTCTGAGCGTTGAACGCAAACTGGATGTTGCACTCGCCCACGATGCCGAGGTGCTTGACGCACTTGATGGTCAGTTCCTGCAGCATCTTTACCTGCTCCTCGGTGAGCGAACAAGTAGGTGCCACCACGATGGATTCGCCGGTATGGATGCCAAGCGGGTCGAAGTTCTCCATCGAGGCTACGGTAAAGCAGCGGTCGTTGGCATCGCGAATGCACTCGAACTCAATCTCCTTCCATCCCTTCAAGCTTTCCTCAACAAGGATTTGCGGAGCGAAGGTGAAGGCCGACTCGGCCAACTCTGTAAAGGCCTTTTCATCAGGACAAATACCGCTGCCGAGACCGCCCAGGGCGTATGCCGAACGAACCATAATGGGGAAACCAATCTCACGGGCAGCTTTCAGGGCGTCTTCCATGTTCTCAACAGCATGGCTCACGGGAACCTTCAGGTCAACCTCGCCTAACTTCTTCACGAACAGGTCGCGGTCTTCGGTGTTCATGATGGCCTCTACTGACGTACCAAGCACCTCGACGCCGTATTCCTTCAGCACGCCGCTCTGATAAAGCTCAGTACCGCAGTTCAGAGCCGTTTGGCCACCGAAAGCCAGCAAAATGCCGTCAGGACGCTCCTTTTTGATGATTTCGGTCACGAAGTAGGGAGTCACAGGTTGGAAGTACACCTTGTCAGCAATACCCTCCGACGTCTGGATGGTTGCGATGTTGGGATTCACCAGCACGGAGGAGATACCTTCTTCGCGCAATGCCTTCAGAGCCTGCGAGCCTGAGTAGTCAAACTCGCCTGCCTGTCCGATTTTCAGGGCGCCCGAGCCAAGGACGAGCACCTTCTTGAGTTGCTTTTTCATTATCCTAAATATTAAGTCCTATTAAAAACCGCGCAAAGGTACAAAGAATTTTCGAATGTGCAAAATCTAAAAGGCAAAAATTGCTCAAAATTGCAGACATCAATGAGGTATGATATCTTGTGTTGCCAAAGAAAGTAATATGGAATTAGAAATAAATTAACTTTTCGAGGATAATACACTATAGATTTTTGAAAAAAGGGTGACACGCTGACACAACCCCGATGTACAAAGGGCGTGCAGCCTTTTTAAGGGTGACACAGGGTGACACAACGGTGACACACTGATGTACCCTACCTAAAGTCACCTAGAGTATAGCGGAAACGGCTGAACTGCTTCAAAGCAACTTCCGAATTCTCGAGAGAATTTGAGGCTTTACCATAGGGCGAACCGGGCTTTGGGTAGGGTAAACCCTTCAATTCTCGAGAGAATTTAAGAGTTTGAAGTAGGTAAAACCTCAGTTATCCTACTGTACCAGATGACTTTACCCTATCCAAAATGTGTCAGCGTTGTGTCACCCTGTGACACCCTTCAAAACGTTGCACAGCCTTTGTACATCGAGGTTGTGTCAGCGTGTCACCCTTTTTAGTAATTGCAATAGTATAGTAGTTGCATTTATCTTAAATAATGTTTAATGCTATCCCAACATGGAGTATATCTTGTTATAGCAAGAATAGCCGTCGGTTGTGACGACTATTCTTGAATCAGAGGTTCTATTTCACTTTAAGAACCTTACGACTGTACGAACTACCTCCTGTTTGAATATTGACAATATAGATTCCTGTTGGTATTGTACTAACATCAAGTGTTACTATCGTTGCAGGTTTGCCTGAAGAAGCTACTACAACGCCATTCATTGACGAGACGATTACATTCTTTATCGTCTTACCACAAGCACTGATGTTCAGTTTGTTACGAATAGGCAGAGGATAAATCTGTATCTGTTCATTGATACTTATGTCATCAATGCCAGTACCATCTACAATATAGTAGAACTCAGCCACTTCACTTTCGTACATATCAGGAGCAGCTGCCATCACTTTGATGGTCATGGTTTCGCTAATGATAATAGGCGTTCCGTCATAAACCTTGCGAGCATCCGTGTTGTCGCAAGGGCATGAACCATCAAGAGTATAGTAGATGGTGGCACCTTCCGTTTCGCATGTAAGCGTAATGGCAGTGCCTTTCTCTACAACAGTGCCAGAGGCAATGTTGGCTTTTGGCGTGGCAACAGTCTTGATGGCGGATTGCTCTACATTGAATATTGTCATCGCTGTCTTGTCCGTTCCTTCTACAGAGAAGGTCAAGGCTGCTGTGCCAGGCAGTTCACCACTGACGGTAATCTCTGCTTTGCCGTCATCACCAATCGTCACTTGTTCAGCCTCTACGCTGAGAATCATAGGCGATGATGATTTCACAATCAACGTCTTACCCTTAGATGCAGAAGCAGGGAGTACGGAAACCACGATTGTAGAAGCGTTGCCATAGCCTACCGTTACAACGGAGTCGCTGACAATCTGTTTGATTTCCTGCTCAATGGTGAATGTCTGCTCGTAGTTGTCCTGCATCCTTATGCCAGCATAGCTCTTCACTCGGTTGTTCACCATGAGAGTTATTTCCTGCTCCGTAAACGGCTGTGCAGCGTTGAAACGTATCTTTGAGGCGAAGGTTTCTGCCTCACCCTCGTATGACACCTCTTCGTTCAGCAGTTCCACAGTACCTTCAACTGCCGTACCGTTCTGCATCACCATGATATTCTCCGCAGTCAGCAGTTCCGGCATCATGTACTTGTCGAACTCCACTTCCACGGCGTCCTCGTAGGCACGGGCAGCTTTCACCTCTGGCTGCCGGTTCTGCTTCATTGCGATGTTCACGTCAAGCTGTGGCGGAGGCACAGGCAACCATTCCGAGTAGGCCGTCTCATAGCCTTCCTTCTCGAACTTCACTTGCCAGAGACCCTGAGGAACATCCCAGGCGTACATACCGTTTGCATCAGTGAACAACGGGTTTTCTTGTGCATATTCCTCGGCATCCCACTTTGTAATAATATCATGTAGATCCCCATACATATCCTCTACCGTCTCTTTATAATAAGCTGTAGCGATAACACCCTCTATCCTATTCGAAGTGACTCCTTCATAAACGTATCCAGAAGGATCTCGTACAGGCTTAGTTTGAGGCTCAGGATCGTCATCGTCGTCATCATCGTCATCATCGTCATTTTTACAATACTCTCTTCTACTATTTTTCATTCTTATTTTCAAACTACTATACATATTATCAAATTCTTTTTGCTTGTTCTTGGCATAATAGATTTCAGCAGCACATTCAATAAGCGTTAATGCTATGGGGAGAACTACAGATTCAGATAGAATGACATCACCAGCCATATATACGGCACATCTTCCTATAGTCCACAATGCCCAATTCCTAACATAATTAAATAATCCATCGATTTCAGATTCATACGCATAAGCAATGCTTGGTACAAAATCATATAGGCAATCTGGAACTTTAAGTTTTGCTATTTTAACACAATTATCATATTCTGTTTTTAAGCAAAGAACTATATTCGTAATGCCTCCTATAGCAGCTCCAACGCATTTTATTGTGGCTTGCATGCTTTCTGCAATTATCTTCCATTGTGCTGTCAGAGCTGCTCTTTGTGCCAATAAAGCCATTCTGTCCTCTACCAATTTGAGGTATTGGAAGCCCGAGGCAGTAGCCATCTTTTTTTCAACAGCTTTTAAAGCATCGGCAACCAATTGATCCTGAGCAGCGAAAGCCTTGAATGCTTTGTCTTTTTCAAATGAGAACCAAATGACAAAGTCGTTCATTTTGCCTTTTGTCCAATCTAAAGAGGATATTGCATCCATAATTGATGCACAAATAGATGCCAAGTCTTCTTTGGTTATTGCTCTTTTCTTTGCATTTTGAATTGACGAGACAGACATTGTGACACAAATGTTTTTCATCAAATCTATCCTTATATACTTTGAATCACTATACTTCTCATAAACCAAGTATTCTAAGGTTGTTTGGATTAATTTAAATCCATCTTCTAACAATGTTGTCACATCTATTGAATATGGTTCCGATACTTCGACTGTATATTGTTTGCCAAGATATTCAAATTTAAATTGACTTTGAGATTTATAGTCCTCTAAAATTGTATTCAGATTCTGGTTTTGAGCATTTACAAAAGTTTTTGTTTGTTCACATAAAGTCCTGACATATTCGCTAAGTTGTTCTTCACCTAAATTATCTAAAGAATCTTGAACGACACCTATAGACAAGGGCATCCCCAGCCCCATGATTAGCTCTTCAATTTTGGCAGTATCAGGCTTTTCTGAGTCAATTTCTGTATTGATAGTAGATATAACACCCGAAATGTCATCCTTGACTTCTGACAAATCGCTTTTTAACACATTAACAGAATCTTGCAAACTTATTAGTTCCTTAGTATCTATTACAGGAGGTGTGATTGCATCAAACTTTACTCTTACTCCAATAGGTAAATCGTTGTTGTCAAATCTATGAACAGCAACCCAATTGTTCCTTTTTTGATCAAAAGTGGCACGGATGCTTATCCAATTTTTCTTTTCAGTAAAGGCTTTTATAACAACATTACTAATTACAGTCGTGTCATTACGTGTAAAGTCAACAATAAATGTGAAGTCTGGATAGTTTGGCCAATACCAATAAGGAGGCAAGGATGTTTCAGGATTTTGGAAGTCAAATACAGTAATGTAATCATAAAGGTCAAGATTGGCAGATGTATGTGCGGTATTGATCATAGTAACAGTGTTGACCTCTATGGCATTTTTGTCATATAGACAATTCTCTGTTTCAGACACTAACCCTATACCTGACTTTGTCGTGACCTTGGCAAAGATATTATGGGTAGACAAGTTATACGGTTTGTTTAACTCACATATTGTAGCCCATGTACCATTAGCCAACGAAGTAGTCTGACCTATCAACACGTCATTGTCGTAAATCTCAACGCTTGATGTGCCGATAGCAGTACCGCTCACTGGGATGGCTGTTTTAGCTACCGTCGATGGTACAGAGATAGACAGGTCTTTAGCCGTATAGTTGGCAGAGCCAATTGGCTGTGTCACCGTCTCACCATTCAAATCAAACTGCACGAATGCACTTGGGGCATACTCACCACCAAGCGTGGGGATGATGCAGAAGCGCACACGGTCAGTGTAGCGGTCCATTGGAATGGTAATCTGATTACCGTTCATGGTATAGCTGCTTGTGCTGTTACCCACCATGACACTATTCTCTACAAACTCACATGACTCCGGCAGATCCACAACCATCTGCACATTGCTGACATTGGTAGCGTAGGCTGGCTTGAAGTCGATGCGGCCTGTCAGGGTGAGATAATTACCCGCTACGATGCTTGGCTTGTTCACCGTGAATGACGTGTTGTCACCAGTGTAGTAGAGCTTGCTTTCGTCAAGTGTCGGAACCTCACTGATACTAATGGCTGAGACCTGGCCACTCTTCACCTCTACGCTGTTCTGCACATAGTCCGTTTCCACTACAAGACCAGTCTGTGGCAGTTGTGACAAGTCGTAGATAGTGTTGAACAGACGGCTGCTGCCCATTGAGACCAACGTGTAATTGCCATCGGCAAGGTCACTGATGGTAAGCGATGCTTCAGAGTAATTGTACGTCTTCAGCAATTTGCCAGCTGAATCATAGAGCGACCCAACTACGGCAGCATTGCCTGTGGAAGTAAACGAAGATTGAATCTTTCCTAATTCCACGATGGCAAACGTGGCTTCTGCCTTTTGTTCCGCAATAGTGGCTGTTGCCACAACAGGCATAAAGGCATTGGTACGGCTTGTTGCAGTCAGGCGCAATACGTCACCATCAGTGATATCTTCCAACAGCACAATCAACGGATACTGCACGTTATACTGGCTGATGGTCTGATTCTTTGTAACATTAAACAACTCATAGCCCACGTTCTGATAGTCGCTGTACCAGTTTTGAGTCTCACCATCGCATGAAGTGTATGTGAATCCCAGAGTAATAGTGGCACCCGTAATAGTCTTCAGCGAAACGTCTGGCAAAGTGACTTCTCCGACTCCTGTCAACAGAGAATCACATTTGACGGCCTGACTGACGTAATCTGAAGCGGCAAATGCAAAGGACGTGGGAACATTGGCAATGTCAAACGTGAACAAGCCATTGGCATCAGTTTTAGCATTGAGCGTTTTGCTATACTTTCCACCAAACATCTGTGATGCACTGATAAAAGCTCCACTAAGTGGAAGTCCTGTAGATGCATCTTTTACTTTGCCTGAAATTTTAACCTGTGGGATGGCATTGAGTTGACAAGTGATTCTGTTGTTGCCATCCGTAAGGACGTAATCTACAGGTTGCGGCGTATCGTATGTCATTGCCAGTTCCTGCGACAGTACAACACGGTAAGTGGTTTGATAGCTTATGGGCAGACCTGTAAGTGATACGCCTTGGGCAAGATAATTGCCTTGGACATCAGTCCATGTCACATGCGTCAGAGCCGTTACATCCTGACCATCAGGTGTAAGCACAGACAGAACAACCGACTGCGGCTTGGACAAAGAACTGAATGTAACGCTTACATCATCGTCCTTTACTTCCACATTGTCAATCTGTCCGAAGATGTCGCCTCGCTCATTGCGTAGCGTGACGTTCCACGATGTGCTGCGGATGATGTTAGCAAAGGTATAAGTCCGGCGGTCGGTCATCACATAGTGCATACGCTGACCGCTCTTAGTGTTGGTCAGTTCCAACCACATCTGCGCATAGTCAGTAGCATCTGTCCCTTTTGGCAGAGAAATGGAAATGCTGCGAATGTCTTCTTGAATAGGCAAGATGGTAAAGTCTTTCCATCCATCGGCATCCTGATATTGGTTTATGGACGAAGCTGGTACGTAAACAATGAGGCCTTCAGGAACATTAGTGAATACTTGGCTTTCAAGCACCGGTGGTGTCATTGCATAAACGATGAGAGATGACAACTGTTTGCAATCATAGAAAGCACGATACCCAATATTCTCAATCGTAGCAGGAAGATAAACCGACTCTAAGTTTGTGTAATCGAAAGCATACGACGGCACTGCTGTTACACCCGTCACGCGGCTTAGGTCGAGCAATGTGCAATTGGTATAGTCGTTGGCTATGCCAAAATCGTTATCGTTCATCCTGCCAGCCACGGTAATCATGGCTACATCGCTACGATTGCTTCCACTGATTGCAGCCGACACTGCACCTCCAAGGCTACCTGGAGAGAAGTCATCCACAATAACCTCGCCAAGTTCCTTGTTCCAAGAATTTTTATTTGGGTTTCCAGGAACGGCTGGGTCGTACTCAAAGATGCCATACAACTTTGAATTGCCATGAGGCATTATGTAGTAAAATTTCTGTGCTGTTGAAACGACCTCGCCAGCCTCATTCTCCCAATATAGAA
Source organism: uncultured Prevotellaceae bacterium (assembly GCA_947168395.1). Taxonomy (GTDB): domain Bacteria; phylum Bacteroidota; class Bacteroidia; order Bacteroidales; family Bacteroidaceae; genus Prevotella. The sequence continues at coordinate 27,583 of CAMVLT010000037.1, read as the reverse complement.
AACGATATCCTGTATTGGTGTAAGCATACAGATGTACATTGCCACCCTCTTCTGCTGTAGCACTTGTCGTATTGAAAGTTCCACCACCAACAGGTTTGCAGGCGATTGTCACCGTATAGCGCGTAGCCATTGAGTCGGGATTAGCTGGCACCGATGGGTCATATATATAGAGGGCAGTCAAATTTGCATCACTGCGAGGCATCGTATAGTTGAAAGAAGAGGAAGTAGAGATTGTCTCTCCTACATTATTCTGCCATCCAACAAACTGATATCCTGTATTGACATAAGAGCGCATATAGACCGAAGCACCTGCAGCATATTTCCCACTATATGTATTTAATGAGCCAGCACCTATAGGAGAAACTGTTGCCGTTAAGGAATAATAGGTTGTCGTATCTGGCATAGAAGGATTGTCAGGCACAGCAGGGTCGTATTCATATCTTGCCTGCACCAAAACATCTTTCGACGGCATGGTGTAGTTGAAACTTGTCGATGATGAGAGTAGTGTTTCACCCTCATACCATCCCTTGAATACAAAGCCCGTATTGGCGTATGTTCGCAGATATATACTACTGCCTTCTTCGTATGTCCCACCACTGGTGTTGAGCGAGGCCGCACCACTTGGGGTTACTTCCACGCGAAGATTGAACGTAGAAGCAACAGCCAGCGATACTTGTAGCAGACATACGAGCGCAATGCTTAATAATCTGTTCATAATACTGCAATGATTATTTGTTCAACATAAGCTTCTTGCCATTCTGGATATAAAGTCCCTTTCTCGTGGGAGTCTTCATCTTCATGCCTTCAATGGTAAAAATGGACGCACGGCCATTTTCGTTAGAATGGATGTCCATAATTCCAGTTACTTCGCTGCTGAAATGAACCACGAAACGGTTGATGTTTGATTTGGCTTTTGCAGAGAAAACATATCCATTTCCCTCAGTTAAAGCAACTCTCTTGTTTTCCTCCTTGTCTTCAAGAATTACTTCGTATCCGTTCACGTGATTAGCAAGGGCAATTGTGTACATGCTATCTGAGCCGAAGTATGTAGACAAGTTAACCTTTCCATCAACAAACGGGCGCTCATTGATAGCATAGTTCACCCCATCGGATGTCGTGTAAATCTGCGGTACAGTAGCATCAGTACTCATAAATTTGCTGGCATCCTTGTCCATTTCGTATTGCATTGAAGCTTTGCTGTTCAAGACAATTCGAGTACGGTCAGTATTGTTCCCGTCAGAAAGGCATATATTAACAATGGTACGAGGTGACATAACGGTAGCCCTACGTGCAGGAGCTTCAATAACACGAACATCACGATTAGTCTGACGCCCATCCTTATTGAAGAGAATTGTTCCCTTATCTATGGGACGCTGCACAAAGAAAGCCTCTCCTGGGCAAAGAATATAGGAGTCATCCGAAGGACTGTAGGCCTCGTAAGTGTTGTTGCGCATATTCCACACGGTGATAGGAGCCTCAAAGTCCATAAAGCGAGTGTCGTAGTAACATGGATAGGGGTTACCAATAAAATTCCAACTTCGATTGTGGGCAAATTCACTCTGATACTCATTCAGTGTTACGTTGATGTCTGTAGTGCGGAAGATATTGTTCTTGTTGGTGTTGTTTATGGCATTAATACAGAATCCGCTATATTCTTGCCAGTTCGTGTCGATATAACGACTCCCCTGTATGATGTATCCTTCGCCGGCTTTCAGCGTTTCATTACCACCCACCTTTACCCATGTGTCGGATGTTTCGCCTGCAGCACGCTTCTGTCCATCGTATTTGCGGATAACCCAGTTAGTTGTACCATCTGCTGTTGTAGAAATATCAGACACTTTCACGTCAAACGGGAACGTAATGAAATTCCACCTATCGTTTCGAGTAAACATATTGATGGTTACATTGTCTGCTCGAAGATGCGAATTGTTCACTAATGAGCAATAATTCTGATTACGGTTATATTGTACATATTGATAATTAGGATCCCATATCATCGAGAAGTCTGACATCGAGAGTGTTCCCTGTCCATTTACGGTTAGGCATCCGTATTGCAAGTAAGAAGTTCCCTTCTGGTCGTGTATAAGGCTTACGGTAGGTTTATATGTGGCTGGTATGTTTTCGGGCAATGTAAGTTTCAAATCACTCAGTACTGTGAAATTTTCGGGCAAATAATCAATAGGCTTGATAGTTTGGAACTTATCCCACCCTGCTGTCTGCTTGTAAACATTGAGTGAGAGGGCTGGTACATACAACTCACGCCCCTCCATGCTAACACCCAGAGGAATCTGGTCAGTCATGTATGGAGGTTCTATTGAGAGACATGTCACTTTCTTCAGATTAGCGCAATAATCAAAAGGGGAGGCGTCTACACGGACAACAGAACTTGGAAGAGTCACCTCCGTTAATGCATAACAATATTGGAACGCATTGTCAGCTATCTGGAACAGGCCTTCATTAAATATAACATTTGACAGAGCATGGTTATCCCTGAATGCTTCAGCACCAATATAATTTAATGTGGTTGGGAATTTTAGATTATCTAAAACGTAACATGCGTGGAAAGCACGGTCATATATATGTGTCAATCCTTCCTCAAAATCAATAGTATTTAGATTCTTATTCCAATAAAAGGCATCTTTACTTATCGATTTCAAAGTACTTGGTAACTTTATATATTTGTTGTTGTCGCAACCATAAAAGGCACCATCTCCAATGCTAACAAATCCTTCTGGTAAAATCACCTCTTGAAGACTGTCACATTCAGAAAAGGCTTTCCATTTAATGGCTGTAAGCGTTTCGGGGAAATTAATATAGAATATGCTAGGGCACTCACAAAATGCATATTCTTCAATGGTTGTAAGGTGTTTTGGAAGGAATACTTTCTGTAAGGATTTATGTTGATAAAACAATTTGTTTGGAAGCATTTCCATTTTAACGTCAGTCATGTCTATCTCCCGAAGATTCATCAATCGAGACTGAATAGTAGAGATGTCTGCATCATTTAATTTACCAGACAATTTCAAACTGATTACATCTGAGAAGTTCTCAACCTTGCCAAGAATAGAATCGCCCAATGAACCAGGAACGTCCACCGTTATTTCAATATATTCATTTTCGAGTCTGCCAACAATTGAGGTTACTATCTTTGTCATCTCATCTGCTTCGGTGTTGTCGTATTCAAGATTATCCATTGCAGTCTTTGTCTTTGTTAAAAGATCTGTGGCTTCAGCAACCGTTCGGGGAAGTGCATTTGTGTTATTCTCATTCAGACGTCGTTGCAGAGACTCTAAACTCTTCCGAAGCTCATAATAGTTACGTTGCTCAGTCCACCCAGATAAACCGAAGTTAATGAATGTATCTCCACCGTTGTCTTTTACGCGCACAGCAAGAACGTTGTCACCTTTATGAATCGTTTCCATAATAGATTTATTTATGGCTATAGTCACCCATGTCGTATTATAGCCGCTCCATTCATAGATTTTCTGACCGTTCAAATAGGCAATACCATCACAATCATATAATAGGTGAAAGTCTCCATCACAATACTTGGTTACATCATCTACTACAAAATGCCTGCGCAGCCAATATGTGGAGTAATGATCTTTCCATACAGTTGAGCGGTTAATTGGACTTGCTATACTTTCCCATGATAGATCTGAGTAATCTGTTTCAAACCAATTATCATCCGGTGTTATTGTATTATTGGTGGAATAGAAACACTTTGCATCCCAAGTGTCATCATAAGGCAAAAGGAGATCTTGCGCTAAGGTATGATTGCCATATAATAAGGTGGCAAACAAAGCTGTTGTAATAATTTTCTTCATGTTGTTTAAGTTTTTTAGTTATTGATATTTATGTTTTTTTACTATACAAAAGTGCGCAGAACGAATCTACGCATCAGCGAGGCCTTGCACAACCCAATCAAACCATAGAAACGTCTGCGCACTATGGCGCGACGCTCCAACGTTTGATTATTAAATGGCTCGTTTATCTCCGAGGTGCAAGTTCGCTGATGTAAGAGCCAATATGTTGTATTCTAAAAATACGCCGACAAAGATAAACAAAAAATGGCAAAAGAAAGAATCTTTTATCAGATTTCTTTCGATTATCCACCATTTTTAACTATTTGTTGTTTCCCACCCTAAAGCCAAAGGCTTAATAAGAATACGATGGTGTGTTCCAGTCGGCCACCCTTTCAGAGCTTCATTCCTAAATTTTTTTAATAGATTTGGTGGAGTCGGAAATTATTCGTACCTTTGCACATCTTTTTGAGAAACGTAATAAAAAACGAATAAATAGATGAGTAAGAGATTTGCCGAACATAACGGCTTGAACCTGACAAAAGTGAATAATGACGTGTTACAGATGTGGCGCGATAAGAACGTGTTCTGGCGCTCTGTAACGGAACGTGAGGGCTGTCCTCAATTCGTATTCTTCGAGGGACCTCCTTCGGCCAACGGACATCCTGGTATCCACCATGTGCTGGCTCGCACCATCAAGGACACCTTCAACCGCTACAAGACCATGCAGGGCATGCAGGTGAAGCGCAAGGCCGGATGGGACACCCACGGACTGCCTGTTGAATTAGGCGTGGAAAAGGAACTGGGCATCACGAAGGCCGACATTGACAACAAGGAGAGTGATAAGTACATCTCCACGGAAGATTACAACCGGAAATGTCGTGAGAACGTCATGAAGTTCACCGCCGAGTGGCGTGAATTGACGGAGCGTATGGGGTACTTCGTTGATCTTGACAACCCCTACATCACCTACGATAATAAATATATTGAGACGCTGTGGTGGCTTTTGAAGCAGCTCTACGAGAAGGATTTGCTCTACAAGGGTTATACCATCCAGCCATATAGCCCCGCAGCCGGTACGGGTTTGTCGAGTCACGAGCTGAACCAGCCTGGCTGCTATCGTGATGTGAAAGATACGACGTGTACCGCTTTGTTCCGCATGAAGAACCCGAAGCCGGAAATGACAGGGTGGGGTACAGCATATTTCATGGCTTGGACGACCACTCCGTGGACATTGGCTGCCAACTCGGCTCTCTGCGTAGGCCCGAAGATTGACTACGTGGCTGTGGAGACTTACAATCCCTACAGCGCCGAAAAGATTACCATCGTGCTGGCCGAAGCCCGTCTGGCTGCCTATCTGGCTCCTGAGGGTGAGATTACCGATGGCGGTGAGATGCCAGAATATAAGAAAGGTGAGAAGTTTATACCTTATCGCATCGTTGGCCGTTATAAGGGTACCGATCTCGTCGGTATGGAATACGAGCAGCTGATGCCTGCCATCAAGCCTATGGGCGACGCTTTCCGAGTGATTCCCGGCGACTACGTGACCACCGAGGATGGTGCCGGTATCGTGCATATCGCTCCGAACTTTGGTGCTGACGATGCTTTTGTGGCCAAGAAAGCCGGCATCTGTCCCATCGTGCTCATCGACAAGAAGGGCAATGAGCGCCCCGTGGTGGACTTGCAGGGTAAATACTTTGTCATTGACGACCTCGACCCGGAGTTCGTGAAGAATTATGTCAATGTCAGCGAGTGGAGCAAGTTTGCAGGCCGCTACGTGAAGAATGCTTACGACGATACGTTGACCGACAAGGACGAAACGTTGGACATCAGCATCTGCATGGACTTGAAAGCTCAGGATAAGGTGTTCAAGATTGAGAAGCACGTCCATAATTACCCGCATTGCTGGCGTACTGATAAGCCCGTGCTTTATTATCCGTTGGATTCGTGGTTTATTCGTTCTACGGCCAAGAAGGAGCGCATGTTTGAGCTGAACAAGACCATCAACTGGCAGCCGGAGTCAACGGGTACGGGCCGTTTCGGCAATTGGCTGGAGAACCTGAACGACTGGAACCTCAGTCGTAGCCGCTTCTGGGGCACACCGCTTCCCATCTGGCGCGACGAGGAGGGCAAGGCTGAGAAGTGCATCGGCTCTGTCGAGGAATTATACGATGAAATCGAGAAATCTGTAGCTGTCGGCATCATGACCGCTAATCCGTTGAAGGAGAAGGGCTTTGTACCTGGCGACATGACGAAGGAGAACTACGACCGCATCGACCTGCACCGTCCTTACGTGGATAACATCGTGCTGGTCAGCGACGAGGGCAAGCCCATGAAGCGTGAGACCGACCTCATTGATGTGTGGTTCGACTCTGGCTCGATGCCCTACGCTCAAGTTCACTATCCGTTCGAAAACCGCGATTTAATCGACAAGCGCGAGGCATTCCCCGCCGACTTCATCAACGAGGGCGTAGATCAGACTCGCGGTTGGTTCTTCACGTTGCATGCTATAGCCACGATGATTTTCGACTCAGTGGCCTTCAAGAACGTCATTTCTTCAGGTCTGGTGCTCGATGCCAAGGGCAACAAGATGTCGAAGCACGTAGGCAACGTGGTGAATCCGTTCGAGATGATTGAGAAATACGGCTCCGACGCCGTGCGTTTCTATATGCTCACCAACTCTGAGCCGTGGGACAACCTGAAGTTCGACCCCGATGGCGTTGACGAGGTTCGCCGTAAGTTCTTCGGCACCTTATATAATACGTATAGTTTCTTTGCCCTCTATGCCAATGTGGATGGCTACGTCCCGTCTGTTGCTGTATCACAGCAACAAGCAGAACGGCCCGAAATTGACCGCTGGATACTTAGCTGCCTCAATACGCTGGTGAAGGGCGTGAGGAAAGAACTTGACAACTACGATCCCACCCGTGCTGGCCGCCTCATCGATGCCTTCGTCAACGACGACCTCTCAAACTGGTACGTCCGATTGAACCGCAAACGCTTCTGGGGCAAGGACATGAGCGACGACAAACGCTCGGCCTACGACACACTCTACACTTGCCTGATGACCGTCTCGAAGCTGTTGGCTCCCTTTGCTCCGTTCTATGCCGACCAGCTCTATAAAGACCTTGGCGGTCAGCTCGACTCAGTCCACTTGGACAAGTTCCCAGTGGTCGACGATTCCGTCGTCGACAAAGAACTCGAAGCCCGCATGGAGATGGCCCAGAAAATCACCTCAATGGTGCTGGCTTTGCGCCGTAAGGTGAACATCAAGGTTCGCCAGCCGCTACAGGCCATTATGATTCCCGCTACAGAAGAGCAGAAGAAGCACATCGAGGCCGTCAAGCAGCTCATCATGAACGAGGTGAACGTCAAGGAACTGCGTTTCGTTGAAGGTCAGGGCGTGCTTGTCAAGAAGGTGAAGTGTAACTTCAGGACGATGGGTAAGAAGTATGGCAAGCTGATGAAGGGCGTTGCAGCCGCTATGGACGCGTTGTCGCAGGAGCAGATAGCCGAGCTGGAAACTAACGGCACCATCGGCATCAGCGTTGAAGGTCAGGAGCTGACGGTAGAAGCTGCCGATGTGGAAATCATCAGCGAGGACATTCCCGGCTGGCTTGTTGCCAACGAAAGCACGCTTACCGTAGCCCTTGAAGTGGAGCTAACCGACGAGTTGCGTCAGGAAGGTATGGCACGCGAGATTATCAACCGTGTACAGAACATCCGCAAGGAGAGTGGCCTCGAAATAACCGACCGCATCAATATAGCCATAGCCCCTAATGCTGAGGTGGAGAAGTCGGTAGCTGCCTTCGGTGAATACATCAAGACGCAAGTTTTGGCCGATTTCATTGAGATTACGCCCAACGATGGCGTTGAGGTGGAGTTCGATGATTTTAAACTGAACATCAAAATAACCAAAAACTAATGAATATGGAAGCAACTGAAAAAACACGTTACAGTGATGAAGAACTCGAGGAGTTCCGCACTATTATCAACGAAAAACTGGCACTTGCCAAGCGCGACTACGACCAGATGATGGCCGTCATAACCAATCAGGACTCTAACGATGTAGACGACACATCGCCTACGTACAAGGCTCTGGAGGAGGGTAGTGCCACGCAGTCGAAGGAAGAGATTATCACGATGGCAGCACGTCAGCAGAAGTTCATACAGGGCCTGAAGGCTGCGCTCGTTCGCATTGAGAACAAGACCTACGGCATTGACCGCCTTACCGGGAAACTCATTCCCAAGGAGCGCCTGAAGGCTGTCCCCCATGCCACGCTCAGCGTCGAGTCAAAAATGATGGGTAAGAAGTAAGTAGTGAAGAATCCGAAACGAATCATCTCTGATGGCTGGCTGGCAACCATCGTGGTTGTCAGCGCCATCATTATCGACCAGCTCATCAAGGTTTGGGTCAAGACCAACATGACCCTGCATGAGAGCATCCGTATTTTCGACTGGTTCTACATCTCGTTCATCGAGAACAACGGTATGGCCTACGGTATGCAGATAGGCTCTAAGCTGGTGTTGTCGCTCTTCCGTGTGGCAGCCATCTCATTGCTGGTATACTACCTGTGGCAGCAAGTGCGTAAGAAAGCCCGTATAGGCTACATCGTCTGCTTGTCAATGGTGCTTGCAGGGGCCATCGGCAACTTGGTTGACTGTATGTTCTACGGCCTGGTGTTCAACGCCTCGTCCGAAGCCTACACTTCCTATTTCGTACCTTTTGGTACTGGCTATGCCCCTTTCCTGATGGGCAAGGTGGTCGATATGTTCTACTTTCCGCTCATCGTTACCACATGGCCCGAATGGGTGCCTTTCTGGGGTGGCGACGAGTTCATATTCTTCAGTCCCGTGTTCAATTATGCCGATGCCAACATCTCGGTGGGCGTCGTACTGCTTTTGCTCTTTTACCGCAAGGAAATCAGTCAAATAAGCCTGAAGCGTGAGTAGACACCTTATATATATATATATGGTAATGGTCTCGGCTGTGCTGACTATGGCATCGTGCAAGCCTACCGTACCGTCACGTTATATCCAACCTGACGATATGGAGGACTTGCTGTACGACTTCCATGTAGCACAAGCAATGGCTGATGAGAGCGGAAAGAACCTGGAAGAGCGCAATTTCAACCAGACGCTCTACTTTGCGGCTGTGTTGGAGAAGCACGGAGTGACGAAAGCAGAGTTCGACTCATCGCTCACGTATTACTATATCCGTGCCGACCGCTTCAATGAAATCTACAAGAACGTGGCCAAGCGGCTAAGTGAGGACGCAATGGAGCTTGGAGCCTCCGAGGGCGAAGTTAACCGCTATGCCAAGCTGAACAATAACGGTGACACCACGGATGTTTGGACAGGGCCGTTGTCGGTGATGCTGTTGCCGTACGCCCCCTATCACAAAGTGACGTTTGTGCAGAAGGCCGATACATCGTTCCGTAAGGGCGATTCCTTCATGTTCATGGTCAATACCGACTTCATCGTCCAGAGTGGTTCACGCAATGGACAAGCCTGCATTGCCATCAAGTATGACAACGACACCGTTGTCAGCCGTAATATGAGTCTGACTGTGTCGGGAATAAACCAAGTGCGCATACCTGAGCTGGTAGGCCGTAAGGCCAAGGAAATACGTGGCTTCTTCTATCTGAATCCGGAAAGGGAGGAAACCACTACCCTGAAGCTGATGGTTGTCAACAACATTCAGCTCATCAAGTTCCGCAACAGAGAGACAGAGAATGAGCAGAAGAAGGACTCTGTCGGGCTAAAGAAATTGCAACCTATTGATTTACCTAAAAACTAAAAAAGCATGATGAATCTGAAATTCCGTCTGGCACTCATGAACTTCCTTGAGTTTGCCGTTTGGGGTGCTTATCTGACATGTATGGGAAACTACTTGGGAATTGCCGGATTGGGCGACAAAATCTCGTGGTTCTATGCCATACAGGGTATTGTCAGCATATTTATGCCCACTATCATGGGCATTGTGGCCGATAAGTATATACAGCCGCAGCGGCTCTTGGGATTGTGCCACATGGCAGCAGGCATTGCCATGCTGTGCTGCTGGTGGATGGGAGCCTCAGCGGGTTTCGGCAACGAACTGCCCAATAAGGGCGCATTCATCGCTATGTACACCATCAGCGTGGCGTTCTTCATGCCCACCATCGCACTATCCAACACGACCGCATTCACCATCTTGAAGAACAATGGCATGGACACCGTGAAGGACTTCCCGCCAATCCGTGTTATGGGAACTGTCGGCTTCATTGCCACCATGTGGTTCGTCAACTGTGCCGTTTGGGAAGATGGCGCTTTCTCGTTCACCTTGGCCCAGAATGCCCATAAGTTCCAGTACACACACATGCAGTTCTTCGTATCAGGCGTGCTGAGCCTCCTGCTCTTCACCTATTGTTTCGTGGGATTGCCTGATTGCCAATTGGAGAAGAAACCTGCTGCATCGCTGGCAGAGTCGTTTGGGCTGAATGCCTTCAAACTGTTCAAGTCCAAGCAGATGGCGTTGTTCTTCATCTTCTCGGCACTGTTAGGCATGTCGTTGCAGGTGACCAACGGCTATGCAGGTCCCTTCATCACCAGCTTCAAAGGCTCGGCCGACCCTGCTGTCGCTACCTCGTTCGCAGCCCATAACGCCACGTTGCTGACCTCTGTCTCACAGGTGAGCGAGGCACTTTGTATACTGATGATTCCCTTCTTCCTGAAGCGTTACGGCATCAAGGTGGTCATGCTTATGTCCATGTTTGCTTGGGTGTTCCGCTTTGGACTCTTCGGCATAGGTAATCCTGCTATGCCAGGTGTGTTGCTGTTCATTCTTTCGTGCATCGTCTACGGTGTTGCCTTCGACTTCTTCAATGTATCGGGCGGCATCTTCGTTGACCAGGTCTGCGAACCTTCGGTGAAGGCTTCCGCACAAGGCTTGTTCATGCTGATGACTAACGGACTGGGAGCAACTATCGGTACTTTGGCAGCGGGTGAAATTGTCAACCACTACTGCTCCTGGCAGAACGGCCATCTCGTAGGCGAGTGGCAGACTTGCTGGTTCATCTTTGCCGGCTTCGCGTTGGTCGTGGGTATTGCCTTCGCTATTTTGTTCCATCCTGATAAGAAACAAGCCTAAGGGATTTATCGTATGAATCGGGTACAGTTGTTTTACAAAGACATTGCCGACATCGTAGGTAGCGACGGCTTTTGCATCGTTCGGCTCGTTGAGAAGACTGAACAGCAAGCGCTCTGCATCATCTGTGACAAGATGGTGTCGGCACAGTTTTCCATACGCCTCAAGCATGCTCCGGGTATTGAGCAATTCTTGCCCGAAGTGCTCGTTGGGATGCTGAACATGAAGAACAGCAACGACTTTGAAATCATGGTTCACGATATCGAGAACGGCATGTATAAGGTGACATTGCTCAACAAACGTTCCTTCATGCTAAAGCCCATCCGTATCAGCGATGCCGTGTTGCTCCACTATATTGCTCATGTCCCCTTATACATTGAGGAGGAATTGATGCAAAAGCAGTCAACGCCCTATGTTCCTGATACGCAGGGCATCTCAATTCCCATCAACACGCTTGACGACGAGCACTTGAGCCGCGAACTGGAAAAAGCTATCGAGGCCGAGAACTACCGTTTGGCATCAACGCTGCACGAAGAGTTGCAGAGGAGGAACAAGCAATGAAGGAAACCCGGTTCTTCTATGTGCCCGATGCGGAAAAGCTGACCGAACTGCCTGCCGAGGAAGCCAATCATGCCATCAAGGTGTTGCGGTTGAAGGAGGGCGACGAACTGATGCTGATGGACGGTCAGGGCAGTTTCTACCGTGCTGAGGTAACCCTTGTCTCCAATCACCATTGTATGTACCGTATTGTGGATAGGCAGCCCCAGCAGCCCCAATGGGAGGGACGGGTCCATCTGGCCATAGCCCCCACGAAGATGAGCGACCGCATAGAGTGGCTGGCCGAGAAGGCCACCGAGGTGGGGCTTGACGAGCTGTCGTTCCTGAACTGCCAGTTCTCTGAGCGTCGTAACTTGAAGACCGAGCGTATCAAGAAGATTGTGGTGGCCGCCGTCAAGCAGAGCCACAAAGCTTGGATGCCTGTTGTCAACGAGCTGGAGCCATTCCGTCAGTTCATTAGCCGCCAGTCCTCCCATCGATATATTGCCCATTGCTACGAAGAAGTGCCGAGGGTGAACCTGTTCGATGAACTCTGTCAACTCGATGCTTCTGAGGATGCACTTGTCCTTGTGGGGCCTGAGGGCGACTTCAGCATCGATGAGGTGCGTTTAGCCGTCAGTCAGGGTTTTATCTCTGTTGATTTAGGAAAAAGCAGGTTGCGTACCGAGACGGCTGGTCTCTCTGCCGTTATGATGATGCAGCTGGCTAAACAAATAAATAAGTAAGTAGAAACATGAAAAGACTCTTTGCCATATACCTCATGGCAATCGCGGCAATGGCTGCCGTAAATGCCGATACGCTGACCGTCAGAAACCTGTTCAAGGATGTACCTGACGGGGTGTTCCCCTACCTTTCGAGGAACAATCGCCTCGACTTCATCGATTTCATTGATTCAAACATGAAGGCCGAGGTAACCAATGAGTTGGGCGGCAAAAGCATCATGACGTCGCTGGCCGATGATTCGCTCACCATCCAGATGAACGAGGCATGTAGCGTTGACTTGCTGCTGTTGACGGCAGCCCAACCTGTTGATAGCTGTTCTCAGGTTATCGTTCTTGTCCGTACGGTAGGTTTGCAGAACCAAGCTCAGGAGAGCGAAGTGGAGTATTATTCAGTCAAATGGAGGAGACTGGAACAGAGGCCCGCTTTATTGTCAGCCGACCAAAAGCGGCTTGATGAGCATGTAAAAGAATCAAATATCCTTAAAATCCTGCAAGAAAAGCTTAACAAAGATTAAATATTGGGCTTCTGTTGAGGGATTTTTGTCAATGTATCGATTTTTTTTCATATATTTGCAGTGTGTTTTTCATGGTATTAGATTATTAAGGTTAATTTGAGTTATGTATGTCGTGAGACAAGCGAAACTCTCTCGCTCTATCGCAATACCGTTTAAAGTAATGCGAATGAGTAAAAAAAGGGGAGCCTGAGAAGGTTCCCCTTTTCCGTTTGTTACGTGTGTATTTTAGTAGCTGCGGGCAATAATGACACGAGCCTTCGAGGGCTTGCCGCTCACCATGTCGACTCCCGGCGTCTGCTCCACGCCGAAAGGTACGCAGCGGATGGTGGCCTGCGTCTCCTCCTTTATCTGGGCCTCGGTCTCAGCCGTACCATCCCAATGGCAGAGGAAGAAGCCGCCGTCCTTGATACGTTCCTTGAACTCCTCGTAGTTGTCGCACTCATAGATGTGGGCGTCACGATAAGCCTTGGCCTTCTCGAAGATGTTCTTCTGAATGTCATCCAACAGCTGCTCGACGTACTCCACGATGCCCTCAATGGGACGTGTCTCTTTCTCCAAGGTGTCGCGGCGCATCACTTCGATGGTGCCGTTCTCCAAGTCACGGGCACCGAGTACCAAACGTACGGGGACACCCTTCAGCTCGTAGTCGGCAAACTTGAAGCCGGGACGCTTGTTGTCGGCATCGTCGAACTTCACGCTGATGCCCTTCTGTCGCAGTTGCTCGATGATGGGCTGCACCTCCTTGTTCACCAGCTCCATCTGCTCCGGCTTTGTGGCAATGGGGATGATGACCACCTGTATAGGAGCCAAACGCGGAGGCAACACCAAGCCGTTGTCATCGCTGTGGGTCATGATAAGGGCACCGATGAGTCGGGTGGATACACCCCACGAAGTTGCCCATACATACTCAGGCTTGTTCTCTTTATTAAGATAGGTGACGTCGAATGCCTTGGCAAAGTTCTGTCCGAGGAAGTGCGAAGTGCCCGACTGCAGAGCCTTGCCGTCCTGCATCATGGCTTCGATGGTGTAGGTATCGAGAGCACCGGCAAATCGCTCGGTCTCGCTCTTCACGCCCTGTACAACGGGCACGGCCATCCACTCCTCAGCAAACTTGGCATACACCTTCAGCATCTTCTGTGCCTCCTCCTCAGCTTCCTCACGGGTAGCATGAGCCGTATGGCCCTCCTGCCACAGGAACTCCGAGGTGCGCAGGAACGGACGGGTACGCATCTCCCAACGCATGACGTTGCACCACTGGTTGCACATCAGGGGCAGGTCGCGCCACGACTGAATCCAGTTCTTATAGGTGTTCCAGATGATGGTCTCCGACGTAGGACGGATAATCAGCTCTTCCTCTAACTTCGCAGCAGGGTCGACCACCACGCCGCTTTTGTCATCGGTAGCCTTCAGGCGGTAGTGGGTCACCACGGCGCACTCCTTGGCAAATCCCTCGACGTGCTCGGCCTCGCGGCTGAGAAACGACTTGGGAATCAGCAAGGGGAAGTAGGCATTTTGGGCACCCGTTTCCTTGAACATTTTGTCTAACTGCTGTTGCATCTTCTCCCAGATGGCGTAGCCATAGGGCTTGATGACCATACATCCTCGCACGGCCGACTGCTCTGCGAGGTCTGCTTTCACTACGAGATCGTTGAACCACTGGCTGTAATTATCAGCTCTTTTGGTCAAATCTTTCAATTCTTTTGCCATGATTATTCAGTATTTAGTCAATTTGAGTGCAAAATTACATAAAAAAACTCAATTAACTAACACGAATAGCGAAATAATTGCTATCTTTGCACCGTAAAAATGAAATATATTGTCTAACATCAATAACATTTAACGAAAAAAGATTATGAAAAGTATGAAGACTTTGGCCATCGCCCTCTGTGCAGGTATTGTGATGGTAGGATGTAACAATTTACAGAAAGGTGCTGCCATCGGAGCTGGTGGCGGTGCTCTCCTTGGTGCCGTTATCGGAAAAATCGCTGGTAATACTGCTGTAGGTGCTGCCGTTGGTGGTGCTGTAGGTGCCGGTGCCGGTGCTATCATCGGTAAGAAGATGGATAAGGCTAAGGCTGAAGCTCAGGCTGTGCAGAACGCCCAGGTTGAGTCTGTGACCGATGCTAACGGTCTGCAGGCTGTGAAGGTCACCTTCGATTCTGGTATTCTGTTCACCACGGGTAGCTCAACCCTGAGCTCTACTGCCAAGAATTCACTCACCCAGTTCTCGAACGTGCTGAAGGGCAATGCTGATTGCGACGTGGCCGTTCAGGGTTATACTGACAACGCCGGTTGGAAGAACTCTACCGCTGAGCAGAGCCAGCAGAAGAACCTCAACCTCTCTCAGCAGCGTGCACAGGCTGTGACCAACTATCTGCAGTCGCTCGGCGTGAGCAGCTCACAGATTCGCAGCACTACCGGCTTCGGCGAGGCTAACCCCGTGGCCGACAACTCTACTGCTGCCGGCAAGGCTCAGAACCGCCGTGTAGAGGTTTACATGTATGCTTCCCAGAAGATGATTCAGGAGGCTGAGGCACAGGCCAACTAAGCCGTAATGCTGAAATTCATTAAGAAACTATTACGCAGAATCGTGGTGGCTTTCCTGGCTTCCACGATTCTTTCTGTTGTGGCGCTGCGTTTTATTCCCGTCTGGTTCACGCCGCTTATGTTCATCCGATTGGCTGAACAGGTGAAGGAGGGTAGGGATTTGCGTCTCAGCCACCACTGGGTGTCGCTCGATGAAATGTCGGAGCTGATGCCCATTGCCGTGATAGCCAGCGAGGATGCGAACTTCATGAAGCATCACGGTTTCGACTTCAAAGCCATTGAGAGTGCTGCCAAGCGCAACATGCAACATCCCGAAAAGCAAAAGCTCGGAGCATCGACCATCACCCAGCAGACGGCCAAGAATGTCTTTCTGTGGCCCGGACGCTCATGGGTGCGCAAGGGTTTTGAGGTTTATTTCACCACGTTGATAGAATTGTTCTGGCCGAAAGAGCGCATTTTGGAGGTCTACCTGAATTCTATCGAGACAGGCGAAGGCATCTACGGTGTTGAAGCCATTGCTCGCGAGAACTGGGGCCTTCATGCCCACCAGCTCAGCAAGCAGCAGTGCGCCCTCATTGCCGCCACACTGCCCAACCCTCGCAAGTTCAGTTCAAAGAACCCCAGCCCCTACATGCTCAAGCGCCAA
Source organism: uncultured Prevotellaceae bacterium (assembly GCA_947168395.1). GTDB lineage: Bacteria > Bacteroidota > Bacteroidia > Bacteroidales > Bacteroidaceae > Prevotella. Next base: position 11,666 of record CAMVLT010000037.1, on the reverse strand, counting down.
ACCCGCATCCTGCGCGAAATGAACTACGTGAAAAAGATTGTAAAGCTCAATAAGTGAGGCCATAATAGCAGCATCGGTGGGCAGGCAACTTCGAGTCTGGCCGGTGGTTGATGCGGCCGATGACTAAGCAGTTGCGGGTTAAGGTGCCGACGTAAGGGAATTCAGGGGGCAGTAAACTGGGACTCATGGTAGGGGCAAGCCGTTCTTTAAGTAGGGTAAACTCTCGTTCGCCTATACCCAAACAACCGTTTGCCTATACCCAAACAACCGTTCGCCTATACCCAAACGGCCGTTTGCCTATACCCAAATGACTGTTCGCCTATACCCAAAACAAAGGCCCAATTTTTGCGATGTATCAGCTATATGCAAACTTTTGCAAACTGGAAAAGGCATTGCAAACTATTGCGAACGAAAAAGTTTGGAGGTTTCGTTTTTTTGTCGTACCTTTGCGCTATGATTTACGAATTGCTGATAGGAATAGTCATCTATGCGTTGCTGTTTGTGGTCACCATGCAAAGCAGCCGACGGAAGGTGGTAGCCATGCAGGAGCGACTGGACAAGGTGCGCACTTTGCAGGAACAGCAGCAGGCACAAAGTCAGCAGAGCATAGCCCAGAATGAGGCGAAAATCAGGGAGCTGGAAACGCTGCTCAAGAAGCTGGGCGACGAGAACTCACTGCTTAGACTGGAGTTGGAGGAGAAGAAAGCCACCCTCGCGTATAATAATAAGGTGGCCATGATAGAGAACGAGAAACGGCAGCAGGCCGAGACGGTCATCTTCTCGTCGGACATCTATCACCGCATACAGGACTGTCTGAATAGCGGTCATAGCCTGACTGCTGACGACTGGGCCAGACTGGCCAGACTGGTGGACAGTATCTACACGGGGTTTGCCGAGAAACTGTACGGGCTTTACCGCATGACGGAACAGGAGTATCATGTCAGCCTGCTCATCAAGGTGCGAATCCAGCCCAAGGACATTGCCCTGCTGACGGCCCACTCGAAGGAAAGCGTTGCCACGACCCGCAGCCGGCTTTACGCCAAGGTGTTTGGCAGGAAGGGGTCATCTAAGGAATGGGACGACTTTGTGCTGACGCTGTGACGGTTGAATATTGAAGGTTGAACATTAAATATGTAGGATTATGATTGAGTATTTTGCACAACATTTATGGCAGGTATGGGCCGTCGTGGCTGTGATTTGCCTGATTCTGGAGATGACGGCGGGTGACTTCTTCATCATCTGCTTTTCCATCGGAGCCGTGTTTGCCGCTATCACGGCCTTGATTGGCGGCAATATCTACTGGCAGTTGCTCTTGTTTGCCATCTTTACGCTGATCAGCCTGTTCTGGGTACGTCCCTTTGCCCAGCGCTATCTGCATAAGGGCGAGGACAACCGCGTGAGCAATGCCGACGCCTTGATGGGACGTCAGGGCAGGGTGGTGGAGTCTGTCAAGGCCGACGGTTTCGGACGTGTGCAGATTGACGGCGACATCTGGAAGGCTGTAACCAACGAGCCGCAGGACATCGTTGCAGGCAAGAACGTTCGCGTTGTAGGTCGCGAGAGTACCATCATCACGGTGGAAACGTTGAACGTTGAACATTAGACATGAATTGTTTTACAAATTAAAAATATGGATATTATGACTTACGTTTTGATTGCCATTGTCGTTTGCGTGATTCTTTTCGCAAAGATGGCGCTTGTGATTATCCCTCAGTCGGAAACCAAGATTGTGGAGCGCTTAGGCCGCTACTATGCCACACTGCAGCCGGGTATCAACATCATCATCCCGTTTATCGACCGTCCCAAGTCGATTGTGGTGCTGAATCATGGCCGCTACCAGTATTCTACGACCATCGACCTGCGCGAACAGGTGTACGACTTTCCGAAGCAGAACGTGATTACGAAGGACAACGTGCAGACGGAAATCAACGCCCTGCTGTACTTCCAGATTGTAGACCCCTTCAAGGCTACCTACGAGATTAACAACCTGCCCAACGCCATCGAGAAGCTGACGCAGACCACGCTGCGTAACATCATCGGTGAGCTGGAACTTGACGAGACGCTGACCTCGCGCGACACCATCAACAAGAAGCTGTCGGCCGTACTCGACGACGCTACCGACAAGTGGGGCGTGAAGGTGAACCGTGTGGAGCTGCAGGACATCACGCCTCCCGACTCGGTGCTGACCGCTATGGAGAAGCAGATGCAGGCTGAGCGTAACAAGCGTGCCCAGATTCTGACCTCAGAAGGACAGAAGGCCGCCGAAATCCTGGCTTCGGAAGGTGAGAAGACTGCCATCGTGAACAAGGCCGAGGCTGCTAAGCAGGAGGCCATACTCCAGGCTGAAGGTGAGGCCCAGGCACGCATCCGTGTGGCCGAGGCAGAAGCGAAGGCTATCGAGCTGATTACCGAGGCTGTGGGCAAGTCGACCAACCCTGCCAACTACCTGCTGGCCCAGAAGTATATACAGATGATGCAGGAACTGGCCGAGGGCGACAAGACGAAGACCGTCTACCTGCCTTACGAGGCTACCAACCTGCTCGGCTCTATCGGCGGCATTAAGGATTTGTTCAAAGCTGACTAAGCGTATGAGTAGACAACGATTTTTCCTGATGGCTGTTGCCGCCCTGTTCGCGGCAACAGCCTCGGCGCAAGATGACACACGCTCGTCATCAAGCCTTTACCTGCCTGCCTACAAGAAGGCCGACGTCTCGATGGCGTTCGACACCAAAGGCGAGGGCATACGTTTCCAGCCCACTTGGGGGCTGGATTTGGCATGGATTAACGGACAGAACCTGAAAAAAGGTGTCAACCACATGGGCAAGGAGAACGTCGGCATAGGGCGTAGCTCGTTCAGGGTGCTCAATCCCCTGAAAGGTGATACGGCACTGACGAATGACCAAATATCAGGACTGCGCGAACGGTCGAACCTATTCAACCAGGTGGTTTCAACGACCCTGCCGTTAGTGCTCAATTGCGACAACGGATACAGACCTTCAGGTCACACAGGTCCGAATGTAAATGCTTATTACACAACGAAGTCGGGAAACACTTCTAAAGCAAACATTGAGCATTGGTCGGCTATGATTGCCGCCCATGTGGCTTGGATGCAAAAGAACACGAAGCACCCCATTGTAGGTGTGTCGCCCTTCAATGAACCAGACTACGAAAATGGAGACTTGTATCAAGGCACGGCTGCTAACGAGCGTGACGTGGCCAAGACCCTAAAGCAAAACTACGCAGAAGTGCTGGACGGTGCCGTGATTGCTGGCGGCAACACGCTGAACGACGACCAGGCCCTGAACTGGTACGTGCCTGGCAAGCAGTACTACGACTGGGGAAACACCCACCAGTTGGCTGGCTCGTTTGCCAACTTTGCACGCTTCTACCAGCAGGTTGCCAAGGACGGTAAGATTGGCTATGACGACGAGATGCACAACACCGTGGAGGCTATGGTGGGACTGGAATATGGCATGACGGTGGGTATCTGGTGGGGCTTCGACAGCCGTACCCGTGGCGAGTTCTGCCAGATTAGCCGCCATGGTGAGCGCCTGGCTTACGGTGAGCACCGTAACAACTGGACGGCGGCCTCGGTATGGCGTCACGACGACGGTAGGATAAAAGCCTTCATCGGTTCGAGTGAACGTCAGGGAGCAACCACCACCTACCAGTTTGTCTCGCACGACCGTGATGTCTACTACGACGGTTACGGCCCCGTGCGTGAGTTCATGATGGAGATACCCGGCGGAAAAGCCGGCAGTTACCAGAACGGACAGACCAACGCCGAGCGCGTCATCGATGTCACCTGGGGCGAAGACGTGGCCCCCTGTGCGCTGAATGGCATTTACAAACTGGTGAACAAGAAGACGGGGGCCGTTGTCGGCTATACCAATAACGGCAGTAACATCATGCAGCAGAAATTCTCGGCTACCAACAAGAAACAGCAATGGACGGTGAAACCTTGCAGCAGCCGAACAGGGGGCGACTATAGTTTCTACGACATTGAGTCGGTTGACAATCCGAAAATCCGCATGAACGTGAGGGACTATTCCACAGGGACTGCCGACCTCATTGCCTGGACGCAGGATGCACCTACCAGCAACGAACAGTGGTACCTGGAATATGCCGGTGACGGCTATTACTACCTGCGCAACCGCGAGAGTGCACTCTACATGGCCTCGGCGGCCAACACCATTTCCAAGCTTATCCAAACTCCTATGCTGACTGAGGCAGCCCGCGACCGTATGCTGTTCAGGTTCCTGCCTATAGACGTAGAGTATGAAACAGCTGCACCTGCCCAGCCCTTGGGGCTGACGGCTGATGCTCATCCTGCCTCTGTCTCTTTGTCGTGGACGGCCAATCAAGATGAAGACTTAGAGGGCTACATGGTAATACGTGCCCCTAAAGGTACAGAGGAGTGGAACACCATTGCCCGCAAGCTGACCACCACCACGTTTACCGACAACAACTGCCGTCAGGGCACTATATATATATATAAGGTGAAAGCCATCGACCAGGCCCAGAACCTGTCGGAGGCCTCTGAAGCCATCGAGGCCATGCCTACAGGTGAACCTGCGATGGTGGCCTGCTGGCAGATGGAGGACAATGTGAACGATGCCACCGAGAACATGATGGATGGTGCCGTTGGCGGCTCGGCCAACTATATAGAGGGGGGCATGCAGGGGCAGAAGGCTTTGCGGCTCACGGCCAGTGCCAACCAGTACGTGCAGCTGCCCTACGAAGTTGCTAACAGCGACGAGCTGACGGTCTCGATGTGGGTGTTCCTGCGCAACAGTGCCAGTAAGCAGCACCTGTTTGACTTTGGCTACGACGCCAACCATTATCTGTACTTGACGCCCAACAATGGCACCGTACTGAGTTTCGCCATCAAGAACGGAGGCGACGAGCAGGTGGTCAAAGGCCAGAGCAAGTTGCCGACCAGCCAGTGGAAACACGTGGCAGTCACGATGGCGAAGGACAAGACGGCCATCTACGTCGACGGCGAGGAAGTGGCTTCGAGCACAGGCATTACCATTCGCCCTAACGACATCGGCACCGTGCTGAACTACCTCGGTCGCAGCCAGTCGCTGACAGACGCCCTGCTGTCGGCCGACCTCGACGACGTACGTATCTATAACTATGCCGTCAGTGCCGAGGATGTAAAGACCATCATGGGCGGCGGCCAGGTGACGGCCGTTCATTCTCCCTCATCCCTCACCCCTCACCCCTCATCCGTTTACGGCCTCGATGGTGTGAAAAGAAGTGCTATGCAGAAGGGACTGAACATCGTTGATGGTAAGAAAGTGGTGAAGTAACTGATGTTTTTTGACTAAAATGTTGCAGAATCGAATCTTTTTGTGTAATTTTGCAGCGTTTTAGACGCAAAAGGTAACATCATGGTACAAAACATATTCAAGGGGTTGGGTATAGCCCTGATTACCCCGTTCAAAGTAGACGGCTCCGTTGACTACAGCTCACTGAAGCGTTTGGTGCAGTATCAGTTGGACAACGGTGCCGACTTCTTTTGTATATTGGCTACAACAGGCGAGACGCCTACACTGACGGCAGAGGAGAAGAAAACCATCAAGGACTTGGTGGTTGATATCGTACAGGCACGTGTTCCTATCTTGATGGGATGCGGTGGATATAATACGGCTGCCGTGGTGGAGGAACTGAAAACTGGCGACTTCAAGGGCATCGACGGCATTCTCAGCGTATGCCCCTATTACAACAAGCCCTCGCAGGAAGGTCTCTACCAGCATTTCAAGGCTATCGCCGCCGCTACGGAGTTACCTGTTGTGCTTTACAATGTGCCTGGCCGTACAGGTATCAACATGAAGGCTGAGACTACCGTCAGACTGGCTCGCGACTGTAAGAATATCGTAGCCATCAAGGAAGCCAGCGGTAACTTGGAGCAGGTGGACGAGATAATCAAGAACAAGCCCCGCGACTTCGATGTCATCAGTGGCGACGACTCGCTGACGTTCCCGATGGTCAGCTGTGGTGCCGTAGGTGTCATCTCGGTTATCGGCAACGCGCTGCCCAAGGAGTTTTCGAAGATGATACGTCTGCAGATGCTTGGTGAGTACGACCCTGCCCGCAAGATTCATCACCGTTTCACCGACTTGTTCTCGTTGCTCTTCGTCGACGGAAATCCTGCCGGTGTAAAGGCGATGCTTCACGAGATGGGTTTCATTGAGAACGTACTCCGCCTGCCACTTGTGCCTATGCGCATCAAGAACATGCAGCGTATGTCGGAAATACTGAAGGAATTGAAGATTTGATGTCTCTTCTTTCGTAATGGAGGAGTCGAAGGTTATTCACGAGATTACCCCTCTTATGGGTAAGGACGTACTGTATATAGCAGACCGTCGAAAGAGTGAATTTACTTACCCCATTCATAATCATGAGGTCTATGAACTGAACTTTGTGGAGCATGCTTCGGGTGTGCGCCGCATCGTTGGCGACTCTAACGAGGTGATTGGCGAGTTCGACCTGGTGCTTATCACGAGTCCTGACTTGGAACACGTGTGGGAGCAGAACACCTGCGTCAGTCCTGACATTCGCGAGATTACCATCCAGTTCGACCTTGACCTGAGCGACAGCGGGATGTTTGGCCGTAACCCGTTCAACTCTATGAAGCAGATGATGGTCGAAGCCCGGAAGGGACTTTGCTTCCCACTCCACGCCATCATGAAGGTCTACAATCAGCTGACAACACTTAGCAGCATCAAGGATAGCTTTTACGCATTCGTACAATTCCTGACCATCCTGTATGAGCTCTCCAAGTGTGACGGCGCACGCACCCTGGCCACCAGCAGTTATGCCAAGGTCGAGACTGAGAGCGACTCACGTCGGGTGCAGAAGGTGAAGAACTATATCATCAACAACTACCGTGACGAAATCCGCCTGGGCAAGCTGGCCGACCTCGTCGGCATGAGTCCTTCGGCCTTCAGCCGCTTTTTCAAGTTGCGAACGGGGCGTAACCTTAGCGACTACATCATTGACCTCCGTTTAGGCTATGCCTGCCGTAAGCTGGTTGACAGTACAGATTCCATCTCGGAAATCAGCTATGCCTGCGGGTTCAACAACTTGAGCAATTTTAATCGCATCTTCAAGAAGAAAAAGGGGTGCAGTCCCTCCGAATTCCGCGATAATTACCGAAAAACGCGCATCATAGTTTGATGTTCCAAACTGATTGGAGCATATTTGTTGACCTTTTGGCAAAAAAAATAGGCCTAAAAGTTTTTGTATTACAAAAATAATGCCTATCTTTGTAGGCGATTTGATACTAAAAACAAATATCTTTAAATATTAACAGCGTATGGCACAAATTTCTGGACACATTTCCCAGATTATAGGTCCTGTTATCGACGTGTTCTTCGATACCAAGGGCCAAGAGGCGGAAAAGGTGTTACCAAAGATTCACGATGCCCTGAAGATTGACCGTGGCAATGGCAGTGAACTCATCGTCGAGGTGCAGCAGCACATCGGCGAGGATACTGTTCGTTGCGTGGCTATGGACAATACCGACGGCTTGCAGCGTGGACTGGAAGCGATCCCCTTAGGCTCACCTATCGTGATGCCTGCCGGCGATCAGATTAAGGGTCGAATGCTGAACGTAATCGGTCAGCCAATCGACGGTATGAAACAGCTCGACATGAAGGGGGCATACCCCATTCATCGTGAGGCTCCTACGTTTGAGGAACTCTCGACGAAGAAGGAAATCCTCGCTACGGGTATCAAGGTGATTGACCTGCTGGAGCCTTATATGAAAGGTGGTAAGATTGGTCTGTTCGGTGGTGCCGGTGTGGGTAAGACAGTGCTCATCATGGAGTTGATTAACAACATTGCCAAGGGACACAACGGCTTCTCGGTGTTCGCCGGAGTAGGAGAACGCACCCGTGAAGGCAACGACCTCATCCGCGAGATGATTGAGTCGGGCGTTATCCGTTACGGCGAGAAGTTCCGCAAGGCGATGGATGAAGGCAAGTGGGATCTCTCGCTTGTCGACCCCGAGGAACTGAAGAAGTCGCAGGCAACACTGGTATATGGTCAGATGAACGAACCGCCGGGGGCACGTGCTTCTGTGGCACTCAGTGGTCTGACGGTGGCCGAGGGTTTCCGTGATGGTGGAGGTAAGGACGGCGGTGCTGCCGATATCCTGTTCTTCATCGACAACATCTTCCGTTTCACGCAGGCAGGTTCCGAGGTGTCGGCTCTGTTAGGCCGTATGCCTTCGGCCGTGGGTTACCAGCCGACGCTGGCTTCGGAGATGGGTACCATGCAGGAGCGCATCACCTCGACCAAGACAGGCTCTATTACTTCGGTACAGGCTGTGTATGTGCCTGCCGACGACTTGACCGACCCTGCTCCGGCTACGACTTTCACTCACCTCGATGCTACGACGGTGCTTGACCGTAAGATTGCCGAGCTGGGTATCTATCCGGCAGTGGATCCGTTAGGCTCTACATCCCGTATCCTCGACCCGCTGATTGTGGGCAAGGCTCACTATGACTGTGCCCAGAGGGTGAAGGAAATACTGCAGCGCTATAAGGAACTTCAGGACATCATCGCCATTCTTGGTATGGACGAACTCTCGGACGAGGACAAGCTGACCGTGAACCGTGCACGCCGTGTGCAACGTTTCCTGTCTCAGCCGTTCGCCGTGGCCTCACAGTTTACGGGTCTGCCTGGTGTGATGGTGCCCATCGAGGAGACCATCAAGGGCTTCAATGCCATACTCGACGGCGAGGTTGACGACCTGCCTGAGCAGGCATTCCTCAACGTCGGAACCATCGAGGATGCCAAGGAGAAGGCTAAGAAACTACTTGAAGCAGCCAAAGGTTAAAGCCTATGTTGACGCTAAAGATAGTTTCGCCTGAGAGGATAGAATTCACCGGAGAGGTTGAGAGCGTGAAGGTGCCCGGAACGCAGGGCAACTTCGAGATACTCACCGGCCATGCACCCATCATCTCGACACTCACTAAGGGAGTTGTGGAGTTCGACGGGAAGCAGCTGGAAATCCTCGGCGGATTCGTCGAAGTGCAGCAGAACGAAGTCTCCGTCTGTGTCGAAAAGACAGAATGACGTATTTCCTTGCCGCACTGTTCTTCACGCTCTTAGGGGTGGCCTACGTGAAAGGCTACGACTTGGTCAAGAGCCGGTCGCCGGAACACTTGGTTCACTTCTACCTCGTGATGGCAACGATACGTATGCTGCTCGTCGCTACAGTGGTCGGCCTATACGTATTCTTCGCCCCAACGAGAGAAGATGCCATCCGCTTCGCCTTAATTATATTGATAATGTACGCGATAATGATGGTAGTAACACTGAAATTAAGACATTAAAGTAAAACAATGAATCACACGAAACGACTGCTTTGCATGGCACTCATGCTTTTGGCGATGGTGCCGGCGATGAAGGCAGAGGACTTCTCGGCCAAGGAGGTGGTGCTTGAGCATATCAAGGACTCACACGAATGGCATGTGACAGGCGAAGGCGAGACGGCCATCGTCATACCTCTGCCTGTTATCGTCAACTCGTCCACAGGCTGGCATGTGTTCTGCTCGTCACAGTTCGAGCATCACGCCGATGCCAACGGACTGCGCCAAGGTCCTTATGGGCTGGCCATCGCCACCGAGGGTGAACATGCAGGCAAGATAGTCGAGGCGGGTCAGCCTGTTCTCGACCTCTCCATCACCAAGACTGTTGCCGTGATGTTCATCAATGTGGCCATCCTGCTTTGCTGCATCCTGCTCAGCGCCCGCTGGTACAAGAACCGCAAGGCTTCGGACTCGGCACCTGGTGGCTTCGTAGGCTTTATCGAGATGATGGTGATGTACGTGGTGGATGAAATTATCAAGCCTGGTGTAGGCAAGGGGTACGAGAAGTACACGCCCTACCTGCTTACCTGCTTCTTCTTCATCTTCACCTGCAATGTGATGGGCTTGATACCGTTCCCTCCTGGCTCAGGCAATGTGACTGGCAATATCGCCGTGACGTTCTTCCTGGCCCTCTGCACTTTCCTTATTGTGCAGTTCTCGGGTAACAAGCATTACTGGAAGGACATCTTCTGGCCCGAAGTTCCTACGTGGCTCAAGGCGCCGATACCCATCATTCCTGTGATTGAGTTCGTCGGCATCTTCACGAAGCCTTTCGCCTTGATGATTCGACTTTTTGCCAACATGATGGCTGGTCATGCCATTGCTGTGGCTATCACCTGCATTATCTTCTTGGTGGCTTCGCAGGCTGTGGCCGTACAGTTGTCCATGTCGGCGCTGTCAGTCATTATGAGCGTCTTCATGATGTGTCTCGAATGTCTGGTCTGCTTCATCCAGGCTATGGTATTCACCATGCTCTCCGCCGTGTTCATCGGCTTGGCAAGAGTTGAACCAGAAGGACACGAATAACGTCAAAACGAAAAAACAAAACAACAAGATTAATAAACAATTAAAACTTAAACGATTATGATTACAGCATTATTGGCAGCAGAAGGTGTTGCAAAGTTGGGCGCCGCAGTAGGCGCAGGTCTCGCAGCTATTGGCGCAGGTCTTGGTATTGGTAGAATTGGCGGTCAGGCTATGGACGCTATGGCCCGTCAGCCGGAGGTGATGAACAAGCTGTTCACGAACATGATTGTGGCTGCTGCCCTTATCGAGGGTGTTGCCCTGTTCGCAGCAGTTATCGCATTCCTCTGCATCTAATGTAATAAGGAGTTAGCAGGAGTTAACAGGAGTTAGTCGGCTGGTGCCGAAGGGACCGCGATAACTTCCAATAACTCCCATTAACTACGTTAAAAAGAATCAGCGTATGGATTTATTGATTCCGAGTACTGGTCTGTTGTTCTGGATGACCATCACGTTCCTCGTGGTGTTCTTCCTGCTTTGGAAGTTCGGCTTCCCCGTCATCACTGGGATGGTGAAGGAGCGTCAGGCTTTCATCGACGACTCGTTGCGCAAAGCACACGAGGCTAACGAGCGACTGGCCAATATACAGAAAGAGGGTGAATCCATCTTACAGGAGGCACGCGAGAAGCAGGCTCAGATTCTGAAAGAGGCTGCCGAGACCCGTGATGCCATTGTAGAGAAAGCTCAGGACAAGGCCCGTCAGGAGGGTGCTCGTCTGCTGGAAGATGCCCGTGTGGCCATCGAGCAGGAGAAGAAGGCCGCCATTGCCGACATCCGCAAGCAAGTAGCTACGCTTAGTGTCGAGATTGCCGAGAAGGTTCTTCGTCAGAACCTGAAGGACGACAAGGCACAGATGGATCTCATCAACCGTATGCTGGATGAAGTTTCTACTGATAAATAAACGACTGAACGTATGGATATAGGAGTCATATCGGTTCGCTACGCCCGCGCTCTTCTGAAGAGTGCTACTGAGCAGCAGTTAGATGACGCTGTGTATCAGGAAATGCAGCTCTTAGCCAAAAGCTACATTGATGTGCCGCAGCTTCGTCAGACGATAGACAATCCGATGCTCTCGAAGGACAAGAAGGAGGCTTTGCTGCTGACAGCTGTTGGTGGCGAGCCTACGCCCTTGACCCGTGCCTTCATCGCCTTGGTGCTGAAGGAGGACCGTGAGCCTGTGATGCAGTTCATCGCTAATTCGTACGTCACGCTCTATCGTCAGCAGAAGAACGTCATCCGTGGACGTCTCATCACCGC
>CAMVLT010000036.1 GCA_947168395.1 uncultured Prevotellaceae bacterium | reverse complement strand
CCCGACCTCATCATCGACAATACCGACCGCAACCGCACGTCGCCCTTTGCCTTCACGGGCAACCGCTTTGAGTTCCGCGCTCCGGGCAGCAGCGTCAACTGTGCCTCGGCCATGATAGCACTCAACGCCGCTATGGCCGAAGCCCTCACCAGTTTCCGGGAGCGTGTGGATGCCAAGATTGCTGCCGGCGATAACAAGATAAGCGCCATCCTCGATGTGCTGAAGGACGACATCAAGGCCTGCAAGCCCGTACGTTTCGACGGCAACGGCTACTCCGAGGCGTGGGTACGCGAGGCTGCCAAACGTGGGCTGGATGTCGAGAAGTCGTGCCCCGTCATCTTCGAGCACTACCTCGACGACTCCAGCGTCCGTATGTTTGAGAGCACCAAGGTGATGAACCGCAAGGAGCTGGAAGCCCGCAACGAGGTGAAATGGGAGATGTACGTGAAGACCGTGCAGATAGAGGCCCGCGTACTGGGCGACCTGTCGATGAACCACATCATACCCGTCTCTACCCATTACCAGAGTCAGCTCATCAAGAACGTGCAGGGCATGAAGGAGGTGTTTCCTGCCGATAAAGCCGTTCGTCTCAGCGCCCGCAACATGAAGCTCATCGAGGAGATTGCCGAGCGTACCGAGAAGATTGAGCAACTGGTCGAGGAGCTGACCGATGCCCGCCGCGTGGCAAACCGCATCGTCAGCATCCACGAACGGGCCATCCAGTATCACGATACCGTCTGCCCGAAGATGGAAGCCATCCGCAGGGAAATAGACAAACTCGAACTGATTGTGGAGGACGGGCTTTGGACTCTCCCCAAATACCGCGAACTGCTGTTTATAAGGTAATATTCCCTTTTACCTTACAACTATCCAGCTTCTCGAAAACCGAGTTGTTGGATAGGTATTCGGGCACTATTTCCTTCATCTTCCCGACCGTTGCCATGTCGTCATAACGCTTCGAGATGGCTATCAACTCGTCCACCTCCTTGCAGGCTTGCGCATAGCTGTACTCCCGCACCTTGGCTATGCGAATCTTGTCGTGGAACGACGGCAGCGTATTCTCCTCCTCATTGATGACCTCTTCATAGAGTTTCTCGCCAGGACGCAGCCCCGTGAACTCTATCCTTACGTCCGATGCCCCCGAAAGGCTGATCATGCGGCGTGCCAGGTCGGCAATCCTCACGGGCTCGCCCATGTCGAAGACGAATATCTCGCCGCCATGTCCCTTGGCGCCAGCTTCTAACACCAGCTTACAGGCCTCGGATATCAGCATGAAGTAGCGTATGATGTCGGGATGGGTCACGGTTACCGGTCCTCCGTTCTTAATCTGTTCACGGAACAGGGGAATCACCGAACCGTTCGACCCCAACACATTGCCGAAGCGGGTAGTCACAAACTGCGTCACCTCCTGGGCATTGTTCAGGCTCTGCACATAGATTTCGCAGATACGCTTCGAGCAGCCCATGACGTTCGTAGGATTCACGGCCTTGTCGGTCGACACCATGACGAACTTCTTCACCCCGTACTTCACCGCAAGGTCGGCAATGATCTTCGTACCCAGCACATTGTTCTGAATGGCTTCCGACGGGTTGTCCTCCATCATCGGCACGTGCTTGTAGGCTGCGGCATGGAACACATAGTCGGGCTTGAACCGTGAGAATATCTCCTCCATGCGGTCTTGCTTGCAGATGCTCGTCACCACGGTCTCGGCCTCCACGTCGGGATACTCATTCTTCATCATCAGTCTGATGTCGTGCTCCGGTGTCTCGGCATGGTCTATCAGCATCATGGCAGCGGGCTTGAACTGTGCCACCTGCCTGACGATTTCCGAACCGATGGAGCCAGCCGCCCCCGTCACCAGGATGCGCTTTCCGCCTAACTCACGGCCCACCGACTCCATGTCAACGCTAATCTCCTCGCGCGCCAACAGGTCTTCCACCTGCACCTCATGCAGCTCCAGCTGGTCAAATATATCCTTCCCGTCCTTCAAACTCTGGTTACCCAATTCCACGGTACCGCGTGCCATGTATACTGTCACATGGGCATTGAACAACAAATCCTGCAGTTCCCGGTCGTGACGGAAATCATTGGTGCGCAGCGGCGACACAATGACGGCTTGTATGTGCCGCTTTTCTATTGCTGCGGCCAGGTGGTCGCCTACGTTGTAGATGGGCACCCCCATCATCTGCGCATGGCGGTCCATCGACTCGTGGGTGATGAAACCCTTGAGCGCAAACTTTGCCGGGGATTGCATACGGATGCTCTTTGCCAGTGCGACACCACCTGCCAACGTCCCATAAATCATGCACCGCTTGGCCTCAGAGTCTGCGACCTTTGCTTCATACAACGTTTTCATCAGAATACGGGATAGCGACATCAGTACCGTTGCTATCAAGAAGATGACAACGAGCATTCGTCCGCTCAGATGCGCAAACTCGCTTTCCGGAAGCAGAAACACCCCAAAATGAACGCAATATGCAATCAACAGCGACACCACATTGGCTTTGACGATGCGCACCAAATCCACAAACGAGGAGTAACGCAGGATGCCGGCGTATGTGTGGAACATTCGCATGCCAATCCAGCTCAGCACCGTGTATATGAGCATCACCGAAGCCAGCTTATACGAATGCATCAGCGTTTCATAACCTCTGTAAAAAAGCCAATGGGAGATGAAGCCTGATACAAAGACTATCAGACTGTCCAACACGAGCACACACCAGTAAGGCAGCGAACTCTTGCTAAAATACCATTTAATTGGATCTGTGAATGACTTCAATTCGTACCTATTTAGGTTAATAATGGGCTGCAAAGGTACAACTATTTCTTTGAACTACCAAACTTTTTCTCAGCTATGTTGCCTCAACTTAAGAAAAAACTTCCGCGTCAACTCAGATGCTATCCATCTGCAGCTGAACGAAGGGGCAAGCGGCATGAATTTCAAGAAGTGCGACACCTTGATACCAGTGGCTTCCACATTGTGTTTCCAGCCGCTGAAACCGCTGCGCTTGTTGTACTTTCCCATGTTGCCACGATAGAACACCACGCGGAGAATACGTTCCACATAGCGGCGGTCGCCCTCCTTCAGTTTATAGGTGAACTCCTCTTGCGGCAAGCCTAAGCACTCGACCAGCACCCAACCGCATGCCCTATAGGCGCGTTCCATGCCTAAGGCCTTCAGGTGGCGGCGCAGAGCCTCCTGGTCGATGTCTGTCCTACAGGCATGCAACATCACGGCCCAGTCGCAGAACTGCCTGATGCCGATGCCCAACTCCAACAAGTGGTGATACAGGTGCAGAAAAATATAGAGCGTGTGGAGTGTCGGCGACAGGGTCTTCACCCTCGTGCCGTCCACCGTCACTTCCGTGCCGGGGTCTTCACGCAGCAGTTGCTCCCAGTAGCTGTCCCAGCGTTTACTGTAACGGCGGCTCAGCATGAAGTGCCCCTCAAAGTCCACCCCGTGGTACTCATACTGGTAGTCAGCCTCGGCTTTCATGGGTTCCACGTTCCATTTCTCGCGCAGCAGCCGGAGCGACCGTGCCATGTTGGCCTCGTCGCAGTAGTAGTCTATGTCGCCCGCTTCGCGCAGTATCGGGTTTGGGTAGTACGATGCCGCGGCCTGGCCCTTCACCACCACATAGTGCACCCCACCCTCGTCCATCAGCCCGGCAAACGCCTTCAGACTGTCTGTCACCTGCTGGCTCGACTGCTGTATCTGATATATCATCCCTATGGCCTCGTAATACAGGTCTTCGGGCACCTCAATCTTGTTGCGCACCAACGCCTCAATCACCAGCCCGCCCACCGTCTGCTGCTCCACGCCCCACAACAGCTTGGCCATCCGCTGCGCCGTCAGTTTCTTGGGCAGCGGCTCGTCCGAGTGCCACAGGGCATTCCTCAGCAGGGCGAAAAACAGCTCCTTCATATTCACCTTTTGCATCGGACTCTCACGGACTTCTTCGGACTCAATTATCTGTCCGTGTCCGTCCGTGTTTGTCCGTTGCACCTTTTACCTCTTACTTTTTACCTCTTACCTTATCCACGATAGTCCGAATAATCCTCCTTACATCAGCATCGCTCACCATCGGGCCGCTCGGCAGGCACAGCCCACGCTTGAACAGCCCCTCACTCACGCCGTTCACGTAGGCCGGAGCATCCTTGTAGACCGGCTGCTTGTGCATGGGCTTCCACAACGGGCGGCTCTCAATGCCCTCCTTGTCCAACGCCAGACGCAGAGCCTCCACATTGCGGTTGGGCTCACAGTCGGTATGCACCGTCCCACCGCCATGTACCACACCGGCCGCACCACCCACGGCACCATTCACCGCTTCAGCATACGCCAGCTCCTCGCCCCTCACCTTCAGCTTCTCGTCTAACAGGATGGTCGACAGCCAGTAGTTGCTCGCCATCCCCTCCACTTCCTCGTGGAAGTCTATGCCATCCACTTCACGAAACGCCTCGCGGTAAAGGTCGGCCACATGCCGGTGATGCGCTATGTGGCTGTCCGCCACCGTCATCTGCCCGCGGCCTATGCCCGCACAAATGTTCGACATGCGGTAGTTATAGCCTATAGCCTCGTGCTGATAGTAGGGATAAGCCTCGCGGGCCTGCGTGGCCAACCACATTACCCGCTCCTTCGCTGCCTTCGACGGGCATATTAGCGCGCCACCGCCCGACGTGGTAATCATCTTGTTGCCGTTGAACGACAGCACGCCATACTCGCCAAACGTACCCACAACCTGCCCATGATACGTCGAGCCGAAACCCTCGGCAGCGTCCTCTATCACCGGTATCTCGTACCGGCGGGCTATCTCCATGATTTCACCTATCTTCGCCGGCATGCCATACAGGTAGACGGGCACAATGGCCTTCGGCTTCCTACCCGTCTTCGCTATACGGTCCTTGATGGCCGCCTCAAGCAGTTCAGGGTCCATGTTCCACGTTTCCGGCTCAGAGTCAACAAACACCGGCGTACCACCCAAATAAGTTATCGGGTGCGACGATGCGCAGAACGTGAACGACTGCACTATCACCTCGTCGCCAGGCCCTACGCCACAAGCTATCAGCGCCAGGTGTACTGCCGCCGTCCCCGCACTCAACGCCACCACCTCCTTGTCAGGTTGCGAAACAAACCGTTTAAGGTCTTCCTCAAAGGCGTTGACGTTCGGCCCGAGTGGCACCACCCAGTTCGTGTCAAACGCCTCCTTGATGTATTTCTGTTCAGCCCCACTCTCACTTATATGGGCCAGACAAAGATAAATTCTATTCGCCATATTATCACTTAACTTTTACCTATTACCTCTTACTTCTTACCTTATTACCTTGCTCACTCCGTAGCCCATCAGGCAACCCACAGCGTTGTGTATCACGTCATCAGTCTCGCAGAATCCACGCATCATCGTAAACTGCAACAGCTCGATGGCCACCGAGATACCGATACCTACGACCATCACCCCTGCCAAGCCGCCCTTTCTCAGGACAATCCCCAGCAGAAAGCCAATGGGGATAAACACCACCACGTTTGACAACACCTCCTGCATCAGCACTTTCGCACCGCCGTGAATCGCCGTGTAACTCCAGAACGGAGTCAGTATCATCTCATGCTTTCCCGTAGCAGGCCGTATGAACACCGTGAAGTGCAGCAGCAAGGCCGTATATTCCACCAAAAGCAGTGCCAACGCATATCGAAGTCCCCTCCTGAAGTCCTTCCAGACCATCAACAGCAGCAACGCCACAAGAAACACACCCAGCCCCCATCCGTAGACCGATGCCGGGATGTACAGCACGTACCACTCTATATATTCCTCAATGCTCAACTCCCCTCTTGATTTAGTTCTGCAAAGGTACAGCAATTTCGGCAAAACGCCAAACGATTCACCCCCTTTTTTCAGTTCTTCGAGGGAAAATGGTGGCTAAACATAGCCATATCTTTTGCTCACAATACCCTAAACTCACCCTAACCATAGCCTGCACCACTCATTTACGCAGGATAGCCAACCAAATTCTCCAGAGAATTTAAGGGTTTACCCTACCTAAAGCTCAACTTACCCTACGGCAAACTCCCAAATTCTCTCGAGAATTTAAAAGCAGCTCGGCAGATAGCCCATCGTTTGCCTTACGTAACAGATGACTTTAAGTAGGGGTAAAACTGCCTCCGCGTCCTCTGTGCTCGCGAACATGTGTCAGCGTTGTGTCACCCTGTGTCACCCTTAAAAACGTTGCACGCCCTTTGTACATCGGTGTTGTGTCAGCGTGTCACCCTTTTACTCAAAAAAACATGAATTAATAGCCCATCTCATCTTCTTCAGCCTCCTCTTCGTCCCAAATGGGAGAGCCAAGACGGGAGGCTGCATCTTCTGTGCTTTTCGAAAAATACGTCGCTTTGCCATTATATTGCGGAGTATTTGGACTCGAATTAAGAAATGACGATAAGCCAATACCATGTCGTTTTACAATAGGAGGAATATATCTGCGTTTCATTTTATACTGATGACGATTAGGGGATAAGAACCGTCTTACCTCCATGAATATACAGACCTTTAGCATTTGGATTGTTGGTACGCTGACCTCGTAAGTCGTATAGCTCGTAACAGTTGGAGGGAGACACCTCCCAAGAGCTGCTGATGTTCGAAGTGGTTTCGGGTATCATCACACGGGCTGGAGCTGAGGTTGCAGGAACCACAAAATAGGCACGAAGTCCTCCTAGGCGATTACCCGGAGCAGACTCAGGAGTATATAACTTTCCATCAGTAGCAAGGAACAGATTCGAGCCATCGGTTTCAAGGTCAATTGGGGAGTATGTGCCCACGAACTTGTAGTCATCCGTAGATGCTGTTGCAGTAGCGGCTGGGGTATTTACAATAGTCACCCCCGTAAACTCAGGATTTGTCACCGTTTTGTTTACTCTGACAAGGAATGGCGTCCCAGCAGGTATCGTTGATGTCGCTATCTCGAACTTAAAGACACCATTATCAATGCTATTTAGGATACATAGCTCGCAAGTTGTCCTCGTGGCATCCTCCATCTTCTCCTTTGTAACGTCAAAAGGCAAACAGAGAGGGCACCAGATGTTCGGTGTTAGCGTGCGGATGAGTTGAACGTTACGGGTTTGATCAGCATTAGCAATAATATAAGTGTTATTATTATTAGATTGGTCAAGGGCAGAAGGTACCGCATACAATGATATATCATCAAAGAAAGAATAACCACTTTTAAAAATGAACTGGGTGGTGGTTTGCATATTGTCAACAACCGTATAATAAGTCTTCCAGACTTCTTTCTCGGCTGTGAATTTTGAAGAGCTTAATGAAGCACCACCCGTACACTCAATAGTGAGGTAATCACTATTCGCCACATAATATGTTCTAGCTACCATTCTAAACGACAACAACACTTTACCCACAGGAACAACACTCAAACTCGGAGTTGTGTAACTATAGGCATTTCTGGTACCCATGTATATACATTTATACCCTTTCAAAAGCCCTTTCTGACCAGCCCCATTAGAATGATCAAAAAGAGCAGTAGAACCCAATGCCACGCCCTCTGGCTCAAACGTTTCATCATTTCCCCCCTTACCTATAATCTTATCGAATGACTCATAGAAAATAATATCGTCTGCTGAGGGTATAAGTATTGGCTCTATACCCTGTGCACCAACAACAGCAGGAAACAGCGTAAAGAGGATAGTAATAAGTAGTTTCATTTCACGCAATCTTATAGACATAGAAGACGGCGATTGCCATGATGACGGCAATGACGAGGAGGATGATTTTAAGCCATTTATCAATCATACGGTTAATACGGATAGTTCGGAGATTCTGCTCCTTGAACAAGGTGGCAAAATCCTTCCGATGGTGATGGTGGTGATGGTGATGATGCTGTTCAGGCATGAGCTGACGAATGGATACTGTTACAACTTCTTAAAGGCTAAGTAGATAGCGATGGCGGAGAGCACCGTACTGGGAATGGAGAGCCAATAACTGGTGTAGATGCTCTGGTAAGCATTACGGGCCTTCACCTTCTTGGGCTCGACATAGACAATGTCATTCTGCTGCAGATAGAAATAGGGGTTGTTAAGGAAATCGGCCTCGGCTAAGTTCAGGTCGTGTACTTCCTTGCGCCCTTGCGCATCCTCACGAATGAGCTTCACGTGGTCGCGGATGCCGTAGACGGTTATGTCGCCTGCCTGTGCGAGTGCCTCGAATATATTGACTTTCTCGCGGGAGACCTGAATGACACCCGGATTCGCCACTTCGCCGATGACGGTGACTGAGTAGCTGGCCATGCGGACGGTAACTAACGGCTTCTCGTTCTCACTGAAATAGGGCTTAATCATGTTGAGAATCTTATCCTCACATTGCTCTTTTGTAAGGCCTGACACATGAACCGTGCCGATGACGGGAAACTCTATGTCGCCATTGTTATCGACCAGATAGCCGTATAAAGACTGGCCCATACCGGCCCCGCCGTAATAACCGGAGTTGGTGGAGAGGTTTTTGTTAAAGGGGCTTGCGGCCTCCTGACTGACGGCTGAGACATTGATGGTAAGAATGTCCTTGGGCATGATGCGGGCATCATACAGGAAATTGGTCTTGCTCAGTTCCACGCTGTCGATGTTTTGCAGGTAGGCGTAGTTCTTGATACTACCGCAGGAAGACAGGAAAACGATGACGAGGCAAAGGGGTAAGAAAAATACTATTCGTTTCATAGATTACTGGATTATTCAAGAATTGAAAAATTAAAAGAACTGCCACCAGTGCTTCTTACGATGGCGATGGTGGGTATAGTCGCCGTCACGATGGGAGGCCTCCTGAAGCAGGTGGGACCAGTTGCGGTGGCGGGAAATCATGCGATAGATGGTGCCCCAGTCGGGAAGTCCACCGAGGTTGCAGTCGTCGATGAACACGTCGGCTTTTATCTTGCGGCTGAAGTGCTCGTTGGTTTCGGGTGTTTCCTCCGGATAGTCGCGGTTGACGGCATAGAACTCCACGCCCCGTTCGCGGCACCAGTTGACAGCCTCGTCCAGCAGTTCGCCCTCACGCACCGTCCATAGGATGAGCCGATGGTGGTCGGCTATAAGCATCTTCAGCGTCTGGGTGGCGAAGGGTATTTCCTCGCCTATCTCAGGATACTTATGTGTGACGATGGTTCCGTCGAAATCAACTGCAATAGTCATACTTCTCACTTTTTGCATCGGACTCTCACAGACTCGCTTTTACGTCCGTGTCCGTCCGCGTTTGTCCGTTGCCCTTTTCACCTTTTTACTTTTTTACCTTTTTACTTTTTAACACTGTCATCCTCCTTGTCGCCATAGTGGGACTCAGCATAGCGGCCATACTGTCCGTAGCTGCCGTAACTGCCATAGTTGCTATAGCCATAGCGGCTGTAACCGTAACGGCCATAGCCGTAACGTCCGTAGCCATAGCGGCCGTACTTGCCATAGCGGCCGTAGCCGTAGTAATAGCCGTACTTGCGGCGCGACATGTCAATACCATTGAGCACCACGCAGGCGTTGGGAAGTTTGTTATCCTTTGCCAAAGCGTTGATGAGACCGAAGGAAGACCGTGGGGTATAGTCAGCACGGCAGATGACTACCGACACATCGGCATGACGGGCAATCTCCAAGGTGTCGGTCACCAGTCCTACAGGAGCAGTATCGAAGATTACGTAGTCATAGTTCTCGCGCAGCAAGGTGACGATCTGCCCAAACGTCTCACGGGCAAGCATTTCGGTGGGGTTGGGAGGAACAGGGCCTGCCAGCAGCAGATGGAGGTTCTCATTGACACCGGACGGAAGAATCTGCGACTTCAGGTCGTCTATCGACACCTCGTTACGGGTGAGCAGCGGGGTGATGCCCTGCTTACGGTCGGTCATATCGAAAAGCCGTCCCAAGGCTGGCTTACGGATGTCAAGACCGCAGAGGATTACCTTCTTGCCTAAGAGGGCAAAGCTAACGGCAATATTGGCAGCAACGAAGGTCTTACCCTCGCCGGAGGTGCTGGAGGTAAAGAGCAGGACGTTCTCGTTCTCCTTGAGCATAAACTGGAGGTTGGTGCGCAAAGAGCGGAATATCTCGTCCATCTGGGTATTCTTGTTGGCATGGACAACGATGCCCGCCGTACTTTTGGCACTCTCGTTGGCCATAGCGACATCGGCTATCAGAGGCAGGCTAGTGAGGTCAACCACATCGTCATGGCCCTCAATCTTGTAGCGGAAGAGGTTGAGGAGGAACAGGATGCCGAAAGGCAGCAGAAAGCCGACGGCGGCAGCCGTGGTGAGGATGGAGTTGGAACGCGGACTCACCTGCCCCTGGAAAAGCGGCTCGTCAACAAGTTTTCCCTTGTCGGCTGTGGCAGCCAGCGCAATGCTGTTCTCCTCACGTTTCTGCAAAAGCAACAGGTAGAGGCTGGAGTGGACATCCTGCTGACGGCCTATCTGGTTGAGCACACGCTCCTGGATAGGGGCCATCGACACACGCCCCAAATGCTTGGCATAGAGTGCCTGCAGGCTCTGACGGTTGATGTCGGCATTGCGGCGGGCCTGCAGCAAAGCCGACTGGATGTTGTTCTTCAGCTCGTCGATAGTCGCCGTCATGGTCTTAACCTGTGGAGCTTCCTCACTGGCGGCCTGCAACAGACGGTTACGGTCTTGCACAGCCTTGTTGTAGTTAGCAATAAGTTCGGTAGCGACCCCGTCTGAAATGCCGGTGGTGGTGGGAATAATCTGGTTCTTGTTGGCAGGATTGTTAACGTAAGAGCGCAAGTCGTCGAGCAACTGGAGGTGCGAACTGGCCTCCATCAGCTGGTCGGACAGTTGAGACGACTTACCTACAGACTCGGAGGCATCGGCCACGTTCATCATGGAGTTCTGGCGCTTATACGACTCAATATTCTTCTCGGTAGAGCCTAACTCCTCGCCAATCTTCTTCATGCGGGCATTGATGAACTCCTCGGTACGCATGGCGACCTCATTCTTGTCAGCATTGGCCTGACGGTTGATACAATCGGTCAGATGGCGCAAAAAGTCCATGCCACGGCGTATGTTCTTGTCGGTAAGCGTAACCAAAGCAATATCGGTACTCCTGACGGGAGCCACCGTCATGGAACCCAAATACCGGGCTGCGGCCTGCATGGGAGGCACCAGCGTGACGTTGACGAGTCCACCAACCGGCATGTCGCCTCCATAGCCATTGGCCAGCGTGACAGTACCTATCGGAGTCTTGAAGCTGGCTGGCAATGATGACGTCTTGCGGGCAATGGGAACTGCCCCACTACCGGTATTGACCACTCCCTTAGCGACGTAGTACTTGTCGGTACGGGTTATCTGCATACTGATACTGCCGACACGGCCACCCTCAATCAGCGCCTTGTCAAGACTATCGAGATGGGCAGGGTCCAAATCGACGTTTATAGGCTGCGAACCGTAAAGTATCTGGTCGAGCACGCGACCTTCGGTGCGATACTCAGTATAGAGTTTCAGCTCCCTGACAACGTCCCGGAGAAGCATTCGCGAACGGATGGTCTCAATCTCGTTGTCGAGGCCGGAGGAATTGTCAACCACGCCCGACAGCATAGATGCCGACGTCTGACGACGTCCTTCTCCCTTGATCATAATACGGGCCGACATCTGGTAGACCGGCTCCGTGTAGCGCAGATAGATAAGTGCGCCACATATAAAAATAAACATGGAGAGCAGGAAGTACTGCCAATTAAGCACCAAGATAGAGAAGATTGTAGCAAAACGGAAACGGAAACGGGACACCTCGCCACCCTTTTCCTCTTCCAACAATTCCTCAAGATCGTCGATGGTTATTTTACTTTCGTTTGCCATTCTGTAAAAGACAAGTTATTCTACCTTAATTATTTTGGAGCTGCAAAATTAAGCATTTTTCCCCACCGAAGCAAGTTTTTTCAAAAGAATCTTCCAAGAAGCATGGTTTTTATCATTTTTTATTGTACCTTTGCCAACAAAAACTAAAAAAGATGGGAAAGAAAGACATTAACGAGATACTGCAACGGAATGTGGCCATCATGGCTGCGCACACCCGGAAAGAGGACAGCATGATGCCAGCCACAGGGGCACCACTGCCGTCGGTGGAGGAAGTGAAGCGGATTATCCAGATAGTGAAAAGCATCATTTTCACCGATTATTTCCATAAGCGGCAGGCCGACGAGCGGATGCGCTCCTACATCATCGGCGTAAACATGGAGGAGCTGTACGAGCTGCTGCGCCGACAGATAGCCTGCGGACTGCAATTCTGCACGGAATGTGGCTGCAACGTGGAGGAACAGGCCGAGGGACTGGCCCTCAGGTTCATTGATGAACTGCCGGAAATAAAGCGCATGCTGTACACCGACGTGGAAGCCATGTTCGATAACGACCCGGCTGCCCAAACATACGGGGAGGTGATATTCAGCTATCCGGTGGTGAACGCCATGACCCACTACCGCACAGCCCACGCACTGCACCAGATGGAGATTCCCATCATACCACGTATCATTACGGAACAGGCTCATTCGAAGACGGGTATCGACATACACCCCGGTGCCAGCATAGGCGAATACTTCGCTATAGACCACGGAACGGGCGTGGTCATCGGCGAGACCTGCATCATTGGCAACCACGTGACGCTATACCAGGGCGTGACGCTCGGTGCCAAGAGTTTCAAGTACGACGCAAACGGCAATATGCTCAACGTGCCGCGTCACCCCATCATTGAGGATTACGTGACCATCTACTCGAATGCCTCCATCCTGGGACGTATCACCATTGGCCACCACTCAGTCATTGGCGGTAACATCTGGGTAGTGAACAACGTACCGCCCTACTCACGCATACAGCAGAGCAAGGCGGTAGATTTGTCGTTCCAGGGAGGGCTGGGTATTTAATCCTGCTTCTTCTTACCAAACTCGGGGTCGATTTTCAAGAAGGCCGTGACAACGTAAGTCATGGTGCATGCCAGCATGACGATGATGAAGAACAACGGATAACCGACTGACTCCTGCAAAGCACCGGCAAAAAGTCCTGGAATCATCATCGACAGGGCCATGAAAGCCGTACACAAGGCATAGTGCGACGTCTTGTGGGCGCCCTGACTATAATAAATAAGGTATAGCATGTAGGCCGAGAATCCGAAGCCATAGCCGAACTGCTCGACGAAGACGCAGGCACTGATAGCCAGAAGGTTGGAGGGCAGGACGTAAGCCAGGATGACGTAGACAATGTCGGGCAGGGTAATGGCAATAACCATCGGCCAGAGCCAACGCTTCAGTCCGTCGCGACTGGCACAGATGCCACCCAGAATGCCACCAACGGTGAGTCCGATGACTCCCACTGTGCCTTGTACCAAGCCATATTCTCCATCGCTCAGACCCAGTCCACCATTATGGGGGGCATCGACCAGAAACAGCGCGGACACCTTGGAGAGTAACCCTTCAGGCATACGATAGAACAGCATGAAACAGATACCGGCCCATACCTGCGGTTTATGGAAGAAGGTGACAAGCGTACTCCAGAACTCACCCCAGAAGTGCTCGTTCCTCACCCTTTTTTCCTCGTTCTCAGGGCGCGGCAATATCCAGTTGTGATAGAGCCAGAAGGCAATGAAAAGGCCAGCCATGAGGTAGAACACGAGGCTCCAAGAGTAATGGATGCTGCGCGTCATCACCTGTAAGGCTCCAGCCAAACCTACCAAGAGACCCGATGAGAAGATGGTGGCGATACGATAGAACGTGGAACGGATACCCACGAAGTAGGCCTGCTCGTGCTCATCGAGGCCCAACATATAGAAGCCATCGGCCGCTATGTCGTGGGTGGCACTACAGAATGCCATCATCCAGAAGAAGAAAAGTGAACCTTGCAGCCACCAGTCGCCGGGTATGGTGAAAGCAACGCCGCCGAGGGCAGCACCGATGAGCAACTGCATAGTAACTATCCACCAACGCTTAGACTTCAGGATGTCAACGAACGGACTCCAAAGGGGCTTGATGACCCAGGGAAGGTAGAGCCACGAGGTGTACAGGGTAATGTCGGTATTGGACATGCCAAGCCGCTTGTAGAGAATCAGCGATATGGTCATTACCGCCACGTAGGGCACGCCTTCGGCGAAATAGAGTGTGGGCACCCAAGCCCACGGGGAGTTGAGTTTTGTGTTTGAAAAGCGTTTATTCATATATCTTTTGGATTTCGGCTCCACGGTAGTAGTAGAGCAGGATTTTGTCATACGGTTTTCCTTGTTCGCCCATAACGGCGGCTCCTATCTGGCACAAGCCGACGCCATGCCCCCAGCCGCTGCCATGCAGGACAAAGCTGTCAGGGAGCTGCTCGACCTCAAAGGCTGAGCTGAGCAGATGGGACTCGCTGAGGGTGCGGCGTATCTCTAACTCCTTGCCAATAGTGAAACTGCGCTTGGAACCCACTATCCGGAGTTTCCAGATACGCCCGCTCTTGCCACGCTCCAAAGGCTGGAGGTCAAGGATGTCGCCAAGGTCCATTTTCAGCTTCCTGTTCACAAGCTCGGTGAGTTGTTTACGGGAGTACGCCACCGTCCAACGATAGAAATGGGGCGTCTCCTGGTCGTAGTCATTGAGCACCTGCGCCAGGATATGCCGGTCGTCGGTGTTACAATAAGGACAGGGAACGGAAACGAGGTATGGCTTGGGAATGTTCTCCCAACAATACTGAAACTCCTCGGTCTGGCCGCCACAGCATTTCGAGAAGCGGGCATCGCAGATTTCACCGTCGTATGTCAGAATCTGACCACGGGTCTGGCGGATGGCCTCGACTACCGAGGGGTTGTCGGCATGAGTAATTCCCTGATAACGCTGGCAATGGTCGTCGGCGCAGACATCGAAGATGGTGTGGTCTTCGCGGTCGTACCAGCGTATTAGCTCGTCATCCTTTTTGGTGAACGAGAAGAAATTGTCAGTGCCACCGCTGCTCAACTGACGGCGCTTCTCCATCTGAGCCAACAGCCATGAACGGCTGATGACCGCATGAGCCTTCAGGAGTTCAAGCGACGAGGTGGCCGACATCTCGCTGGAGATAACACTGGTGAGGTAGCGTTCGACGGGCAGCTCGTTGATGGCTGTAATACTGTCGCTCTCGACAACCAGACGTAATGTTCCGTTAAACCGTTGCTTTTGCTTGCGTTCCCAGTGGAACCCGGAACCGATGGTCACGCCGTGAAGCGAGAACGAGGCATCGGCCGACTGTGGGGTAAAGAGCAGCTCACGATACTGCTGACCGTGCCACGAAATACCCCCCTCATTGAACTCCACAGTCTGTTCACCAGTAAAGGCGGAACCTTTGGCGGTATAGGGAGCATTGAGGGTAAAGACTATCTTCTTGCCACTTACGATGCCTACACTGACCGTGGGCTCTTTTAAGAGACGAGAATTGAGAGGCGAGAGGCGAGAAGTAAGAGGTGAGGAACCACTGGGGGTCTTTAGCCGTTCCACCAGTTCAGCAAAAGCATCCTTCGAAAGGGCGACCTCCTGCAGGATAGCTATGGCCTGCTCACCCGTCAACCGCTCAAAGTCCTCCTCACGTGGGGTTATCATCAGCCCTGCCATGTCAATGGCACCAGGCGACACCATGATATAATGATAGCAGTCGGGACGATGTTTCTCGCGGGGGAACACTACCGACAGGTATTCTTCGTCCTTGCGCCAAGCCACGATGTTCATCATCGGCTCAGTCTCATCACCCCGGCAAGGCAGTGCTTCGTAGAGGCGGGAGAATAGTTGTTCGCCAGCTTCGCGGGAATGGCTACGGATGAGCAAGGCCGGACATGGATAGTCATTGATGACTGATATATCGTCGGCGGCAGAGAGTTTCACTACGGGTGTCAACTCCCGCGACAGACGCTGCCAGGAGTCCATCAGTGGCAGTACACTCGGGACTCCAGCCTGCAGATGGGCGTGATCGGGAGCTGAAGCGCCACACTTCGGACCATTGTAGAAGACCATCAGCTCAGGATAAGCTGTAAGCAGACGGTATATTTCGCCGTACATATCTTTAATAGCCTGTGGAGTGTGCTTCAATGTAGGCAGTGTGAAGTGCATGGGAAGTATCGGGAAAGGATTGACCAACAACTCCCACTTGCCATCCACAACCCGTTTGAGTTGTTCGGGGGGGCGGTTCTGCACACAGAGGAAGCAAGGCCGCTCGCTGATGCTTCTGCTGTCGGTTTTGGCTCCCGTAGAACCGATGCGGGCAGGATTCCATTGCAGAATCACGGTGTATGCCCCAACACTCAATTCGCGGGTCTTGACGTTATTCAATTCCCGATAACGATGGCGCACATCGTCCCACATTTCCAACTGGCGGTCAAAGAAACGTTGCAACGAAGAATCGGGCATGACGGCATCAGTGCCACCACCCACCATGTGCTGACGAGCCTGAATTTCGAGGGTGCGCAGACGATCCTTATACAGATTGTTGGCATTCACCTTCTCCACGGAAAGAGCCGCATCGCTGTTTCCTCCCCAACGGCGGCAGAGGTAGAGTTCGTCATAGATACGTCCGATGCGATAATGGCGGGAGAAAGCCAAGCCGAGGGCATAGTCCTCGCCATAACTGGTGTTGGGGAACTGCAACTGTCGCAAGATGGGAGTGAAGAATGCACGGGGAGCTCCAAGTCCGTTGATGCGCAAAGCGTTGTTGGGGCCATTCTCGTCTGTCCATTCCCGATGGTCTATCAATCCTGGCGGCAGCGTATTCAACTCAAAGTCGCACATGCGGTAACTGCCAACCACCATTGCGGCCTTCTGCTTATAGAAGGCATCAACCACCTGCTGCAACGTGTTGGGTGAGGAATAGAGGTCATCGGAGTCGAGCTGCACGGCAAAGCGGCCGCAACGAGGGTCGTTGATGGCTTCATTCCAACAGCCGCCAATGCCTAAGTCGCTGCGTTGAGGGATGATGACTTTCAGTATGTCGTCATGGCATGACGACATACGGGACAGGATGTCGGTGGTTCCGTCGGTGGAGTGGTTGTCGACGACGATGACGTTATATTTGAAATTGGTTTCCTGCTGCAAGGCACTGTTCACAGCATCGGCAATGGTCTTGGCACGGTTATAAACGGGAATGATAACCGATGCCTCAACCTCAAACTCCTGTTCGCTGAAGTCGGGAGTTCGGTAATACGACGGATCTGTCTTGGCTCCGATTGCCGCCAGATGCTCCGTCACAGCATGCTCCATCTCCACCTGCACCTCACGATTGCGTGGATTGACATAATCGAACTGCTTGACGCCGGAAGCCCGCGTGTCGAGTTCCACTTCAGTATAAAGCACCTCGTTCAGATGGTAAATTCGCCCTTGACGGCTGAGGAACAGGCGCAGGGCATACAGTCCTGCATACTCATATTCCTGTTCACCAGCCTGCATGGCAAAGGTGTGGAGCAGCCGCGTCTGAATAAGCAGCAGTGAGCCGAAATCGAAGTCATCACGAACAGAACCCAACTGATAGTCAATGGAAGGATGGCCTGCACGGTCGGCATAGACCAAGGCAGCACCCGAATCAAGTGCAACGCGCAACATTCGCTCCAGAGCGTTCTGTCCCAAAGTAACGGGGGTAGGCTTGGTGAAAAGTAGCACGTATTCAGCCCTTGCCCGCTCGGCAATCTCCATGATGGCATTGCTACTGGTCATGCTTTCCGACCAAAAAATATTCCTTACCGCCTTGCTTCCATTCAGCTGGCTGACAGTCGCCGCCATGACCTCACGGTCGAAATCGGGAAGGAAACAGTCTATCATTTGTCTCATATTTGCACAATTTTCCTGCAAAATTACAATAAAAATCTGTAACAATCGAAAGAATTGAGAAGAATTTTGTAATTTTGCATCCGCAATCCCATTAACAAACAATACAAAACTATGAAGAAATTCCTAACCACCGTATTATTAGCAGGTGCCGTTGCATGTGCATCGGCTCAGGCAACAGGCAAGCCAGCCATTCCGCGTGACAATGCCTTGGAGGCAAAAATCGAGAAAACACTCGCCAAGATGACGCTCGACGAGAAAATCGGACAGATGCTGGAGCTGAACTTCGACATCATGGGCAAATATGACGCCAGTGGAAGTTGGAAACTTAACGAGGCCATGCTCGACACTTGTATCTCCAAGTGGAAAGTGGGTTCTATTCTCAACGCTCCAGCGACACGTGCCGCTACCGTTGAGCAATGGCAGTACTGGATTAGGCTCATTCAGGAGAAGTCAATGAAGTACTTGGGCATACCCGACATATACGGACTCGACCACAACCACGGTGTCACCTACACCCAGAAAGGAACGCTCTTTCCGCAGCCTATCAATCTTGCAGCTTCGTTCAACACCGAGCTGGCTTTGCGTGGGGCTCAGATTACGGCCTACGAAAGCCGCGCCGCCAACTGCCCTTGGGTTTACAATCCCGTTGTCGACCTGGGGCGTGACCCACGCTGGCCACGTATCTATGAGAGCTTCGGTGAAGACCCTATAGTGAACGCCCGCATGGTGGAAGCCGAAATCAAAGGCTATCAGGGTGACGACCCCAACCATCTGGGGCCCTACAATGTAGCCACGAGCACCAAACACTACTTTGCCTACGGTGCTCCATGGACGGGCAAAGACCGCACACCAGCTTACGTCTCGCCGCAGATGTTGCGTGAGAAATACTTCGAACCCTTCAAAGCCGCTGCCCTTGCAGGCACGCTGACCATGATGGTCAATTCGGCCAGCATCAACGGTGTGCCCGTGCATGCCAGCTACGAATATCTGACCAAGTGGTTGAAAGATGACTTGAACTGGGATGGTATGCTCGTCACCGACTGGGCTGACATCAACAACCTATTCCAGCGCGAACACGTAGCCAAGGACAAGAAGGATGCCATCCGCATTGCCATCAACGCAGGCATCGACATGTCGATGGATCCCTATAGCGTCGATTTCTGCATCCTGCTGAAAGAATTAGTGAACGAAGGTCAGGTAAAAATGTCGCGCATTGACGATGCCGTGCGCCGCATCCTGCGTGTAAAGTATCGCCTTAACCTCTTTGAGCAGCCTAACACTGGCGGAAAGAACTACAGCCTGTTCGGCTCCGATGAGCATGCCATTGCCGCCCTTGGTGCTGCCGAAGAAAGCATTGTGCTGCTCAAAAATGAGGGAAACACCTTGCCTTTAGCACTTGGCAAGAAGATTCTACTCACTGGCCCCAACGCCAACCAAATGCGCTGCCTGAACGGAGGCTGGAGCTACACGTGGCAGGGGTCGAAGGCCGAAGACCTCTCAGAGCAGTACAACACCATCTACGAAGCCCTTTGCAACAAGTACGGCAACCAGAACGTCACATTAGAGCAGGGAGTCACTTATAAGGAAAACGGACAATACTGGGAAGAGAACACGCCGCAGATTGCCAAGGCCGTAGAAGCTGCTGCCAAGTGCGACATTATCATTGCCTGCATAGGCGAGAACTCATATACTGAAACACCTGGCAACCTGACTAACCTGTGGCTCTCGGAGAATCAGCGGAATCTGGTAAAGGAACTCGCCAAGACGGGCAAGCCCATCATCCTCGTGCTCAACGAGGGTCGCCCACGCCTCATTGCCGACATCGAACCCCTCGCCAAAAGCGTTGTCCACATCTTCCTGCCTGGCAACTACGGTGCTGACGCATTGGTCAACCTGCTCAGCGGCGATGAGAACTTCTCGGCCAAAATGCCTTACACCTACCCCAAGGAAATCAACTCGCTGATTAACTACGACTATAAGGTGAGCGAAGAGGTAGGAACGATGGAAGGTGCCTACGACTACGATGCCAAGGTTGTGCTGCAATGGCCCTTCGGCTATGGTCTGAGCTACACCTCTTATATATATAGCAACCTCAGGGTGGACAAGACCCGCTTCACAGCCGACGATGTACTGACCGTCAGCGTAGATGTGAAGAATTCAGGTAGCAGGGCCGGCAAGGAAGCCGTATTGCTGTATTCGAGCGACCTCGTTGCCTCTCTGACTCCCGACAACAAGCGGCTGCGTGCCTTCGACAAGGTAGTCCTGGAACCTGGCGAGACAAAGACCGTCAGTTTCACCCTGCCTGCCAAAGACTTGGCTTTCGTTGGAGCTGATGGCCGCTGGACTTTGGAGGAGGGAGCTTTCACCCTGAAAGTCGGCCGATTGACGCAAAACGTACAGTGTACCAAGACCAAGATATGGGACACCCCCAACATCTAACCGCCCCATATTTGGTCATGTCAGAATAATTGCGTAACTTTGCACGCGAAATAACGACAGACGCATGGAGAACGATAAAAAAGTGCTGATAGGAATGACCGTGCCCGAGCTGAAAGAAGCAGCCCGGGTATTGGGCATGCCTGCCTTTACAGGCGGCCAGATAGGCCGTTGGCTCTACCAGCAGCACGTAGCATCTATCGACGACATGACCAACATCTCCAAGCAGAACCGCGAACGCCTGAAAGAACACTACACCATTGGTGCGATGCAGCCCATCGACTGCCAGCGAAGCATAGACGGGACAGTGAAATACCTGTTTCCTGTGCATTGCGGCAAGGAGGGTGACACCAGCAAATGCGTAGAGACGGTGTTCATCCCTGACGGGGACAGGGGTACGTTATGCGTATCGTGCCAGGTGGGATGCAAGATGAACTGCTTGTTCTGCCAGACGGGGAAGCAAGGCTGGGAAGGAAACCTCAGCGCAGCCGACATACTGAACCAAATCTACTCACTGCCTGAGCGGGAGCAGCTCACCAACATTGTGTTCATGGGACAAGGCGAACCGATGGATAACTTGGACGCGGTGCTCCGAGCAACTGAAATCCTGACTGCCGACGATGGCTACCAGTGGAGTCCAAAGCGCATTACGGTAAGCTCGGTGGGCATACGGGGTAAACTGAAACGTTTCCTCGATGAAAGCCAGTGCCATGTAGCCATCTCCATGCACTCACCCTTGCACGAACAACGCCGACAGCTGATGCCGGCAGAGGGGCAGATGACCATTCAGGAAGTCTGCGACCTGCTCAGACAGTACGACTTCACCCACCAACGCCGCTGCTCATTCGAGTACATCTGCTTTGGTGGACTGAACGATTCTATCGTCCACGCCCGCGAAATCGTCAAGTTGGTGGAGGGGCTGGAGTGCCGTGTCAACCTGATACGGTTCCACACGATTCCCGATGCAGACCTGCCAGGAGCCGACGAACAGCGGATGGAGCACCTGCGCGACTATCTGACACGACATGGTGTATTCACCACCATACGGGCCAGTCGCGGACAAGACATCTTTGCCGCCTGCGGACTGCTGAGCACTGCCCATAAAACACAATCAAACCCAATATAATAACCCTATTTATTAAAAGCTATGGAAGAAAGAAAACTCCGCGTAGCTATTACGCACGGCGACACAAACGGTGTCGGATACGAACTGATTCTTAAAACCTTTGACGACCCGATGATGATGGAGCTATGCACGCCCATCATCTATGGCTCGCCCAAGGTGGCCACCTACCACCGCAAGGCCTTGAACATACAGACGCAGTTCAGCATCATCAGCTCAGCCGATGAAGCAAAGGAGAACCGCCTGAACCTGCTCGCCACCTTCGACGACGAAATCAAGGTTGAGATGGGCCAATCTTCTGACGAAGCAACAGAAGCAGCCCGCAAAGCACTGAAACGTGCTATGGTCGATGTGCAGCAGGGAGTGGCCGATGTGCTGGTGATGGCTCCTGACAACCTGCCCGATTTTCTGTCAAAAGAGCCTGAACTGCTGCGCATCAGAATTGCAGAAGACCTGCGTGTAGCACTGATAACCAACCTTTTAGCTTTCAAAGACGTGCCTGAGGCCATCACCAAGCAGAAGATTGTAGAAAAAGGTAAAATCATGCACACCTGCCTGCGCCGTGACCTGCGCATCTCCAATCCTCGCATCGCCGTACTGGCCCTCAATCCGCCTACAGGCAACGAAGCCGACCCTTGGGGCGAAGAGGAGAAAGAGGTCATCATCCCCGCCATCGAAGAATTGGAGCAGGCCGGCATTCAGGCTTTCGGCCCTTACGCCACCGATTCATTCTTTGGCAACAGCATGTACACGAAGTTCGACGGCGTACTGGCAATGTACTACAATCAGGGGCTGGCTCCACTGAAAACGATTGCCCTCGACGACAGCATCAGCCTGGTAACAGGCTTGCCTTTCGTATGCACCATCCCTGAAACCAGTGTCGGGTATGAAATTGCCGGAAAGGGCATTGCCGACGAAACGGCCCTGCGCCATGCTATATTCACAGGCATTGACGTGTTCCGTAACCGTAAGAATTACGACGAGCCAATGGCCAACCCCCTGCCAAAACTTTATAAGGAAAAGCGCGACGACAGCGAGAAGGTTCGCTTTGCCATACCCAAAGCCAAGGAGCCAAAGAGGGAAGAAACAGAGAAAAAAGCATAATTTTCTGCCAAAATTGCAGTAATTTGAGAAATAATGTGTAACTTTGTCAGCTAAAATGAAAAGTTCAGAGTTACAAGGCATCAAACAGCGGTACAATATCGTAGGCAACTGCGATGCATTAAACCACGTGCTCGACGTCGCACTGCAAGTGGCGCCGACGGATTTAAGCGTGCTTATCATTGGCGAAAGTGGTGTCGGCAAGGAAATTATCCCCCGCGTCATTCACGACAACTCACCACGCCGCCGTGAGAAGTACTTTGCCATCAACTGCGGTTCCATTCCTGAGGGCACCATCGATTCCGAGCTGTTCGGCCACGTCAAGGGTTCCTATACGGGAGCCGTCAACGACTCACCAGGTTACTTCGGTGCCGCCAACAAGGGCACCCTGTTTTTAGACGAGGTGGGAGAACTGCCGTTGGCTACACAGGCCCGACTGCTCCGTGTGCTTGAGACGGGTGAATACATACCCGTCGGCGGAACTGAAATCAGAAAAACCGACGTGCGCATTGTGGCTGCCACCAATGTGAACATCCGCAAGGCCATCAGTGAAAGCCGCTTCCGTGAAGACCTCTACTACCGTCTGAACTCCATCCCCATCCAGATGCCGCCGCTGCGTGAGCGTGGCGAGGATATCGTGCTGCTGTTCAGGCTCTTTGCCATGCAGATGGCCGAGAAGTACAAGATGGATCGCGTAGTGCTGACCGACGAGGCCAAGCAGATGCTCATGCGCTACAAGTGGCCAGGAAACGTGCGCCAGCTGAAGAACATCACCGAGCAGATATCTGTGCTCAGCAAGGAGCGCAGCATCACTCCTGAGATACTGGCCAAATTCATTCCCCAAGACCGCGAGAGCACCCAACTGGCCACCATACCAAGAGAAGGGAACAATGACCACTCGTTTGAGAACGAGCGCGAAATTCTATACAAGATACTCTTCGAACTGCGAGGCAATGTCAACGACATGCGCCGCGAAATGGGTGCCTTGAAGAAGCAATTAGAGGAGGTGCAAAGCACGCCCCATACCTCTACCCAACTCACTCCAATGAGCCCCATAAGCCCCATAAGCCCTATGAACCACATGAGCCCTATGGGTATAGCAGAGGACGCCATTGCCGAGGAATACGTGGAGCCTGAAAAGGAACCTGAAAGCCTGAACCTCAGCGACATAGGCCGCCAGATGTTGGAGAAAGCACTGGAGCGCAACAATGGTAACCGCAAGAAGGCCGCCCAGGAACTGGGTATCAGCGACCGCACACTCTACCGCCGCCTGAAGCAGTTCGGACTTGCCGTCATCGCGAGCCTGCTGCTCATCTCCTGCTCCGTCAGCTACAAGTTCAACGGCGCAAGCATCGACTACACGTCCACCAAGACGATACAAATCAACGACTTCCCCATCCGCTCCAACTACGTTTGGGGACCTATGGCCAGCATCTTCAACAACCAGCTGAAGGACCAATATGCCAACCATACTAAACTGATACAGGTGAAGAAGAACGGCGACCTGCTCGTTGAAGGCGAAATTACCCGCTACGAGCAGCGCAACAAGTCGGTATCGAGTGAAGGCTATTCGGCACAGACGGAGTTGTCGATTACGGTCAACGTGCGCTTCAAGAACAACAAGAACCACGACGAGGACTTTGAGCGCCAGTTCACGGCACAGTCGAGTTACGACACCCGACAGTCGCTCAACTCTGTGCAGGAAGAGCTTGTCACTCAGATGGTTAAGGACATCACCGACCAGATATTCAATGCGACTGTTGCCAACTGGTAACCCCAACAACAAGCAACCATCATGGAAATAGCAGAGCTGATAAAACACCCTGAGCACCTCGACCGCGACACGCTGTACGAGCTACG
Organism: uncultured Prevotellaceae bacterium; assembly: GCA_947168395.1. GTDB lineage: Bacteria > Bacteroidota > Bacteroidia > Bacteroidales > Bacteroidaceae > Prevotella. Next base: position 13,539 of record CAMVLT010000036.1, on the reverse strand, counting down.
CTCCATGCTGGCCCTCTACCCCTATTTCCAGACTGCCCGGCTGCTGCTGCTCCAGAACCTCTATCTGCTGCACGACCCATCGTTCGACGAAGAGTTGCGCCGTGCTGCCATTTACATCACTGACCGCCGCGTGCTGTTCCAGATGATTGAGGCTGCGCACTACCGGCTGCGCACACCACAGGCACAGACCGCCCAAGCCGACAACGAGGAGGGACGTGAGAATCGCACCATCTCGCTCATCGACACCTTCCTCGACTCCATCCCCAAGGAAGAGAACGAGAAGGAAAGCAAACCCCGCCGCAAACCTACTCCCGCCGATGCCGCCGTGGACTACGTATCCTATCTTCTTGAGAGCGAAACCGAGGAAGACCACGATGAAAAGGTGCCGCAACTCATCGGTCAGGAGCTTATCGATTCATTCATAAATAATGACAAAGGCAAGATAGTTCTGAACGAGACACCCGAGTTCACACCAGCCATCGAAGAGCCACACGAAGAAGAGGAAAAAGAGTCAGAAGAGGGGTATTTTACCGAAACTTTAGCCCGAATTTACATAAAACAGGGCAGATATTCGAAGGCACTTGAAATTATTCGGCGATTAAGTTTGCAATATCCGAAAAAAAATGCTTACTTTGCAGACCAAATCCGTTTCTTAGAGAAATTGATAATAAACAACAATAAAAACAAAAGGTAAAAAAAATGTACACGTTATTAGTTATTCTCATCGTGATTGCAGCCGTGCTGATGATTGGCATCGTGCTCATCCAAGAGTCGAAAGGTGGCGGCTTGGCCTCCAACTTCTCAACCTACAACCAGATTGGCGGTGTCCGCAAGACTACCGACTTCATCGAAAAGACCACTTGGGGCCTCGCTGTCGCTATGGTAGTCATCAGCATTGCCTGCGCTTACGTTGCACCTCAGGCTTCTACTGAAGGTTCTGTGCTGGAGGGTATCGAGAACCCGACAACCAACCCCAACAACCTGCCTGGCTTCGGTGCCAGTCAGCAGAACGACGCTGCCGCTCCTGCACAGGAAGCTCCTGCTGCTCCGGCTCAGTCGGCAGAATAAGCCACTTTTTTTACACAGTAGGGACATTTTCCGGTGTGTAAGAAAGGTATCTCTCAAGCCGCACGGCTCGAGAGATACTTTTGGGTTTTGTGATATTTTCTCGTGACTTCATTGTAGGTGATGAAGCCTCGCTTTGTCCATTGCGCCAGCTGGTCCTTCGGATTGGGGTTCTTCTTGCCCTGCTGGATGCGCATGGAGCGGCATTCCTCGCGGGTGAACGCGTCGGGCAGCAGGTCGAGCATGTTGGCCATGCCGCCGCGAGCCACCTTCATCTCAACCTCCCTGTCTTCGTCGAGGGCCTCGCTGAACAGGCTCATCTTGCACCACATGTCGTAATCGAACGACCAGCGGCAGAAGTCATCAATGTCGCGCGACCACTTGCAACCGTTCATGACGTAGAGGATGCAGGCCTTACGGAAGGCGATGACAGCAGCACGGCGGGCCAGAATACGGTAGCCGTCGTCGTCGAACAAAGCAGCACGCTCGACACCCAGCTTGTTCAGCTCAGCAGCCATGCGCTTAGCCTGCTGACAGACAATGAGTCCACGGTCCTTGGCTTCGTCGAGCAGTCCGAGGTAGGCCATCATCTGCTGCTCGTACTTCTCGTCGTAGCGCTTGTAGACGGGAATCTCGCCGTTGTCCTCAATGTCGGGAATGGTGCAGAAATTCAGGCGCGAGACGGTGCCATCGTTCACATTCTTGCGGAAGAACCTGATAGCCGATGCAGGCGTGGTCGATGCATTCCAGCACCAACGCATGGGGGCACGGGCCGTCACCGACAGGGCACCTACACGCTCCTGACCATACATGTCGGTATCGAAGTTGCGGCAAACGATGCGACTCACCATCTCCTTAGATGAACCTCCCGCCAGCTTCGACAGCATCTCCACCTCGTCCATGCGCGTATAGAGACATTTGTGACCTGCACGCTCGGCATCGGCCAGTCGCTGGGTGAAGGCGGCGTTGGTCATGTCCGAGTCGACCACCTGGATGCAGATGTCCGTCGGGCGCAACGTGCCCTTCTTGTTGGCCGACTTGCTGTTCTGCTCGTCCTTCCACTCCTGCTCCTGCTGACGGCAGAGGGCATCGCGGGCAATGATGTCCTTCAGGCAGATGTCGATGGGCTTCTTGATGCACGACTTGCCCGTAGCCATCGGCGCCACCAGCACGTTCATCAGCGTGGCCTCCATCTCCGAGTTGTCGGCATACTCCAGCCTCACGCCTCCCATACGGGTAGCCCAGGCAGGGAATATGGCGTTGGCCATAGCCGCACGGCAGTGGTCGGGCACCTTCGAGATGGCGATGCGGACGGGAGCAGGCAGACGGCGTGGCATCACGGGCTCTTTTGTCAGCGCCTCACGGTTCTTACCCTGCTCCATGTTCAGACGGCGGCGGCAGAGGTCGAGTGTCAGCACCATCTTCTGGCTCATGGCTCCCGATTGCTTGCGCTTGCAGGCATTCTGGATGGTCTCAGTCACCCGCTCGTGCTGCTCACCATAGTCGGGCAGAATGGTGCGAATCCAGCGAGGGTCGTCGTTGCAGACGTGGCGCAGATGGCAGCTCATCCTGTAGATGAAGTCGTTGCGGTTGCCATGCTCAGGGGCACCACCGAGCTGGTCGGCCAGTTCCTCAACAATCATCGCGTAGGGGATGCCGTTGTAGTCCTCCGGATAGGCCTGCCCCTGTTCCTCCTGTTCAGTAGAGGTGACTGCCGCATTGGTTTCTCCCCCTAAACAGGGGGAGTCAGAGGGGGTCTGCTCCCTACCGTCAATAGTGAGCCCGCGCTCCTCGTAGGCCTTGCGGCGCTCGGCTAATTCCTCATCACTCAGGCGTGCCTGCCAGTCGTCGCTGGTGTAGAGCTGCGAACTGGCATCGGTGATGTAGATCATACGCTCAGGCGAGCAGCAGTCAGCATCGAAGTCAACGCCCAGCGCCTTCGTGTAGGCACGCTGCGCCTCCTCAATGGTCATGCCCACGGGGATGCGAATGTCTAAGTGCAGCTTCTTCGAGGCCGAATACTCAGCATGCAGCAGCATACCCTTCCACTCGCCCTCCACAGTATTAATATGGTACGCGCGAGCCAGAGCCATCGACACCTGACTGGCATCATCGATGTCAACACACGTCTGGAACGTGAACTCCTCGGGCAGAATCGAGTCCTGCGAGCGATGGTTGTCGCGGAAACGGAAGTAGTGAGGACAGCGGAAGGGAAGCATACCCTTCAGCCGACGACGCTCGTCCTTATCTTCCGTTTGGCGGATTTTGGTTATCAAACTTGCCACCTCGTCGGATTGGGTGACGTTAACAAACTCCTCGAGCGTGTGCTCGAATACTTGCCCCTTGGGGGCTTGAACCTTGCGGTTCATTGCAATCAGTCTTTCGGTATTCATCATGCGTTGTTTTTAAAGGTGAAACTTAAATCTGTCACCACAAAGTTACGCATAATAATAATGTATAGCAAGCATTCCGCCCTCATTTCTCCACCTCGGAACAACATTGGAAAAACTTCGGAAAACCTCGGAAAAACTTCGGAAACCCCAGGAACCCTTTAGGCCAAATGTTGGAAAATGTAACAGCGGGACTCTTTGTTACATCAAAAACATAATTCTTGGCAAAATCATTGTCAATTCCAGAAAAAATCGTATCTTTGCAGGCAGGAAATAATAATGAACGTATATGAAAAGAATTGTTTTACTATTAACCGCAGTACTTGCCCTGCTTTCGACAGTCAAGGGCAGCAACGACACTGATGCCGTACTTGGCAAACTCTATTTCGTCAATCTCAAAGAGGGCGAGCAGCCCGTCATGAGCGGCCTGAGCCTGTTTGGCAACCGTTGCGGCAGCGAAGATTTCAACCACAAGCCGTGCGCCGCCGAGGGAATCCGTTCGGTCTTTGAACTCGACGAGTGGATAGAGTTTCATCCGCAGGCCAGCGCAAAGACGGGCATCAAGGTGATGGTCTTCAAGCACAATGCCGACCAGGGCTTTTACCAGAAAAACGCCTTGAACGGCGACACCCCAGGCTACATTCAGGAATGCGAGCTGAACAGAGACCCTGACGCAGAAGAGGCCGACCAATGGGGTTCGTTCTACCTGCATCCCGATGAGGTCGCCCCAGGCTACTACGACTTCGTCTTCCTGTACGGCAACAAAGTCATCGCCACCATGCTAACGAAATTCTACAAGCCCGAAGAACTCTCGGAAATGCCCGATTCGCAATTGGAGAAGCTTATGAAGCAGCCGGTCGGTCAGTAATACCTAAAGAGAATTTTGCGTATGTTTAGCATCAAGGACATATCAGAGTATATCGTAGCACTCATAGCAGCATTTGCCAGCCATTATTCGATGACTGAGGTCGAAGCATACCGTTACCTGAGCCACTATGGAGCCATTAAGGTAGCCCACGACTTCTACGACGTGATGCATACTCAACCGTTCGACGATATGGTTCAAAGCATGGCTTCCTACTGCAAGCTGAAAGGAGGCTACCTATGATTAAACTCTATCATGGCTCAACTGTCGACATTAAGATGATTGACCTCCTGAAGTCGCGTCCCAACAAAGATTTCGGACGGGGTTTCTATCTTTCTGCCGACCGTCAGCAGGCATGGCGTATGGGAGAGTTTAAGGCACTGACAGAGGGAGGTTCACCTGTTATGAACACTTATCTCTTCGATGAACAAGTACTCAAGTCTGACGATTTGCGAGTCCTCATCTTCGAGGGCTATACTCGTGAGTGGGCTGAATTCATCTTCTTAAACCGCAACAACAAGACTGCAATTCCTGCACATGACTATGACATTGTCTATGGCCCGATTGCCAATGATCGCGTAGGCGTGCAAATCGGCAAGTATGAGGCCGGTGATATCACTCTCGACCAGTTTCTGGAAAATCTGAAATACATAAAGGGAGTTACGTTCCAATATTATTTTGGAACGGAGCGTGCTATAGCTAAACTGACGAAGATATGACACAGCCAAACGTGACACCACAAGAGTTTAAGTACTTGAAGGAACATGTGACCGCCCGCATGATTCAGATATTGGCTGAGGAGCGAGGCTACTCGTTAGAGGATGCAATCGACCTTGTTTACACCTCGCCCATCTACGAGAAATTGTCTGATGCCTCTACTGGTCTGTTCTTCCAGTCGCCGCGTTACGTTCTGTCTTACCTTTTGAAATAGTTCAGAACACAAAAGGGACGGTTCCTTTTGTGTACAAATAAATACCCCCACTGTCATCGCTGTCATCGTCATCGCTGTCATCGACGGCGTCAGAACTCGACGAGGATTTTGCGGTTGAGGACGGGTGCGAACTCGAGGGCTATCTGGTTGCAGATGGAGCGGGCGGCAGCGAGCTTGGGATTGATGTAGGACTGGTTTGGCCAGAAAGGCCACGACTCCTTCTGCCCCATGATGAAGTCGTAGTCGCCATGCTTGCGGACGGTGTCGAGGCCCTTGCCGGGTATCATCGAACAGATGATGCTGTCGAATTTGTTGTGTGTGACACCGAAAATGATGCCCTCGTCGGTCATGACACGCATGACGTGAGCCCAAGTCCAGTTCTCCTGCTTCGAGGCGATGACGTCGTTAATATGGCGGACTATCTCAATGAGCCGGGCGGCCACCTCGGGCTGACGATAGCGGGGCTGGAACTCGTGCGGCATCTTGCGAGGGTCAATTACCTGACCTTTGCGCAGCCGTTCCAAGAGCTGGCAGGCTTCATCGGCACGGTTCATCTCGTCGCCCCACCGCACTATCAGCTCGATGTAGGGGCGGCGCTGGGCTTGCGTTGCCTTGCTCTGCGCAATGCCCAGAATAAACTCTACGGGTATGGGCTCAATCCCAGTCAGCGTCGTCGTCATGTGTGAATCCCTCAATGTGTTGGTCGGCGTTCAATCGGTTGGTCACCTTCAGCAGCTGTCCGTCGTCAGTCTGGAAGCGGATGCTGATCAGGTCGTCGTAGAAATAGCCCTGATAGGTGCTCAGCTGGGAGTGCAGTTCACGATAGACCTCTTCGGCAGTGCCCTCGGCCTGGAAATAAAAGCCCTCCCAACGGTTGCTGCGTACGCGGTAGACGGCATCGGCATCGCCGCTGAAGCCATCGACGCACCATACATCGAGCGTGGCCTTATACTCCATCTTCTGAATCTCCTCCCCTTCGGCATTCCTCTCGGTAGGCATCACAATCTTGCAGCCCAGCAGCTTCATGCGTTCGAGTATATAGTCGGCACCCGCAGGCTCTATCTGCTGGAAGTCGTACTCAATCATCTTGGCCACCCAGTAGAGGTTGGTGCCGCCCGGAGGACACAGTATTCGGCAGTCGTGCAGCTCAACATCGCCGCAGAGCGTGCCGGCAGGAAATTCCTCACCCTCGTCGATGACAGGGTACGAGGCGCAGTCCATGATACCGCCCGCAGCGTCCTCATCATCGTTCCAAACCATCAGCGTGGCAACGTGCCTGCCTACGCGGCCCCCAGCGTAGATGACGCTGTAGGGGGCATCCAATTTCATCAGTTTCGAGTTCATGTGTGCAAAGGTACGGTTTTATTTTCAAACGGCCAAATTTTTCAGCCATTTCGATGACGATGACACCGATGACACCGATGACAGCGGCATTTATTTGTCATCGTTACGTGGATATAGGTTTCATTATTATATATTATTTATAAATAATATATAATAATGCTACTGCAAATTACTCTCAGTACAAAAAAACAAATACCCCACTGTCATCGCTGTCATCGTCATCGCTGTCATCGGTGGTAGCTAATTTTGCATATTTATGCAATCCAAGACAGAGCCGTACGAACCAGTGCTCTACCGTAAGCAATCCTGCACTTAACCATAATGTGCATGCCGCTTTACCCTACCCTTCCCGCAGCCGAAAACGTAGCGGATATTTATGCGGTAATTCGCATAAATATCCAATCGCAACCGATGACAGCGATGACACCGATGACGATGACAGCGATGACAGTGGGGGGTATTTATTTTCGTACACAAAATTACATGGCTATGCCGCCTCGTAAAACACCTGGGCGACCCTGTCGATGTGGTCGCCGATGGGCGTGCCTTTCTGCTTCTGGTAGTCGAGCAGGTCAATCGAGTAAAGCATTTCAAGGTCGTCAATCTCGCACTGTATCGTCAGCAGCAGATTGTAGTCAATATCCTTGCCAACGACGGCAAGGTCAATGTCGGAGCCTGCACGGTAATTGCCCTTCGACCTGGAGCCGAAAATCAGGACCTTCTCGATGTTCGCGTGACGGCGAAACACATCCTGCAGTTCCCTGATAACCGTATCGCTGAGTCCGAACCTCATAGCAATCACGTTGCAAAGATACGAAAAGATTCGTAAAGCTTGCGGCTTTTCTGAAAAAAAGTGGCGACGGGTAAATCTTTTTCCGTATTTATGCGTTTAAAGTAGTAGAAACGAATAGCAGAGAAAGGATGAACAAGGAAACGGAACAGATACTCGCAGAACTGGAACGGATTGTCACAGAGCGACAAGACTGGCTGTTCCGCTTTGCCTACATGCGCATCGGCATCAGAGAGGACGCCGAGGACGTAGTGCAGGATGCGCTGCTGAGCGTGTTCCGAAGGCTGAGGGAGAGGACGCAGATGGACAGCGTGGAGCAGTACGTCATCCGCGCCGTCAGCAATGCCTGCACCGACTACTTCCGACGAAAACCAATGCGCGTGGTAACGCTCGACCGGGCTGAGCAGGTGGCTGTGAGCGAGGCCGACCGCCAGATTCACGAGGAGTACCTGAGAGTAAGCCGACTGCTCGACTCGCTGCCGCCGGAACAGTCGGAAATCGTCAGGCTGAAATGCTACGACGACCTGACGTTCAAGCAGATAGCCGAACTGCAAGGCATCCCTGAGGCAACGGCGAAGTCGCGCTACCGCTATGCCATCATCCACATTCAACAACGAATCAACAAGAAAGGAGACACGAGATATGAACGAGTTTGAAGACATTGAGCAACTGCTCAAACCGCAATGTGAGTTCAAGGCGTCGGAGACGCTGAAGCAGGAGGTCATGCAGAAGGCGCGCGAGGAAATTCATCCCCGTCGCATCGTCAAGATGTGGCCCTGGCTGGCTGCCGCCTGCGTAGTGGGATTCATAATGATGCTGCTCATGCCGCCCAAGTCGGCGACTGACGGTGAACAGCCTGTGGCAAAGGTTGAAACGACGAAACCCGCTGAAACCAAGCAAGCAGAACCTACGCCGGAACCCGCCACCGTCTGTACTGAAACTCCTAAGCAGCCGAAATTACACAAAAGGAACCGTCCCCTTTGTGTAAAATCAGAGCCGCAGGAAGAGCCCGTCGAGATGAGCGAGGAGACGCGGCTACAATTGCTCTTGGCAAGCCTCAACAAAGACGAGCCGCAGATGGAGGACATCGATACTGAAGAAGAGATTCGCCAGATGCGCATGCGCGGCGAACGACTGATAAGCATGTATGAAGAAAACGACCAATAAACAACAACTGAAAACAGATATGAAACGCATTATTTCTTTAACCATATTCGCAGCCATGCAAATAGGCTGCATTGCTCAGGAAAACCCTAAGTTGGAGAGCCTTTATGCCTATCTGAAGGCCAAGGGCTTAGTGAAATACTATACCCTCAGCAATAAAAATCAGGAGGGCCTCCGCAAGCGCTACGAATTCAACTTCGGACTTCATGACGACGGGCCAGCCCCTATCAAGGATTTCATGGGCAGGCTGCTCGATGCAAAGGAAGACAGCGCCGTTCGTGCAGAATGGCGCTCATACCGCGAAGCTTTTCATGTAATCCGCAGAACGCTGAGCGAACTGACTGAAAATGCCGCCGAGAGCTACAGTTACGAGTATCATCAGAACGGGCACGACACCATCATCACCACCATTGCTCTGAAGCCCTACGAAAACGAACCGATACCAAGGAAATTTGAGTATCCGGAAAATGATAGCTATGGTACAGGCAAGATACCCGAAATGGTCTATTTCCGTTATACAGACTCAGATCGTGGACTTAAATGGCGTATGGCTCGCATCGGCGTTGGGGAACTCAGGGTCAACACCATTGTCGATACAACTCTCTATGCCATCAAAGACTTTGATGTCGATTCCCTCCACAAGATCATACAACCATTGTTCAAAGACAAATCCATTAAGCGACATGAGATTCATTGCGTGCACGACAGCACCTTCGATGTCTATACCGTTGACAATAGCACTCCTTTTATTGAAGGATTTATGAGGGTAGAGCAAAGCGTGCGCCGCCGAGGTGACAACCGTCTGACTGTCTATAAGTTTACTTCCGAAGAAAAGGCCAAGGTGAAGCTCCATCAGGTGATGGAATGCGTGCGCCAGTATATTGCCGACCATCCGAGGGAAGCCTACACCATCTTTTCTGACGAGTACTTTCCACCGCTGAATCCCGCGAGGATGTTCAGGGGAGAATCATGCCGGAATATGCATGGAATTGACGAGCCTCGCAAGTCGATGACTATCGATGCCATCATGGACGAGAACGGGTTCTACATTCTCATCAACATTTGGGACGATGATGAATACCTTCCTATGAATTGGAAACACATGAAGGAAATGGTGAACAGCAAGAAGACGTACTTTAAATTTGACGAATCCTGGCCGTAAACCGATGACAGCGATGACGATGACACCGATGACAGTGGGAGTATTTATTTTCCAGCGAAGCGGTTGAGGGCGGTGATGACGGCCTCGACCTCTCTGTCGGTCATTGCCTGATGGCAAGGGATGGAGAGTTCCTGCTCGCTGATTTGCTCGGTAATGGGCAGGCTGAGGGTGCTCCACTCGCGGTAGCAACGCTGGCGGTGAGGCGGTATGGGGTAGTGAATCAGCGTCTCGATGCCGTTGTCCTTCAGGTAGGCCTGCAGTTCGTCGCGACGGGCAGACAGGACTGGGAAGATGTGGTAGACGCTGTCTGAGGGTGTGGGGAGCACGATGGCGGGGTTGTTCACCTTATTTATATATAGAGCGGCTATCTGCTGGCGGCGGGCGTTATCGGCATCGAGGTGGCGCAACTTCACGTCGAGCACGGCGGCCTGCAGCTCGTCGAGGCGCGAGTTGTAGCCTTGATAGTCGTGGACGTACTTCTGGTGGCTGCCGTAGTTGCCGAGGGCGCGCACGGTCTCGGCCAGCTGAGCGTCGTTGGTGGTCACGGCGCCTGCATCGCCCAGTGCGCCGAGGTTCTTGCCGGGGTAGAAGCTGTGGGCGGCGGCGTGGCCGAGGGAGCCGGTAAGCCCTCCCAAGCCCTCCCAAAGGGAGGGATGTTTAGATACATGAAAAACCTTAGAATCCTGGCTCGTCATGTAACCAGACACCCCCTCCTTCGGAGGGGCTTGGGGAGGCCTACACCCATGCGCCTGCGCATTGTCCTCGATGAGCAGGAGGTGGTGCTTTTGGCAGATATCGCCTACTTTATTAGTATAGGCGCAGCGTCCGTAGAGGTGAACAATCATCACAGCCTTAGTGTGCTCGGTAATGGCCTGTTCGATGAGCCGGTCGTCAATCTGCAGCGTGTCGAGGCGAGGCTCTACGAGCACGGGCTTCAGATGGCAGTCGGTGATGGCGAGGATGGTGGCGATGAAGGTATTGGCAGGCACAATGACCTCGTCGTCCTCGTGCAGACGGCCCATCTCGATGTAGGCGCGCAGGATGAGCCTCAGCGCGTCGAGGCCGTTGCCGCAGCCGATGCAATGGGCGGTGCCGATGTACTCGGCGTAATGTTGCTCAAACAGCCGTGTAGCCTCGCCTCGGAGGTACCAGCCGCTCTGTAGCACACGGTCAATGGCCTCGCGGATTTCGGCATCGTAACGGGCATTTATACGCTTCAGTGGCAGGTATTCTATCATAGCTCGTATTCGTAGGTGTCGTAACAAACAGCGCGGGCGCCAAAACCCTCCTTCTGGAAAATCAGTTGCTCATTGAGGTCGGCTGAGTCGCTGACGGTGGATTTGCCGAAGTCGATGTAGGGATAGTCGGCGTACACATGATTGATAAGGTGGTCGAACAGCAGGTCGAGCGCTCCGTGCTGCTTGCCGTAGGGCGTAGCCGAGATATACTGCGTGTGGAGCACTTGGGGCGTGAGGAACAGCAGCGTGCCGCCAACGGGCGTGTCGCCATCATAGACCAACCAGAGCTTAATGTTCTCAGGGAAACGTGATTGCAGCAGGCGCAGCTCGTCAGCAGTATGAACGGGACGAACGGCGTACTTCTGCGTGAGGTTGTCGTTGAGAATGTGCCAGAAGGCGTCCACATCGTCTGATTCACAGATGCGGAGGCCTGCTTTCAGCGCTTTACGAAGCCCTGAACGGCGCGACTCGGTGAACTTCAGGCGGCGGGTGCCGACGATAGCCGACGAGATGTCGCGGATGGTGAGGCGGGCGTGGCAGACGGCGGTCAGCGCATAGAGGTCTTCCTCGGCGGGCAGCTGGTGGTAAATCCAGGGAATGGCTTTGTAGACGACGTGACGGAAACCGGCAGCGCGCAGATAGTCGTTGATGGCCGTGAACATATCGAGCACGCCCTTGGCCGAGCAGCGGCTGTCAGTCACCAGTCCGCCGTAGGTCAGTCCGCCATGCGAGACGAGCGTGTCGCCCTTCTCGTTGGCAGGCAGCAAGGCGTAGAGACGGCCTTCGCGATAGCACATCAGCGAGTGGTCGCTGAAGCGGTCGCTGTGGTAGTCCATGAAGCGGCGGTCAAAGAGGAATGTGCCGTTCTTCGACGCGCTGACGAACTGGTTCCACTCGTCAGCCATTGCAGGGGTGTATCGCCTTATTTCGAACATCCTACGTATTTCAGAAACTCATCGTAGTCGTAGATATAGTCGTCCTCCTCATAATGCTCGGAGGCCAGCACGAGGCAGACAGCACCCGACGAGAAATCATCGAGCGTGCGCCACGTGTTGATGTCGATGAGCAGGCCCTGCCAAGGGTGGTTCAGCAGCACCGTGCGGCGCTCGTAGCCGTTGTCAAGCGTCACATGGAACGAGCCGCTGAGCGCCACCACAAACTGCTTCAGCCGCTTGTGGGCATGCCCTCCCCTACTCTCACCTCCAGGCACGTCGTAAACCCAGTAGGCCCGCTTGATGTCGAACGGCACCATATCAAGGCCTTCGGCGAAAGTCAGATTGCCACGAGGGTCGGTAATCTTGGGGAGGTCTATCAACTTAATGTCTAAGGTCGGCATAAGGATCGGTTCCAAGAACGGTTTTTGCCAATCGCTTCGCTTTGTCACGAAGAGCATTCACGTCGTCAGTAGGTTCGCCGTAGCAGAGCACGACACCCATGCGACGACCCTTGTGAGCTTCGGGCTTGCCGAAGATGCGGATGCGGGTGCGGTCTTCTTGCAGAGCGGTCTCCAGGTTGTAGGGCAGCAACGAGCGGTCGACGGGCGTAGAAGCCTCCGTCGGCGACAGTATAACTGCCGAAGCTCCTGCGTGCTCCAGATGAATGCCAGCAATGGGCAAGCCCAGAACGGCGCGCAGATGGAGTTCAAACTCCGAGAGGTTGATGGTGTGGCCCAGCGTCACCATACCCGTATCGTGCGGACGCGGCGAGAGTTCCGAGAAGATGACCTCGCCCTGCTTCGTCAGGAAGAACTCAACGCCCCAGATGCCGGCTCCCGTCAGGGCGCGCGTCACCTTGTCGGCCATCATCTGAGCCTGCTTCAGGGCCTCGTCCGAAATCTTGTAGGGTTGCCACGACTCACGATAGTCGCCCGACTTCTGCACGTGTCCGATAGGCGGACAGAACAGCGTGGGCCAGCCGTGCTGCTGGGTGACGGTGAGCAGCGTGAACTCGGAGTCGAAGTCGATGAACTCCTCGATGATGACTTCCTTCACGTCTCCACGTGAGCCTTCCATTGCCTCGCGGAAAGCGGTTTCAAGCTCGTCCTCGTTGTGAACGTAGCTCTGACCGTGACCCGACGACGACATCAGGGGCTTCACCACGCAGGGGAACCCGATTTCGTCAGCCGCAGCCTTGAACTCGTCGAACGTCTTGGCATAAAAGTACTTAGCCGTGCGCAGCCCTAATTCCTTGGCAGCCAAGTCGCGGATGGCGCGGCGGTTCATGGTGTAGTTGACGGCACGGGCCGACGGCACCACCTGAATGCCCTGCTCCTCGAATTGGAAGAGTCGCTCCGTGCGGATGGCCTCAATCTCGGGCACGATGATGTCGGGCTGGTGTTTCTTCACTACAGCCTCGAGGGCATCGCCGTCGAGCATATTGAACACCTCGCGCTCATCAGCCACCTGCATGGCCGGCGCATTATCGTAGCGGTCGCAAGCTATTACATACTGGCCAGCCCTCATGGCGGCAATCACAAACTCCTTGCCCAGTTCGCCTGAGCCTAATAAAAGTATTTTTTTCATCTCCAATTAATTTTTTTACCTAAATGATATTTCAATGACTGGAAGCCCATGAACTCCAATCTTCCCAG
>CAMVLT010000035.1 GCA_947168395.1 uncultured Prevotellaceae bacterium | reverse complement strand
TGAGTGAGTGAGTGAGTGAGTGAGTGAGTGAGTGAGTGAGTTAACGAATTATTTGGAATCACCAAACAATTCGCGTTAAACAATGTTATCGTCACGCACGTTTTCTGCATAGTTGAAGGGGAGTTATACGTTGATACCTGTCCGCATCACGTCATCGTAGAGCGGCGACCAGCGGTCCTCAGCCATAAGGACTGGCTCGATGAGGAAACTGATACTTCGGACATCCCGCCACAGGCCCATTGATATTTCGTGCTTGCGGTCACCGTAGGTAGGGACGATGACAGCCACGTCAATGTCGCTGTCGGGGTTGGCGTTGCCCTTGCTATAGGAGCCAAACATCATGACCTTAGGCTCGACGGCAAAGCGGGGGCTGATGATCTCCTTGTATCGGCGGACGAGAGCAAGAGCCTCTTCACGGGTCAAAGTTTGTCTTTTATCCATTGCTGCAGTTGTTTGGTTTCGTCAATCATCTGTCGGCAGAACTCGTCGGTGAGCGTGCGGGCGAGTTCCTCCTTGTCTTCGGGGTAGCGGGCTTCGATGTTGTAGTTGGTGATGAGGTCGAGGAAGTCTCGCTGGTCGTCATCCATCTGCTCGTAGAGTCCGCTTCCGTTGGCCAACCGCGTGTGGCTGTGGGTGTAGGGCGGGGCTTCGGGCTGCGTGGCGCACCAGTAGGCCTTCAAAGTCTTTTCTATGACCTGATGGCACATGAAGGCGACGTAGAGCCGCCGCCCCGTCTGATACATGGCTTCGGCAGTATCGAGGTCATAGTCGGCTATGTCGAGCCAGTGTGCTACTTTGTCTGTTGCCATAATATTATGCTTGTTATTGAATCTTGCGGTGCAAAATTACAAAGAAAATCGTTACCGCTTGTTACCTCCCCCTTAAATAACGTTAAAGCCCGAAAGTTTTGCATTCGCTCACCCCTTTAGGTGTGTCGGCATGGTCTCGGCAGGAACCATAAATCAACACCAATCTGACACAAAATCCCTGTTATTTCATTTATGTGAGATTTGTGAAGATTTTTGTTCTTAAAGACACTGGGACTGAGTTACATCCCCAAACAATTCGCGTTAAATGATGTTATCACCTCCATCTTTCTCATCGTTGTTATCTCGTGTCGGTTTATGGTGTTGGTGGTTGATTATTCTAATGTAGCAAGATATTCCGTTGCAGTCATCAAGGGAATCTTCGATGCCGTGAAATCTTTGCCGTTTCGTATTGGTATCGAGAAATAGGCGTGTCATTTGTATTTCTCCTCCAAATATTCGTTATAGGCTTTGCGAGCGTTCAAGTCATCATCGGCCACAGGGGTTCCTGCGCCAAGCAGACTAAGTACTATGTCAGGGACTTCTGCTTTGTCAGCTGTTCGGTTGACAGTGCAGGCGTGCCGGCGTAGCCGTTTGACGTAGTGCGACACGCTCTCCAGCATCTCGACGCTCATCTGGTCGAGTTCTGCAACAATGGATGTTCTGAGTTCTAATGTTGTCATGACTGTAATGTTTATATCCGCTGCAAAGCTCGAGCATGCCGAGTTTCGCACGCTTTCGCGTGCAAAGTTACGCATTTATTTTTAAATAGCGAGCGTTTAGGGCGTTAAAAATGAAAAGTGGAATGGTTTATCGAATTGAAAATTTTTATACTCTATGCTGGCGAATTACAAATGTGCCAGAACGGCTTTGTTGCTTTGTTAATTATTTTCACACCACCAAAAGACTACCTAAACCGCCTCAAAACACCCTAAAAACGGGCTTCTGAGTTTCAGTAGGGTAAACTGGGAGTTTACCGTAACTAAACCCCGGGTTTACCCTACTGAAACCCGGAGTTTGCCCGGAGCAAAGTTTCAGATGGTTTTGGAGACGTTTTTAGTGTAAATATATTTCGTAATTTGCCTTGCGGCCATGCGGCCGTTGCGGCCGCAATGGCCGCAAAACGTAACTCATCTCGTCAGGTTATAAGGGACAAAAATCTTCAATAATCTAACACAAATCTTTCACTGTGATGATAATTGGCTGACGTATATTATTTGTGTACGATTTTTGAAGATTTTTGTCCTTTAAGACACTGGGAATGAGTTACTGCGAAACGGCCACATCAGAATATTTTGAATGATTTTTGTGGCGAATTCTCGTCGGTCGACGGAACCACTATATATATGTGTGGTTCCGACAACCGACAAAAATCTGCTCGCGGGGGATGTTACGCTCGACCTTCGTTTATGGCATCCAGTCGTCCGTTATTTCATTTATGTGAGATTTGTGAAGATTTAGGGTTCTGACTCGGCAGGAACCCGTTCTGGCGAATTTCCGAATTCGCCAGCAGTGAGTATGAGGATTTGCAATCCGAAAGGAAAGGTCACAACCTATTTTTGGTCACTCCGTGGGTTTATCGCATTACAAATGCTGATACTCATTGCAGCCGAATTGCAAATTCGGCTGAACGGGGAACCATAAATCAACACCAATCTGACACAAAATCCCCGTTATTTCATTTATGCACCCATGGGAATGTTGGCTCAGCCCTACCGTAAGGTGGCTTTTGCCTAAATCCCGCTCCTTGATTGCATAACTCTTTCAGAAATTCTTCAGCCAAAGCATGAACAGCAAGTCTGTGGGGCGTCTGGTACCATGACTGTCACTGAGGATACCTTTTTCCTTCAGCCCCTTGACTGCAGTCTGAACGCTGCTGGCCGTCTTCAGATTATACCTTGTTATGAAGTCCTGACTGGTAAGCGTCACCTGATTCGGAAATTCTGAGGCAATAGCCATTAATACCGTCTTCTGCTTTTCTGTGAGTGAGGCGTAACGGTCTTCGAATGTGAAGCGTTTGGAGTCAACCAGGTGGTTCAGGATCTGGCCGTAGGCCTCTTCATCAACGCAACCACCGCGCTCGGCCATCGTGAAAGCCTCGTTCATCGAGAGTTGCAGATACCAGGTGATGCCTTGGAAACATTCGTAGAGCTGCTCGACCAATGCAGGAGAAACACTTTTGCCATATTTAAGAAACAACTGCTGACAGAACTTGACGTACACGTTTTCTTCAATAGGCAGCAGTTGCATAAACACGACACTATTGTAAAATGGCCGTGCAGGATTACTAAAGATGCCCTCCAGCAGATGGTGTTCACTGCCGGCAAAGACAAATTGTGTCTTTTTCAAGTGCTGAATCTTTGTTCGCAAGAGTGCCTCCACGTTGTCTTCCTCAAAGCTTGCTATCTTCTGGAACTCGTCGATGGCTACAATGCACACCAGGTCGGAAGACTCAAGATAGCCAAGTATCTCATCGAGTGTCACTTCGGGCTGCTGTATCTCGCCAAGACCAAGGCCAATCTCTGGAAATCCTGTCAAGGTATCATACGAGATTGTTGTTTTCAGTGAACGCACCGTCCGCAGTAACCGCTCTGTCATCGACTGCTTTCTGGCAATCTTCTTAAACACCTCGCTGGCCAGGAGATAGACCATCTCGCGCAGGTTTTTACAAGTGTAGATGTCTATCAGAAAAGGCTCATAGCCATCAGGCAAGCTGTTGGCAAACACATGCTCTATCAGCCCCGTCTTGCCCAGACGTCTCTCTGACATGATGGCGACATTGCGTCCGTTTACTATATGGTGGACGAGCATTTCTGACTCCTTCTCCCTATCGCAGAAATAGTCTTTATCCACATACTTTCCTATCACAAAAGGATTGCTTAGCGGCTTCATTTCTTGGCAGTTAACAACATTATGCAAAATTACATAATGCAAAATTACATAATTCTCCCGAACTCAGCAACATTATCCCTCTCCAAGGCATATAATTTAACCATTTTTCACGAGCCAAGCCGATTATCGTAAGATTATTCCATGTCTTCACCACAAAGAAACAGAGGACACAGAGAGATTCCGGCTCATCAGCATGATGAAGGAACTCTGTGTCCTCTGTGGCTCTGTGGCGAATAGGTTTACTTCATGGGCAGGTACCAGTTGCGCTCCTCGAGCAGCGAGACGGCGGGATGCTTGTAGGCCAGTTTGCTGGCCAGCCAGCGGCTGCCGTAGTCGCCACCGCGAAGTCCGGCACGGTTCTTGTGGCGGGCTATGCGGGTGAGGTCGCCGAAGCGGCTTCCCTCGAAGGCCAGCTCCAGTGCCATCTCGTCGCAGATGATGTCCTCGACGGCATCGATGGTGTCGGCCTTAGTCCATTGACCATTGAACACTGACGATTGAGCATTGAGTTCTTCGAGCTTGCGGCCGACGATGGTGTTGAACTGGTAGGGCGAGAAGGCACCACGGGTGAAGTAAGTGCCACGACTATGTATGCCCCAGTTCTCCTCAAACGTCTGGACGTTCTCAGCCGATAGGAAAGGAATGGTAGTCTGGAGCATGGTGGCCGTCTCGGGGTTGATGTAGCGTCCTGCTTCCAGGTCGTCCTCTTCCTCGCCCGTCTTCACATAGGTGAGCAGGTCGTCGTTGATACCGTCCTTGAGGATGGCAAAGGCAGCATCGGGATAGCCCATGCGGTTGATGGCCTCGGCCAGTCGCAGATAGACGGTGGCGGCACGGTAGATGGGAATGTTGGCGCTGTTGAACTTACGCATGACGGAGAACGAGGAGTCGTTCTTGAGCACGGGATACATGGTGTAGTAACGACGCAGGTCGCCCAATTCGGCTGTGCGCACGACGGTGGAGCCGCCTGATGCAGCGGTGGGCGTGTAGTAGTATTCCTGGTTGTCGCTGAGCGTCACGTAGGCATCGGAGGCATCAATCTGCCGCTCCAAGAGGTAGCGCTCAGTAGAAGAGGCAGTACCGCCGGTGGTGCTGTAGAAATCGTAGCCGAAGTAACGGGGCAGCTCGGTGACGCAGCCGCGCAGCATGTTGGCGGCCATGGGAATGTAGGTGATGATGTCGGAACTGCTGTTGACGTTGAAGATGCGCCCCCACTGAAACCCGTTGAAGACCATGCTGATGGCTGATGGCATCTTGTCGTTCAGTATTCGGTAAATCCAGCTCTCGGTTGGGTCAATCCATGCTTCCTCCAGCACGCAGTTGGTGGTGCGCAGGTAGTTGAAGTAGTAGCGTGCAGCCTGCTCGTACTGATGGGTCTCGAGGAAGAGGTCGCCGAGGACGACATCGATGGGCAGCATGGCAAGGTTCGACTCAACGTTCTTCTCCTGCGGATTGTCGCTGTCGCTGCTGTTGAGCACGCCAGCCGAGACGCTGCCGTAGGTGGGCACGGGCGTGCCGCTGAACTTCATCATTTCAGGAGCCAGGGCGTCGCAGATGCCCTGCATGTCCTTCATCTCGTGCTGGCTGTCGGCCTCGCCGATGCTGACGAGCGGGGTGGTGTAGAATGGCACCTCGCCGTAGTTCTTGGCCAGCTGCATGTAAGCCCATGCACGGACGGCCAAAGCCTCGGCATACTCGGGGATGGCCACCATGCGGCTACCGGTACGGAGCGAGGTGTCGCGGTGGGCGATGAAGTAGTTGCAGTTGTTGATGACGCGGTAGTAGAGGTAGGCCGAGTCGTACTTGTTGGTGGCGTCGGCGGTGAAGTCGGCCAGGCGTCGCAGGTCGGTCTCGGTGTAGCAGTTGGTGGCGGTCAAGTCACCACGCATCTCGCCAGTCATGACGTACTGGTCGGCCAACTGCTGCAGTCCCTTCAGTATACCGAGGGTGTAGAACATGGAGTCGGTCTTCTGGTCGAGTGCCGGGTCGAAAATCTGGCGGTCGCTGTCGGTCTCGAACATGTCCTCGCAGGCGGTGAGGGCTGCGGCGGAGCCGCAGCATAGCAGACCAGCTAAAAACAGGTGCTTTATTGTTTTGCAATTCATAACGTTCAATGTTTACAGGTTAATCTTAAGTCCGAGGGTGAAGGTACGGCCGAGGGCTACGTTTCCGGCGTCGATGCCCTGGTAGAGCACGGCGTTGGATACGGAAGTCTCGGGATCATTACCCAAGTAGCGGGTGATGGTCAGCAGGTTGTTGGCCTCGGCCCATACGCTCAGGCCCTGCAGCCATGAGTAGCTGACAGGCACGCGGTAGGTGAGGTTGACGGTCTTCAGCCGCAGGTAGGAACCATTCTCAATCCATCGGTCGCTGAAGCGAGAGTTGCCCATGGGGTCGTCGTAAGCGGCACGTGGAATGCTGGTCTGCTGTCCCTCGGCACGCCAGCGGTTGGTCATGGCCGTCGTCTGGTTGTAGAAGTTGGAACCACTCTCCAGGAGCGAACGCTGATAGTTGTAAATGTCGTTGCCGAGTGAGTAGTTGAAGCCGACGTGGAGTGACAGGTTCTTCCACTTGACGTTGGCAAAGATGTTACCATAGACGTCGGGGTTGGGGTCGCCGATGATGGTCTTGTCGGCTTCGCTGATTTCGCCGTCGCCGTTGATGTCGACAAAGCGCATGTCGCCGGCCTTGAAGTACTGGTGTGCACCGGTGGCATCGGTCAGGTAGAGGTAGCCACCCTTACCGGCAGCAAGGGCTTCCTGGTCGGAAGCCAGCACACCGTCGGTCTTGTAGCCGTAGAACACGCCTGCTGGCTGCCCCACGATGGTAGCGATGTTGTCGATGCCGTAGATGCTGGAGACGTAGCCTTGAGCCGTCTGCTGTCCGTCAACGTAAATCTTCGAATCGTTGGGCAGCGACTTCACCTTATTCTTATAGTGGCCTGCGCTGACACCCACTTCGACGTTGAATTGGCTCATGACGATGGGCTTGGCCGTCAGCGTCACCTCGAAGCCCTGATTGTCGAGCGAACCGCCGTTGCTCCAGTAATTAGTGATACCGGCTACGGGATTGTCGAACTGCTTCAGCGTGAGCAGGTTCTTGGTGTGGTTCATATAGAAGTCGAAGTCGATGCCTAAGCGGTTGTTCAGCATGTAAGCCTTCAGTCCGAGGTTCAGCTTACCCGTCTGCTCCCACGTGATACGCTCGTTGCCGATGTTGTCGAGCACGGCGGCGGTAGACTTATAAAGATACTTGGCCACGCTGAACGACGTGCGGGCAGCATAGTTGGAGATGTCGTCATTGCCGCTGATGTCGTAACCGGCTTTCACCAGCAGATAGTTGATGCCCGTGTTCTTGGGGAACCACGACTCGTTGGTGAGCACCCAGCCTAACTGTAGGCTCGGGAACATGCCCCACTTCACGCCGCCGATGCCGATGCCGCCCTCAGCCTCCTTACCGAAGCGGCTGCAGGTCTCGAGCGAGAACGACAGCTGTGCGAAGTAGCGGTTGCGGTAGTTGTAGTCGACGTTGGCGTACCAGGTCATAGAGCGCCACTCGTCGTCGGCACCCGTGGCATCGACGAAGTCCATGCTGGTCGAGATGTTAGGCGTCTTGTCGTTACCGGCCGACTGATACTGACCCTCGGGCTGGTTGTCGTCGAAGGCGAACGAGGTGTAGCGTACACCACCGTAGACATCGACGAAGTGCTCGCGCAGCTGCTTGGTCCACTGCAGGCGCAGGTCACCGACGACACTGGTCTCCTTGGAGAACATGGACTTAGCCATATTCTGCACACGACCCAATCCCTCGATGAGGAAGGTGGGCATACCGTTCTTCGGACGGTAGTAGCGCTGCGACACACGGTCGAGCGTGTAGCTGAACACACCCGTCAGGCTCAGCTCGTTGGAGAACTCGTAACGCGGAGCTATCACGGTGTTGAAGTGAGTAGTCTCAACACGGTTCTTGTTGATGGCGTTACCATTGGCAAGAAGGGCAGTAGGGTTACCGAGGGTGAGATCCTGGTCGAGCACCGTCAGGTAGTCGTCGGCTTCCGACAGCGTTGACGACAGGTTGCCCGTAACATTATTATAGGTATATGGATTCAGGAACGGCGACTTGACAAGTGCCAGGAACGTAGGCGACGAAATGGTACCCGTCAGCAGGCTTTCAGGAGCGCCGTTGTCGAACACGTCGCGATTGACCTTGGTGTACGACATGTCGAAGCGGGTGGTCAGTCGGCTGATGACGTTGATGTCGGTATTGAAGCGCACGTTCAGACGGTTGAAGCCGTTCTCGCGGGCGGTGCTCTGACCGTCGGTGTAACCTAACGACAGGTTGTACATACCCACGTCGTCGCCACCCTGCACATTGATGTTGTAGTTCTGGTTGAGGGACGTGTGGTAGACCTCCTTCTTCCAGTCGGTGGCGTTGTGGTACTTGGTATAGTAGTACTTCGAGGGGTCGTCGTTCAGGAACTTGAACGTCTCAGGGTCGGTATATTCCGAAATCTCAGGATAGGTACCCAACATCTCGGAGGCATAGATGCGATACTGCGCTGCATCCATCATATCCGGCGTGCGGGGTACGAGGTTGACACCAATGCCGATGTTGGCATCGATGCGGGTGGCCAGGCTGTGGCCGCGCTTGGTCTCGATAAGGATGACACCGGCGGCACCCTTGGCGCCGTAGAGTGCGGTGGCGTTCTTCATGACGGTCACCTTCTCGATGTCCTCGGGATTGATATTCAGCAGCAGGTTGTTGTAGTCACCATAGTGCAACGAGCTGCGCGTCTGCTGCATGTCCTGCACAATGCCGTCAACGACAATCAGCGGCTGGGCATTGGCATTCAGCGAGGTAAGACCGCGCACGAACATGGCTGCTCCGTAGCCGGGGCCACCCGAGCGGCTGATGCTGCGCACGTCGGCACCTAACCGGTTCTCCATGTCGGTCTCTACCGTCTGCGACGTGGTGTTCTTCACACTCACCGTTGCCGATGAGCCTACGTGGCTCGTCTTGTCGTACATAGGCAGGAACGAGTCGCTCAGCAACTCCACACGGATGACGGAACCCTGCTCACCCAGGCCCACATGCTGGCTGAGATACTCAGGAGCATGGATATAGAGGGCGGTGGCGAACGTCGGCACCTTGATGACAAACTCACCGTTGTCCTCGGTCATAGCCGTATAGTTCTTATCGTTGAGCGCCTGAACCATGATACCGGCCAAGGGCTGCTTGGTGACGGCATCGACGCAAACGCCCTTCACCTCCATCATAGGATAGGTAGGCACTTTCACCGTCGGCTTTTTCTTCACAGCGGCCACTGTCTCGTCGTCGACTGCATCGTCGTCCTGGGCATAGACCGTCGTGGAAACTAAAACACTAAAAAGCGAAAATATCAGAATGCTTAATCGTTTCATATTCGTAGTCTTTTATTATCAATTGTCAATTCCACGGTCATATTCGTAGTCGGGATGCTCCTTGAGATAGTCGTCGAGCTCCTTCGGACGCAGGATGATACAGTCGATGCGCAGGGTGCGGTCGAAGTTAGCACGCTCACGCGACGTTACCGAGCTGTTGATACGCATGTAGGGATAGTAGTTACCCGTTCCCGCGTAGGCCATCGGGAAGGTGAAGTCGCCCAGATAGATGGTGTCAATCTGTACGGAATCACTGACGAACTGACTCTCAACCGTCCACTTGCTGTCGCCGTCCTCGTTCTTACCTTGCTCATTGGCATAGCCTAACGACACCTTGAAGCGGCTGGGCTTCGTAGTGTAGTTGTTGCTCACGATGTTGGCAGGCACCGTCACGATGTAGATACTGTAAGTGGTGGAGCGCACACCGGGAAGGTAGAACACAATACCGGGATTCGTGCTCTGGCTGACAGGCTGCACCTCGATGTAGCTGTTGGCAGACAGATGGCCGGTGACCTCCGGATTCTGGGTGCCGGGAACCACATAGACGCGCTGGGGCTGGTCGGCCACATTAACCAGGCTGGACTGAAAAACAGTATTCTCGGCCTGCAGAATCAGCTCGGGGTTCCATACCGTCCAAGGACGCATACGCAGGCTGTCGGTAACCCAGATGCAACCGTTGCTCTTGTCAACCCGGAGGGCGTTCTCAAACAGGCGGGCAGCATCTTCGGAATAAACCTTCGACAGGGTCGTGCCATAGAGAGAGTCGCAGCGTAGGGGTTCGCCGGTCTGCAGCTTGTTCAGCTTGGTATTGTCGTACAGGTTGTTGTTGTAGAACAGATAGCCCGTCAGCATCATGTTGACCACAGAGTCCTGCAGATACTTCACGTCCTTGATGTTGACCGTCACCTTCTTCTTGTCGGTACCGGTCGACGTATTCTCCATGAATTCGAACGAGGGCAGATAGTGGAAGTACTTCTGCACCTGAGTCTTGGCCTTCAGCCAGGCTTCGTTGGTGGGAACCAGCATCGAGTAGTTACTGTCCTCACGGTTGATCAGGGCCTGATAGCGTATGAACAGGTCGTTGTGTTCGTCGAAGATAGAGTCGAGATAGGTAATCTCGCCGTTCAGCGTCGGTCCCTGTACACTCTTCTGCTCGTTCAGCTTCTTCACGTCATAGCTGTGGAAGTACGTGCTGACGGAGTCGATGGGGAACTGATAGTTGTTGAGCGACTCGTAGATGTTCTGCATGAACGGAATCTTGCCGTTAAGCGTATGGATGGTACCATTGCCGGCTGCCAGGTTGGCACGGTCGACACCGACCCCCTGGATGCTGTAGCCGCCCGTACCGCCGAAGCGCATCATCTTCTCGTTCATCGTATAGATGCGCAGGTTCATGGCTCCGGAGGCCGGATAGTTGTTGCGGGCAATATGGTTCTCGATAAACTCCTTCTTCAGACGGTCGTTGCTCAGGGCAGAAACGGTCTCGAAGTCGAAACTGCCGTCGACGGGTGCCCAGACGGTGAAGGTCTGGGAAGCGTCGAGTATGGCATCGTAGCCCGTCTTCTTCAGCAGCGAGGCAAACTGCGACAGGTTGCCGTTCTTCTCAATATTCTGCCAGATGGTGGCATTCTGCGTATCGAGCAATGCCGTGTCGGCGTCGTAGTGGTCGTCCCAGTCGGCACAGGAGACAAGGGCGAGGGCTGCGGCAGCACCACAGCACAGCGAACCGGCCCACCTTCTATATATATACTTCATTGTTTTCATAATCTTCATAGTTCTTTATTAGTACATGTCTTCCGCATAGCGGGTGTTGTTGTAGACGTTCTCGGGGCAGAACTCGATGTAGTCGAGGTGGAACTCTCCCTGCGGGTTCTCAATCACACTCTTGCAGCGCAGCCAGTAGTCGCCCTGCTTGAACTCCTGCTTGGTGATGATGCGGCGCAGGTCCTGTGGATGGCTGCGGGCGGGGTTGCTCTGGAAGGTGTAGAACAACGGTCCGCGCATATAACCCAAGTTGCGCATGTTGGCATCGCTCTCCACGCCACGGTCGTCCAGTCGGTTCCAGTTACACCAGCCCGTATAGACGTCAGGTGTCAGGTCGGCGTTGTTGGCAGGGATGATGCGCATGTCGACAGGAATGTCGATGGCCTTCATCGTCGAGAGGTCGGAACTGCTGCCTAAGTAGAATTGCAACATGCCTCGCACGGTCTCCGTCGTGTAGCCGATGCGCAGCTCGTAAGTGCCGTCGGGCACGGGCGGCAGGCGGAACGCGAAGTCGTAATTGCCCATGCAGTTGAACTCGTCCCACTGGTAGTTACTCCATCCGTCGTCGGTGTGGGCGAAATAGTAGAAACGAGTGTCGTCGCCATTGTAGATGGACATGTACTTGAAGAAGCGCGGCGGTATGCGGATATAGTCGCAGCCGCTGTGACGGCCGTCGG
The DNA here is from genome assembly GCA_947168395.1 of uncultured Prevotellaceae bacterium. Lineage (GTDB taxonomy): Bacteria > Bacteroidota > Bacteroidia > Bacteroidales > Bacteroidaceae > Prevotella. Next base: position 26,589 of record CAMVLT010000035.1, on the reverse strand, counting down.
AGCCGCTCTTGCCGCCGTTGAGGGCCTTCACCTGGGCGGTGGTAATGCCCCGGAACGAGTTGGACATCATCTCGCCGAAGAGCACGGTGTCGTCCATACGGATGCGCTCGTTAAGCACGCCCTTAGGCACGCGCTCCTCGTAGGCCAGCATGTCGAGCATGGGATGGATGTAACCGTTGATGGCGGCTACCTGTCCCTTGAAGCCCACCAGCTCGATGCCGTCGTACAGTACCGGGTGCATGGCTGCCGTACCCAGTTCGGCCACCATGTCGGTGAGCGAGCTGTTGGCCACCCAGCGATTGATTCTGAACTTGTTGCTGTTGCGCGTAATCTTTAATAAGGTGTAGGGCAGCATGGTCTCGTAGTATTCCACAGCCGTCACCTTGCTCACCTCGTTGCACTTGCGCACCAGGTCGTTGTAGGCTATCTTGTAGTCAAGAATGTGGTAGCGCATGAACATGCTCAGCGTGTTCCACGGGTTCTTGTAGTCATTGCCCGTACTGACCTGGATGTGGTTGTTGCGAGCGTAGTCATACCAGCCTGAACCCGGGTCAGCACAGTGACCGTAGACGCTGTCGGCGTAGGCCTTCAGGTCGTCGATGGTGTGAATGCCATGAGCTGCGAACACGTCGTCGGTCTCGGCAAAGATGGTATATCCCAGTTCGCACTTCTTGGGAACATAGAAGTTCTTGTGATTATCAACCTTGTCGAAGTCGGTAGTGCTGATGTTCGACAACGAGTCAGCCAGACCGGTCAGCTTCAATGCCTGGGTAAAGAGGTCGTAGCCTGACTCCTGGTTGCCCATCTCACCAGCAATAAGCATGTTCGAACGGGTTATCACGTGGTCAATCTCGTGGAGCACACCGTTCTCCAGTTCGTTGTCCATACTGGTGACTTTCGAGCTGCGGCTCACGAGCAATGCTCCCGACTGTGAGTCGATGGAGGTGTTGATGTCGCGTCCCAGGAGGGTCTTGATGGTCATGCCGTTGCCCATGTTCACACCCATCACCTTGGTGGCGAGGAGGTGGAACAGCGCAATATCGTTGCAGAGCGAGTCAGTCAGTCCTTCCAGTCCGCGGGTCGTCATGCCGTTGTGGGGCAGCTCCTTGTTCACAGGGTCGTCGTAAAGGCTGTCGATATATTCGGCCACGGCCTCGTTGCCCGGCGCGAAGCAGGTGTAGGTGCCGTAGGCCGACAGGATCTTGTCGTAGCCGATGCGCGAGAGAATGTAATTGAACGAACTGAACTGCTCATCGCGGTTCTTAAGATAGTCCTCGATGGTCTCGCCAGTGAACGTGTAGAGGTTCGACTCGTCAATCTCCTCCTTACAAGAAGCTAACGGAGCGATGGCGGCGGCCACAGCACAGCCCGCCAGCCCTTTCACTATGAATTTCTTTATGCTATTTGTCTTCATAACTTCAATTAACAATTATCAATTCTTCGACGTTGACTTCTCCTGTATGTAGACAGGATTCTGATTCAAGAGGTTGTTCACCTTCGTTTCACTTTCCAGGATGGGCCAGTAAAGGTAAGGCTCGCTCTTCATCTTGTAGGAGACGGCATCGCCACCTTCGCCACTGTACTTTCTCACAATCATGCTGAGCATGGGCTGGTAGAGAGCCGGCCATGCGCCCTGGGATGCCAGCGTCTGGCGGGCATCGACGCCCTCCATGTGCCGGTAGCAGTAGCGCATCAGGTCCCACCAGCGCTTGCCCTCGAAGCAGAGCTCACGCTCGCGCTCGGCCAGCACTAAGAGTTCGAAGTCCTCCTTCGACTTGAAGTTCTCAAACTTCAGCGTGTCGGTAGCCGTCTTCTGCATCGAGCGCTTGTTCACGGCCTGCACCAGATTGAAAGCTTGCTTGAGGTTCACAACGTCGCTGTCGCTCTTTGCGGTCTCGACCAGAGCCTCAGCCTTCATCAGCATGACATCGGTAAGGCGGTAGACAATCCAGTTCTGGCGGAACTCGCGGAAAGCACGGCTGTTGCTCTTCGACTCGCCGACGTTGAGACCCTTGATGTTAGAAATATCGCTGGTGCTCACCATCTTGCGGACACTCATCTGCTCGGCCTCCTCGTTGTTGGCTTCGTAGACGTTGTTCCAATAACGGTAGTCATTGGCCGACAGATAGAACTTCTTGGCCTGATTGGTATTGGCGTTCGGGTCCACACTATTAAACAAGGACGAAGCCATGAGGATACTGGTCTGACGATAGTTGTTATCGTCGCCCGACTCATAATAGTAGTTCTCCAATGCCTTGTTCGAGTTGTCGCGGCCATTGTACTGCCACTCCAAGATACTCTCGTGGGAATTGCCGCTATTGGTGCCGAAGATAGTACTCAGCACCCTGTCGCCATCCTCGAGGTGGTAGATGTCCTTTTCAGTCTCGGTGACGTCATACTCCTTATACAGTTCATAGTAGGCATGCTTGGCGTTGATGACGGAGTCGCTATAGACAATAGCCTGCTGATAGTCGGCGGCACTGTGGGTCATGGATGCACGCCACAGGTAGATGTCGGCCATCAAGGCATGGATGGCGTCGCGGGTCATGTAGCCCCAGTTGCGCCAGTCGTAGCGACCGTAGGCGTCGGAGCGCATGATGTACTGACGGGCGTCGAGCAGGTCGTCCAGACAATGCTGCAGCACGATATCAGGCGCGCTCTGGGGTTGCGGCTCGGCCTGACTGTCTTCCTCGTAGGAGTGCTCCGTGTAGGGCACATCGCGGAACGCCCGCACCAAGTAGAAGTAGCAGAGCGAGCGCAGGGCCAGCATCTGGGCACGTACCACCTGGTAGTCACCAAGCGTGAACTCCGGGTCTTCATCCATCACCGCCTCAGCGTGGTTAAGCACGATGTTGCAGTTGTTGATGACCTTGTAGAAAGCGCTCCAGTCGTTGTACCTGTTGGTAGGCAACAGGTTGACGGCACTGATATTGTCGAGCGTATTGTCATTGTAGTCGCTCAACTTGTCCAACTCGTCAGAACGGTAGGCACCCCACATGATGGCCCGCTCCTGAACGCTGTAGTCAATCATGCTCTTGTAGCATCCGTCCACCATCTGGTTCACATCGGCCTTGGTCTTCCAGAAGTCCTCGCCCACGACTCGGTCGGTGGGGTAGATGGTCAGGAAGTCATTGCAGGCTGTGAGGGCTGCGGTGGCACCGCAGCACAGCAAACACTTTGCAATATATTTATGTATGCTTTTGGTAATCATAATTTTCAATCTTCAATTATCAATTATCAATTAAGATTAGAATCCCACTTGAATGTTCATCGTTACCGACTTGCTTCGCGGTGTCTGCGAATTGTCGTAGGCAATGCCCCATGCACCGGGTGAGTGCTCGGGGTCGGTGCCGCTGTACTTGCTCCAGCACAACAGGTTCTGGCCTGAGATACTCATCGTCAGACGGCGCAAGCCTATCGGCTTCAGCAGCTTACGCTTGAAGTTGTACGACAGCTGGATATAGCTCATACGGACGAACGAAGCATCCTCCACATAGCGGTCGCTGCCCAACCAGTTGTAACCCGTGTCGAACATGGCACGCGGAATCTCCGTGACGTCGCCGTTCTTGCGCCAGCGCCAGTTCACGGCCGAACTCTGGTTGTAAGCGTTAAACATTTCCTCCAGTCCCATCTTGGCTGAATTCACAATCTTAATGCCCTGACGGTAGCTGAAGCTGGTCTTCAATGCCCAGTCTCCATATTGCATATTCAAGCCGAAACCGCCATTCAGATGCGGGTTCGAGTTGCCTAAGTAAACGATGTCAAGCGAGTTGATCTGACCATCGTTGTTCACGTCCTCATAGATGGCATCACCGCCCTGGAATTCATAGGTAGAGACACCTTCGTCGAAGTTGTAGACCATGCGGATGGGTTCGCCCTGGGCACTCATCATCACCTTGCCATTATCGTCGATGGCAATAGGTGCCGTCTTGCCCTTGGCCAGGAACTCGTTGTTGATGTAGCTCTGCAGCTGTTCGCCCGTCCATCCGTTACGCGTCTTCATATTGATAAGGTACTCGTATGTGTACTGGTAGACGCCCTTGTAGCGCAAGCCATAGATAGAGCCGAGCGGGTTACCCTTTTGAATGCGGTTCAGGTACTGTCCGCGCTTACTGGAGTCCCATTCGCCGTTGATGCTCTCGAGCACGCTCTCGTCCATCTCAACTATCTCGTTGAAGTTCTGCGAGATGTTGAAGTTGGCGCTCAAGTTGAACTTGCCGATGTTGATAATCTTGTTGGCCGACACGTTCAACTCCCAACCACGGTTGGTCATTTCGCCGACGTTGGCCCATGCCAACGTGGTGAAACCGGTGGTTGACGGAATGCGTACACCCGACATCAGCAGGTCCTTCGTGCGCTTGTAGTAGTAGTTGAAGTCACCGGTGATGCGGTCGTCGAAGAATCCGAAGTCGCCACCGAGGTTATACTGCGTCGTGCGCTCCCACTTCAGTTCGTTCAGCTGCAGGCCTTCCAGGTAAGTGACGCTGTGCTTGTCGCTGACGCTACCATAGACACCCGACGTGTTGTACTTGGCATACTGCAGATACTGGCCGTCAGGCTGGCGGCCTACGATACCCCACGAGGGACGGAACGAAAGCATGGAGAGCCACTTCTTGGACCAGTTCATGAACGGTTCGTCAATGATGTTCCAACGTGCTGACACACCGGGGAACCAACCCCACTTCTTCTCGTCGCCAAACTTTGTCGTACCGTCGGCACGCAGCGAGAAGTCGAAGGCATAGCGTGACAGGTAAGAGAAGTGGCCGCTGTAGATACCCGACATGGAGCGCCACTGTCCGTTGCCGCTGCCCATGTTCTCAATGGCTGTGTCCACCGTGGGCGATGTTGTGCCGTTGGGGGCGTTGCGGTTCACCACGGTCTGGCTGTTGTCGTTGCCGCTGGTCATCTCCCAGCGCAGCAGCATGGTGGCCAGCAGGTCCTCGTTCTTGAAATGTGGATTGAAGTTGAAGGTGTGACGGGTGGTGAAGGCCAACGAGTTGTAGTCATACACCTCCGAGCGGTTGTAGTTGCTGTCATTCCATCCACGGGTTTGCAACGAACCGGGCCAGTACTTAGGCTCGCTCTTCGAGAAGATGTCCATGTAGACCAGTCCGCTGTAGTTCAGCTGCGTGCTGCTGTCGTCCTTGCCCAGCAGGTAGTAGTCGAGGCGGAACTCCGGCGATATACGGTAGGTCTTCTCGTTACGCCAAGCCTGATGGGCAATGGCTACGGGGTTGCCCAGGTCGCGGATGTCGCCCAATTGCCTGGATGAGGTTCCTGCAACGGAAGAGCCTTCCTCGTTGCTGGCACCTTCAGGCAGCATGATGTAGAATTCGTTCGTGTCCTGACCCTGTGCGTTCTGACGATAGACCGACATGTTGGGGGCCATTTTCTGGGCACGTCCCAGGATGTTATCATCGTAGTTACGCAGGTTGGCCGTGTAGGTCAACGGGAAGGTGGTACGGAACGTGATACGGTCGCTGACGAAATAGTCGAGTGCCAGCTTCGTAGAGAAGCGGTCGAGCTTCTGCTTAATGATGGTACCGTTCTGGTGGTCATAGCCGGCAGAAACGCGGAAGTTGGCCTTCTCACCACCACCGGTGATGGTCAGGTAGTGATACTGGCTCCACGCAAACTGCTGCACCTCGTCCACCCAGTCGGTGTTATTGTTCCAGTTCTCGAACTCAGCCCACGATTTGTTGTAGTTGATTTCGTTGATGTTGGTGGTAGCCGTGGCGCTCTGGGCAGGATTGTAGTACATCTCTTTCAGCATCATGGTGTAGTCGTCACCGTTCAGCAGGTTGTAGCCCTTGGGCTGCCATGAGGCCTGCAGGCGCAGCGAATAGTCCACGCGGGTGGCACCACGGGCACCACGCTTCGTGCGAATCTGAATCACACCGTTAGCACCACGTGAACCCCAGATGGCCGTTGCGGCGGCATCCTTCAGTACCTGGATGTCCTCGATGTCCGACGGGTTCACCGACAGCAGCGAGGCGTAGGTCTCTTCATTGGCGTTCTGGAAGTCGAAGTTGGCGTCGGGGTTGTCGAAGATGTTACCGTCGACAACAATCAGCGGCTCGGCCGAACCGTTGATGGAGGTGACACCACGCAGGCGCATCGTAGTACCCGAACCCAGGTTACCCGAGTTGGCCACGATGTCGAGACCGGCAATCTGACCCTGCAGGGCCTCATCGGCCGAGGTGATGGCCAAGCCTTCCACTTCACTCATGTTAAAGGTCTGAGCGGCCACCGACACCTCACGCTGCGGAATGGCGAGACCACCCTGGTTGAACTTCTTCTTGGCTACGACGGTTACCTCCTTGATGGTGGTGGCGTCCTGCAGCTTGATGTCGAAGCGGGTGCGCGTGCCGATAGGCAGGGTTACGGTCTTGTAACCCACATACGAAACCTTCAGTTTGTTCTTCACATTCTTGACCGTCATCGAGAAGTTACCGTTCATATCGGTCTGCGAGAACGATATGTTACGGTTGTTACCGTCGACCTCTACCACGTTGCACATCATCACAGGCCCCATGGCATCGCTGATGGTACCCGATATGCGGGCCTCCTGCGCAAAGGAATTGACAATTGACAATTGACAGATGACAATTATCAGTCCCAGTATTCTGTATAGTCTTTTGCTAATCATATTTTTCAATCTTCAATTATCAATCCTTATCGTACCTTTTATATAAATAAGAGTCGTATTGCTGGCGATAGACCCTCATACGCTGTCGGGCTCCTGCACCCGTCCACGCCGTGTCGTAACGGTCGGTGTCGGCATGGGTGCTGAGCGGAGTGCTGATCTGGTGAACCACGGCAAACGACGATGTCGAGATGGTGTGACGCTTCGTATCGAGCACATAGTCACGGGCCATCTGGTTGACCAGCTTCGACGTGCCGTTAGCCTCGATGGCAATCTGCTGGCCGCGCTTGTCCTGCACCATCAGGCGACCGTTGCCTCCCGTCAGGGTCAGCTTGTCACGGATACCCAGCGTGTCGGAGCAGGCGGTGGGGTAGACGCCTTCCTCGACGGTGTTGTCGGCATAGACGGAGTTGTCCTGGAAGTGATAGCGGATGAAGGCATTGATTTCCTCCACCATAGCCAAGGCCTTGTCGCGGGCAGCCTGCACCTCCTCGCTCACCTGTCCGCCGGCCTTCTCGCGGTCGAGCCGCTCGTTGTACTCGTCGTAGAGCACCTTGATGTCGCTCCATCTGGGCAGTCCACGGTCGTAGGCTTTCTGCATGGCCTCGTTGTCGGGAGCATAGACGGTGTAGTTATACGAGTTGAAGTAGTTCACGTTGTCCGTCAGACCACCCTTGGCAGCGAAGGTGTGGTAGGCCTCCATGCGCTTCTTACGGGTCACCTGGTTGACTTCCACCAGCTTGTCGCTGGCAAACTCCATGATGGCGTCCATGTCGAAGTCGGTACAGAGGTCGAGGAATTCCGAGAAGCGCGTGTCGCCCTGCAGCACGTCGAGCACCGACTTCTGCGGAGCCTGTATCACGTGGTCAATGGCGAAGGCGTCACCGTTCTGCTGGTTGTAAACCTGGGTAATGTGCGAAGCGGGCACCTTGCCGTCAATCTGGGCACCGCTCATTACGTTATTGCCGTCAAACATGATGGCACCGCCGTGCTTCGTCTTGTAATACTTGTTGTCGCCCATCTTCTCGCCGCTCTTCAGCACCACGGTGTGGTAGTTCAGAATGTCGATGAACTGTGTGCGGAAAGCATCGGTGGTCACACGGCCGATAGAGTCGGAAGGCGTAGTTCCCACGGTGCCCGTCTCCTTGTCGTACTTCCATGCCGAGCAATAGACGTAAGGCGACTTGTTCTGATAGTAGAACTTCAGGGCACGGGGCTGGTCGGAGTTCAGGTAGGTGGGGTCTACGTAGAAGCGGCCGAAGGCATCGTCCGTCGGGATGAAGAATGCGTAGTTGGCACTCATAGCCAGCAGGTAGGCATAGTAGTTCAGGTTCAGGGCCAGCGTAGTGCGGCTCTTACCGTCGTTCACGGCCTCATTCATAATGCGCATGTTGCTGCTCAGCGTCACAGGAGCCGAAACGGCAATCAGCGAAGGCGGTGCAAAGACGGTGTTCAGCATGTAGGCCACACCGTTGTTGGCTATCTTCACGTCGTAGCTGCCGTTGCTGTTGCGGTTCAGCACGCTGAGGTCGAGTCCCATCGGGTCGTTGGCCTCGTCCATCACGCGGTTGAACTTCGAGGGAACGGTACCCACGAACGAGCTCTTCATCAGGTTGGCCACAATCTGCTGCACATTCTGCAGGGGAATGGAGTCGATGTTCTCGGCCAGATTCTCAGCCGTGTTGGGCTTCTTACCGAAGGCGTTAATCAGGAACTCGCCCGAACCGCCCGGCAGGAAGTAATCCTTCATGGCATCGTCCGTAGGCACAAACATGGCAGCAATGTCCTTGCTGGAATGTTCACCCTGGGCACCCGAGTTATAGTTGTTCCATCCCGGGTCGAACGGCAGCACATACTGTGCCGTAGTCCTGTTCGGGTCCTGCGTCAGCGTTCCACCCTGCGAGCGCTGACTCACGTAGCGCTTCTGGAAGATGGAGTCCACCAGCGGCAACCCGTTCACCTGGGCGTAGTCGTTGTAGTTCTTAGTGGTGGCAGCGTCGTAGTAGGGCGCGCTGAAGCGGTCCAGCATGCGGCTGAAGAGGTTGCTCTCGCCATTCGTGCGGATTACCTCGGCCAGGTTGCCCGGCGGCACCAGCACGTCCTCCATCTGGTGGATGTAGCCGTTCTTACACGTCACGTCGGCATTCACAATCTTGTCGCGGAAGATGTAGGCCGACTTCTCGTCCACGTTGTAGGGCGTACCCGTAATCACGGCGAAGTCGGATTCGTCCCCTCGCGTCGTGATGTTGTTGGCCGTCATCTGCTCCTCAGTAAAGTGTACCATCATGGGGCGCGTAGCGTCCATCACCATGTAGATACCCTTGTCGTAGTACTTCTCCCAGTAGGGGTTGTTCACAGGCATGTCGGCCTTGCTGCGCAGATGGGTGATGGTGTCGATGACGTTGGCACCCGTAGTGTGCTTCAGGGCCTGACCCTGCACAACGGCCGTGGCACCGTCCGAGATGTTCGACAGCATTTCCACCAGCAAGGCATTGTCAAGCATCGAGGAGTAGAGCAACTGGCGCTTCATGGCGTCAGTCAAGTCCTCGTAACGCTTCACGCCCCACGCATTCTGCTGATAGAAACGCTGGAAAGCATCGTCGTTGGCGGGGAACACAGTCTTCGAGCCCGTCTTCGACAGCGTCTCGGCGTAGCCCAAGTCATCAATCAGGCGCAGATAGTTGGTAAACGTACCTGTCAGCACGTTCCCATGCGCACTTGTCAAATTCTCTGGACTCTTCATGGCATCGTAGATGCTGCCTCCGAGCCAGGACGGATAGTTGTCAGGGTCGTCCAAGTCGTAGTCATCCGAGCATGCCGTGAATCCTCCACAAATCATAGCAACGGAAAGCCCCCATAGGGCTCTGCCAGCTATTCTTACAATGCGGCTATTCATACATTTTATTTATTTTAAGTTAGCATAATCAAAAGATGGCACAAAAGTACAAAAAAAAACTGAAACAGCCACAAAGATATGAAAAAAAATGTAGAAATCTCGAAAACTTTTCCTACCTTTGCAGTCCAATGAACGAAACAAAGAATACTGAACCAGTAAAGTGGTACGTCTTGACAGCCGTGTTCAAGCGGGAAGTGAAGATTCGCGACGACATGCGCAGCCACGGCTTCGACTGCTATGTGCCCCTGAGATACGAAATCATCAAGAAGGCGGGAAACAAGAGGGAGCGCAAGCTGGTGCCTGCCATCAATGAACTGGTGTTCGTACACAGCACGAAGTCGGCCATCAAGGAATACAAGGACCAGCAGAATGAAAAGCTCTTTTTCAGGACGACAGGCCGCAAGGAGAACAGGGAGCTGATGGTGGTGCAGGACAAGGACATGGAGAACTTCATGAGGGTGACGCAGCAGGTGGAGGAGAACCTGACCTACTACCGCCCTGGCGAAATATCCTTCCGTGTGGGCGACAAAATCATCATCCACGGCGGCGTGTTCGACGGCGTGGAAGGGGTGCTTGTCCGAGTGCCTGGGAAGCGGAGCAAGCAGCTGGTTGTCTCGATTCCTGAAATAGCTGCCGTTGCCGTCAGCCTCAGCCCTGAAGTGGTGGAGCTGGTCGACCAGCCCGTCAGGAAGTCAACCGACATTGAGGGCGACACCAAAACCTTGTTCACTATGGCTTTCCAGAAACTCGTTGCACCACCCGACCGCATCCGGCAGGAACACGAATACAACATTTTAGTGGTGGAGCTGAAGCGGGTGCTCAGCCGCTTAGAACTACGCAAGGGCTACACCGCCGCCCGAGAAGCAGAGATAGCCCTCGCCGTATATGCTGCCACCAAGGCGCTGGAACTCGACGACACAGCAGTCGCCCGCCGTCTCGCCGCCGCTGCCGAGGCCCTGAAACCCACCAGCATACTGCGCCTGCGCCTGCAGCTTTACCAGGCCGTACTGGCACCCTCCCCCACCCTGTTGCAGGCCATTGAGGAGAAGGTCAAGGAGTGGAGAACCAAGCCCCTCAGCGAGCAGCAGCGGAAGTTTATTGACGAGATGAACAAGCTGCAGCATGCGCAACAGCCCGCTGACTAAGCACCACACCTACCTGTTGACGCTGTGAGGAAATTGAAACCTATGAGCGTGACAATTGATTCTGTGGGATTTGTTCGCGAGGACGGCTGGACTCCACTTGGCGACCATTCACCTCTTAGCGCTGTTTTTGGCTTCGTAAAGTAATGAGAGACCAAGATTGACGGACAAGCCGCACCAACCTTCGACAATTCGGACAGGCTTGTTGCCTTGTCAATAATTTTCATAATACCAAATAATTGCGGAAACGGCCCCGAAACGCCCTAAAAACGGGCTTTGGAGTTTAGGTAGGGTAAAGTCGGAGTTTACCCTACTTAAACTCCCAGTTTACCCTACCCAAACCCAGAGTTTGCCCGGAGCAAAGTTTGGGAGAGCTTTAGAAGGATTCTGAATGTAAACATATTTTACAATCAGTAACCATAAAGGTTTTGCGGCAATGCGGCAGTCACCCTTTTTGTGAAATCTCCTGCATGACGCGGAGGGCGGCATCGACGGTGGGGACATCGGCGATGGTCATGGAACGCTTGCCGTTCTGCTCGCGCAGGTTGCAACGGCGGGCGTTGCGGGCGATGTAGTCGAGCACCTGGCCGAAAGCCTCGCTCTGGTAGTAGGGACTATTGGAGTTGCTGACGAAATAAAGGAACATACGGCCCTGTTTCAACATGATTTTCTCGCACCCGAACTGCTTGCCGAGGTGACGCAGGGGAACCACGCGTATGAGCTCGGCAGCCACGTCGGGAATATTGCCGAAGCGGTCGATGAGTCGCGTGCGGTAGGCTTCCAGCTCCTGGTCGTTGCGCATGTTGTCGAGTTCCCTGTATAGCAGCATACGCTCGGAGTCGGAGGGCACGTACTGGTCGGGGAAGTACATCTCGAGGTCGGACTCGATGGTGCAGTCGGCTACCCAGTCTCCATTGAACGTTGAACGTTGAACGTTGAACGTTGGCTGCTTTTGAGAGCGACCAGCCTCCCCTCCCGTTTGGTCGGGGGTGGGTTCCTCGTTTCTCAGTTCCGCCATCGCCTCGTTCAGGATTTTCTGGTAGGTCTCGTAGCCGAGGTCGCTGATGAAGCCGCTCTGCTCGGAGCCGAGCAGGTTGCCGGCACCTCGGATGTCGAGGTCCTGCATGGCGATGTTGATGCCCGAGCCGAGGTCGCTGAAGTTTTCGAGGGCTTCGAGTCGGCGGCGGCTGTCGACGGGCAGGGCGGCCAAGGGCGGTGCCAGCAGGTAGCAGAAGGCCTTGCGGTTGCCACGCCCTACCCTGCCGCGCATCTGGTGCAGGTCGGAGAGTCCGAAGTTGTGGGCAGCATTGATGATGATGGTGTTGGCGTTGGGTATGTCGATGCCGTTCTCGACGATGGTGGTCGAGAGCAGCACATCGTAGTCGTAGTTGGAGAAGTCGAGGATAATCTGCTCCAGCTCCTCGGGCTTCATCTGTCCGTGGCCGATGGCCACACGGGCATCGGGCACGTACTTGTGAATCATCTCAGCTATGTGGGTCAGGTCCGAGATGCGGTTGTTGACGAAGTAGACCTGACCGTTGCGCGACATCTCGAAGTTGATGGCGTCGGCAATGATTTCGGCTCCGAAGGTGTGAATCTCAGTCTGGATGGGGTAGCGGTTGGGGGGCGGCGTCTGAATGACGCTCAGGTCGCGGGCACCGACGAGCGAGAACTGCAGGGTACGCGGGATGGGTGTTGCCGACATGGTGAGCGTGTCGACGTTCGACTTCATCTGACGCAGCTTCTCCTTGGTGGCCACGCCGAACTTCTGCTCCTCGTCGATGATGAGCAGTCCGAGGTCGTGGAACTTCACCGTCTTGCCGATGAGCTTGTGCGTACCTACTAAGATATCTATCTTTCCCTCCTCTAAGTCCTTCAGCAGGGCGGTGGTCTGCTTCGTAGAACGGGCACGGGTAAGGTAGTCCACCCGGACGGGCATGTCCTTCAGGCGCGAGGAGAAAGTGTGGAAGTGCTGGTAGGCCAGCACGGTGGTAGGTACCATGACGGCCACCTGCTTGCCGTCGCAGGCAGCCTTGAAGGCAGCACGCACGGCCACCTCGGTTTTGCCAAAGCCCACATCGCCGCATACCAGGCGGTCCATCGGCTGGGGCCGCTCCATGTCGGCCTTCACGTCCTGCGTAGCCTTCAGCTGGTCGGGTGTGTCCTCGTAGAGGAACGAGGCCTCCAGCTCGTGCTGCAGGTACGAGTCGTGGCTGAAGGCAAAGCCCTTCTCGCGGCGGCGGCGGGCGTAGAGTTTGATGAGGTCGCGGGCAATGTCCTTGATGTGCTTCTTGGTACGCTCCTTCAGCCGTTCCCACTGGCCCGTGCCGAGGGTCGACAGTCGGGGAGCCTCGCCGCCGTCCTGCGACTTGTACTTCGACACCTTGTAGAGCGAGTGTATGGAGACGTAGATGGCGTCGCCGCGCTGGTAGGTAATCTTGATCATTTCCTGAAAGCCTCCCTCCATTCCCCCTTGGGGGGAGGTTATAGGCATTCTGACCAGTCCGCCGAAGCGGCCGATGCCGTGGTCGACGTGGACGACATAGTCGCCGATTTCGAACTGCTGGATTTCCTTCAGCGTCAGCGCCACCTTACCGGTACGCGCCTTGTCGCTCTTGAGGTTGTACTTGTGGAAACGGTCGAATATCTGGTGGTCGGTCAGCAGGCAGGCACGGGCATCGTTGTCGATGAAGCCTTCGTGTAGGGTCTTGTCCACAGGAATGAAAGCCTCCCCCAGCCCCCCTCCCGCTGGAGGGGGAGTCCGGCGTTGAGAGCCTCCCCCAGTGGGGGGAGGTTGGAGGGGGCTTTCCCTTAATATTTCCTTCAGTCGCTCCTGCTGCTTCTGGCTGTCGGCCAGAATAAAGATGTTGTAGCCCTTCAGTTGGTAGTCGGTAAGGGTCTTGGCCAGCAGGTCGAAGTTCTTGTGGAACAGGGGCTGCGGTGTGATGTTGAAACGGATGACCGACGAAGACGAACGCGAGGAACGGTGGCCGAACTCGATGCGGGGGAAGGCGGCACTCTCGTTCCTGAACTGTACGCCGGTTATGAGCTGGCACTCGCGGCGCAGCTGCTGCTCAATGTCGTGCTGCTCCAGCTCGGTGGCAGCCTGCATTCCCGAACTGTGTTCGCCTACCCGTAGCCTTTCTATACGCTCGGTGATGGCCTGCCTCGAGAAACCTTCCTGGAAGGTGCGGTCGACGGCATCGGCCACAAAGTCGTAGTCCTTGACGGCGAGGATGGTCTCAGCAGGCAGGAACTTGAACAGCGAGTCTTTGTTCTCGGCCAGTCCTGCCAAATCGGGCACAATCTCCACCTGCTGGCGGCGCTCCTTCGATAGCTGGTCTTCCACCTCGAAGGTGCGGATAGAGTCAATCTCGTCGCCAAAGAAGTCGATACGGTAAGGATACTCGCAGCTGAAGCTGAACACGTCGAGGATACTGCCACGAAGGGCATACTGGCCAGGCTCGTAGACATAGTCCACCTCGCGGAAGCCGAAGTCCTGCAGCGTCTGCTCGATGGTGGCGGTGCTCACCTCCTGCCCCACTTCCAGCACCAAGGTGCGACTGTCGAGCTGCTGCTTCGACACCACCATCTCGGCAACGGCCTCGGGGTAGGAAACTATGTAAAGTGAATTCACTCTTAACTTTTCACTTAACCCGGTCAGTGCTTCCGTCCGCAGTATCTCGTTGGCCGGGTCGCGCTGGGCGTACTTCACCGAGCGACGGTAACTCGACGGGAAGAAGAGCACACGCTCCGTCCCCATCAGCTGCGTCAGGTCGTGGTAGAAATAACCGGCCTCCTCAGCATCCTGCAGGATAAAGAAGATAACGGGTGAACACTGCTGCGCCAGACTGCTGAACAGCAAGGGGGCGCTGGAGGCCAACAAGCCTTCGAGGAAAACGTTCTGTTTCCCTTCTTTCACGGCCTTCGCCAACGCCGCCACCTGCGGCCGCTTGGCGTAATGCTTACTTAATTCTTGTATATTCATGCTAAAACGGTGCAAAGATACAAAATAATTCGTAATTCGTAATTCGTAATTCGCAATTATTTTATACCTTTGCACGAAAATTCACAGCTATGCACGAAAGCGACAGTATTGTCATCATTCCTACTTACAACGAGAAGGAAAACATGGAGAAGATTATCCGGGCGGTGTTTGGCCTGGAGAAGTGTTTCCACATATTAGTGATTGACGACGGTTCCCCCGACGGTACCGCCCAGATAGTGAAACGGCTGATGAAGGACGAGTTCGGCGACCGTCTGTTCCTGGTGGAGCGCAGCGGCAAGCTGGGGTTGGGAACGGCCTACATTACGGGCTTCAAGTGGGCACTGGAGCGCGACTACGGCTACATCTTCGAAATGGACGCCGACTTCAGTCACGACCCCAACGACCTGCCACGGCTCTATGCCGCCTGCCACGACGAGGGTTACGACCTGGCCATCGGCAGCCGCTACGTCAGCGGTGTGAACGTGGTGAACTGGCCCATAGGGCGCGTGCTGATGTCGTACTTCGCCTCAAAGTACGTGCGACTGGTCACGGGCTTCAAGGTACACGACACGACGGCGGGCTTCAAGTGCTACAAGCGCCGCGTGCTGGCTACCATCGAGCTTGACAAGATTCGCTTCAAGGGCTATGGCTTCCAGATTGAGATGAAGTTCACGGCCTACAAGATAGGGTTCAAGATAAAGGAGGTGCCGGTGATATTTGTCAACCGCCGCGAGGGCACGTCGAAAATGTCGGGTGGCATTTTCGGTGAGGCGTTCTTCGGGGTGATGCGCCTGCGGTGGGACGGCTGGACGCGAAAGTATCCGAACATTGAACGTTGAACATTGAACGTTGAACATTGAACGTTGAACGTTGAACGTTGAACATTGAACGTTGAACATTGAACGTTGAACATTGAACGTTGAAATCTCAAACCTCAAACCTCAAATCTCAAATCAAAATCACTGATCGGGGTTCTCAACGTATCCCTGATACTCGGGCACCAAGCCCGACATGACGCTGTCGTATGCCTGGCGCATGGTGGCACTGACGTTGTCGGGACCCTTGCCGACGGGGTAGATAGCCTGGTGAATGGTGAGGCTTAGGGGATGCCAGTCGATGAAGTGCCAGTCGCGCATCCGTGGCAGGATGTTGAACGAGCCATTGATGGTCAGCGGCACCACGGGCAGCTGCAGCTCGTCGGCCAGCGCAAAGGCTCCCTTGCGGAACTGCCCCATGTGGCCGGTGAACGAGCGTGCCCCCTCGGGAAACACGGTGACACTGTAGCCCTGCTCCAATATGCGGCGCGCATCTTCGTAGGTCTTCTTGATTTTGCTCACGCCACGCTTGTCGACCATAATCTGGTGGGACTTGCGGCAGGCGAAGCCTACGAAGGGTATCTTGTTAATCTGGTACTTCATCATCCACTTGAAGTTGCGGTTCAGGTAGCCGTAGATGAGGAAGATGTCGAAAGCTCCCTGATGATTGGCGACGAAGACGTAAGACTGGTCGCGTTCCAAATTCTCGCGCCCTTCGACAGTGACGGGAATGAGGAGAATACGCAGTATGACTTTCCCCCACCAGTGGCCAGGATAGTAGCCCCAAAAGTGGCCATTGCCGATGGCACAGCCTACGCCTACTTCAATGGCGGTGATGATGGTGGCGACTACAATCACGGGGATGCCCACAAGGAGCTGATAGAGACGGTACAGGTATTTCATTTCTTCTTTTTAAGTGTAATTACTACGATTTCGGGCTTCACGCCGACACGGAAGGGGACAACGCCGCCTACACCGGTCGAGACGTACAAGGCACGGTCGCCAGCGTAGTACATGCCGGCAGACTCGCTGTAGTTTACCATGACGGGCGACAGTCCGAACAACGAGAACTGCCCTCCGTGGGTGTGTCCGCTGAGGGTCAGCTGGCAATGGGAGTGCGGCAGAATCCTCCGACGCCACGATGTGGGGTCGTGCTCGAGCATGATGACGAACGACTGGCGGTTGAGTCCGCTGAGTGCCGACCGTATGTCGCCCAACTGCGGGAAGCGTCCCTCGCCGTCGTTCTCCATGCCTGCGATGTAGATGGCGGCGGAGTCACGGCGGATGCGGTAGTGGCTGTTGTTGAGCAGGTGCCACCCCATTTCTATCTGCTCGCTGTACGTGCGGCCTATGTCGACGGTCTTGTTGAAGTCGTCACGGCCGGAATAGGCGGCGTAGTCGTGGTTGCCCCTGACGGAACAAATGCCGTCCTTGGCCCGGAGGTGACGCAGCGGCCGGCCATAAGCTATGATTTCGTCGGGCACCTTGTTCTGTATGTCGCCAGTGAACACGATGAGGTCGGCTTTCTGGGAGTTGATGCTGTCAACGACCTCGCGGAGCAGTGGTTTACGCCATCCGTTGTAGGAGCCGGTATGAACGTCGCTGAACTGCACAATGCGGTAGCCGTCGAAAGCTTCGGGCAGGTCGGCAGAGACAAACTCCACCTGCCTGACCTCGAGGCCGCGGATGCCGAGAAACGTTCCGTAAAAGAATACACCCCACCCCGCCAATGCCAGCATGAGACAAAGCCAGCGCAGCCAACGGCGACGGGTATGCCGCCCCACGAACAGCAGCAACAGGCTGACAGCCGTCATGGCAGCAACCATAAACCACAGGTAGGTGTCGGGGTCGAAGAGAGTCATTTGAATATCTATTGTTTCCATAGGTTTGCTTGTAAGAATTTACGCATCAGACCGACGGGCACTCCGCGTCGACGGGCATAGTCGGCCAACTGGTCGTCGCCTATCATGCCGACGGTGAAGTAGCGGGCTTCGGGGTGAGCCATCATCAGTCCGCTGACGCTGGCGTGGGGTTTCATGGCTCCGCTCTCGGTGAGGCGGATGCCTATCTGCTGCATACCAATAAGGCGGTCGATAACGAAGTTCAGGCTGGTGTCGGGCAGCGAGGGGTAGCCTACGGCAGGACGTATGCCCTGCCAGTGCTCGCACAGCATGTCGGGGATGCTGAGCTGCTCGTCGGGAGCGTAGCCCCAGTACCGCTTCCTCACTTGCTCGTGCAGGCGCTCGGCAGTGGCCTCGGCGAGCCGGTCGGCCAGCAGCTGCATCATCATCTTCTCGTAGGGGTCGTCCGCGAAGTCGGTTTCAAGTCCCGCATCCACCGTGGTGGCAAACACACCCACATGGTCGTTGGCAGGACTGACGAAATCGGCCAGACAGAGGTAGTCGCTCCCTGGCTGCTGCTGTCGCAGACAAGGTATCCGGGCATCGCCAACGACGATGTCGTCGTCCTCGCCATGGGCATCGAACAGCAGGAAAACGGCGTGGGTGCGGTAGGTCTGGGAATAGCGGTCGAGCCGTTCCTCGGCCTCATGCTGCAACTGCGCCCTGTCCTGCTGGGGCATCTGGTTCGAGCCCCAGGCATGGAAGAAGTAAATCCAGTTGATGTAGGGTGCCACGTCGGCGATGGAGTAATGGAGTATCATACTGCGTGGCGGCTGAACTGAACGGGCTCGCCGATATAGCTGCGGTCGACGCGACCCAGATGATAGACGGTGTGGCCGTTGCACAATGTGCGCTGCACCTGCCACAGATAGGTATGGCCCTCCATGGGACTCCAACCGCACTTGCTGAGGATGCACTCGGGAGTGACCGTCCAGGCACGCCCGGGGCGGACGATGGTGATGTCGGCCTTGAAGCAGGGACGGAGAAACCCACGGTTGTGGATGTCGAACACGCGGGCAGGATTGTGGCACATCAGCTCGACGAGACGGGGCAGCGTGAGTACGCCCTGATCAGCGAGTTCGAGCATGGTGACGAGCGAGAACTGCACCATCGGCATGCCGCTGGCAGCACGGGCACAGCCGCCCTCCTTGTGGGTGAGCAGATGCGGGGCGTGGTCGGTGGCAATGGTGGTGATGCGTCCGTCGGCGAGTGCCTGGCGCAATGCCTCACGGTCGCGCTCGGTCTTGACGGCGGGATTGCACTTGATGCGGGTACCGAGGCGGGCGTAGTCGCGGTCGCTGAAATAAAGATGCGACACAGTAGCCTCGGCCGTTATCTGCGGCAATGGTACATTGTACATTGTACCTTTTAAATTGTGCTTAGTACATTGTACATCATCAAATAATTCCAGTTCCCGCTCCGTCGTCAGGTGTGCCACGTGCAGGCGGGTACCGTGCTCACGGGCCAGCTGCACAGCTAAACGGGAACTCTGATAGCAGGCTTCGACGCTACGTATTTCTGGATGGTGGCTGACGTTAGGGTCGTCGCCGTAGCGGGCCTTGGCCTCGGCCATGTTGCGGTTGATGGTATTTGTATCCTCGCAATGGGTGACGACGGGCAGACCTAAGGCTGCGCACTCGCCGAATACGGCATCGAGGGCTTCACGGCGATCGACCAGCATATTGCCGGTAGACGACCCCATGAACAGTTTGATGCCGGGTACCAAGGAGGCGTCGAGTTCGTGGAACATGCCGGCATTGCCATTGGTGGCTCCGACGAAGAAACTGTAGTTGACATGGCTCTTCTGGGATGCCGAACTCATCTTGGCAGCAAGCGCCTCGATGGTAGTGGTCGGAGGATTGGTATTGGGCATGTCGAAATAGGAGGTGACACCACCGGCAGCGGCAGCAGCCGACTCGGTGTCGATGTCGGCACGGTCGGTCATTCCTGGTTCGCGAAAGTGTACGTGGGTATCGATGATGCCAGGCAGCACGTAGCACCCTGTGGCGTCGATGATTTCATCGAAGGTACCCTGCGGGCGGGTGTTGCGTCCTTCGATGACTTCCATGATGTAGCCGTCGTTGACGATAATGAAGCCGTCGAACGTGCGGCCTTCATTGACGATGGTTCCTCCCTCAATCAGCGTTCTCATCGTCCTGCTTCGTCTGGGGCACATTGGTCAGCGGCACCTGTAGCGGCGGCACCTGCAATGACGTGTCGGCGGGCTGCACCGAGTCGGCAGCGGACATCGCAGCAGCATCGGGCACAGTGGCGGTATTCGCGTCGTGCATGCCGGTGGAGCGTGCCTGGTTCTCGGTGGCCACCTGGTAATAGTCCTTCACGTAGGGGTCGTTCTTGAACTTCGACGTGGCCTTCGACATGATGTCCTCAATCTGGGGTGTGAGCACGGGATAGCGGTACATGCTGGTAATCATCATGAACACGCCAGGACCCAGCACGTTGTCGAAGTTCTCGACGATGAAGTTGGTGACGAGGCTGTCCTCTTTGCGGGCTATCTCGGCGGCCTCGATGTTGAGCTGGCGGTTGATGTCGTTCTCGTCGATGCCGTCGAGCAGCATGCGGCTCTGCTTGTGGCTCAGCTCAGCCATCTGGTTACCCAGCTGGTTGTGGAAGTCGATGAACTCGTAGAGACGGTCGTTCAGCGGGGTGCCGAAAACGGTTTGCGAGGCGTTGTCAATCCTGATGCTTATTTCGCCCTTTTCCAGCACGATGGGCATGATGCTCTCATCATCCATGAAAAGGTTGGCCATACGAACGGTGTCGAGCAGGCCTGCGAAGCGGAACTGTCCGTGTACGACCTCGCAGGAGTCGATATTCCTCAATTCGTTGTCCTTGATAGTTTTCAAGTACAGTTTGCTGCCATCGAGTGCCGAAACGGAGGAAGACCCCTGCACCGAGTAACCTTCGGCACACGACACCAACGTGCATACAACGACCAATGCGTAAACAATTCTATTCATACAAGATTGCTAAGTTTTCCAATGCTCTGCAAAAGTACAACCTTATATTGAAGTATGAAAAAAAATTTGCGCAATTTAAAACAATTGCGCAATCTTTTATAGTTTTTTTGCCTCTTTTTCCAGTTCGCTCCCTATTCTGTGGGTTGTGTAGAGCTGTAACACGGCGGCAATGAGCAGCGTCAGCACCCACTTACGGTACACATACTGCAGGTACGTCATGTAGTCGAGACCCAGCGGATTGTCGCTGCTGGCAAACATCAGCAGGGCCGACACCAGGAGCAGCACATCGCTGAGCAGCATGATGCGGCGCAGGCGGCGGATGGTGAAACTCGGCCCGTCGTAGCGCTGCAGCATCTGCATCGACACATAGCACAAAGCACCAGGCGCAAACACGTAGGGTGCCCACGCGCAACTGAAGAGGCTGGCCCCGGCACCAATGACCATCAGCAGGCCGCCTACGAGGAAGACGGTTATCTGGTATTTACTCAGCTGCGTCATGGTCGTCGGGTTCTTCGGACATCGGGGCACTGGCCACCGACTGGGGTTCGCGTACGTCGTCGCTCAGCACGAATATGTCCTCGTCGTCGTGCTTCATAAAGTAGCGCTGGCGGGCAATGCGCTCCATGTTCTTCGGATTGCGGTTGAGCATGCGTATCTGGCGCATGTCGTCTCGGTAGCGGCTTTCGTAGGTGTCTATTTCAGCCTCCAGTTCGTGACAGCGGTTTACGTTGCGCATGTGTGCCAGCATACTGTTCTCGCCCACCACGCCGACAAGCAGCACGCCTATAACGGTGATGACGATGTATTTCACCGAAGGGTGGGTAACCAGCCGCATCATTGTTTCCAATAGTTTTTTTGTCAGCTTCATCTTATTTGTAACTGTTTTCCTTTATACATTATGCAATATCCAAATCAAAGGCGGCCTTGAGCTTTGCAACGACGGGATTCATGCGCATCAGTTCCTCGAACTGCTCGCGCCGCGTCAGCAGCCGCACCTCCTGCCGGTGCTCGTCGAGCCGTAGGGTCAGCTCAATGTCAGAGTTGTGGAGATGCAGTTTCAAGGTGTTGAGCACGCTACCGCGTATCTTCTCCACCTCGGCCAGAATCATCTCGTTGCTCACCACTACCTCGACCTTGGGCAGCTCAGTGATGACGGGCTTCATGTTCTTCATCCTCGAGGCCACGCCCACCAGCTGCTGCGGCATGCGGTTGCACATCGAAAGCCACTGCAGCTCCAGTTCGTCCTGCGTGAACGGCTGGTGCTCGTCGGTCATACGCTGGCCGGGCAGGGTATTGATCTTCACCGGCTTCTGCTGCTGTGCACGCAGGTTGCGCCACGACATGCCCAGCGCACCTAACTTCACGGCGGGCCTGACCGGTTGGGGTTGCTCTTTCGCGGTGGCCACCTGCACGGTAGCCGTTGGCGTTGCAGCCGGCGATTGCGGCTGCTGTGATTCAGCGCGCACAGCCGCGGCCACCTGCGGAGCCGCTTTCCTGGGCTGGGTCTGCTGAATCAGGTTCTTGAACAGGGATTTCAGTCGTCTGGGCTTACGCCCACTGCCGGGCGCATCCTCCGGCTGCGTCAGCTGGGCCACCTCGATGAGCGTCAGTTCTACCAGCAGCCGCTTGTTCGATGACTGGCGGTAGTTGATGTCGCACTGGTTCATCAGCTGCAGCGCTTTATATAAGAACGGAATGGGCGCGCGCAAAGCCTGCTCCTGGTAACGCTGACGTTGGGCTTCGCTCACCTCAAGCAGAGGCAGCGTCTGGGCATCGCGGGCCATCAGCACATTACGCACATGGCGAGCCAGACCCTGCACCAACAGACCACCGTCGAAGCCCTTGCCGATAATGTCGTTGAGCAGTACCATCGACTCCGACACCTTATTCTGCAGGGCATAGTCCACTAACCGGAAGTAGTACTCCGAGTCGAGCACGTTCAAATCTTCTATCACCTTCTGGTACGTGATGTTGCCCTGACAGAAGGAGGCGGCCTGGTCGAAGATAGACAGGGCATCGCGCATGCCGCCGTCGGCCTTCTCGGCAATTATCGCCAGTGCCTCGTCCTCGCACGTGATACCCTCCTTGGCAGCCACCTGACGGAGATGCGCAACGGTGTCATTCACGGTCATACGCTCGAAGTCGTAAATCTGGCAGCGGCTCAGGATGGTGGGCAGTATCTTGTGTTTCTCAGTGGTGGCGAGGATGAAGATGACGTGGGCAGGCGGCTCCTCCAAGGTCTTGAGGAACGCGTTGAATGCCGCCGTCGACAGCATGTGAACCTCGTCGATAATAAAGACCTTGTAGCGCCCTACCTGCGGCGGTATGCGCGTCTGCTCCATCAGCGTCTTAATATGCTCCACCGAGTTATTCGAGGCGGCATCGAGCTCGAAGATGTTGAGCGAACGCTGCTCGTTGAACGACTGGCACGACTCACACTCGTTGCAGGCCTCGCCTTCAGCCGTCGGCGACTGACAGTTGATGGCCTTGGCGAAGATACGCGCACAAGTGGTCTTGCCCACACCTCGCGGCCCGCAAAAGAGGTACGCGTGAGCCAGTTTGCCAGAGCGTACCGCGTTCTTCAGCGTTGTTGTCAGTGCCTGCTGTCCCACCACCGTGTCGAACGACATTGGTCGGTACTTTCGCGCCGAAACAATATATTCTTCCATATAATTTACGTTGTTGTGCTAATTTGTGAGTGCAAAGATACTAAGAATCCGCCAAACCACAAAGCAAAGTGCCGCTTTTTTCATCGCCTCACCTAAATTATGCCGTGCGGGGATGATTGCGTCTGTATGGTAAGCGCCAGAACCCCCACACCAAGGAGGCTGGCGACATTGTCAGCACCAGCTCATCTTCCTTTTCGTGATTCTACAAGCTAATATCGGGCGTTTCTTAGTTCAGCACCAGCTAACCACCCTCCATCATCAGGTGCCACTCTGGAGGATCCGTGCCCTCGTCGGCAAGCGCAACGGTCAACGTGCCATTGGGGAATAATGCGTAACGAATGTTGTCGCTACGCTTACATATTATATTATTACCAGCTTCGGCATACCAAGTGCATATCAGCTGTTCCTGCAGCGACACAAACATCGCGGGGGAATCATTCTCGGAGTTGTCATTCAACACTGTCATCGCACACACTGCAATCATGAGTCCTATGAGCGACAGCAATGCCATCCGTATTGTTTGATTTATCTTATTCATTTATTACTTTTAACCAATAAAGGGAGTAGGGATACCCCCCAAAATAAGAAACCTTAGCATATTGCTTTTGTTTTTATGCGTGCAAATATAGGCATAATTCCTGAAACTACCAAACAAAGCGGCTGTTTTTTTCGATAAAAAATACGCGAACATCCGCGCCAGCAAACAATAGCAATCGGCTACAGATGCAAACGGAACAGTCGCAGTCCCTATTCCTTAATGCGAGAACCCGCAAAACAGGGTCGGCGGACACCCCAAAAACTACTTCTTCGCAGGCACGAAACTCTCCCAAGTCTGGTCGTCGTAGAACACGCGAATCTCAGTGACACGCCGCTGCGGTTTGTCAATAATTTTGATGTCCTCGCGAGAAGGATTCTGACGTGTAGATTTTACACTATTGTCAATCCGACTCGCTGGAATGTCTACAGTAGGGGCGGGCGAAGGGGTGTCATCGAAGTCGAACATCGGATTTTGAGTTGTCGGCACTTTCTCACCGACAGGTACCTCGGCCGACCGCTTGGCTTCTAAATACATAGGACCCGAACCGAACATGAGCCAGTCGATACTGATGTCAGGAATTTTCTTTTTTATTGCCTCCACGATATTGAGGGTAGGCTTGGTACGCCCGTTGAAGATACTGCTCAACGAGGCGGGCGACATTTCGATGAACTGAGCGAACACTTGTTGGGTCATGTGTTGCGACTCCATAATCTGGCGAATTCTGTCCTTCATTGCTTATGAGTAGGGTTTAGGGGCATTTTTGCCCGTTTTCGTTTCAGTTTACAAAGGTAAAACAAAAAATTGAACTACGCAACATTTGTAACGGAAATTTTTAATTGTGAACTATTGATTCGTAATTTAATAGTTTAAATTCGAAAACCAAAACCACTCACAACTTTAAGTTTTGAATTACAAATCCGAATTTACATCAATAAACCTTACAAAGCCTTTCGAGAGTCTTTTAGGATAAGCAACTGGCTATAAATAGGGTATTTATAAACCTATAACTGTAAACTGTGCAAATATGCAGGTTTAGATATCCGAAATACAATAGACACTTGCTGTTTACTCGATTATTTTATTATAATCGATTGGGATTCAATATGATAAATTCAAAGAAATAAAGGTGAATATTTATCGGTTTGCGAATGTAAACTACTAAATTCACGTTTCTACTTATAAATCATAAACACGAAAAGTTTTGTTTTGATTCCTAAATTCAACAACCCAAAACAAAACTAATTCACAGAAACAAATCGGTTTAGCTTTCAAAATTCAGAGATAGAAACGCTAAATAATGTGAACACCAAATTCGGAGTCTCGGAAATTTTGCGTTTTCGGCATTTCTCGCAAATTCTGGAACATAGGTCAGGAAGGCTCAAAATACGCGAGTTTTGAGGGGGCAGGAATTGGCCAATACCCCTTTATACACGGGCTATAGCGCACAAAAAAGCGTTCGCCGAGAACGCCTTTTCTGTAGATTTTAGAGTGCCAAATCAGTGCAAAATGTAAAAAATCAATTCTTTCATCAGCTCGCCAGGGGGCGTATTGGGGTTGTCGAGGCCCTTACTTTTGGCATCAATTTCGCGTATTTTGGAAATTATTTGCATCACTTTCATCGCCGTGAAATTTCTCATTCCCGTCATGTAGTCTTTCGCCGCCCACGGAGATCGCAATTCCAGCCACTCCGCGACGCCCTCCTGACTCTGTCTTTTCGGGGCGTAATACGCAATCATCAGATTCTGAAAATAATTAAAGAGCATCGGGAGAAACGAGTAGATGCTTCCGGCCTTCGGATTGTTGTCAAAATATTTGATTATCTGATTTGCCTTGAAGACATTGCGGTTGACGATGGCGTCGCGAAGCTCGAACGAGTTGAAATCCTTGCTCACACCTATCTGGTCTTCCACCACCTGGGGGTTCACTCTCCTATCCTCCTGAGGCAGCGAAATGATGACCTTGTCGAGCTCGCTGGTCAGGCGGCTGAGGTCGGCACCGATGAAGTCGCTGATAAGCTGCGTCGATTTCGGGTCGATGCTCACCTGCCGCTCGCGCAGGTACCGCTCGATGAAGGCGGGCAGGTCGCGGTCGCGCAGCTTCTTGCTCTCGAACAGCACGCCAGCCGCCTTGACCGCTTTCACGTACTCACGCTTGCGACCGTCGATGCTGCCGTTCTTGTGACAGAGCACGAGCACCGTCTGCGGCGAAGGCTGTTTGAAGTATTTCTCCAACTGGTCGGTCTGCTTGATGTTCTGCGCCTCCTTGACGATGACCACCTGCCGCTCGGCCATCATGGGGTAACGGCGGGCCACGTCGGCCACCTGGGCGGCGGTCACATCAGAGCCGAACACGACGGTCTGGTTGAAGTCACGCTCCTCGGGTGCCAAGGCATGCTCGGCAATGTAGTCACTGATTTTGTCGATATAATAGGACTCCTCGCCCATCAGGTAGTAGACGGGAGCGTATTTCCCGGCCTTCAGGTCGGCCATGATGTCCTCGTAGGTTACTGTCTTTTGTTCTGCCATATATTCAGATAACGTTAGAATCGGATGCCAAGCGCCGCATTGACAAACCACTCGGTGAGGTTTCCTCTGTTATTATCGTGGTGGAAACCATCCATTCCTCCTCGTTCGGCTCTTCGCCGTCTCCAATCAGTCCATCAAGATCGGTGGTGGGGTCTTTCAGAAACAGCTGTTTGATCAAGGTATCGTAGCGATAGGTCGTCAAACGGTTGAATACCGTCATCATGGGCATCAGCATGCCACTGATGAGCAGGCCCTTGACGGCGAGCGAGTCGATGTGGGTCAGCAGCCGCCGTACAACGTCGGGCAGCGACCCCTCCACACTGGCATGGGCAGCAACGAGGGGCAGCAAAGCCAAAATACAGGCCAACAGGGCGTATTTTTTCAGCATCCTGACGTTTTTCTCGGTTTTATTTTGTACTTTTGCCTGCAAAATTAGTGCAAATCGAGCGAAATACAAAATAAATCGCGATTTATTTTTATTTCCGAGA
>CAMVLT010000034.1 GCA_947168395.1 uncultured Prevotellaceae bacterium | reverse complement strand
TTGTTGCTCAGGCACTTATAAATAATGTTAAACTAGAGCGCTGCGGAATTTAGGTTTAAGAATAACTAATACAAATTCCTTGTTTTCTTAATTCTTCGAATGCCACGGGGACGGGTGAGTGACATCGAGAAAATACGGGACTCAATCCGAGACCGACCGCCTCGTCTGTCACCTCTATGGCCTGACGGAAGATGAAATCAAAATCGTTGAAGGAAAAGAATAGTACTATCCAATATGCTTAATCTCTGCATCTACCACAAAGATGTCTCCTTCATCATCGACAAGAACGTTACGAGGCACTACATCCCAAACCTCGTATTGACTGTTCCTGAAACGGCCATCCTGAGTGGTCTTCTCGAAGCCGAGGGCAGCCAAATAGGTGTCAATCTGAATCTTTGTGGCTGGATGGGCATTGGCTATTCTTGGCTGGACGATAACAGGTTGAATGGTGCGCCCATCAAACCCAGCAAAGCCATAAAAGGAATAAGCGGTATCTGGAAAAAGGGTGTTGTGCATCATGATTTTGTGCAACAAGCCAATTATACTCCCACTATTAAGCAGGTTGTTCACTTTATAAATGACTTTCTCTCCAACGTAAGTGTCGTTTTCGTTGCCGCTTGGACCTGGAACGCCAAGGTCGAAGATATCCATCATGGGAATCCAGTAACCTTGACTTTTAGCCATTTGCTCAGCGGCACGTTGCTCGGTTTCAAAACGGCTTACATCTTTGAGGCTATCTCCACGTTGCGCTTCATGTATTGCGCAAAGTCGCTCGAGCTGATCGGCGATTGCTGCGATGCGGCTATTTTCCGCATCTTGCGCTCCGTCACTTCCTTGTGGAACTGGTTGAGAAATGTCATGATTCATCTTTCTTTAGTTGCTTCCGCTGCAAAATTAAGCATAAATTTTGAATTATACAACTAATAGCGAACAAAAAAATAAATATTCTATCAATATGACAAAACTCGAAAAATTATACAGCATCATTGAGGGAAACATGGGGACGGGTTCCTGTTTCATCATTTTAAGAATAACTAATACAAATTCCTTGTTTTCTTAATTCTTCGAATGCCACGGGGACGGGTGAGTGACATCGAGAAAATACGGGACTCAATCCGAGACCGACCGCCTCGTCTATAACCTTTACGGTCTCAGATTTTGTTGATGTCCACGTAGCCGTGCATGACGGCGTAGATGGTGAGTGCCGACACGCTCTTGATGCCCAGCTTCTCCATGATGTTGCGCCGGTGGGTGACCACCGTGGCGAGCCCGATGTTAAGCTGGTCGGCTATCTGCTTGTTGATATATCCCCGCACGATGAGGTTCATCACCTGGATTTCACGCTCGGAGAGTATGCCGCGTTTCGTGTCCTGCGGCATGGGGGGCAGGTTCTTACCGCCGGAGTGTGCGTGCTGATGGAGCATCAGGAGCGAGCGCACCAGGGCAGGTTCGGGCATGTTGACACAGAGGCAGTGGAACTCGCTCAGTAGGTTGGCGTTGTCGGGGCTTGATGTCAGGACAATGGTCTTCCGGCGGTTTTCGGTGAAGAACGGCCTGTTCTGTAGCACGATGTTCATGGCTGTGAAGTAGTGGGCGTAGTGCTCAGGATGGTTGGCCTCTAACTCGGCGAACGAGCTAAAGGTATCGACCGTCATGAAGGGAATGACCTTCTGCAACAGCTGTTGCAGTCCGATGGCGGCCAGTGTGTTAGGGTCGATGACTGCTACTTTGGGCTTCACGGTAATCACGTGTTGTTCAACGTTCAATGTGCAAAGTTCCAGCCTTGTGCTTTCAGCTCGAATTCCTGCCCGTCGCGACTGACGAGGATGTGGCCGTACTTCTGGTCGGTGATGTAGCCGATGAGCTTGACGTCGTCAATAGCCTCCACCTTTTCGCGGTCGCCTATGGGCACGGTGAACACCAGTTCGTAGTCCTCGCCGCCATTCAGGGCACAGGTGGTGACGTTCATGTTCATCTCTTCGGCCATGACAGCTGTCTGGTAGTCAATGGGCAGATTCTTCTCGAAGATGCGGCAGCCCACGCCCGACTGTTTGCAGATGTGGCGCAGCTCGCTGCTGAGTCCGTCAGAGACGTCCATCATGGCGGTGGGACGGATGCCGGCTTCGCGCAGCCGTTGGATGATGTCGCCTCGGGCTTCGGCTTGCAGCTGTCGCTGGAGCAGGTACTCCTTGCCGCTGAAGTCGGGCTGGAAAGCCTCCTCCAAACCTTCCCCCTTCTGTTTCTTCTCATTCAGCATCTGGTAATAGACGGCCTTCTCGCGCTCTAAGAGTTGTAGTCCCATGTAGGCGGCACCGAGGTCGCCGCTGACGCAGATGAGGTCGGTGTCGCGGGCTCCGTTGCGGTAGACAATGTCGTCCTTGTCGGCTTCGCCTATGCAGGTGATGCTGATGGCCAGACCGGTATAGGAGGCTGTGGTGTCGCCGCCGACAATGTCGACGTTCCACTTCTCGCATGCAAGTCGCATGCCGGTGTAGAGCTGCTCGATGTCTTCAACGCTGAACCGCTTGCTGATGGCAAGCGAGACGGTGACCTGTCGTGGCGTGCCGTTCATGGCGAACACATCGCTGAGGTTCACCATCACCGCCTTGTAGCCAAGGTGCTGCAAATCGGTGTAGGTCAGGTCGAAGTGTACGCCCTCCATCAGCAGGTCGGTGGTGACGAGCACTTCGTGGTCGGGATATGAGAGCACGGCGCAGTCGTCGCCTACGCCGTACTTTGTTGACTGGTTCTTAGGGCTGAGACCATTGGTCAGCCTGTCGATAAGTCCGAATTCTCCAATTGTTGCTATTTCCATTTGTCGGTGGGATGGTCGGTGTTGAATTTCTCTTTTTT
This sequence comes from uncultured Prevotellaceae bacterium, assembly GCA_947168395.1. Taxonomy (GTDB): domain Bacteria; phylum Bacteroidota; class Bacteroidia; order Bacteroidales; family Bacteroidaceae; genus Prevotella. The sequence continues at coordinate 36,084 of CAMVLT010000034.1, read as the reverse complement.
CATGCTTTCTGTCTTTTCCGAGCGTACTATCATCTCGCGCATGATTTGTGTCATCAGCGGCTGTGCCTTGTCGGCAGCCTCTTGTACCTCCTCATGACTTACCTCGACGGGGATGTCGAAGCCGCCAAGGTCGGTCACCACGCTAATGCCGAAGGTGCGGATGCCGCAGTGATGGGCTACGATGACCTCAGGCACGGTTGACATGCCCACGGTGTCGCCGCCCAGGGTGCGGTACATGCGATATTCGGCAGGGGTCTCGAAGGTGGGACCCTGCACACCCATGTAGACACCGTACTGCAGTCGGATTTTCTTCTCGCGGGCTATTTGGCTGGCCAGCTGGATGAGGGAAGGGTCGTAGGTGGCGTGCATATCGGGGAATCGTGGTCCCGTGGGGAAGTTCTTGCCGCGCAGCGGATGCTCGGGGAAGAAATTGATGTGGTCGGTAATGACCATCAGGTCGCCAATCTTGAAGCCCGGGTTCATGCCACCGGCGGCGTTGCTGACAAACAGGGTCTTGATGCCTAACTCGTACATCACTCGCACGGGGAAGGTCACCTCCTTCATGGAGTAGCCTTCATAGTAGTGGAAGCGGCCTTTCATGGCCATTATGTCGACGCCGCCGAGCTTTCCAAAGATGAGCTTTCCAGAGTGCCCCTCGACAGTAGATACCGGGAAATTTGGTATTTCGGAATACTCGAACTCGTAGGTGTCAGTTATTTCTGAAACTAATTGTCCGAGGCCTGTCCCCAGAATGATGGCTGTCTTTGGACTGGTGGACATCCTTTGCTTTAGCCAGGATGCTGTTTCTTGAATTTTTGCGTACATAGCCTATAATGTTTTGGTTAAACAAATCTTCTTGCTCAAGCATGAACTTGATGTTGACGGGAATGACGTAGAAGGCCTTGCGCAGCTCGTCGCCCAGCTCCCCGGCATCGTTCAGCCGTGTAGCGTCTTTCTCGGTGGTGATGATGACCTTGGGCGAGGGCATGGCCTCGAACGTGGCACTGAGCCGCAGGAGGTCTTTTGGGGTGAAATGGTGGTGGTCGGCAAAGGCCATCGGGGTGATGCTCTTGACCAGGGGCTTCAGGTCTTCACTCAGCTGGCGCGGCGAGGCGATGCCCGTCAGCAGCAGCACGTTATGGCTGGAAAGCTGTGACAACGTCAAGCTACTGCGGACCTGGGGGAAGACGGGACGCAGTTCGCCGTACTCCAGTGTCGAGAAATAGAGGGTCTGATAAGCGTAGAGGTTCATGGCGCGGGTGATGACGCGGTACTCCATGGGCTTCAGCTCCTTCGGGCACTTGGTGACGATGACGATGTCGGCGCGGTTCTTGCCTGGAAGGGGCTCGCGCAGTCTGCCTGCGGGCAGCAGCTTGTCGTAAATGATAAGGCGGTGGTAGTCGACCAGCAGGATGTTGATGCCTGGTTTTACGTAACGGTGCTGGAAGGCATCGTCAAGGAGTATGACATCAATGGTGTCGTCTTCGGTCAACCGGGCTATGCCTCGTCTTCGGTTTTTGTCGACGGCAACTGTGATGCCCGGGAACTTCTGCCGCATCTGGTAGGGCTCATCACCAATCTGCCGCATGGGCGTGTCCTTGTCGGCCAACACGTAACCGTGGCTCTTGCGCTTGTAGCCACGGCTCAATACAGCCACTTTAAACTGGTCTTTCAGCAGCTTGGCGAGGTATTCCACATGGGGTGTCTTGCCTGTGCCTCCAACGGTAATGTTGCCAACCGAGATGATGGGTACTTTATAGTCCTGGCTCTTCAGGATGCCCACGTCGAAGAGGAAATTCCTGAAACGTACCCCTAAGCCGTAAAGCCAGCTTAGGGGCAGCAGCCATTCGTTGATTTTTATAAAGTCCCCTTCCATGATGGGCAGTTCTTTTTGGCAGATAGACTTTTTTTAGAAATTCAGGAGGTAGGGCAGGCGTGCCTGAAGGCGGTTGCGCTGCTGGTCACGGCGGGCGTTGAGCAGGGGCTGATAGAGCTCACCCAGAATCTCGCGCAGTTCGCCGTTGAGGTAGGAGTCCTTCTTCTGTCCCATATCCATCAGGTCTTCATACCACGGGGCTGGGGCAGGGTAGTTCTTCTGGTGGTATTCTGTGAGTTTGGCCAGTTCTGCCGCTTTCTTGACGGCATCATCCAAGGAACCGAGTTTGTCAACCAGCTTGATGGGCAGGGCATCGGTAGCTAACCATACGCGACCCTGGGCTATCTCGTGTACCTGATCGCGAGTCATCTTGCGACCCTCGGCCACGATGCTGAGGAACGTCTCGTAGCCACGGTTAACGTAGGTCTGCATGAACTTCAACTCCTGCGCGTTGTCTTTGCTTAATATCAAGTTCTCTTCGAAGTCGGTATAATTGTTGGTCTTTGTGCCATCGAAAGTGACTCCCAGTTTGTCGGTCACTAAGCCTGAGAAGTTGGGAATCAGTCCGAAAATGCCGATGCTGCCCGTGATGGTGGTCGGTTCGGCAAAGATGTAGTCGCCGTTGGAACTGATCATGTAGCCGCCCGAGGCTGCCACGCCGCCCATCGATACCACCACCGGCTTCTTGGCCTTCAACTGTTTGATGGCGTGATTGATTTGCTCAGAGGCTACGGCACTGCCACCGGGGGAATTGACGCGCAGCACGACGGCCTTCACGTTATCGTCATCGGCCAGCTTGTTGAGGTCGTCGACAGTCTCCTTGCCAATGATGTTATGCTCGGTGGAGAACATGCTGGTTTTCTGGTCGATGATTTCGCCATAGGCGTAGTAGACGGCCACCTCATCGCCCTTCTCGTCTGTGGTGGGCAGGGCTATCATGTCGCTGAGCAGCAGCTGGTTGATGTCGTCGTCGAGGTCGGCCCCCAAAAGGCGGTTGACGGTTGGCTTTACTTCTTCCGGATAGCGGAGTGCATCAACGAGTCCTCCTTTCAGGTAGTCGGCAGGTGAGGCGAAGGTTAGGATGCTGTCGCTCACCATCTGGTCAATCTGCTCTGCAGTAAGTCGTGAGCGGCTCTCAGCCATGTCCTTCAGCATGTGTTTCCAGATGCCTTGCTGATAGGCCTCGGTCTGCTCGCGGTTTTCGGGACTCATGTCTTTACGGGTGACACTTTCCACATAACTTTTATATTTGCCTACACGCACGGGCTGGTACTTCACGCCGAGTTTCTCGTATAGTCCGGTCATGTATTCCCGCTTACCGCCGATACCCTTTAGCTCAATCATGCCCGTAAGGTTCAGTATCACGGTGTCGGCCACCGAAGCCACATAATAGCCCTGCTGGGTGTAGTTATCGGCATAGGCGAGAATCCACTTGCCGCTTTTCTTGAAATCCTTTAAGGCGTCGCGCACCTGCTGGGCTGAGGCCGGAGAGTCGAATTCTGTGAGGCCGCCCTCAATGTAGATACCCTTGATGTCGTTGTGATCCTTGGCCTTCTTGATGCTGGCCACGATGTCCTCCAAGCCCATGACGTCCATGTCGCTGCTGTTGAGTAATATGGAGAGGGGAGTGTCGCCCTCCATGCGTTCCTGGACTGCTCCATCCATCTTCAGAACGAAGACCGAATTGTCCTTCACTTGAGTAGTCGATGAACCCGAAGCGGCCATACCGAGTAGGGACGCAAAGAATATTAACCCTGCGATGAATGTAAAAATAACAAGACCACAAATAGTGGCCAAAGTGTACTTCAAAAAACTTTTCATACTCTACATCATTAAAATTATGCGACAAAGATACGACTTTTTTCGAAATAATCAACAAAATATCAAATATTTTTGCTAATTTTGCGCCATAAAACTATTACTATAACGTAAAAAGCAATGAAATCCAGAACAATTATGGCGTTGACGCTTGCATTGACATGCGCCATGGCCACCGCAAAGAAGAAAGTGACAAACCAGCAGTTATGGCCCGACGGCACCCCCGTATCGGAGTGGTTCAGCGACACCTCGCGGGTAGATTTATTGGGACTGAGGCATTATGTTGTGACCGACTATGGCGTTGACGGCTACAGCACTGAGGTGCAGACAAAAGCCCTTCAGGCAGTTATCGACCGTGCGGCTCAGGAGGGTGGGGGAGTCATCGTCATCCCACGAGGCACCTTTATCTCTGGTTCGCTGTTCTTCAAGCCCGGCACCCACCTGAAGTTGGAGGAAGGCGGTGAACTGCAGGGCAGCACCCGTATCAAGCACTTCCCGATAGTGAAGACCCGCATGGAGGGGCAGACTCTTGACTACTTTGCCGCCTTGGTCAATGCCGACGGTGTGGACGGTTTTACCATTACCGGTCCTGGCACCATCAACGGCAACGGCCAGCCCTACTGGGAGGAATTTTGGATTAGGCGCAAGTATAATCGCAACTGTACCAACCTCGAAGCCATGCGCCCTCGCAATGTCTACATTTCCAATAGTAAGAACGTGACTGTACAGGACGTAAATATCATAAACTCACCGTTTTGGACGAATCACCTCTACCGTTGCGAGAACGTGAGATACCTGGGCTGTTTCATCTATGCCCCCACAGAAAATGTGACACCCGTCGACCCCAAGCGTGGTGCTCCGTCGAGCGACGCCATCGACCTCGATGTCTGCAAGAATGTGCTGGTTCACGGTTGCTACATGCACGTCAACGATGATGCCGTTGTGCTGAAAGGCGGCAAGGGCACCTGGGCTGACCAGGACCCGAACAACGGTCCATGCTCGAACATCATTATTGAAGACTGCGTATACGGTAAGGTGCATGGCTGTCTGACACTTGGCTCAGAAAGTCTGCACGACCGCAACGTGATACTACGCCGCATCCATGTGAAGGCCGCTACCCGTGTGCTTTGGCTGAAGATGCGTCCTGACACCCCCCAGCATTACGAGTACGTCACCGTAGAAGACATCACCGGCCAGTGCGGCTCGTTCCTCGTTGTCCGCCCGTGGACTCAGTTCTTCAAGCCTGAAGACCGTAAGGACATGCCCCTGTCGCAGTGCAACAACATCAGCATCCGCAACATAAAGATGACAACGAACAACTTCTTTGATGTGGGTACCAGTGACAAGTACCGCCTAAAAGATTTCATCTTCGAAAACATCGATGTGGAGGACGCAAAGAAGGCTTTTGACCCGTCGCTGATAGAAAACAGCACGGCTAAGAACGTAAATATCAGGTAACATAATACTTTCTTCATGTTTTTTTGCCACACTATACAGTGTCGTTTTGAAAAAAAGTTGTACCTTTGCACCTCGGTAGAAGCAAAACTTATAAAATATGAAAAAGCTATTATTATCCATTGCAGCCGTTGCGTCCATCACAACAGGCTATGCACAGAAAAAACTGGTGCTGTATTATTCAGAGACAGGTACAACCAAGACCGTAGCACTGGAGTTGCAGAAACAACTCAGTTCTGACATTGAGGGTATTGAGGCCGTTGAGCCTTATTCGGGTAATTTCCAGGAAACGATTCAGCGTGGACAGCGCGAGATGCAGAGTGGTGAAACCCCGAAGCTGAAGCCTCTGAAGTCGAAGATTGCTGATTACGATGTCATCTTCATCGGTTATCCCATCTGGTTCGGTACCTACGCCATGCCGATAGCCACGCTTGTGAAGGAGAACGACTTTGCAGGCAAGAAGATTGTCCCGTTCTGCACCTTCGGCAGCGGCGGCTTGAATACTTCCTCGGAAGCGCTGAAGAAGGCACTGCCCAAAGCCGAGATTTTGACGGGCTATGGTGTGCGCACGGCCAGGGTGGCAGCAGCAGGAAAGGAACTTGACAGATTCCTTAAGGCCAACGGCTACAAAAAGGGTAAAGTGGCGAAATTGCCTGATTATTCCGAGCAGAAACCGGTGACGGATAAGGAGAAGGCCATCTTTGATGCGGCTTGCTCCAGCTATCAGTTCCCACTCGGTACACCTTCAACGGTGGGCAAACGAACAACAGATAACAGCATTGACTATAAATTCACGGTCAACGGTCGCGGGATGAATGGTGAACAGTCCACATCCGTCATCTATGTGACAGTAGGTAAGGAGCAGGGGGCAAAGCCTGAGTTTACTGAGGTTGTCCGATAATCAAAAAGAAACACTAACACGAAAATGGGAAACAAGATTGTAACCTTCGGAGAGTTGATGTTACGCTTCTCGAAGGGAGAGAAAATGAGACTGTCGCAGGGTAAGACTTTCTTAGGAAACTATGGCGGCAGCGAGGCCAACGTAGCCGTATCGTTAGCCATGCAGGGCGAGGATGTAGAGTATGTCACCCGTCTGCCTGACACGCAGATGGGACGTGCTGGCGCCATGAGTTTACGGCAGCTTGGTGTGGGTACTGACTACATATTGTATGGTGGCGACCGCGTGGGCGTGTACTACTTCGAGGAGGCGGCGAGCCTGCGCAATGCCAGTGTCACCTACGACCGCGCAGGGTCGGCCTACTCGTTTCTGCAGCCGGGGATGATTGACTGGCGCAAGGCGCTGGCCGATGCCTCGGTGCTCCATGTGTCGGGTATTACGGCGGCCATCACGCAGCCTGCTGCCGACGCTACATTCGAGGCCATAGAGGTGGCTGAGGAGATGGGACTGACCATCTCGATAGACCTGAACTACCGTAAGAACCTGTGGCGATACGAGGGTGCCCAGCCGCGCGAGACGCTGAAGCGGATGATGGCACATGCTGACGTTATGTTCGGCGATGTCATTGAGTATGAATTCATTACGGGGCACGAGAAGATTCCGTTCGAGGCCGTTACGCCCGATTACGACATGAACCTGGAGGCCTACCGCCGCTGGTACGAGGAAATCAGGCTGTTATGCCCGCGCTGCCGCAAAATAATGATCGGTATGCGCAACCAGATTAGCTCGAGCCACCACACGCTGACGGCTCTGTTGTGGGCCGACGGGCAGATGTACAACGCCCGCATCGTCGACATTCCCAACGTGGTAGACCCGATGGGCGTGGGCGACGCCTTCGACGGCGGCTTCCTGCACGCGCTGCGCATATTTCCAGATACGGACAACCAGCGCATTTTGGATTACTCGCTGGCAGCCGCCTCGCTGAAGAACACGATAGCTGGCGACTTCAACCTCTCGACCGAGGAGGAGATACTGGACGTGCTGGATTCTGACTACACCATTCACAACATTAAGGTATATGATTAAAGACTTCAACTACTATGCGCCGACACGGGTGGTGTTCGGGCGCAGTTCCGAAGAACAGCTTCCGCAGTTGCTCAGGCAGTATGGTGCCCACCGGGTGCTGGTTCATTACGGCGGTGGGTCGGCCATGCGGTCGGGACTGCTCGACAAGGTGTTCAAGTTGCTCGACGAGGCTGACATCAGCTATGTGGAGTTGGGTGGGGTAGTGCCAAACCCGAAGCTGTCGATGGTGTACAAGGGCATCGACCTCTGCCGTCGTGAACAGGTGGACTTCATACTGGCCGTGGGTGGCGGCAGCGTTATTGACTCGTCGAAGGCCATTGGCTACGGCGTGGGATACGACGGCGACGTGTGGGACTTCTGGGAGGGCAAAACCGTTCCGCAGTCGTGCTTGCCCATCGGCGTAGTGCTGACCATTCACGCTGCCGGCAGCGAGATGTCGAACAGTTGCGTCATCACCAAGGACGAGGGACTGCTGAAACGTGGCATTAACAGCGACCTGTGCCGCTGTCGCTTCTGCATCATGAACCCCGAGCGAACCTACACGTTGCCGCCTTTCCAGACGGCCGCCGGAGCAACAGACATCATGATGCACACGATGGAGCGCTACTTCTCGAAGTACGAGGATATGACGCTGACCGACGCGATGGCCGAGGCGCTGTTGCGCACGGTGAAGGATTGTGCCGTGGAGGTGTTGAAGAATCCAGAGGACTACCGCAACCGTGCCCAGATTATGTGGGCAAGTTCGCTGGCACACAATGACCTGACGGAGTGCGGCCTGGAGAAGGATTTTGCCACCCACAAGCTGGAGCATGAGTTGAGCGCTCTGTACGGCGTTACCCACGGTGCCGGCCTTGCCGCCCTGTGGGGGTCGTGGGCCCGCTACGTCATGCCTCGCCACCAGAGTCGCTTCGTACAGTTCGCCGTCAACGTGATGGGCGTAACCAATGACTTCGCACACCCCGAGGCTACGGCCCTGCGAGGCATCGAGGCTATCGAGGACTTCTATCGCCGCATCGGCATGCCCACCAATATCCCCGAACTGATATGCCGCCAGGCAACTGACGAGGAAATCAGCCTGATGGCTGACAAGTGTAGCCGTGGAGGCACAATGAATATCGGCGCGATGGAAGTGCTGACAAGAAAGGATATGGAGGCCATCTATCGGATGGCAAACTGAAAACTATTCGTCGTCGCCGTCGGCAGTCCGCAGGATGATGCTGGTGGCGCCGATGGTGAAAAGGGTGCCGTTCTCGATGAGGCGGCGCTCTTTTTGTGCTATTTCGACATTGTCGACAAAGGTGCCGGTGTTGCTGTTGTTGTCTGCCAGTGTGTAGCGCAATTGCCCCTTTTTGTCGTGGCTGACATTGATGGTGCAATGGTTCAGGTCAACACTGGGGTCGACAGTCTCGAAAGGAGTGTTCACGGGATTGCCTTTCTGGTAGCGCCCTATCACGTTGTCGCCCATCCGCAGGGGAATCACCTGTTTGTAGTGGAAGACATTCTCGATGACCACGATGGAACCGCATCCCATCTCGTTGGCCTGCTCGTCGGGGCGGTCGTCCTTCTGGGTTGCCTTCAGACGGGAGGTACCGATGCGTATGCCGAACTGCTTTCCGCACTCGTCACACTGGAAGACCAAAGACTGACCCTCGGAATACTTGGTCTCGTCGAAAATGATGTAATGATCACATTTCGGACAGCGTACTCGTTTCATAACTTCTCACCTCTCACTTCACATGGTACACCCATGCTTCAGCCAGTCCTTTGTGCTGTTGTACCGCTTTCAACTGCTTATAGGCTTCAGACTCAGTGGGGTACAAACCACAGATGACACGGCGGATATTCATGTGAATGTGTACACGTGCCTCACTGAACCCTTGTTCTCTCAACTTCTTGGCAAATTCCTCGGCATTGCGCTGGGACACCTGACTGGCCACAACAATGCAGTAGCCATTTTCGGGCTGTGGCTCTGGCTCGGCAACGTCCGCAGCCGGAACTTTCTCTACTTTTTGGGGGACAGGGGTATTGGTGGCAACTTCGTGCTTTGTCAATGCCTCCTGAACAGCCTGCTTGTCCAGCTTTGGAGTAGCCTTCGTGTCGGTGTCTTTCTGGAGAATGGGAAGGTTAATCTGGCTCATGGTGACATTGGAAAGGCCACCGTTGCTCACGGGCTTGGTCATGATAAAGAAAGCCAGCAGAGCTGCAGCAATGGCCACCGTGTTACGAATCCACGACATCTTGATGGTGATGGCACGTTCGCGGCCCTCATCTTCATCGGTCGTATCTTCTACAGGGTCTGTGCTCAGCTCAATGAGCTTGGGCACTTGTGCCTTCTTGTGGCTGACGGCGGGGAAGGCACCATTCAGCGGCTTCATCTCAAACGAGCTGAGTCCGTAGAGGCTTGGCGTGAGAATGCCAGCTTCGCAAGGTTCAAATTCCAGATTACCCTCTTGGTTGACTTCCAGCCGTCCAAGGTCGTTCAGCTCGTAATAGCCCGCATTGTCGAGGTACTGTCTCACCTCGGCCACTTCAGCTTCAATGCGGCGGATGGCTTCGGGGTAGCTGATATCGTAGGCTTCGACGTAGGACTGAGCCAAAAGTGAATCGTTGAGCTTAAGCTGCGGATTAAAACCCAAAGTACGCTGCGGTGGCAGGAACATACATTCCTCATCATCGTAGCGAGCTTCCAAATGATGTGCCATAAACCCACCTAAATCGGGAACAATGACACAGTCGTTGCTCAGCAGAAGAATCTCAATATGTCTTTCTAATTCAATCACGAGTGCAAAAGTACAGCTTTTTTGCGACATTTGCAAATAAAAGAAACTTAAAATTAACTGAGATTCGAAAAAAATCAGTATCTTTGCACAAAATTCTACAAACATGGAATATATAGAAACTGACATTAAAGGCGTCTACGTGATTGAACCCCGTGTGTTCAACGATGCGAGGGGTTACTTTATGGAAACTTGGAAACAGGCTGAGTTTGAGGAATATATAGGTAAGGTGCAGTTCATTCAGGACAATGAGTCGAAGTCGTCCTACGGCGTGCTCCGAGGCCTTCATTACCAAAAAGGAGACGCTTCGCAGGCTAAGCTTGTGCGAGTTATCAAAGGACGTGTTTTGGATGTGGCTGTCGACATTCGACGCAGTTCGCCTACGTTTGGCAAGCATGTGATGGTGGAGCTGAGCGAGGACAACAAGCGCCAGTTCTATATTCCAAGAGGATTTGCCCACGGGTTCCTTGTCCTGAGCGATGAGGCTATATTTATATATAAGGTGGACAATTTCTATGCTCCGCAACAGGATGCTGGTATTCGTTGGAACGACCCTGAACTTGGCATTGAGTGGCCCATAGACCCTAAGGATGTGCAGACCAGCGAGAAGGATTTGAGGCAGCCCTTACTGAAAGACGCGGAATTATTTGACTAACAATCATTATACATAACAAACAACGAACAAATGAATATTGCAATAGTAGGAACCGGATATGTTGGTCTTGTGTCGGGTACTTGTTTTGCCGATACGGGTGCTACTGTGACTTGTGTTGACGTGGATGCCGCCAAGATTGAACGGCTGGAGAACGGTGAGATACCCATCTACGAACCGGGACTCGACGAGTTGGTGAAGAAGAATGTTGCTGCGGGCCGTTTGAAGTTCACTACTGACTTGGCTTCTGTGCTTGACGATGTAGAGATTGTGTTCTCCGCAGTGGGCACACCACCTGACGAGGATGGCTCTGCTGACTTGAAGTATGTACTTCAGGTGGCTCGTACCATCGGCCAGCACCTCAACCATTACGTCGTGGTTGTCACCAAGTCCACTGTTCCCGTTGGCACAGCTCGCAAGGTTCGCCAGGCCATTGAGGAGGAGTTGCAGAAGCGTGGTGTTAACGTCAGCTTCGATGTTGCCTCAAATCCTGAGTTCCTCAAGGAAGGTAATGCCATCAAGGACTTTATGTCGCCTGACCGCGTGGTGGTGGGAACTGAGAGCGAACGTGCCAAGAAAGTGCTCACGCGCCTGTACAAACCTTTCTTATTAAATAACTTCCGTGTCATCTTCATGGACATTCCATCGGCCGAGATGACGAAATATGCCGCTAACTCCATGCTGGCCACCCGCATATCGTTCATGAACGACATTGCTAATCTCTGTGAGCTGGTGGGTGCAGATGTAAATATGGTACGCGCTGGAATAGGCAGTGATACCCGCATCGGGCGAAAGTTCCTCTATGCTGGTTGTGGCTATGGAGGTTCGTGCTTCCCCAAGGATGTGAAGGCACTTATCAAGACGGCCGACCTGAACGGTTATTCCATGGAGGTGCTGAAGGCGGTGGAGCGTGTGAACGAGAGTCAGAAGAGCATACTCTTCCACAAACTGGAGAAAGCTTTCGACGGTCAGTCGCTCAGCGGACTTACCGTTGCCATGTGGGGCTTGTCGTTCAAGCCTGAAACTGATGACATGCGTGAGTCGACGGCCCTGATTATGATTGGCAAATTGTTGGCCGCAGGTTGCAAGATACGTGTCTACGACCCAGTAGCTATGGACGAGTGCCGCCACAGGATTGGCGACCGTGTGGTCTATTGCCGTGACAAGTACGATGCTGTGCTCGATGCCGATGCCCTGCTGCTGCTCACTGAGTGGAAGGAGTTCCGCTTGCCCACTTGGGGAGTTATCAAGAAGGCCATGAAGCGTCCGCTCGTCATTGATGGGCGCAACATCTTTGATGTGGAGGAATTGCAGGAATACGGCTTTGAGTACCATTGCATAGGTAGATGAATAACAAACTTAATATACTGATTCTGACAGTTGCATTCACATGCCTGTTTGCTGCTTGTTCGTCGAAGCCTGAGTCCGTGAAGCGGGAGCAGGAACCTGAGAAAGAGAACCTGCAGGCAAAGGCTATGTTGCAGGGCATCTGGGTGGACGAGCTGACCGAGGAAGTGTCGTTCCGTGCTATCGGCGACACCATCTTCTATCCCGACACTACCAGCCAGCCTTCCTATTTCAAGATTGTCGGTGACTCGCTGGTGCTAGGCTCCGTGGGTGCCAAGTACCTCATCGAGAACCAATCCGAGCATGTGTTCTGTTTCCATAATCAGAATGGTGACCTCATTAGGCTTGAGAAAAGCGATGACCCCATCCACGTCTTTGCCTTCGTTCACGAGCGTCCGCAGGTGCTCACCTATACAGAGGTGGTCAAAACCGACTCCGTGGTCAACTACGACGGCAATCGCTACCATTGGTACCTGGCCATCAATCCTACGAAATATAAGGTACATGCCACTTCATACAGCGACGATGGGGTAGAGGTGGACCATGTCTATTACGACAACATCATGCACATCAGTGTGTTTCGGGGTGCCCAGAAGCTGTTCTCCACCGACTTCAAGAAACAGCAGTACGAGTCGAGCATTCCTGCCCGCTTCCTCAGCCAGGCGATACTCAGCAACATGGAGTTCACTCGTGTTGATGCCCAGGGATTCCATTTCATAGCAACCGTTTGCATACCTGATGGAGCCAGTTGCTACAAAGTTGAAAACCTCATTTCGTTTGATGGAAAACTGTCGACTATGCTTCTCGAATATTAGCGTAAACCCAAAAATGTGGTTAAAAATAGATAATTGCCATTACGGGCTTACATTTTTTTCTCATTTTTCTTGCGAGTGTGCAGAAAAACGCGTATCTTTGCACAATTAGAAATAAAATGGAAGAAATCTTTCTAAAGTGTTAATCGTAAATATTAAGAACTAATGAGTCAAAAAAGAGTTTACCTCTTCGGTAATGGTAAGGCCGAAGGTAATGCAAAAATGCGTGAGGAACTCGGTGGCAAGGGCGCAAACCTTGCTGAGATGAACCTGATTGGTGTTCCCGTTCCTCCTGGTTTCACAATCACAACCGACTGCTGTAACGAGTATTATCAGGTTGGTCAGCAGAAGATCATGGAACTGCTCAACGACGACGTGATGGCAGCCGTGAAGCACATCGAGGGGCTGATGAATTCGAAGTTCGGCGACAAGGAGAATCCTCTGCTCGTCTCCGTACGTTCGGGTGCCCGAGCTTCTATGCCTGGTATGATGGACACCATCCTGAACCTCGGTCTTAACGACGAGGTGGCAGAGGGTATGGTGAAGAAAACCAACAATCCCCATTTCGTGTATGACAGCTATCGTCGTTTTGTTCAGATGTATGGTGACGTGGTGCTTGAGATGAAGCCCGTCAACAAGACCGACATCGACCCGTTCGAGGAGATTATCGAGAAGGTGAAGAAGGAGAGCGGCGTTGTGCTTGACAAAGACCTTAGCGTTGACGACCTTAAGAAGTTGGTTCAGCTGTTCAAGGCTGCCATCAAGGAGCGCACGGGTAAGGACTTCCCCAACGATCCTATCGAGCAACTCTGGGGAGCTATCTGCGCTGTGTTCCGCAGCTGGATGAACGAGCGTGCTATCCTCTATCGTAAGATGGAAGGCATTCCCGACGAATGGGGTACTGCCGTCAGCGTGATGGCAATGGTATTCGGTAACATGGGCGACACCTCTGCTACTGGTGTATGCTTCAGCCGTGACGCTGCCAATGGTGAGAACCTGTTCAACGGTGAGTATCTGGTGAACGCTCAGGGTGAGGACGTTGTGGCTGGTATCCGCACGCCGCAGCAGATCACAAAGATCGGCTCTCAGCGCTGGGCTGAGCGTGCTGGCATCTCGGAGGAGGAGCGCGTGGCCAAGTATCCCTCGATGGAGGAGGCAATGCCGGAAATCTATGCCGAGCTGAACGGTATCCAGGACAAGTTGGAGCACCACTATCACGATATGCAGGATATGGAGTTCACCGTTCAGGAGGGCAAACTGTGGTTCCTGCAGACCCGTAACGGTAAGCGCACAGGTGCTGCCATGGTGAAAATTGCCATTGACCTGCTGCACGAGGGCATGATTGATGAGAAGACCGCCATCATGCGCTGCGAGCCCCAGAAGCTCGACGAACTGCTGCACCCCATCTTCGACAAGAAGGCTCTGACACAGGCCAAGGTCATAGCCCAGGGGCTGCCCGCCAGTCCGGGTGCTGCCTGCGGTCAGATTGTGTTCCACGCCGACGATGCCAAAACTTGGCATGAGGACGGCCACAAGGTGGTGCTCGTCCGCATCGAAACCTCTCCCGAGGACCTCGCAGGTATGGCCGCTGCCGAGGGTATTCTGACTGCTCGTGGCGGTATGACCTCTCACGCTGCCGTTGTGGCCCGTGGCATGGGTAAGTGCTGCGTATCGGGTGTAGGTTCACTGAATGTCAGCTACAAGGACAAGACTGTCGAGATTGACGGCGTTGTATATAAGGAGGGTGATTACATCTCTCTGAACGGTACCACCGGTCAGGTTTATGCTGGTGAGGTGCCCACAAAGGCTGCTGAGCTTTCTGGCGACTTCAAGGAGCTGATGGACCTTTGCGACAAGTACACTAAGTTGCAGGTTCGTACCAATGCTGACACACCGCGCGACGCACAGCTCGCTCGCGAGTTCGGTGCCAAGGGTATCGGTTTGACTCGTACTGAGCACATGTTCTTCGAGGACAAGAAGATCATCGCTATGCGTGAGATGATCCTCGCCGACAGCGTTGCCGGACGTGAGAAGGCTCTGGCTAAGCTGCTGCCTTACCAGAAGGCTGACTTCAAGGGCATCCTCGAGGCTATGGACGGTCTGCCCGTTAACATCCGTCTGCTCGATCCGCCTCTCCACGAGTTTGTCCCCCACGATCTGGCTGGTCAGGAGACGATGGCCAAGGAAATGGGTGTCAGCGTAGAGGACATTAAACGCCGCGTTGACTCTCTGGCCGAGAACAACCCGATGCTGGGTCACCGTGGCTGCCGTCTGGGTATCACCTTCCCCGAAATCACCGCTATGCAGACCAAGGCTATCCTCGGTGCTGCTTGTGAGCTGAAGAAGGAAGGCAAGAACCCGATGCCTGAGATTATGGTTCCTCTGATTGGTACGATGTACGAGCTGAAGCAGCAGAAGGAGGTTATCCAGTATGCCGCCAAGGAGGTGTTCCAGGAGTATGGTATTGAGGTTGAGTTCGAGATTGGTACGATGATTGAGATTCCTCGTGCTGCCCTGACTGCCGACCGTATTGCTGAGGAGGCTCAGTACTTCTCATTCGGTACCAACGACCTGACTCAGATGACCTTCGGCTACAGCCGCGACGATATCGCCAGCTTCCTGCCTGTCTATCTTGACAAGAAGATTCTGAAGGTTGACCCGTTCCAGGTACTTGACCAGAAGGGTGTCGGTCGTCTCATCAAGTTCGCCGTCAAGGAAGGCCGTGAGGTTCGTCCCGACCTCCGCTGCGGTATCTGCGGTGAGCATGGTGGTGAGCCCAGCTCCGTTAAGTTCTGTGCTAAGATTGGCATGAACTATGCCAGCTGCTCTCCTTTCCGTGTGCCTATTGCACGCCTCGCCGCCGCGCAGGCAGCTGTAGAAGAGTAAGTATCACTTTGATATAATAAGTAAAGGGACTTGTCCGTTTGGGCAGGTCTTTTTTTTAAAAATTTCTCATTCATATTGCCATTGAATTATTGTTCTATTTCATGCCCTTTTACCTGAATTGCTGGTCCGATGGGTAGTTTTCGCTTCTTACCTTTGGCGATACTACGGGCATAACTGGTTTTGAATTGTGACTGCATGTCAAGAATGCCATAGCGGTTGCTGTCAACTACCATTACGCTAATGTAGTATTTCCTTTTTCCTCTCAGTATGATGGTTTCTTCTGGTTGGATATCGAGCTGCTGCTTGTCGTTGCTTTTCTCGATTCGGTGGTAGATGGGCTTATTGAGGATATTCACAAATTTGCCTCCTTGTATCTCATAGATATTGAAACTAAGCACGCACCATTGGTATGAGGTGCCTTTAATGGTCAGCAGGATGTCACTGATGACGTAATCCTTCTTGCTTTTGAACACAGGTCCCCATTCAATGCCATCAACCTTGCCCTTTCCACGGAATGACGCCACCGGCCCACTGATAGCTTTACCTACAATTTTCTGTGGTTTGTTCTTCTTACCGACCACGACTTCTGCCAGTTCGACCATTTTGTCCTTCATCGTGACTGTCAGTCGCTGTCCGTTGGCGTATGTTTCGTAAGGGACAATGGCCTTCTGGAATGACACATGGGTAAACACCAAGTCTTTTTTACAATTGGCAGGTATATCTAACTCAAAGTTTCCGTTAGCATCCGATATAGTTCCTACGCTATCCTCTTCGAATCCTATACTAACGTATTCAACCGTTTCGCCTCGTTCATTAACCACATGCCCCTTGACAATGGTCTGTGCCGATACTGGCGATGCTACTGTTATGATGGTAATTAGCATCGCAAAAACAAGAGTCTTTTTCATCTGCTATTCTTCGTTACTATAGTCCAATATATCTGCCGGTGTACAATCCAATGCCTTGCAAATGGCATCAAGTGTTGTAAAACGTATAGCCTTAGCCTTACCCGTTTTCAGTTTCGAAAGGTTTGTGATAGTGATGCCGACCCGCTCTGATAATTCGTTAAGCGAGATTTTTCTTTTGGCCATCATCACGTCTAAGTTTACGACTATCATCTGCTACCCTCCCTATACCGTTAAATCGTGTTCTGCTGCAACTTGATAGCCCATCCTGTACAATATGCCAAAAACGAGTAGAATAAGAGACTGCACAAATGGATTTGAAGTAAGTGCTATTACTGCAGGGCCTTTAGAAATGAATGCTTGATTAAGATTGTCTGATGCTACTGTTTGAAGAAATAACAATAGAACAGCAATAAAGATAAGCCTAATGTTCTTTTTAGGGAACAATTCTTCATGCTGGATTCCTTTGATGAGATTGATAAAGAAAGCCAAGCATAGACCTATGACAGCCAACGTCAGTGCTATATATAATAGGAATACAGTGGAAACAAACAGGACTTGATTTTGTTTCGCTTCCCAATGGATATGGCTGCCTGTAGTATCAAAGACCTGATGATAACTCTGATAACACAGGAATATAAACCATGCGGCACAAAAGAACAATGCTACATAACTGAGCCATTTCAGCGTCATAGTCAATTTCTCATTCATAGCGTAAATCAATTTAATTGTTATTCTGGCTACAAAGGTAGTGTTATTTGTCGAAAAACGACAAATAATAGATGATAATTAACTATTATTTAACTGAATTCGTGTATAATCATAGAAATAATGTGTCAAGAATCAATGGTCAGTAAGGTCACACGAAAAGACAAAAATCGTTCAAAAAAGGATGGAATTTGACATATTCGTTTGAAAAAATGCGTTAAAATATATAATATTCATTGGAAAAAGTGCGTTGGAATGATAGTTATTCGTTGGAAAAAGTGTATCTTTGCAGCACAAAATCGTTTTAAAATATGCTGAGAAGCCTTTGGGCCAACGGCATGAGCACTGGAGTTATAGACGCTCTCTCAAAGTGCTACGCGCAAGAATCTCCTGTTCCTGCCGGCATACATGTTGCTTTGAAGAATATGCTGAACCTTTATGTCGCTGTCGGAGGACTGCCTGACGCTGTCAATGCTTTCCTCAGAACCAATAACATGAACGAGGTCAGAAAGGTCTATCAGTCCATCTTGAAGGAGTATCGCGACGATATGGTAAAGTATGCTCCTGACAAAGACAAATCACATATCCGTGAGTGTTTCAACTCCGTACCAAAACAGTTGGCAAAGGAAAACAAAAAATTCCAGTACAATAAGGTAAAGCCAGGAGGGCGCGGAGAGATGTATGCCGGGTCGCTACAATGGTTGGAAGATGCTGGTATTATCTGCCGTTGTTACAATACAGACATCACTGGGCTTCCGATGGAAGGCAATGCCAAGGACAATGTTTTCAAAGTCTATATGTCCGATATTGGCTTGCTCGTAGAGATGCTTGGAGAGGGAACACGCGCAGACATTCTTCAAGGCAATCTTGATGGTTTCAAAGGTGCTATATTCGAGAATCTGATGGCCGACACGCTTCACAAGAAAACGCAGAACCTTTACTATTTCCGCTTCCCAGATTCGCCGTAATGTACTGATAATCAGCGTTCGTTAGCAGCATCACCTCTTTACGAAATCGGAGGGAGTGACGCCAAAATGTTTCTTGAACTGGCGAGTGAAATGCTGGGGATAGTCGAATCCGAGACTTTCGGCCGTCTCCGAGATAGTGGCTCCGCTCATTAGGAGCTGCTGGGCACGCTGCATGATGAAGCGGCGGATATGGGAGGTGGCAGAGTCGCCCGTCAGTTCACGTATCAGGTCGCCGAAATAGTTGGGCGAAAGGAACAGCTGCTGGGCACAGTATTTCACGGTGGGCAGCCCCTGTTGCCGCTGGATGCCGTCGTCATAGTATTTCCGCAGCAGATGCTCGAAGCGAGGCAGCAGGTCGGAGTTTGTCGAGGTGGCTGACGTGGAGAGTTGGAGCGCGTAGTAGCGGGCCACGAGTTCCAGCACCTGCTCTATCTGCGAGGTAACGATGCGAAGAGTGTGGCTGTCCTCCTCGTGAAGCAGTTCCTTTCGAATCTCATCCAGCAGCGTGACGATGCTTTGCCGTTGCTCAACTGTCAACAGCAGGGCCTCGCTGGTGGTATATGAGAAGAAATGATAGTCGGCCATGCGACGTCCAAGTTCGGTGTTACGCAGCAATTCAGTATCGAAGAGCAGCGCCCATCCTTTGGTATGGATTTCCTCACCCATATCAGTCTTTCCACCTATCTGGCCGGGAGCCACACACATCAGCGCATGGCGGTGCAGGACGTATTGCAGTTGTCCGTACGACAAATCCTCCAGTTCTTCATCACCTATAAACATACCATACACATCATAGTTATTGAGCGAGTGTCGGCAATGCTCCAGCTCATCGTAGTGGATGACCGAGACGAGCGGATGCAACTCCGGCGCACCGATGTATCGGGCATAGTCGTTGACGCGGTGAACTCTTAGTATCTTCTCCATTTCGAGGGCAAAATTACACATTTTTACCGACATAAAAGCGAAAAAACTGCAAAATCCGTAAAATGGGTTGATATATCAGTAAAACGGATAGGCTATATATGACGGATTCGCCGTAACTTTGCGCCCTGTAAAAAGACATGATACTAAATGGAGGGGAGTAAATTAGGATGAGAAGGATTAGGACTATTATAATTGCAACGATGATTGCAACAGCAACAATGGCTCAGAGCGTGGTGGATGTGCATAGTCACATCATCACTCCTGAGTTTGTGTCGTCACTCGAACGCGAGGGTAGGCTGATGGACGAGGGATTCCCCTTGCCAAAATATAATGTGGAGAATCATCTGAAATGGATGGACGAAGCAGGTGTGCAGACATCGGTGCTGACGTTAGCAGCTCCACAGCCGACAAGCGAGGCTATTCGGCTCTGCAACGAGGCTGCTGCCCGTATCAAGCGCGAACATCCAGGCAGATTTAAGTTCTGTGCAGCCCTGCCTTTGCCCGATGTGAATGCCGCTATCCGCGAGGCCATCTATGCCCTCGACACGCTGAAGGCCGACGGCATCAAACTGGCCACAAACGTAGATGGGCAATACCTCGGCGCGCCTGAGCTCGACACGCTCTTCTCCGTCTTGAACGAGCGACGGGCTGTCATCATTCTGCACCCCCATCGTCCTGAGCCTGTCAGTCGTCAAGTGATGCAGCAGACCCCGCTTGCCATGCAGGAATATCTCTCGGAGACCACCCGCGCCGTATCGAACATGATTTCACGCAATGTGCTGGCCCGCTACAATAATATAAAGGTAATGGTGCCCCATTGCGGCGCCTATCTACCTTTGGCTATTCCCCGCATGAAGTCGCTGACGCCCGTGATGCAGGCCAACAAGATGGTGGGCGAGATTGACTACGAGGCCAACCTCCGAACCCTCTACTACGACCTTGCTGGTGCACACTCGCCCGAGGTTATCCGCATGCTGCTCACCATTACCACGCCCGACCATCTGCTCTACGGCTCCGACTATCCCTACGTAGCTCCGCAGGTGCTCACGCAGAGCCTTGCCAGGATGAAACAGTATTTAAGTGACGAGACAGACCTCGCACCATTTCGCGAGATGATTCTCTACCAGAATGCTAACCAATTATTTAAGTAACCGACGTAACATCCCAAAAACCAAGCCGATATATGAGGATTGTCACAACCGTCATCGCGCTGCTGTTGGCAGTGGCGGTGTATATTATTTGATGTACTTCACCTTCGCGGCATCGCGGGGTTTGGCATTGGGCTGCTCGTCGGGGTAGCCTATGGCGATGATGTAGTTCAGCTTGTAGTCGGCGGGGATGTCGAGACGGTCAACGAAGAACTTGCACTTCTCGTTTGACAGCAGGAAGCGTACGGGCCCGCCCAGACAGCAAGTGCCGAGTCCCATTGACTGAGCAGCCAGCATGATGTTCTCGCCCAGCAGACCCGCATCCAGTTCGCCACCGCCGTTGGCAGGTGTGCACACGCAGATGAGGTTGGGCGCATTGCGGAACATGTTCTTGAAGTCCTTGTCGCGTTTCACCTGTTCAGCATTCGCCTGTTTGTAAACCTCCGTTACGTCGGCTATCAGCTTCTGGTCCTCTACCACCCGTACAATCCACGGCTGACGGTTCACGCCGCTGGGAGCATTGATGCCGGCACGGGCGATGATCTCCAGTTTCTCGTGCTCCACAGGCTTGTCCAGATACTTGCGGATGGAGCGGCGCGCCATGATGGCACTCAGCACGGGATTTACCTCCATGCAGACGTCGGCCTCGATGTCGGCCATCTTCTCCGTTGGCTCGTAGCGTTTCAGCACACGTCCGTCACGCGATACGAGGAACTTGGTGAAGTTCCACTTGATGTCGCTCCGCTTGTCGTAGTCGGCATCCTGCTTGCGTAGCATGCCGTCCATCATCTTGCCCCGTTGGTCGTTGACGTCGAAGCCTCCGAAGCCTTTCTGTGCTTTCAGCCATTTGTAGAGTGGGTGCTCGTTGGAACCGTTCACCTCAATCTTGTCGAACTGTGGGAACTGAATGTCGAAGTTGGCCGAGCAGAACTGGTGAATCTCCTGAATGGTTCCTGGAGCCTGCTGTCCGAACTGGTTGCAGGGGAAGTCCAGAATCTCCAGTCCCTCGCTGCGATACTTCTCGTACATGGCCTCCAGCTCTTTGTACTGAGGTGTGAATCCACATCGGGTAGCGGTGTTGACTATGAGCAGCACCTTTCCCTTGTAGTCGGCGAGCGATACTTCCTGGCCCGCATCATTTTTCACCTTGAAATCATACACACTTTGTGCTGATACGCCCAGCACGCTTGCGACTGCCAACAGGCAGATAGTCATCAGTTTCTTCATTGTTTCTGTGTTATTTGTTTTTACCTATTACGTATGTATTGAACGAGTGCGGAGCCGCAGCAACGTTCAGATACTTGCCTTTTACCTTGACACTCAGGCTGGCGTCGCTGCCGGTGAAGTTGCCCACCGTGACGACTATCTGCTGACCGTTGCGGAATACCACCACGGGCGTCTGGCTGTATTCACGGCCTGCGTAGGCTATCATCTCGGTGCCTGACGCTACAAACTGGCAGAAGTGCTTGTAGGCATAGTATTCGGCGGTGTAGCGCTTCTGGCGTGTCTTGCTGTCCACCTGAATCAGCGCGTTCTGTGTCCATCCCCATGTCGACTGCCCCTTGTCGGCCAGAATGAAGTTCCAGTTGTAGTACTCGTCGCAGCCGTTGCCGAGATTGTCGCTGAGCAGGAAGAACGTGTGCTCGCCAGCCTTCCTGTCCATCGAGCCGTTTCCGCACTCGCTCTCGCTCATCATCAGGCGCAGCTGTGGATAGCGCTCTCTGAGTTTGGGCAGGTTCTCACGGCACTCCCATTGGGTGGCGATACCCTTGAGCATGCTTCCTGACTTATGCGACACAAGCCCATCGATAATCTTCTCGACATAGTCCAGCCGGTTGGTGTTGAACGTACCTATCCACAGTTCCACCTCGGGATGCTTTTCATGGAGTGTCGGAGCCAGGTATTCGTTGTTGAAGCGCAGCGTGCCTTCGGCAGTCCAGGCGCATCCGGGATACACCGTGTAGCTGTAGGCCTCGTTCTGATACATCACCTTCGTGATGGGCAGCCCCTGCTCGGCATACAGGTCGATGAATCGGCAGAACATGTCGGCATAGCTCTGCAGGTAGCGCGGGTCTTGTATGAAATAGTCCTGCGTGGCCAGACGGCGTGGGAACACCCCTTCGCGTTCGCCCATCAGCTTCGCCTGTTCAGGCTTCACGGGTACGTCATACAGCAGACAGTCCTTCTCCTTCGGCTGCGTGTTGTAGGGGCTGCTCAGCACGCAGTAGTCCTGATTGATTTTCATCCATGCCGGCGGACTCCACGGACTCATGAATAGCTGCAGCTGCGGACAGTACTTCTGGGCGGCACGTGCCAGCGGGATGATGTTCTGCTTGTCGCGCTCTATGTTGAAGTGCTTCAGTCCGAGGTCGCCCACCACGTCGTCGCACTGGTACCAGCTGCGGGCGTAGTCGTTGGCATTCATCGACACGCGGCCATGCGTGAACCGCAGGTCGCCGTCCTTGGCAAACAGGCGGCGCATCACCTCGTCCTGGTCGTCGCGGCTCAGCAGGTTGAAGGCATCCCAGTCCAGCTCGTTGAACGTGGTGCCCCAGGCGTTGAACGTCACGCCCCGTTCGTTTCCCTCCACCGTTGCCACCACCGTACCCTCGGCTTTTGCGGCGAGTGCTGTCGTTCCAGCCACCCAGGGAGCCTTCTCGGTGGTGGTGTACTTGGTCACTTTCTGTGCATTCAGCGCAAGTGTTCCAGTCAGCAGGATGCATATAATCATCAGTTGTCTCATAAGTTTGATTATCATCGTTGTTCGTTTTGCAAAGTTACGTATAATTTTTGGAATGACGTTGCAAAGTTACTACATTTTTCGCGTAGTTCCAAATTTCCAGCATCGATTTGACGCTATTTTGACGTCGAAGATGCGTTTTGACGTTGCTAAAAGTACTGATTGTAGCGAATACCACAAAATCTTTGTTACGAAATGCTGCAAATTGTGATGAATAATTGCCGCGTTTCGGAAATAATTGCTAATTTTGCAGCATGTAAACCCATAAAACAGTAATGATATGAAACGAACAAAACTACTAACGATGATGGCTGTGCTGGTGATGCTGTTCACCGCAGCCCGAGAAGACAAGACGACAACGGTGTTTATAATCGGCGACTCTACTGCTGCTAACAAGGACATTTCCGGCGGCAAGCAGGAACGAGGGTGGGGGATGGCCCTGCAATGCTACTTCGACGACAACATACGGGTGGACAACCACGCCGTGAACGGTCGCTCGTCGCTGAGCTTTATCAACGAGGGACGCTGGGACAAGGTGCTGCAGCTGATGAAGCCCGGCGACTACGTCATCATCCAGTTTGGCCATAACGACGAGAAACCCAAGGCCGACCGCCATACCGACCCCGGCTCGACGTTCGACTACAATCTGGCTAAGTTTGTGCGCGAAACCCGTGAGCACGGCGGCATACCCGTACTGATGAGCTGCGTGGTGCGCCGCAACTGGGCCTCGCCCGACCCCTCCGAAAAGAAAGGAGAAGCCGTTGGCGGCTCTATTGACGACGAGGCGCTGCGTAACACGACAGCTGCTGAAAAGCCCCTCTCGTCGGAGGGAATGGTGCTCACCGACACCCACGGACTCTACCGCGTAGCACCCCGTGACGTAGCCAGCCGCATGAATGTTCACTTTGTGGATGCCAACCAGATAACCCACGACTTGGAGCAGGGGTTGGGCGTGGAAGGCTCGAAGAAGCTGCACATGTGGTTCATGCCTGGTCAAGAACCCAGCGTGCCCAATGGCCGTCAGGACAACACACATTATAATGTATATGGCGCTCACGTCGTGGCTCGCCTGCTGGCCGATGCGCTCTGCGCGGAAATACCTGTGCTGACGAAGTACCGCTGCGATGCCGACATCACCGTCGACCGCCTTGGCCGGGGTGACTACATGGACTTGGAGCAGGCCGTGAAGGCTGCGCAGGCTTTGCCGCAGGCTGAGAAGGTCATCCAGATTCTGGGCGGTGAATGGGTGAAGCCCCAGCTGCCCAAGAAGTCGGGCATCAGGTTTGTGTTGCGCGAGGGTGCCAGTTGGAAGGGGAAAAACGAATCATAAAGGGCTTGAATTTGAGCCAAATGCCCCCATGAGACACACGGAAAAGGAAGATAGACAAATAGAAAAGCGGCTTTATAAATAAAAGATGTAACTTTGTGTTGTGAAATCATAATAAACCAAAAACCGAAAAGTATATCCTTTTATATTTTAACCAAAAAACAATTATTTATGTTACATCAAAAAACACTACTCAAGCCGCTGATGATGCTTGTCATGTTTTGTCTGCTTCCGTTAGGAGCATGGGCACAGGGCATTGTCAAGGGCACAGTGAATGATGAGGCTGGTGAGCCCGTTATCGGAGCATCAGTCCGGGTTATTGGAACGAAGACGGGCGGCGTTACCGACATTAACGGTCAGTTCAACGTCACCGCCGATCGGAATGCTCAGCTGGAAGTGTCGTACGTGGGCTTCGTGAGCCAGCGTGTGGCAGTGAACGGCCGTCAGAACATTAACATCGTTCTGCGCGAGGACAACACCACGCTGAACGATGTGGTGGTCATCGGTTACGGTACTCAGCGCCGCGAGGCTGTCACCGGTTCGGTGGCCAACATCGGCGGCGAGAAACTCAATCAGATTGCTGCCTCGAATGCCGCCCAGGCTCTGCAGGGCCGCGTAGCAGGTGTGCTGATGACGCAGACCAGCTCGAAGCCGGGAGAGGAGATGCAGATTCGCATCCGTGGCCAGCGCTCGCTGACGGCCAGCAACGACCCGCTGATTGTGCTCGACGGTATTCCCTTTATGGGCCAGCTGTCGGACATCAACCCGAGCGACATCAAGTCGATGGACATTCTGAAGGACGCATCAGCAACGGCCATCTACGGTAGCCGTGGTGCCAACGGTGTGATTCTCATCACCACCGAGAAGGGCGCTATGGGCACTCCGGCCAAGGTGAGCTACAACGGCTATGTGTCGTTCAAGAAGATATTCAAGAAGTATCCCATGATGGACGGTCCCACGTTCTCGACGTTCCGCAAGGCTGCCGGCTTGTATCAGAACTCGCTGGACGAGAGCGACAATACCAATACCGACTGGCAGGACCTGTACTACCAGACTGGTGTGAGCCACAACCACGACGTTTCAGTCTCTGGCGGCACCAACGGTGGCAGCTACAGCTTCGGCGCAGGTTACTTCCATGACGAGTCGGTCGTTCCTACCGAAGGTTACGACCGTGTGTCAGTACGTGGTAACTTCGACCAGATGGTAGGCAAGTGGTTGCGTTTCGGTCTGTCAACCAACAACAGCTACCGCAAGTCGCAGGGTGTTAATGATATGTACGGCGTGCTGAGCAAGAGTCCGCTGGCCAGCCCCTACGATGAGAACGGCAACCTGAAGCGCTACGTTTCGCTGCCCGCCGACGACCAGAGTGTAGTCACCAAGGAGACGGTGGAGCGTGACAAGGACGTATGGCTGAACGAGAACAAGGGTATCGGCTCGTACAACACCCTGTTCGGCGAAGTGAAGTGCCCGTGGGTGGAAGGTCTGAGCTACCGCATCAACATCGGTCTGAACTTCCGCAGCTCAAAGGGCGGCAACTTCACGGGTACTGGTGTCAACAACAAGGATGCCAATGCCATCAACGGTGGCGGCATCTCCGAGAACCAGACCCGCAACTGGACGGTGGAGAACCTGATTACCTTCGACCGCACCTTTGCCGAGAAGCACAATGTCAACGTCGTCGGCATGTACTCAGCCGAGCAGACTACCTATGAGTCGACGGGTGCAAGTGCACAGGGCATTCCCGCTGACTTCTTCCAGTACTACGCACTCGACAAAGCTACCGGCCAGGTGAACCTCAACAACTACAACTACTGGCAGAGCGGCTTGATGTCGTGGATGGGCCGTGTGATGTACAGCTACGACAGCAAGTACATGCTCTCTCTGGCTCTGCGTTCCGATGCCTCGTCGCGTCTGGCCAAGGGCCACCAGTGGCACACCTATCCCGCTGTCAGCGCCGGTTGGAACATCGCCCGCGAGAGCTTCATGCAGGACTACAAGTGGATTGACAACCTGAAGCTGCGCATCGGTTACGGTGAGACCTCTAACCAGAGTATCAATCCTTACTCTACGCTTGGCGGACTGGCCGTTCGTAATTACAACTTCGGCTCTACCTACAAGGCTGGTTACTACGTGAACGCCCTGCCTAACCCCGAACTGGGTTGGGAGTACTCCAAGACCTGGAACTTCGGTCTCGACTTCTCGTTCTTCAACGGACGTCTGAACGGTTCGTTCGAGTATTACATACAGAAGACCAAGGACATCCTGCTCGACGTCACCATGCCCAGCACATCGGGTGTGAGCAGCTACACGGGTAACATCGGTAACACCGAGAACAAGGGTTTCGAGCTGACGCTGAACGGCATCATCCTCGACAACAAGAACGGCTGGACTTGGGATGCCGGTATCAACCTCTATCTGAACCGCAACAAGCTGACCAAGCTTACTGGTGACGAGACTGCTGACGGAAAGCCCGAGCGCGACGTGGTCAACCGCTGGTTCGTGGGCCATCCCATCGACGTCATCTACGACTATGAGTACGACGGTCTGTGGAACGAGGGCGACGTCTACGAAGTGACGCTGGCCGACGGTACCAAGACCACCAACTTCGCCATCTTAGAGCCCGGCGGCAACCTGGGTATGATTAAGGTGAAGTACAACGACGACGTGCTCGATGCCAACGGTGTTCCCACCCGTCAGATTGGTGACGACGACCGTCGAATCATGAGCATGGAGCCCGACCTCATTGGCGGTTTCAACACCTCGGTAGGCTACAAGAACTTCGACCTGACCGTCATCGGAGCCTTCCAGATTGGTGGCAAGCTCATCAGCGCCATCCACTCCTCTAACGGTTACCTGAACATGCTCACAGGCCGTCGCGGACAGCTCGACGTCGACTACTGGACTCCCGAGAACACAGGTGCCAAGTACCCGAAGCCCGGTGGGATACAGAGCGGCGACAACCCCAAGTACGGTTCTACACTCGGTTACTTCAATGCCGGATACCTGAAGATTCGCACCATCACCCTCGGCTACAACTTCGACAAGCTGAAGGCCGTCAAGGACTTCGGCATCAGCCGTCTGCGCCTCTACGCTTCTATCCAGAATCCGTTCGTGCTCTTCTCGCCGTTCAACAACGAGAGCGGACTTGACCCCGAGACCAACTCATGGGCCAACCAGAACACGGCTGTGGCCGTCGATGGTTACACGGGTAAGCACAGAATGCCTATCGTGGGTTACAACACGCCTGCTACGCGCAACTTCATATTTGGTCTGAACGTTACATTTTAAGTGAAAAGTGAAGAGTGATAAGTGAATAATTTGCTACCGCTATTCAAATAAAGAAATAATAAGTTATGAAAACGAAAAATATCAAATATATCATTGCTGCGGCTTTGGTTTGCGGTGGTATTACTACCACGATGACTTCTTGCTCCGACGTGCTCGACGAGCAGCCTCGCAGCCAGTTTGACACTACCTTCTTCAACACGAAGACGGGTATCGAGGGCGGCTTGACCTCGCTCTATGCCCACCTGCGCTATTTCTACGGCAACGGCTATTTCCTGAACAGTGTGGAGACTGGTACCGACGAGTACACCTACGCACAGTCGGCCGATGGTAACTTCAAGGACGCCGACCTCTCGGGCGTAGGCTCCATGACCCCCTCCAACTCTATTGCCGGTTCCATCTGGGGCACCTTGTTCCCCAATATCAACACCGCCAGCGGTATCATCGAGAACGGGGCTGCTGCCGGTATCGATGACGCCCTGCTCGCCGAGGCTTACTTCTTCCGTGGCTTCGACTACTTCCTGCTGGTTCAGACCTACGGCGGCGTGCCCCTCGATTTGGGTGCCGGTGAGCTGAAGTTCAACACCTCAACCGTTCGTACCTCGGTGCGCAACACGGTGGACGAGGTCTACAACAAGTGCATCTTCCCCGATCTGGAGAAAGCACTGGCTGACCTGCCCGAGAATCCACGTCTGACTGGTACCGTCACCAAGAACGTGGCACGTCTGTACCTCGCTAAGGCTTACCTTACCTACGCATGGTGGTTAGAGAACCCCAACAACATTCCTACCTATCCTGAGTGCAGCCGCGATGCCAGCAAGGCTCAGAGCTACTATCAGAAGGCTTTCGCTATGGCCAAGGCTGCCATCGACAATCCTGGACCCTACGCCCTGCAGCCCACATTCTACGACGTGAACGTGGCTACCAACGACCGCAACTCCGAGGTGATGTTCTATGCCGACCACGACGAGGACGAGAAGTACGGTAACGGCGGTGCTGGCTACGGTTGGGGTGGCGGTGGCTCTCCCGAGAACTTCGCCTACTGGATGGAGACTTGGAACTATACCGAGATGACCGCCAAGGCCGCTTCGGGGGCTACCATCAACCCCATTCAGCGTGAGGCTGTGCAGGCTCTGGGTCGTCCCTGGACACGTATGGCACCCATTGCCGACAACTTCATGGCAGGCGGCGTATGGGAAGATGCCGTCAAGGCTATCGACTCACGTTACGACGCTACCTTCACCCTGCGCTATCACACCAACTGGCAGAAGGCTGGCAACACCGAGCCTTACGTCTTCGGCGCCAACGGCATGCAGGTAGGCCCCAACGAGGTGTACTTCAGCTGGGTTCCCGAGAGCGAGGACGGCAACATCAACTACACCGGTGCTGACGGCAAGCTCGGCTTCGGCGAGATGGCCGGACGTCCCGACTTCGTGGTCGCCGTAAACCACATCAGCCGCAAGAAGTATCCCATTAACTGGAAGATTGGCATCTATCGTACCGACAACAACGGCGGCTTAGGCTCAAAGGTCAACGGCGGTAGCCCGCGTCCTTGGAGCATCGCCAAGTTCTCCGAGTTCTATCTCCTGGCCGCTGAGGCTGCCGTGAAGCTCGGCGACAACGCCAGCGCCTACAACTACGTGAATGTGCTGCGTGCACGTGCCGGTAAGCAGACCTTCAACCAGAACGACAATGTGGCCGTAAGCGTCGACCATAGTGCCGAGATGGTAGCTGCCACGCCTGCCACCATCACCATCGACTACATCCTCGACGAGCGCAGCCGTGAGTTCTGGGGTGAGGGCTACCGTTGGTACGACCTCGTCCGCACCCAGAAGTGGACCGAGCGTGCCAGCACCTATCACATCGCCGATGTAGGTTACACCGATAAGGACCTGAAGGAGTTCAAGCGCAACATCCCCGCCAACTACTACATCCGTCCCATCCCCCAGGGTCAGCTCGACGGCATGAAGATGACTGACGAGGAGAAGACCAACTACCAGAATCCCGCTTATCGCTAAATAGTTGATAAACGCTAAAAACAATGCCCGCTTTCCGTACATTTGCTGTCGGAAGGCGGGCATTTTGTCTTACTACTCACCCGTCCCCGCAGCATCTGCTTGTAAAATATTTTCACGTTACAGAAAAACTGCGGAAACTGCCTCGAAGCACTCTGAAAACGGGGCTCGGAGTTTAGGTAGGGTAAACTGGAGGTTTACCGTAACTAAACCCTGGGTTTACCCTACTTAATCTCCGAGTTTGCTCGGAGCGGAGTTCGGAGCCTTATGGGGGCAGTTCCGCTTGTCTGAATTTTTCATCTGACAGATAATAGTCGCTGAAATCCTTGCACCCCGGCGGCAGCTGGTGGTGTACCAGGCTGGGCAGCACCTGCTGCAACTGGAGGAACAGACGCTCGCCGGGTGCGTCGCGGTCGGGGTACATGTGGAAGGTGAAGCCCCCTCCCGGCCTCCCCCCATTGGGGGAGGAGTCAAGGGTTTGGAGCAGTTCTTTGTCCTTCTGGCTCAGCAGCGTGGCCGAGGGGATGGCGATGGCTTTGTGACCCGCCGAGAGCATGGCCCAGCAGTCGCTGCAGCCCTCGGTGATGTAGAGCTCGTCGCCAGGCTTCAGCAAGTTCAGCACGGGCAGGTTGTAGATGCCGCATTGCGACCCGGCAGGGAAGCGGAAGCGGGGCAAGGCTCCACGGATGAGGTTGCGATTCTGCACGCCCACCAACTGACCTTCCCTATTATAATAAGGTATCTGCAGCCAGGGCACCCCCTTGCAGTCTTTCCACGAGGTCAACCTACACCACGCCACCACGCGAGGGTCCATCCGCCGCTCCTCAAACAGGAACCGCCGAGCCTCTTCGTTCAGCCAAGGCCGCTCAAAATACCTTTCAAATCGACTCGCATCAAACGCGCATGCCGGGGACGGTTCTCTTTGTGTAGAAGTACACAAAGAGAACCGTCCCCTTTGTGCACTTTCGCCTCCCAACCAACGGCAAGCCTCCTTAAAATCTTTATTCAGATATTTCATCACCAAGTCAATGGTGCCTCCGCTTGCCCCACAAACGAAGCAACGGAAGGTGTTCTTGCTCACCTTGAACGAGAGCGAGGCATGGTGGTCGTCGTGAAACGGGCAGAGGCACTTGTGTCTCACCACCCGCATTCCAAGCCGCTCCGCGACTTCCTCAATGGGCAGGTCGCGAAGCTTCTGCAATTCATACTTTTCCATAAGAAGACTCTCCCCCCAGCCCCTCCCTGCGAGGGAGGGGAGTAGAATGCTTGTTGGGGGGTATTCTACTATTGATTGTCAATGGTTTTGTTGTTGCTGCTTGAGGTAATCACCCCCTCCCTCACAGGGAGGGCGGGGGGAGGGTCTACTGTTTCAGGTATTCTTCGGTCTTGGTGTACAGTCCCGTCTGGGCGGAGTAGGTGATGAACTTGCGGAACAGCCATTTACGCAACTGCCCGCTGGTGCCTTCCTTGCTCTTGCCAATCTCCAGGCGGAGGGCTTCCAGCTGCGCCTCGTTGAACGTGTCAGGCAGCGAGTCGAGCATGTTCTTCGGACCACGGCGCTGTGCTTCGTTCGTCGGGTCAGCATCCTTGCCAAGCATGTCGGCAAAGACCTGCATCTTACTCCAGATGTCGCGAAAGACCAGCCACTCTACTGTGTCGGCTATCGCCTTGGAAAACGTCTGATTATTGAGCACCCATAGGATGCAACCCGCTTTCCAGGCACTGTGCAGGGCACGCTTGCTCATGTCCCACAGGATGTCGTCGTCCGTCAGGTCGGCCAGCGAGGCTATGTCCTGGGCCAGGCGGTCGGTCAGCTTGTTCAGCGGACGGATGATGAAGCGGCCCTTGCAGCTGCCGAGGCGTGCCAGGTACTCGTCCAGCTTCTGGTAGAACTCGTCGGTGAACTTGCCCAGTCTTGGTATGCGCCCGTCGCGGCTGGTGCGCGACTTGTAAGAGAATACCATGCGCCCGAAGGTGCCGTTGTGGAGTTCCCGTTCGTAGAACTTCCTGACGCTGAAGGGCGTGGCCGAGAGTGTCAGGCAAACGCGAAGCATCGGGTCGCCCGTCACGCCGCCGTCGGTGGCTCTGAGGGCACCGGCACGCTTCACGTCATAGATGTTGCGCAGCATGTGCGACACCTGCTTGTGACCTCCGCACAGGCCGTCGGCCATCTCAACCTCGGGCATGTTGAGGTACTGGGTGCGACCTCCGAACTTCTCAAGGGCTATGCCGTTCTGAATGAAGGCAGCACGTGTGCAATCAGCAGGAGGGAAGAACAGGGCCACCTCAGGACGTGCTGGCTTGTCGTTGCTCTTGGGAAGCCGCTGCCAAGCCTCGATCTTCGCCAACTCACTCTTGTCGTGCTCACGGAAGTCGCGACAGATAGCCTCAACAAGATAGGACAATTGGCCCTTGTTACAGCCAGAATCGGCCACCAGATTGGCCATTAAGCCCGTCGGTTCCTGCCAAGTGAGGTCAGGATACTGAAATTCCGCACCGCTGATGTGTGCGCCAAGAGGAGGGAAAAGCATCGGAACGAGCGGCTCGTGCATGTCTTTTGAGGCCTGTGAGAGCAGCAATTTGATGCATTCTGTCCCTTTTCCAAGCGTCGGCATCTTAGGTGCCGTTGGTTTTGTAATATCGTATCTCATTGTATTTCAGTGTTTTAAATGAATAATTGTAGGTCTGGGCGTTCCAGTTCCAGTTGTTCCAGTTGTTTTTTGAAGGGGGTGTTACCAGCGTAGATATATATAACTATCTAATTATTAGTTAGTTACACAATCTTAAAAGCAACCCCACCCTCTCATTTTTTAATTGGAACAACTGGAACTGGAACAGCCGGACCATTTTCACCTTTTCACTCTTCCTCTACCAGGCCCTCCAGCGCCCACATCAGTTCGTTGGCCACGTCGGTGGCATACTGGGCAACGTTGAATCCCGGGCCCGTGTGTATCGGTCGGAAGTTCGGGTGGTAGGTGCCGTCGTCGCGGCGGGTGACCGTGATGTGCTCGCCCTCGTAGATGTGCGGGTTGCGCTTCACTCGCTTCTGGTTAGTGGTCTCAACGAAGGTCATCACCTCGTTGTAGTGGAACTCCTCGCAAGTCACGTCGCGACGCAGCACGCCGTGGTAGTCCTTGCCTGCCTTCATGCGGCTATCGCTGCGCAGGTAGGTCTTCACGTCCATGCAGAGTTCTGTGTTCTTGTTCCATCCCTGCTGTTCAGGGCTCTCAGTAATAATGATTGTCTGTTTCATGTTCTTTACCTTTTTACTTTTTTACTTTTAAACAATTTCCTTATAAACTCCTGCCCCTTCTTGGTCCACACCGGGAAGCGCGTCTCCGTTAGGTCGCCCTTCGAGTTGTAGCGGAAGTGGCTACGGGTCTTAGCATATCCAAGCCCTGCAAAAGGTTTGCAAAGCTTCAGCTCGCGAGTTGAACGCTCGCGAAAGAGGAATCCCACATCTATTAAGAAGTGGTGCAGATCCGGGGCGTTGATTCCCAGCTCCCTTGCCAGGTCGGTAGAGAGCATGCAGTCCTCAGTGCCCGCATTACGTTTCTGTTGCAGCTTGCGTATGTATTCCTGCGTAGGCTGCATCATCAGTCTTTCTTCTTGTGTCATAGTCCTTAAATGTAAAAATGTCAAAGAGCGCGCGAGCCGAAAACAGAGCCAGCTGGCTTGGGCTTTGTTGAGGCGATGCCGCTTTTCGAGGCAAAGTCTCAAAGAGCGATGATTCTTTTGAATCACGATGCAAAGGTCGGAAAATAATGTGAGTGAAAAAAAGAAAGAAAGTTTCATCCCAAACTTTCATTCTTGCAAGTCGCTGATAATCAATAAAAAAGGATGCCTTTCAGCACCCTTGAACTTTCACTTAACTTTCACGCCGTGTTTCTCCAACACCTCATTTACGGCCTTTTTTACCCGCTTGTCTTCTGGAGAAACGCTCAATGCTCCTCTGACTGGATGATTCCTGCCTTTCTCGGGCTCTAATAACTCGGCCATCCTGACATCAGAAGTGTTCTTGATGATAAGGCCGCCTACCATCATGTGCGATATCTGAGCCACCAAGTTCCGATTGAAGAGTGTTCCCTGCTGACGACCTCTATCATACACCACCTGGCTCACGGCATCCTGTTCCAGAATCTCCAGCCATATTTTCAGGAAGCACTCCCTGAAGTCGGTCACTACCACAGGCATCAGCCTGCCCACATATTCTATAATCATATCGCGGGCGCGCGACCGCACCATTCTCTGCTCCTGCTGGGGGGTGTCGCCATAGTCGTTATACGTCACCTCGCCGTGATTGTCCATGAACAGCTGGCCTATCTTTGCGCCGCTGCCCAGGACTTCCCGCAGCATCTGCATCTTCTCTTCTTCAGTCATCATCCGATTATAAAATTAACTATTCTGTAACACTTCCCCATGATTGTCCATGAACAGCTGCCCAACCTTCCCGCCGTCAGTCGTCAACCCCATCATGGCGTTCGGCAATACCTGATAGACGTTGGGAGCGGCGGCACGTGCCATTTCAAGCTCACGGGCATGCTGCTCCATGCGTAGCCGGTTCTGCTCCTCGGTGAAGATGGCGTAAACCTCAGCCGCCGTCTCGGCCCAGCCCGGCTCCGTGCAGAACCAGTCGTTCAGCGTCTTGAACTGTTTTCGAGCCTCCTCCAGCCCGTCGGTACCGATGATGCGCACGACGATCTGCACCACTCGCTCCTGAGTGATTTGTAGCTGTCCGCAACTGGACATCGTAGATTTCGCGGGCGTCGTCATCTTTCCTTCCTTTCATTTCATTTACTGCTATAAACGAAAAAACGACCCGCCAACTTTTAGTGACGAATCGTCTGCAAAGGTAGCAAGAAAAAAGTGTTGCTCCAAACTTTTTCGCCCCTTTTTTACGATTATTTTCTGCTGTTGCACAAAACTCAAAAACCGTGCATCTTCTTTCTTTACACTCTCCGATTCCTGCGACTTCTGTTTCTTATGTCCTCATCGGTCGTGTACGCAGAAGACAGTTCCGCTGTGTACACGTATCTGACGATCCGTCATTCCATCCAGATCACGGGGTCGGTTCTACTGATCATTTTTCTGCGTTGAAAATTTGGATGTTCGAGAATAAGTTCGTATCTTTGCCTTCGCATTTGAAAACAATTGAACCGATGGAAGTGCACAGGGAGTCAAGAACGATGTGTAATACAGAAACTTCAAAAGTGATCAGTAGAACCGACCCCATGATTCCTGACAGTCCCCGTGACTTACTCATCTACTCCCAAGGCTCAGGCTCATGTTCTTTCTCCGTCTTATCCCAAATATCCTGGAACGCCGTCTGAGTTATCAGTTCAAACGAATCGGAGTTCTCCAGTTGGTCGTAGTCGCCTGTCACGATATCCCACATTCCAATGTCGAACTTCAGTTCGTCGGAGAAGTCATAGCGTTCATAACCGTCCTCGCCCATGATGACTGCACGACGTGGATACCACCACATATTGCCTTCAAAGTAGCAGACATCATCGTTGTACTTGGACTTGAACCAGACAAGGCTTTCGTTCGGCACTTGTTCGCTGTGCATCTGGAAGATGACGTCCCTCAATCGTTTCAGTTGCTCGTCAGTAACATCTGCAACAGGTATTGTCAGTTTTATCTGCATAGATCCTAATTTGCTTGGTTCGTATGCATCAATTGTAGCAATTTGCTTTAGAAAGTCAAGTCTTGACAGTCGCTCTTCATATACCGATGGCACATCCTGAGTATAAGGGTTGACGAACGTGTTTATCCGAACCTCTAACCCTTTCTCCTCAAGGTCTATTTCCACATAGAAGTCTTTCTCTTCGTTACGCAGCTCACAATCATTTTCCGGTTCTGTTTCAAATACCTGAGCCAGTCTTTCAATCAACATCAATCCCTTGCCAGTTGTCTTTTCCATAATGTATGTAATTTGTTATTGTTATTTTACCAATGAAAGCCAGCTTGATAAGGGAAAATTATCTCATTGTCATTCCATCGTTGTAATGTTCTCTCTGCATTTAAACTATGTATTCCATAATTGTTATTAGCAATTTCTTGCAAAACAGCTTTACTCTTTTCCTCCATTATGGGCAACAAAGCATAAGCAGCTGTTGACCTGACTCCAACATTTTCATGCTTAAGCAATGGTTCCAAATCGGCTAAATGGTTATGTTCATAAAGATAAACAATGCTTTGCATATATAACTTAAAGTGCCTATTACCTTTCTTGTAATCACCCGTCTCAAAAGTTTGGGCTTGGATTGCGACACTATTTTCAAATATGCTGATAGCTTCTTCGATACTTTTCATAATTCCTTTTTTATGCAAAGATACAAATTAGTTACATAATATTATTCCCATCCAAATGCTTTTAACATTTTTATACCATGAATCATGGGGACTCTAACTTTGCGCTCTAATAATTAAAGTGGAATGAAAATTTGCATATTTC